>NZ_FOJK01000042.1 GCF_900111845.1 Kingella kingae ATCC 23330 | reverse complement strand
TACAAACTGTTGCTAGCAAATTCTACATCGCCCATTTCACTAGTTGTACCATCTATTTTAGTGTAGCTACCAATATGGGTTAAACGGTTGCCATTGCCTAAATCTTTGCTATTTTCTTGATGTTCTAGATTAAGAGATTGAATATCTAAACTCATTAGAGTATGCAATTCGCTTACTTGACTAATACCATCGCTATTAGCATCTATCCATACTCTTAATTCATTGAATGCCTTATCCAAAGCATTTACTTTACCATCATTGTTGCTGTCTAATTCGGCTAATGCAGCATAACCATGAGCCGCATTTTGTCCATTAGCTAAACGTGTATTGTTACCAAATAATTCATTACCATTATCAATCAAACCATTTCCGTTTAAATCGCGCACAAGCAAACCATCATCAGCCGATACCCAACCTGTAGCAGTGCGAATACCGTCATTGTTATGGTCAAATAAGCTGCCTGAAAAACCTGCAACAGAGATGGTTTCGATGCCGTTACTGCCTAGGTCTAGGATTAAGGGGTCGTAGCCGTGGGCTTTGTTAGAGCGACTAGTTGGAATAATCCATGGAGCTAAACATTGATACCCATTATCAGGATACCAAGGCAATTGCCATTTGGGGTCTTGATTTGGAATTTTGGGATTTATAAGGTGTTTTAATGGGTCTATATTATTATGTGGATATAATTTACCTTCAAATCCAGTAGTTGGATAATCTGCTGTCTTTTTTAGCTTAAATCCTGCAGCATATAATGCCTTCCATGTATAATCTACACAGCTATTTGTAGCTGCATTATAGTGCATATTAAAGCCATACTTTTCAGGGTAACGCCCAAAATCATTTAGTATTTTATATTGGTCTTCCGTTATTTCAATAGTTTTTGTAAAATATCTACCCTGATATTTACTGGAATCATCATATTTGGGTTCACCTGGACCATCTGCTTCCCCATGTTTAATAGGCGCAAACCCATAGCTATTTGATTTATTATTACTTCTATCATGAACTTCATACCACATATGACCTGCAAAAGATGGTTCTCCGTCCTCGTACTTTGTTTTTGGCGCAGCAATATTTATGGTTACTGTATATGCCATTTTAAAACTCCTTCTGTTAACTAAAATATTATTTACCAGAGTGTAAATCTGTAAATTCAATACTATTATTTTTATTTCCCAATAAAAAGTCATGTGCCTCACTATTTATGTTTATAAATACAACATATTTATTTTTTGTTAATTTTATACACTTTGGCATAAGGTGAAGAGATAATCCATTACCACCATGTGCAACCACGAGATGAAAATTATGATTTTTATATATAATATTTCTTTTTTCATCAAAAATTGATATACTAGAAACTGTTTTATTATTTAAATCCCCATACATACTATAAGAATCAAATGCTTCATCCTTAATTTTTTCAGGTAAATTATGCATATTTAAGAAGGCACAAAAATAACCATTTTTCTTAACTTGAATAGGGAATGAGATTGTATAATTTTTCTTTCCATTTTCATATTGTATTTTATATAGATATATCTGGTTTTCAGAACATGAATTTAATGCCATAATTGATATTATCAGCAATATAATTTTTGACATATCAAATCCAATTATAAAAATTGTTGTATAAAATTAAATTGCAAATTTAACAATTCATATAAATAGCAAGCATAGTATGGTGGCTTGCACCAACACATTTCAAGTTTCATCATCATTTTAACCTCTCCCAGTAACAGAAATTTTACAAAATTTATCATAATTTAAAATTGCGATCAACAACTTTGAGGCTTATTCTTATTTTCGTAATTATGATACTTCAATCAACTTTCAGGCTGCCTGAAATATCAAAACTATTTAACATTACTTGTTAATTCAGCGTAATCGGGCGCAAATCACGTAAGCGACCTAAACCCTGTAAATTAGGGGCTTTTAGATTGATGTCTTGCCATACTTTCAGGCTGCTAAAAGCATCATCCAATGCGCTAATGATGCCATCGGCATTGCTGTCTAATTCTGCCAATGCGGCATAACCGTGTGCTGCTGCCGTACCATTAGACAAAACCGAATGATTACCAAAAATTTCTTTACCGCTATCAATTTTGCCGTTTTTATCCAAATCCAATGCCAAAATACCATTACCTGCTGCTGTCCAACCCGTAGCAGTTGCAATACCGTCTGCGTTGTGGTCGAAGCGTGCGCTGACAGAAGAGGGGGGCAAGAGTTTGAATGCCTTTGCCGTCTAGGTTTAGGATTAAGGGGTCGTAGCCGTGGGCTTTTCCGTCTTTATTTAACCTTTTGTAATCTTTAGACATCATGTCCACAGATTGGTTTTTGTATCTCTTTAACAAAAGTATACACTCCGATTGCGATACTTCCTACAAAAGCTGCTGTCATCAATGGTCCAGCTACAGCAGGAGCAGCTAAGCCCATCAACAGACCAGCTCCAGATAAAGTAGAAATACTTGTATTTGCTAATTGCAAGTAATCTTCTTCCTGTGTCGTACCATTATGAATTTTATTCAATAAATCAGAAGCATTAGCAACCCATCCTGCTTGTTCAATTAATGCATTTCTATATGCTTTTCCAGCATTTGTAACATTACCAAATTGATTCCTGATGGCATTATGACCCATTTTTGATACTACTGAACCAGCAATACTTCTACCATATGCGCCAGCAACTAATGATGCCCCTAAAACAGCATATTCTAAATACTCTGCCCCTGATTTATCTTTTAATGATGTTCTGCACTCACTCATTATAGATGCTCCTAACTTACTAAAAAGTCAAATAACAACAAACATAACCCAATAAAAAAACAGAATATAATTATTTTTTTACAAATATCTTCATGTTTATTTAATTTCTTTTTTTTTAATATTTATAAAAATATTTATATTGATTCTCCCCTTGATCCAAAGGAGCTAAGCAAGAAGCTATAATTAAAGAGATGCCAATGTAACCTAAACTAGATAATTTTCCCCAAAAAAACATAATAGCAATCCCACGATGGCAGGTTATTGCATTTTAACCTATATTCATAATAAAGCTTTATAAATAGCAAATATTTACAAAAACATTGCTTAAATTTACAGCAAAATAAGTTCTCAATTCAAATACTTAATTTTTTCTAAATTATCAGGTGCTAAATTAAATATTCGCATGATGATTTCAACTTCTCTAATGGCATCTTCATTCATCATATTTTTGAAATCTCTATACATAATTAGTTGTTTCTCAACCTGTTTTTTTCAGTCATCGCTAGGGGCTAATGACATTTTAGCTATAATTTCAACCAAATCAAAGTACAAGCTAATGACACGGTACTTTCATAATTACGTTTTAATTTATCGTACCGTGTTGCCAGCGCACGAAAATGCTTTAATCGTGCAAAAGCATTTTCTACCAAGTGCCTGATTTTATATAAATACCAA
>NZ_FOJK01000038.1 GCF_900111845.1 Kingella kingae ATCC 23330 | reverse complement strand
TGCGTATTGCTAACGGCTAAATTGGTTGTGGTTGCTGTGATTTTGGACGGTTTACCCAATGACAAAGTTTGATTGTCGCGTAACACGCCACCGCCAGTTAAACCTGCTCCTGCTGTGATAGTGGTGGTTTTGAGTGCGAATTGTTGTGTAGCTGTTTGCTGGTTTGCATGGATTAAATCGTTAATGCGAGCCATTTCTGCTTTGAGCCATGATGTGCGATTGGCGAGCTGGCGTGTGGGCTTATTGTCAATGCCATTTTCACCACCCATCACAGGGTCGGATGTTTCCCATTGGTAAACGCCTGCTTCCCAGACTGGGGTTTCTTTTAAATTTGCCATTTATGCAGTTCCTTTGTTGAATGTGCCGTCGCGCTGGGCTGTGCCGTTGTGGCGCAGGGCAGCAGCACGAAAATCCAATGCTGCCAACACGCAACGTGCTGGTGCAAAAGCGTGTAGTGTTTTGCGTAATAAAGCGGCTTGGTCGTTGGTAATGGTTTGGTTTAATTCAATGCGGTAATGCGCCCAGCGGTCGGCGTGTCCGTAAACGTATTTGCCGTCTCGGCTGATTTTGGCGTTGTGCTGTTTGCTATTTAAGCCTTCCACAAGATTGATTTCACCCAAACCCAAACGCCGCACGATTTCACGGATTGCCGCGTTCGCCTGTTTGAGTGCAGGCTGCTTGTAAATCTTGCTGGGTGCGATTGGTGTTTAATTGACCTTGTTCAATCGTGCTAAAAACGACATCGCCCACGGATACCAATGTCCCGATTAGGATATTCACTTCGCCGCTAAAATTGGCAGCCTGAAACCGTATCGTGCAACGAGCGGCAGACGCTTCCAATCGTGGCGTATTCACGTCATCACCGCATAAATCCAACATCAAACCTGTGGCAAAACGGACATGTTGTTGCCGATAGGCTTCGTTGATTTGCTGGCGGTTGAGCGTTTCGCGGTAGGCGAATGTGTTAATCAGCAAGCGTTCAATGTGGGCAGGTTGCAGCGTTTTGCCTGTGCGTGATTCGTAATCCGCAATCATTTCCGCCAACACCGTTTCAGGGTTGTCGTCCACGATTTTGACTTCTTCGCGTTTTAAATCGCTCACATTCATGTTGCTGTTCCTGTTGCGTAAATTTGGGTTTGATAGAGTTCGCTGGCGATGTCGTTCGCGATTCGCCATTCCACAATCATCGTGATGTGTGGGGCGTTGCCGCTAAATCGTACGCGTTCTGCTACGGCTCGTTTTTCCCATGTTTGAATCGCCAGCGTGATTTCACGCACCACGTTTGGCACGAAGATGTCTTCGGGCGTGTCCAAATAATCAAAATGGTTTGAGCCGAAATTGGGGCGTAATACGTCTGCGCCTTTGCGCGTGGACAAAATATTGTGGATACATAAATCAATGTCGTCCGCACCTTGCGTGATGCCGTTACCGCCTTGTGCGAGCTGCCAATGTTGGGAAATGGGGTGTTCGTAGTTCATGCGTCAATTATGCTTTCGGGCTGCCTGAATGGCTTTTAATGCGGATTAAAAAAGACAAAACAAAAACCGCCAAAATTTCCTGATGTCAGGAATTTTGACGGTTTTGATTTATTCGGCTGAACTGGTTTTTGCCCCATCGCCTTGTTCGGTGTGAACGTGATTTTGTAACGAAATGGCACCTGCTGAAATATCGCCTGTGGCTTTCAGGCTGCCTGAAATCGTGGCAGCTGCACCACTACCGCCCGAACCTGCCATGCCTGCGGTGTAAGTGAGTAAGCCGTTTACCGTGAGTGTTTTTTGAACAACGGTATCCGCGTCAATCGTTACCATTCCATTCGTTTTGATGAGTACATCGCCAGTCTTGCGATTGTGCTGAATGCGCGTGCCGTTGGCATATTGCAAAACGTGCAAATCACGGCTAGTCGCTGGCACAGGGTCAGCCTCATTGTAAATCGCGCCTAAACACACGCCACTTTCGCCACGCGCGTCCAACAGGCAAACCACCAACGCGCCCATGTCAGGCAAACAGTAAAACTGATTGCCACCTGCCGCCAGCGTAATCATGGGCAGCCAATCAGTTTGCAGATTTTCCAATGCTGGCAGCACCACGCGTACAGCGTGTTTTTTATCGTCAATTTCCGCAACCGTACCAAATTGCAATGTGGCGGTAAAATCATGATTTTCAGGCTGCCTGAACATTTTGCTGCTCCGTATCTTCATCTATGTATTCAATCATTTTGACTTCCAATTCAGTCGTATAACCACGTGAATGGCTGTAATCATGTCGCGCTTGTTTGACCAAATATTTCCCTGAAAAATGTCCTATTTTGACTAATTGCACCGTCTGCCCCGCCACCAATAAAGCATGACCAAACAACGACACGCTGCCTGCGCATTGTTCATCCTGCGCGTTGTCTAGTGCAGCTTGGGCGCGGCGGTTTAATTGCGCTTGACTTTCGCCACTACGTGCCACAATTTTAAGCATATCGCTTGTGGTCGGGCGTTTAGCTGGTTTCTTTCGCGATTGACGCCGCGATTTTGTCTTTTTCGTGGACTGAACGGTTTTTTTGGTTTTGTGGTTAAAACTAGATACTTCCACAGCAGTTGGAACGTTTTTAATCGCATCTCGCAATCGGATACGGATTAAGTTTTCAGGCTGCAAGATAGCCACCGCTTTGCGTTCTACCAATTGTTTACGACTTTCAAATACAAGCGTTTTGTTGCCGACAATTTTGAATGTATGCCCATATTCATGTGCCAATCGGGTAAGAAATTCAATATCGCGTTCTTGATATTGGGTAACGCGTTGGATTTTGATGTCCGCCACGCTGCCTGAAACGTTTAATTTCAGTCGTTTGGCTACCATTCGGACAATCGCCGCCAACGTGGTATTTTCATAGGCTTTGGCTTTTAGGGTACGATTGGCTTTGGTAATGCCTGTGCTTAATGCTTTGAGTGTTACTCTGTCGCCGCCGTTTTGACTGCGCTCCCATTCAATCTCCGCAATTTCAAAGTTACCCCAGTTAATCAAGCCTGTGAACTGGTCGCCAGCCGACAAACTCAATTTATCCCCTTGTTCGGGAAACCATGAATGCAACCAACGCCTGTCCGTATCTTCAAATTCAACCTGCAATTCATCTGACTGTTCACCCAAATAATCCGTGTAAGTAAACGATAACAGATAGGGCGCGATGTCGGCTGTGATGTCTTTTTGTTCGTATTGCAAAACAAAATCAGGGCGTGTAACGGGGTGCTGGTTTTCGCTTTTCAGGCTGCCTGAAAGTAAATTCATTATCTCAACCATGGCGGCATTTTCTCCTGATTACGTTGTATTTTTTGCTGTATGACGGGGATAAACACGGTCAAGCCGCTTTCAAACTGTTCCGCAAACGGCAAATGCGGATTAGCTGCAATCAAGCGGTCAATCTCAAAAGCGGTGCCATAATGCTTATGCGCAATCGTGTCCCAACGGTCGCCATCGAGCGTGGTGTAAATTAAAACGCCGTTCATGTTGCATCCTTTCGTGTCGCAATCCATGCGATTAAACCTTGCACGGCTGCTGTGCCGTTTTGCAGACTTTCAGCGGCAGCATCTATCGCGTTTGCACCGTTATTTAGCCAATCTCCTACATTGCCACTGTCAAATCCTGCACGAAGTTCACCGACCGCGTTACCCAGCTGCGAAGCCGCTTGGCTACTTTGTAGTGCGAATTCGGCTACGCCTTTTAAATCGCCCAATTTTGCGGTGATTTCAGGCAGTGTGTTTAATTTGCCCAACGCACCACTTGCCACACCCAATACATCACCCACAATATGCAATGCGCCTGCTGGGTCATGGCGCAACTCTTTGGCAGCCTGAAACAAGCGTTGTGCTTCGTCAATCTCTTTTTCCACCGTGCGATAGACTTTCACGGCTTTTTGCACATTCTCTACGATTGGCGAAACTTGGCTTTTCGCGCTTTCAGGCAGCATTGCCAATAATGGATTTTGGCTGCCTGAAATAATTGCGGGTGTGGGAAGTGGGTTATTTGGGTCGCCCACAAATTCGGTCAGTTCAATGTCCAATTCACGCGCTGCCGTGCGACCATTGCCGTCCATTTGCGTGGTGCGACTGGTCAGCCGTTCAATCACAAACCAGCCGACAAATCGCCCAGAACCGTACACCAAACTTACCGCTTGCTGGACTTCTTTGGCGGCAATCAAGCCCTTGTATGCCGTGTCCACATCGCCCAGTTTCCAATGCAATTTGATGCCGAACCGTAACTCGGTCAAATCATTACCCATCGCTTGCAAACGCGGTCTGCCTTTCAACACATCGTGTTTGGCGAAAGTGGCGGCGTGGGTTTCTTCAAGAGTCGTGAAACTGTTCAATAATTCAAATTTCACATCGCCCAGTTGTGCAAACATCAATAAGCCCTCCGTATTTTTTCTGCCATCATACGTTCAAGCGTTTTTTCAAATTCGTACAATGACATTTGTAAACCTTGCTGCATTTGTGCGGACATATTACCGCCACCATTGATGTTAATCGTGGGGTTGAAATGAATGGTCATTGCACCGCCATTGTTGAATTGTGCTTGGCTGTATTCGGCTCGCGCTTGGCTTAAATTATCCGCATTGGCAGATAGCCGCGCCGACAAATCGCTGCGAAAACCGCTCATTCGTTCGGCAAAACGGTTTTTTAGGTTACTTGCCAGTTGGCGGATTTTGCCAATGGGCTTATCCGCGCTTTTGTTTACGCCAATCGCCAAGCCTTCGGTCATAAATCCGCCATACGAGCGGAAAACACGGCTGGGAGAATGAATTTGCATTGCGCCTGTAAATGCACCTTTCACACGCGCTGCCAAATTTTGCGCCATTGCAACCACGCGTCCAATGCCAGCCGAAATGCCGTTAATCAAGCCGTCAATCATGTTTGCGCCGTAGCTTGCCCATCTGCCTACTTCGCCGCCAAACAATGCCGCAATCGCATTCAAAATGGCACGGATTGCGCCCAAAATAGACCAGTTCATTACCAGCGCAACCATGTTGCTTAATCCGCCTTGCCATACGGATTTAACCTGTTCAATAACCATAAAGACCACATTAAACAGGCTATCAAAAATCATGCGCCAACCGTTGATAATCGCACCGCCAATCGCTTGAACATTCCCCAGTAGTGTTCCCAACATCGCGCCAAAAAAATAGCCAATGCTTTGCGATTTTTGCGCCGTTTCATCGCTAACCAAACCCAGCTCACGAAACCACGCGATAATCGGCTGCACAAATGCCACAGCCAAATCAAATAAACCTTTCCAGCCAGCCCCTATCATTTCCAGCAAAGGCATAATGGGCGCAATACCG
>NZ_FOJK01000044.1 GCF_900111845.1 Kingella kingae ATCC 23330 | reverse complement strand
TACCAGCCGTGTAAGTCAGCAAGCCATTTACCGCCAGCGTTTTTTGTATCACACAATCGGCATCAATCGTAACCGTGCCACTGGTCTTAATCAAAATATCGCCCGTTTTGCGGTTGTGCTGAATGCGCGTGCCGTTGGTGTATTGCAACACATGAATATCACGGCTGGTCGCTGGCACAGGGTCGGCATCGTTGTAAATCGCCCCGAGACACACGCCGCTTTCGCCGCGAGCGTCCAACACGCACACTACCAATGCACCCACATCGGGCAAACAATAAAATTGGTTGCCACCTGCACCAAGTGTAATCACAGGCAGCCAATCGGTTTGCAAATTTTCCAAGGCTGGCAAATCCACACGCACGGCGTGTTTTTTGTCGTCCACTTCGGCAACTGTGCCAAATTGCAAGGTTGCGCCAAAATCATGCGTTTGCATTCGCGTTCTCCGTATTTTCGTCAAGGTATTCAATCATCTTTACTTCTAATTCAGTTGTGTAACCGCGTTTGCTGAAATCATGTCGCGCTTGTTTAACCAAATATCGCCCACTAAATTGCCCAAAATTTTGCAGCTCCACCATTTGCCCTGCTACCAACAAAGCGTTACCCACCACCGTCAGGCTGCCTGAATTTTGCTCATCTTGCGCGTTGTCCAAAGCAGCTTGGGCGCGGTGTTCGGTTTGCTCGGGGCTTTCGCCTTTGTTGGCAACGATTTTCAAGGTGTCGCTGGTGGTTTGGCGTTTCTTTTTCGGACGGCGCGGCTTGCCTTTTTTGGTGGTTTTTCGGGTTTGTTTTTTCTTTTGGTCGTAGGTTTGCACTTCCACCGCTTGCGGTACGCCCTTAATCAAATCACGCAAACGAATCCGCAACACATCGGCAAAATCAATCACGGCAACGGCTTTTTGTCCGACCAATTCAGCACGGCTGGTAAACACCAAAGTCTTGCCCACAATTTTGAAACTGTGTCCGTATTCTTTTGCCAATCGCGTGAGAAATTCTACATCGCGCTCTTGATATTGGGTTACGCGCTGGATTTTGATGTCTGCCACCGTGCCTGTTACCGATAGTTTTAGCCGTTTGGCAATCAGGCGGACGATTTGGGCTAGTGTCGTGTTTTCGTAGGCTTTGGCTTGTAGGGTGCGATTGGCTTTGGTAATGCCTGTGCTTAATGCTTTTAAATGGATGATACTGCCACCGCTTTTGCTGTGTTCGTATTCCAATTCGGCAATCTCAAAACTGCCCCAGTTCACAAGACCTGTGAACTGGTCGCCGCAAGATAAACTCAAACTGTCGCCTTGGTTGGGATACCATGTTCGCAACCAACGCCCGTCCACGTCTTCAAAACTCACTTGCAGTTCGTCCGACTGGTCGCTCAAATAATCCGTGTAAGTAAACGATAACAGATAGGGCGCGATGTCGGCTGTGATGTCTTTTTGTTCGTAGGTTAGCAGGAAATCGGGGGCGGTTACAGGGTGCAGGCTGCTTGCTTTACTGCCTGAAAGGGCATTTAAAAATCCTAATGCATCCATGGCGGTAATTGCTCCTGACTGTTTTTGGGTTTGCTGTCCAACACGGGCACAAACACGGTCAAACCGCTTTTAAATTGTTCGGCAAGTGGTAAATGGGGATTGGCGGCAATTAAACCGCTTATCATTAGCGCATTGCCATAATGCTTGTGCGCAATGGTGTCCCAACGGTCGCCGTCTCGCGTGGTGTAGATTAAAACGCCGTTCATTTAGCTGTCTCCCCTTATGGCTAGAAACGCGGTTAAGGTTTGCACGGCTGCTGCACCGTTGCTCATGCTTTCGGCTGCTTCATCAATCGCATTGCTGCCTGAAACCAACCAATCGCCTACCGTGCCGCTTTCATAGCCTGCGCGTAAATGCCCGACTGCGCTGCCCAGTTGGTGTGTGGCTAGGCTAGCTTGGGCGGTAAACTCTGCCGCACCTGATAAATCGCCCAATAGCGATGTGATTTCAGGCAGTTTGCCGAGTGCGCCGTTGGCAATGCCTAAACTGTCGCCGACAAGATTGATGACCCCTGCTGGGTCGTTTTTCAATTCTTTGGCAGCCTGAATAATGCTTTGCACTTCGCCGATTTGGTCTTCTACGGCGTGATAGATTTTGACCCCTGTCTCCACCGCCACCACCACGTCCGACACTTGACTACGCACGCTTTCAGGCAGCATTGCCATGAGTGGGGTTTGGCTGCCTGAAAGAATGGCTGGCGTAGGCAATGGATTGTTTGGGTCACCGACAAATTCGGTTAGCTCTACATCTATTTCACGCGCTGCGGTGCGCCCTTGCTCGTCCATCATCGTGGTGCGACTGGTTAGCCGCTCAATCACAAACCAGCCTGCAAACCGCCCTGAACCGTACACCAACGACACGGCTTTTTGCGCTTCTTTGGCGGCAATCAAGCCCTTGTATGCCGTGTCCACATCGCCCAGTTTCCAATGCAATTTGATGCCGAACCGTAACTCGGTCAAATCATTACCCATCGCTTGCAAACGCGGTCTGCCTTTGAGTACCTCGTGTTTGGCAAATTGGGTGTGGTGCGTTTCTTCTAGGCTGGTAAAGCTGTTTAATAGCTCAAAACGGACATCGCCTAATTGTGCAAACATCAATATGCCCTCCGTGCTTTATCCGCCATCATGCGTTTAAATAATTCTTCAAATTCGCGCAAACTCATTTGTAACGCGGTTTCAATTTGTTGCAGATTACCGCCTTGCGCGTTGATGGTTGGGTTGAAGTGAATTGTGATTGCGCTGTTGGCATTGGCGGTGGATTGTGCGACTGCGGTGCTTCGCGCTTGGGTGAGCGTGTCGGCATTGGCGGATAAGCGAGCGGATAAGTCGCTATTAAAGCCACGCATTCGCCCTGCAAACCGCTCTTTCAAGCTGCCTGCAAGTTGCCCAATGCGGTTTAATGGTTGCGCTGCGCCGCTATTCACGCCCAATGCCAAACCTTCGGTAATGTAGCCGCCGTAGCTCCTAAACACTCGGCTGGGGGAGTGAATGTCCATAGATTTTGGACTGGTAAACGCGCCCTTAATCCGTGTCGCCAAACTTTGCACCGCGCCAACCGCCGCACCAATTTTGGATTTAATGCCATTGACTAAACCGTCAATCATCATGCCGCCATACGCGGCAAAGGTAGCAGGCAGCCCTGCAAACCACGCAAACAAGCCTGAAAAGACCGCGACAAATGAAGCCAGTGGCGACCAGCTCATAATTAAGGCTAAAATGCCTGTTAAACCGCCGTTCCAAACAGCTTTAATCGTTTCACACAAAGATGACACTAACGAAAAAACACCGTCAAAAATCATCTGCCAGCCTGAAATAATCATCTGACCGATTGTGATAACGCTGCCAAATAGGCTGCCCAGCATTGCGCCGACGTAATAGCCAAAACCTTGGGCTTTTTGTGCCGTGCTATCGCTAACCAAACCCAGCTCACGAAACCACGCGATAATCGGCTGCACAAATGCCACAGCCAAATCAAATAAACCTTTCCAGCCAGCCCCTATCATTTCCAGCAAAGGCATAATGGGCGCAATACCG
>NZ_FOJK01000059.1 GCF_900111845.1 Kingella kingae ATCC 23330 | reverse complement strand
GTAAATTTTTCTTGCGATAAATGCCAAGCTGTTTCAAAATAGGTAACAGTCTTGACCATGTTTCATTTGTAAGCGTGTTTCGGGACATGGCAAAGGTTTAGGATGGTTGTGTGGAAACAATATCTTAAATCCTTTGCCTCTTCTTTTGAATTGTCAATAGCCCCTAGGGTATATTTCACAAATATTAAAATTTATCAAATAGTTGTTTGTGAATACAGGTTCTAATAATCCCGTGCATGATTTGGGGGTGTACGCCGTTAGTGCATTGCTGCAAAAGAGCGTTATAGTCAATTACCATCCTTCACAGTCCTTCTGAATTAGTCTTTGGCAGGGACATCAACCCATTTGCTACCGCATTGGTATTTTTCGGTTCATTGTTTAGACCAACGGCTGCCGTTTCCAACGGTACGAGTGTAATAAAAATACTCACTTTTCGCCCTCCACTTGTGGCAGCCAATACTCAAAAATACCCTGCTCTCTATCCACCAAAACCGCCTGCACAGCAAAGCCATGCGCCCGAATTTCGCTAATTCGCACCGTGTGCGACAAGCAGCGAAATTTCTCACGAATTTCATAATTGCGAATCCGCCTACCCGTGAGCAAATACTGCACAATGCGGTCGCATTGGCTTCCCTTTTTAAACGGATAGGGCTTGTCTTTTGGGTTAATCGGTTGCATAATTACCTTTCTTAAACATAACTCACTTGCCCTGTTTGCCTTGTGCATTCAGGGCGTTTTTTTCACTCATCATCTAGCACACGCTGATAATGCAAAATCATCTGCTCCGCCATAAATTTGCGTTCGTGCGGTGTAACCACACACGCATCAATCGGTACGATTTTCAAATCCAGCGCAGCCAATGCCGCGCACAAATCTTCCAATTCGCCGTCTTTCATGCGGCTCACTTTGCTTTCACTCCAACCCATGGCATCGCTTAAACCTTTTTGCGACAAGGCAGCAAGATGGCGCAAGACCAGTCTTTCGTTATTGCGAGCAGTTGCGGCTTGTTTGGGGGATAATTTAGTCATGTTGAAAACCTAATTTGATGCACGGCTTAATTCTCCACGCTGTAATTTTTCATTCATATAAAGAATGTTTTGTGCAATTTTGAACGACAGTCTTTTGCCGCGTTTGCCGTGCAATAAAGCATTGATTAGCGGTTGAGAACAGCCAACAAATGAAGCAATTTCAGATTGCGAGAATCCAGCATCAATTAAATCTTGAATGGATTTTTGCCAATTCATAAATCACCTTCTTATTAAAAGTTCAGCTATTTTAATAACATTTGTGATTTATTGTCAAACACCAATGTGTTTTTATAAATGATTACAATCGTAATAATTTGAAAGGATTTGTGATGAGCTTTAACGAGAGAGTAAAAAATCGCCGTTTAGAATTGGGGTTGAGCCAAGCGGCATTGGGGAAATTGGCAGGCGTGCCACAAAGCACAATTGGTCAGATTGAAAATGGGCGCAATAAAAGTTCTACCAAAATTCTTGAACTTGCACACGCGCTGCAAACTACTGTTGAATATTTGGTAGATGGCGTAGAGCCAGCGCAAAAGCAGCCCTCACTCCCCAACGTGTCCGAAATGCCCACACCTTTATATAGCGTTCCCGTCATTTCATGGGTGCAGGCTGGTTCTTGGCAACCAGTAGAGCTGTTTGACGATGACGACTTGGAATACATTGTTTGTCGCACCAAGCTAGGCAAAGACGGCTATGCCCTGCGCGTTCGCGGTGACAGCATGCAGCCCGAATTCACCGAAGGCGATATTATCGTGATCGACCCACACGGCGAACCACGCGCAGGCAGCTTTGTCATTGCCTTGCACGATAACGAAACCACATTCAAGCAACTGGTGTTTGACGGCAGTCGCCCCATGTTGCGCCCACTCAATAGCAACTACCCCTATCTGCAAATCAAAGAAAACGACCGCATTTTGGGTGTTGTCAAAGAAAAGGTTAAATTGTATTGAGTGCAGGCTGCTTTTTTGCGCCCCCATTCCGCCATAAAGCAGCCTGAAAATCTTAAAATAACAGATTTACACAAAGTGTAAATTTTGAGAAAATAGAAAGGAAGTCAATGCAAGTAAACTTTAAAAATGATTATTTGCGTTTGCTATTTTGCGATAAATATTTTCAAGGCGATTTAGGTGTAAGAGCTACACAATCCTATCGCTTTGCTGTGCAATATATTTTATCCGCCCACAGCTTAAATGATTTACACGCAGCAGCCTTTCTCAACCTATCTAATCAGTCACCGTACAGCGTCAAAATAGACCAAAAACACCGATTAGCCCTAGAGATAGACGCAGAAGGGCAAATCCATTTAATAGACATCATCAAAGCAGAATCATGAATTCATTATCATCAGCCGAGCCAATACATGCAGGCATCATTTTAAAAAGCGAATTAGCCGCACGAGGCTGGACGCAAAACGACCTTGCCGACATCATTAACCGCCCACCTAAAACCATTAACCAAATCATCACAGGCAAAATGGGGATTACTGCCGACACCGCCATGCAGCTTTCCTATGCTTTGGGTATTTCAGCCGAAACATGGCTTAATTTGCAATCGCGCTATCAGCTTTCGCTTTTAGCGGCAGAAAGCGATAAATACGCTGATATCCCACGCCGTGCCGCTTTGTATCAAAACTACCCTATCAAAGATATGCTCAAACGTGGTTGGATTCAAGCAGGAGAAACTTTGGACGATTTAGAAAACGCCATAAAAGCATTTTTCCAAATCGACCAGATTCATCAACCTTGCGCCTTCCAATTTGCAGCCAAACAAAACACCGCTGCTTATATGCAACCCATTAGCGCAGTCAATTTAGCATGGCTGCACCGTGTCAAACAGCTTGCAAAAGCGCAAATTACCACAGACAAATTCAGTATTCAGGCAGCAAAAAAAGCGATTGAACAACTCTCCGCTTTACTACTCTCACCCGAAGAAATCCGCCATGTGCCACGCATTTTGTCAGAAAGCGGTATCCGTTTTGTATTGGTAGAAAGTTTGCCCAATAGCAAATTAGATGCCGTATGCTTTTGGTTGGACGAGCAAACCCCCGTCATTGGCTTAACCCTACGATACGACCGCATAGACAATTTTTGGTTTACTCTACGCCACGAGTTGGAACACGTTTTACAAGGCGACGGCAAATCCACACCTATTTTAGATGAAGATATTGGCATAGACAGCAATACGCTACCACCCGAAGAGCAACGAGCCAACCAAGCTGCGGCGGATTTTTGCGTACCCAGCCAAAAACTAGACAGCTACATTATCCGCGCAGGAGCTTATTTATTTTCCGAGCAAAAAATCAAAGCCTTTGCAGGAGTTAATAAAATTCACATCGGATTAGTAGTGGGGCAGTTGCACAACCGAACAGGCAAATACCAACAGCTACGCAAGCACCTTATCCCTATTCGTTCATTTATCTTAAACGGCTCAACCTATGATGGTTGGGGCTTAACTTATGAGGTTGAATAAAATGAGTGCCAAGAAAAACGAAATAAACCATATTGTTGAACAATACACACAAGCCAAAGGCATTACAAACGGCATTATCGACAGCCATGATTTAGCAGGTTGGGCAATAAGCCAAGGCTTATACAAACCCAATTATCAAGATGAAATTAATTTAGCTGCTAAAGACTTTTCACGTCATTTCCGTGAAGAAGTTCGTACCGACCCAGCAGGGAAACGCTATCGCGCTAAACATGCTGTAAAAGAATCTGTCAATGGCAAACAGCGCACTTTATGGGCAGACATGGACGACCCCAACGTTCCTGTAAACCATTTTGAAAAAGCCTTTTCACAACGCCGTCAGCAAATTGTTGGAGATTGCTTCCAATTAAAAACCGATGTTGATGTATGTAATGAGAAAAAAAGCAGCAATATTCAGTTATCGTTAGACTTTACCGATGACGTGGCAGAAGCAGAATATTTGCGCGACTATGAAGAAGCCGCCGCTTAATCAATAAGTATTTTGCACAGCCTTTCCAAGAAGCATGTCGGAAATTCCGACATGCTGATATTGAAATTTAATCACCCGATTTAAGCAGCCTGCAATCCAAAGTGCAGGCTGCTTTTTTGCGCCCCCATTCCGCCACAAGGTTGAATGGGCTTTTTTATGCCTAAATTTGTTTGATTGCAAATCAAGTGGTTAGAAAAATAACACGTAAAATATAACAAATTAACAACGCCACACGAAAGGGTAAACAAAATGAAAACACTATCCATCATCACCCAAGCAGGCACTTTTCCAGTAGCAAGTTTTGAAAAAGGCAAATTGGCTTTTTGGCGCAGACAGGCAAACGGCTCAATCGCCAGCGACATCAAACCGATTTTGTGCAAAAACATCAAAGAAGCAAAAGCCTACATCGCAAAATGCTATCGCGGCAACCAAGGCGAAGTGGAAGTTGTAGCCAGTTAAACCACACGGTGGGCAACACGCCCACCCCAACACAAAAGGCAATCAAGCATGACAACGAATAATCACAATTTTGGCGACAACAACACGCTGGGCGACTACAACAAGCTAGGCAACTGCAACAAGCTGGGCAGCTCATTCAAATTCGGCAAATGGCTAAAAATGGAAGGGGTTGAAGTCATCAACTTCATGACCATGGCAAACGTAGACGGTTCAGGGCGACAAATACAAATCATCGTCCACACCAAAGGCTTGCTAATCCGTGCAGGCTGCTTTGTTGGCACGCTGGACGAATTTTGCGCCAAAGCCGAAAGCGAATACAAAACCCGATACAGCAAAGTCGTCCGTGCAGTAGCAGAAGCTTTTTACGCCGACGTTATCGCATCAGGCGAAACAGGTGGCTGGGACGAATAAATCAGGAGAACATCATGTGCAGAAATTCACCAAGGAGCGAAAACATGCTAAGCAAAGTAGCCAATAAGCACACCTGTCAGCAATGCGGCAAGCAATACAACACCGCAAAGAAAGTCAGTCGTAAATTGTGTCACGCATGCGCAGACAAAGCTCATCACGAAAGAATGAAGCATCTGATAGAGGCGCAGAAATTCATCAAGGAGCGAAAACATGCTAAGCAAAGTAGCCAATCTGCCATTGCCTGAAGCATATCAACCACGCAACGCAGGCGATTTAGACGACTTAGACTACTGGCAGCTAGAAGAAGATGCCTACAACTGCACAGTAGCCCAATACTGGGCGCAGGCAGCGCGATACTTTGAAAAAGCCATCGCAGAAGACAAAGCCGACCCATTCGAAGACGAAGATGAAGCCATTTGTGCCATTGCCGATATGGCGGTGGAAATGGGTCGCAAGTTTCATCAAAACCAATTAGCAGAATACGGATTAGGGAGATTTTGAGATGAACCACGAAGAAATGCAGCTAGACGACGCATTCCGCGCCAAATTAAGCAGCCTGAAAGCGCAGCACAGCAACATCAACGGCATTTTCGACCCTCAGACGCGCGAAGCATGGTTTGATTTAAACGGTACAGAAATCAAGTTTGATTTAGCAGACAACAGCAATCAGTTTTTGCACATCAACCAAGTATTCAAAGCCATTGAAAGTTTTTTACGTGTCTAAAAGCCTATTTACAGCAGCAATTTAACCAAGTTGCTGCGAATAAGTAGATTTTTAACCGCTTACAAAGGGAGCAACATGAAACACCCAAACATCACACAATTAAAAGCATTATTACCCAGCAAAGAAGCAATAAGCGGCTTTATTGCAGGCGTAGTATTAGCAGTTGGCTTAGCTGCTAGCTACAACGTCAAAGCCAAGCCCATGCTAAAACCGCAATACCACATTGCACTCAAAACCTACGATTGCGACAACCGCCGTCAAATCCCGATTGATTGGTATGTAAACAGCGATTTAGCCCCAGCATTGCAACGATTAAACGACCTATGCCACCAAGAAAAAGCAGCGTTAGCACTGGCGCAAGTTTGGGAAAAAATCCAATGGCAGGAGTGGTTTATGAATAAGCAAAGCAGCATAACCCTAAAAAAAGGGTGGTGCGAAATGACGTTAGATGAGCAGGAAGCCAACGAATTGTATTCAATGCTGACATTGTTTGGTTACGACGATTTTGTGCCAGCAAAAGCAGCCTGAAATCACAAATCCAAGCGGTATTAAACCCAG
Source organism: Kingella kingae ATCC 23330 (assembly GCF_900111845.1). Lineage (GTDB taxonomy): Bacteria > Pseudomonadota > Gammaproteobacteria > Burkholderiales > Neisseriaceae > Kingella > Kingella kingae. The sequence goes on along the minus strand of NZ_FOJK01000059.1, from coordinate 184,378 downwards.
TTTAATACCGTTTCAGTGTGTGATTTTTTATTTCAACCACAGGAGCAATGTCATGAATAACTACGATGATTGGTTCACACAATGTCAGCAACCAATTGAACACGACCCAATGTACTGGGAAGCGTACAACAACTCAAATGAAGACAACCTGCCGTTCATAACAGATTACAAGCCAAGCGGCGAACCCATGTACGACACGCCCTTTTAAAGCAGCCTGAAAACTGCCAAAACCGCCCACAGACGGTATCTGTGAGACCGAAAATTTTTTAACCGATTGGAGACCGAAAATGTCCTTAACTTTAACCGCAACCCAAGAAAGCAATTTTAAACCCGTACCAGTAGGCACACATCACGGCACCGTTATTCGCATTATCGATTTGGGCACACAAAAGACCGAGTTTCAGAATGAAATCAAAATGCAGCCCAAAATTCTCATTCAGTGGGAAATTCACACAGACGGCGACACTGAATTACTAACAGAAGACGGGAAACCCATGATTGTCAGCAAACGCTATACAGCTTCCATGCACAGCAAAAGTCAGCTAGCCAACGACCTAAAATCATGGCGCGGACGTGATTTCACAGAAGAAGAAAAATCCGCATTCAATTTAGCCAATATTTTAGGCAAAACCTGTTTGCTGTCTATTGTTCACGAGTAAAGCGCAGACAAAACAAAAACCTACGCCAACATCGGCTCAATCAGCAACAAGCTGAAATCGTACACCCCACCCCCACCGTGAACGAACAATACGCCTTTGATTTAGCCATTCCAAATTGGGAACTATTTGAAAAGCTGAATGAAAAAGTTAAAGAACAGATTAAAAACAGCCCTGAATATGCCCAATGGCACGCAGGCGTAGAAGCACCTACCCCACCCACACCACCGCAACAGCGTGAAGAAAACGGTACAGTAGAACCGCTTGATGATGTTGAAGACGACATTCCCTTTTAACCACCAAAAGCAGCCTGAAATCCATTTAAAACCCCACCATTTAACCTTTATCAACAGGAGAGAGCCATGAAACTCTACGAATGCACCGCAGATATTCAAGCGGTACTCAACCACCACTTTGACAGCGACACCGAACGGCAAGACACCCTAGAAGCCGTCATCGGACAGTTTGACGAAAAAGCCCAAAGTGTTGTTGGCTATTGGCTGAATCAAGAAGCCGAGCTAAACGCGTTAGATTTACACATCAAAGCCATGAATGCTCGCCGCAAAGTTCTAAAAAACCAGGCTGACAGCCTGAAAGCCTATTTGCTACGCAATATGCAAGCTGCACATATTAAAACGATTAAAGCTAACAACGGCACATTTACCGCCAAGATTGCCAAAAATCCCCCAAGCGTAGAAATTTACGATGAAATGCAAATCCCTGATGACTATTGCAGTTTCAAGCGAGAAGTCAGCAAAAGCGCGATTAAAGAAGCCTTGCAATCAGGCATTGACGTACAAGGCGCGCGCTTGGTGCAGAGCGAAGGCTTGCGGATTAAATAGACAGCCCGAAAATGCGTAAATCCAACCAAACCGCGCAACGTGCCGCCCAACGCCGAAACTGGACACGTTGCGCCATGAAAAAACTCTACCGTAAACAGGACAACAATCATGCAAGCCGTAGCTGATTTATTTTTACCCAAACGCAAATTTAAGCCGCAGCAAGCCAGCCCTGCTCAAATTTTTGAACCTGTTCCCAAGCAAATTAAAAAAGTGTACCACGAAAGACACGGCGACGGCGTAATCTTCTACACAAGCAGCCCACACATTGACGAACCATTTGCCGTTGTCGCGTTTATCTTTGCGACAAGAATAGACACGCTGCAAGTCCCACAAAGCAGCCTGCAACCAGTCAAGCACCCCGATACCGTGCGTTTAGATTTTATCGCAGACAAAGAGCAGCAAATCGCCAATATTTGGCTACCGCGCGAATGCGTAAAAATGATGAACCTACACGATATTCGAGCAGCAATAGACATGGCGATTGAAATGCAGAAAAACGAAAGCAAAAAATCATGACCCAACAACCCAGCCTAAAACAAATCCGCACAGCCCAAAAGCAAGCCAAAGCCATTAAGCAAATGCAACGCGTCTTAAAATCCAAGCCATTGACCAAGCAACAAATCAAACAACGACAACAAAACGCCCCACGTATCAGCGCAAAACAAAAAGCCTATCGCCAATATTTAATTGACGACACACGCGAATGTTTTAGCCATGAAGATGCCATTGCTGCCGTCAAAAAAGCCGATGCCAAATACAACGAACTTGTTTATTGTCGCGACTGTTTTGTCCACAACGGCTACTTCCAGCAACTGCACCGTGTGTTAAGCATATGCGTAGCCTTATATGATGAAGACACATGGTTCACAAACGTGTTAGACCAAGCCCAACAAGCCCTGCAACAAGAACCCAGCACACGCGACCAAAGCCCCAACCAACGCCGCGCCTTGTTGCAGCCCCTTTTAGACATGATTGACATCGGCTACGCCATCATGAAAGGCTTACCCAAAGACACTCAAACCCAAGCAAGTCATTACAGCATGGGCGTGCAAATTTATGCCTATTATTTAAGCTTTCACGAATGCAGCCACCAAGCCACCACAGGCTTCATCAACATCGCCAGTGGCATGAAATGGCAAGACGCACTCAAACAAGCAGGCATCAAAGGCAAAGAAAAAATCGAAGCATTTCGCCGACAAATTTTGCAGGCTGCTTTGTGCGTCTACCGCATAGCCGAATGCGATGACCAAAGTATAGGCATGCCTGTGCCGCACAGCATAAGCGATTTGCGCCACAAAACATACAAACGATGGAGTGTATTGGGCGCACTAGCCAACGCCTGCGCGGTTGCCAAAACCAAATACATCACACCGTTTGAAAACAAAACCGCATTGAGCTTAACCGCCAACTTTGGCAAACGCGAAGCAGCCATCAGCAACCGCTTGGCACAGGTTAAATTAGCATGAAAAGGAAAACGAAATGAGACAAGCATTTGAAAACTGGCAACGCAGCATTGGCAACGACGACCGTTTGCAATTTGATGAAGCAGAGCAGCAATATCAAGACATCAGCATAGATTACGCATGGATAGGCTGGCAAGCAGCCCAACAAACCGTCCCAATGCCCCAACCACAGGAGTAAGCAAAAATGCAGCTAACCGAAACCACCGCGCAAGAACTCATCAAGTGCATAGAACAGCTAGCCCAAAGCCAACAAAAAACATGGCTGTCCACGCTAACCGAAAAATCCACCACCTTGCTGACCACCCAAGACATCGCCCAGCTAACCAATTTTAGCTACCACCACACCTACACCGACATTGTCGCCCGACCCGATTTTCCGCGTCCCATTAAAATCAGCAAAGCAGGCAAAGGTCGCGAATGTCGCCGTTGGATAGCAGGCGAAGTCATCAGCTATCTCAAATCACTATCAAAAATCTAGGGCAGGGCGGTTAGAGCATTCTAACCGTCCATTTTTGCCGCCAAATCCTCCGCCCTAGGCGCATAATAAGTATTCAACAAAATCCGCAAATCACGGTGTCCCGAAATTTTCGCCAACTCCATAGGCGAATAAATTTGCGCCAACCGCGTCAAAGCCTCGCGCCGACTATCGTGAAAATGCACATCGCCCAAATCCGGGCGTTCGCGCAATTTGCGAAACAGCGCATCAAGCGACCCCTTTGTGATATTGAACACACGCTCATTTTCACGCACCTGCGCCAATAATTTCAAAATCGCCACCGCCTTCAAACTCAAAGGCACATCACGAGCATAGCCATTTTTAGAATCAGGCAAATGCACAAAACGCCTATCCAAAAACACATTATCCCAAGTCAAAGTCACCATTTCGCCACCGCGCATTGCCGTCTCCAAGCCAAAATAAAACGCCGCCGCCACACGCTGCGTCGATTTTACAGGCAAACAATCCAGCGAAAACCCAGCCACATAAGCAATCGCCGTCGCCATATCATCGGTAACACGTTGCGTCCGTTCCTTGCCATGGTTAGGCTTATCCAAACGAAGCATAAAATTTTCAGGCAGCAAACGCCATTGCTTGCTTGCCACCGAGCACACATGCGACAACACATTCCATTCACGGCGAACCGAGCTTTGAGCAATATCCGCCATACGCCCATTTGCCCATTCCTGAAAATGCAACTCCGACAAATTAGGCAAACGAACCTGCGCCAATGGCGTTTTCAACACACGCTCAATAATATTGATTTCATTTTTCCAACCGCGCTTTTTGGGACTCACTTCTTTTTTGTAGCGTTCCAACACTTCGGCAAACAAAATATTGGGCGAGCCGCCAAATCGCATGGTTTGCCAATCCGCCTCGGTTTTAGCAGCCCACGCTTCGGCATCGGCTTTACGCGGAAACACTGCTGCTTTGCTAATAGCAGGCAGTCCATTTTTAGCGCGATGTCGCACCTGCGCGACCCAGCCGCCAGTTGGTTTTTTGCGAATTGTAGCCATGATTTTAGTCCTATTTTTGGTTGCAAATTTGGTTGCAAATTGGTTGCAATCATACCCAAAAATAAACCAAATTCAAACAAAATAAGTGGCTTTTTGCAAATTGATGATAAGTTGAGATAAAAAGATAAGTCATTGAAATAAAAACAAAACCTTGCTAGAATGTGCAAGGTTTTTGTGGGAATATGGCACGCCCACAGGGATTCGAACCCCGGTTGCCGCCGTGAAAGGGCAGTGTCCTAGGCCTCTAGACGATGGGCGCGTAAGGGCGTGATTATAATTTCGCACGATGAAAAGTCAAGAAAATTCACTATATTGTGCATATTCAAAAGCTATCATGAGTGCAGGCTGCTTGAATTATTGTGCAGAAAGCCTTATCTTACGAACATTCACTCACAACCACAAGGAAAATTAAAATGTCTAATCAAATCGTTCACGTTACCGATGCGACTTTTGAAGCAGAAGTTTTGCAATCTTCACAACCCGTTTTGTTGGATTTTTGGGCACCATGGTGCGGCCCTTGCAAAATGATTGCACCGATTTTGGACCAGCTGGCTGATGAATGGGCTGGCAAAATCAAAATCGCCAAAATGAATGTGGATGACAACCAAGCTATTCCAGCACAATTCGGTATTCGCAGCATTCCCACTTTGGTGGTGTTGAAAGACGGTCAAGTTTTGGCGACTCGTCCAGGTGCATTGGCTAAGCCACAACTGGAAGCGTTTGTGAATGCGTCATTAGCAGGATAAGCGATTTCTAAATAGTATCAAAGTGCAGGCTGCTTTGAATGGTTTGATACCGAGAAAAAGCAGCCTGCACTTTCTATTACAAATAGGTTGCAGGCTGCTTTGACCATTATACCGATTTATCGCGATTGCTGCCCGCAACCATATCAAACAAAAACAATCGGCAATCTAAATTACCGTTATACAACGGAATTTTTCGCTTCGGTTTCAATCGCATCAATTTCGGCATTTCCATATCGCCCGTAAACATACCAGCCGTCCAACCTGCGTAATGCTGTTTCAGCCACGAGCCTAGCTGCGGATACAGCGCGTGTAATGCCTGAACTTCCGCCAAACGCACACCATACGGTGGATTGGACACAACCACGCCATTTTCGCCATTCGGGCGCGTGTCTTGCGCATCTAGCGTGTTGATTTCAATAAACATATCCACTTCCGCCGCTTGCGCGTTTTCTTTGGCGGCGCGTGTCATAAAACGGTCGTTGTCTGACGCGCTGATTTTTGCCAACGGTTTGTCTTTGATTTGCGAACGCGCTTCGGCTTTCAATTTAATCCATAACGCTTTGTCAAAATTCGCTAAATTCTCAAAACCAAAACGGCGATTTAATCCAGCCGCACGGTTCAGCGCAATCAAAGCTGCTTCAATCGCAATCGTGCCGCTGCCGCAAAATGGGTCTTGGAATGGCTGCGAGCCATCATAGCCAGCCAGCAATAGCAAACCTGCCGCCAAATTTTCGCGCAATGGGGCTTCGCCTGTGTCTTGGCGGTAGCCGCGTTTGAACAAGGCTTCGCCGCTGGTGTCAATGAAAATGGACACGTTGCGGTCGTCCAAAAAGGCGTGAATGCGGACATTTGGGCGCGTTTTGTCAATGCTTGGGCGTTCGTCGCAATGGTCGCGGAATCGGTCACATACGCCATCTTTGATTTTTAGCGCAATAAAATCAAGGCTTTTAACGTTAGCGCGTTTGCCTTCCACTTTCACGCGGAATGTTTGATTGACGCTGAACCAGTCTTGCCATTTCAGGTTTTTGGCGGCTTTGTAAATGTCGTCTTCGCCGCGATAAGTAGCGCGTGTGAGTTGCAGCAACACGCGACTGGCGGTGCGCGAATGCAAATTCATGCGGTAAACGTGGGCGAGTGTGCCTTTGCATGATACGCCGCCGTCTGTTGGGGCGATGTCGGTGCAGCCTTGTTGTTGCAGTTCTTGCGCCAAGATGGGTTCTAAACCGCGTGGGCAAGTGGTGAATAAGGTGTAAGTTGTCATAATCTTTCTTTACTTATGTTAATGTGCAGGCTGCTTTTTAGGATTTAAAAAGCAGCCTGCAATATATTAAAGTGTTATCTTGCTAAATCAATTAAATAATTGGCCAATTGGTCGGCAGCGGTTTGGTAGCCCAATGCCTTGAAATGCACGCCATCGTTTGCTGCCAAGCCTTGACTAATCCAGCTAGTCATACTGCATTCGCCGCCCATAGCATTTTCCCAAGACCAAAACAGAACGTTTTCATTATACGCCACACGTTGCTGCATGGCTTGAACTGCCGTCAGCTGAATCGGGCGAACACCGCATTCGCCTGTTTTGCTTTTGAGCGATTCGGGTGCACCCACAATCAAAATCCCTGCGTTGGGCAAAGTCGCTTTAATTTGCTGGATAGTGCGTTGCCAAGTGGCTTCGGTTTGAGCGATGTCTAGTTTGTCGTTAAACGCTTCGTTGGTGCCGTATGCCAAAATTACCAAATCGGCTTGGGTTTGTTTTAAGTCGTCCGTCCAGTTTGGTCGCCATTTTGACCATTGGCTCAACTGTGCGCCATTCACGCCCATTGCCGACACGGTTACGCCATTTTTGCGATTTTCAATGTTGATTGCACCCAGTTGCCATGGAAAGGCATCGGCGTTAATTGTCAATGGCAAAACGGTGTCAATGTTCAAGCGTTGCCAATCGGGCGATGCAATATCAAATGGCTGTCCGTTTACCGTAATCGTTTGTGGCGCGGCTATTGGTTTTGCCCACACTTCAATATTTTGTAAACCGACTGTGTTGGCATCATCGCTCGCCGCTTCAATCGTCAAAGAAGCGTTGGGTGCGGATTGAGCCAGCACACCGCCCAATGGAAAATCGGCAGTTGTAGTGCGTGTGCTAGACGTTGTCCAACCATTGTTTTGATAACGAACGGTTGCGCTACGTTGTCCGCCAACAGGCGCAGGAAAAACCCAGCCAATGCCGCCATTGCCCCATTGCGCTTGCAGGCGTGTGCGTAATTGGTTGGTAAAGTAATCGCCAGCGGTGTGCGAATCGCCAATCTGCACAATGCGGAATTTACGCATCACGCCATCGTTGTTGTTGGGTTGATTTAATTCGCGCAATTTTTGTTGCCACGATGTTTGAACCACCGCCACAGGTGCGTTTAATTGGGCTTTTTGTACCATAGCCGCGCAAGGATTATTGGTGCTGCTGCTGCACAAAAGCGTAAAAATCAAATGTGAAATATTCATAAAATAAACCTATTAGGGCTGAACCACAATTTTGGACAAGACATAATTTGCCAAAACTTTTTGCCCTTCCGGTGAAAAGTGAATGCCATCTGGGCTGCGATAGCGTACGACTTTACCGTTTATGGTTACGGAATCGCTGTATTTGTCTGCGCCGTTGCTCAATAAGTTTGCAGTCGGCAGCCACACTACTTTATCGTGCAGCGTTTGCGTCAAAATTTTGTCTAAATAACGCATTTGCGAATCCAGCTTGGTTTGGCGCATAAAAGGAACGCTGAGCCAAATCACTTGGGCATTGTGTTGTTGTGCTGCGGTTAAAATACGATTAACGCGATTTAGGTATTCCGCTTCCCATTCGGGCGATGCAAAACGCAAATATGCGCCGCCTTTTGGGTTGGCAAAATCCCAAGGGTCATTTGCGCCCAAGAACATAACCAGTAGGCGAATATTGCTGTGTTTTTTGAACGTGTCTTCAATGGTTTTGGGCCAATCAAAAAAGCTGGGATACGATAGCCCTGTGCTTTGTTTGCTTAAATTAACCGATTCAATGCCGTGTTGTCGTTTCAACGCTTGTTGAACGTGTGGCGCAACGCCTTGCATCAACGAATCGCCTGCAAAAAAGACTTTGTCGCCTGTGTTTAAAATAGCGTGTTCAAGTGCAGGCTGCTTTTGCTGTTCCGCTTCGGCTTCGGCAGCTTCGGCGGCTTTTTGTGCAGTGGCTTTTTGTTCTGCTGCACGTTTTTCGGCTTCCAAACGCGCCAATTCTTGCTCTTTGGCAGCACGTTTGGCGGCAGCAACATTCACAGGCAGTTGCGCGTTTTGCTGTTCTAGCCACAACTTAAATTGCTCAAACGATTCATAAGCGGCGGTTTGCAGTTGTCCGCCTGTTGCCCATGCTTGCGATTGCGATAGTTGTTCCAATGGGCTGGTTTGATGATAAGTTTGTTGCCAATATGCGTTGATGGAATTTTGGCTGAACCAAATCACACTCGCGCCACTCAATACCAACGAAGTAAATAGAGAAAAAAAGCGTTTCATGATTTCTCCTTAAAAATTGGCATAAATAAAATTGGGAATGCCTGTGGGGGCAAACACAATCACGAGTATTAAAATCAAGCTAATCGGGATAAACCAAAGCCACATGGGCAATTTTTCCAAACCGCGCACCGTGATATGAAACAGGCGCAATAGCAGCGGATACAGAGCAATCATCAAACCAAAACCAGCCAGCAACGCGATATTCGCCCAATCGTTAATAACCCAACCTTGTTGATTGGCAAACAGCGCGGTGAACACCATTTGGGCATCGCCTAATGTGCGTGTATTAAAAATCACAAAAGTAAAACACACAAAATGGAACGTGATGATAATTGCCAGCCAGCGCGTCCATTTGCTATGGCTTAACCAGTTGCGCCCGATGATTTTGTCGCCCAAATTGAGCAAAACCAACGCCACACCGTGCAATGCGCCCCACAGCAAAAAGTTCCAGCCATAGCCGTGCCAAATGCCCGACAACACCATGGCAAGCAGCAAATTAATTTGCGTCCGCACCCAGCCACCGCGGCTGCCGCCGAGTGGAATATAGATGTAATCGCGAATCCATGTGGATAGCGTGATGTGCCATTTATCCCAAAAATTACGCAAATTGTGGGCGCGTAGTGGTGCAGCAAAGTTGTAGGGCAACTTAAAGCCGAGCAGCATTGCCATGCCGATGACTAAATCGCTGTATCCCGAAAAATCAAAAAATAGTTGGAATGTGTAGCCGTAAATCGCAGCCAATACGCTCAATCCGTCAAATTGCATGGGGTTTTCAAACACAGGCGACACCCAGTCATTGGTAAGGCTGCCTGCCAACCACCATTTTTTGGCAATACCCAATAAAATCAAGCCAATCGCCAAGCTGGGACGAATCATACTGCGTGGACTGCTGCTGCGAATTTGCTCTAACGCACCCATATGTTCGCCATTGATGCTTTTGAATGCGTGTGAGCGAATAATCGGGCCTGATGTAATGGTTGGGAAAAAGCTCAAATGCAGCAGCAATTCGTGCCACGAAAAGCGTTCGGCATCGGGAAAACGGTAGCTGTGCAACAAATAGGCAATAGACTGGAAAACGTAGTAAGAAATGCCCAGCGGCATCACAATGTCTATGATGTCGTTTTGCCCCAAGTGGCTTTGAATGGCGGGGCGAAAGAAATCGTAATACTTAAAAAAACACAAACCGCCGACAGCAAACGCAATGCCTGCCCACAATTTGGTTTTGCGATAGCGAGCCGATTGCAGGCTGCTTGCTAAACCATGCACCACAGTCGTCAGCACCACAACAGGCGCAAGCAACCACGCGCCTACGCTGTATAGCCAGCCCAAACCTGCTGCCAGTAACAGCCAATTTTGCGTTTTGACCGATGGTGATGCGAGCCAATAAATCGGCAAAAACAATAAGATAAACAAAGCAAATTCAATGGAAAGCAGCGGCATGGTGTAACAATATTGTGTGATAAAAAATGGTGGATAAAATCAATGTGCAGGCTGCTTGAAAACCGCAGAGTTGGCGGTTGGGCAATGCAAAAAAGTGAAAAGGGGGTATTGTAACAAAATAATCAAAAACGAAACCATAGTTGATGCACTTATCTTTTGCTACTGCATTGCCAACGCCCTTATGTACTTGATGTACACGGCGGGCGTTGTCGCCTTGTATCAAAAAATAATTGCATAAACTATATTTTTTAATTGGCAATGAACACGTGGTTAAACAATCATAAAAAATTCAGGTTTTCCCTAAAAAATAGCTCAATTTATCGTCAAAAAATATAAATTTTGATTTTGGTCAAGTTGGGAGTCTTTGCAAAAAATTTACACTATTGTATCGTATAACAAATTTTTACAACAACAATGATGTTACGAGGGAACAAATGAAGAGAAATATTCAGTTGGTTGTTTTGAGCGCATTGTCGGCTGGCGCATGGGCGGAAAATGCTACTCCGCACGAGTTAGACCCGATTGTGGTAACAGGAGCGCAACAAAAACAAGCAGGGGTGGTGCAGTTGGATACCAAAACCGCGCTGCAACCTTTACCAGCCAATGACGGCGCAGGATTGCTAAAATCTGTGCCGAATATGAGCATTATTCGCAAAGGTGGTAGTTCGGGCGACCCACTGTTTCGCGGATTGGGTGGCTCGCGTTTGGCGGTGCAAGCCGATGGACAGTTTATTTTGGGCGGTTGCGGCAATCGCATGGACCCACCAACAGCTTATATTTTCCCCGATGCGTACGACAAAGTAGTCGTAACCAAAGGTCCGCAAACGGTGACGCAAGGCATGGGTTTGGTAACAGGTTCGGTGCGCTTTATTCGTAAAACGCCCAATTTTGTGGAACAAAAAACGCATTTGAACGCGGCTTACACGCTGGGTAATTTTGGTCGCCAAGATGCAATGGTCAGCGCCAGTGCAGGCAATCAATGGGCTTATGTGCGATTTAATGGCACATACAATAAATCGGACGATTACAAAGACGGCGACGGCAACCGCGTGCATTCGGCATTTGAGCGCAACGGACAAATGCTGCAACTGGGCATAACTCCAACTACCAATACCGATATTTCGGCAACTTATGAACGCAGTCGCGGCAAGGCTGCTTATGCCGACCGCATGATGGACGGCAGCAAATTTGACCGTGATGCTTGGAATATCCACGCTTCGCAACGCAATATAACCGACTGGTTGAGCGAAGTGGAATTGCGCTATGGTCAAAGCACGGTGGACCATGTAATGGATAATTTTAATTTGCGTCCGTTGAAGGGAATGGCAAGGTTAAGCAATCCAAAACGCAAAACCAATACAGGGCAATTCAAAGCAACGATGGATTTTGGGCGATTGAATGTGCAGGCTGGTTTGGATTATATGCGCGACAAGCGACTGATGCGTGGTGGCGTGAATTACACACAACGGTCTTTTATGCCAGACCAAAGTTTTAAACATTGGGGGGCATTTACCGAATGGAATTGGCAGCGCACCGATAATCAAAACTGGATTGCAGGTTATCGACGCGACCAAGTTACAGCTATTTATGACCCTTATCCTGTTAGCGACAACGCACGCGAGCAAAAATACACACTTGATTCGGGATTTGTGCGCTTAGAGCAGCAAATAGGTCGCGTAAAATACTATGCAGGGTTGGGTATTGCAGAACGTTCGCCAGATTATTGGGAGCGTAATGCGAGCGAGACACTAAAACCCGAACGAAACACCCAAATTGACGTAGGCGCAATTTGGAAGCAAGACAATTTGGAAGGTTCGATTTCTTTGTTTGGCAGCCGCATTAAAGATTTTATTTTGATGACACCTGATGCCAGTGGCCCGAAAAACGTCAATGCCACACGTTTAGGTGGTGAAGCAGAAATCAAATACCGTTTTATGCCCAACTGGAATGTTAGCAGCAGCTTGGCATATACCTACGGCAAAAATCGCACCGATAATGCTCCATTGGCACAAACACCGCCTTTGGAATGGAAAACAGGCTTAAATTGGGACAATGGCAAATTCAGCGCAGGTGCTGTGTGGCGTGTCGTTGCCAAGCAAAGTCGCTTCCATAAAGGCTATGGCGGTATTGCAGGACGCGATGTTGGCTCGTCTGCTGGATTTGGCGTGTTGTCGCTCAACGCAGGCTGGCGCGTAAACAAACAAATGACCGTGCAGGCTGGTGTGGATAATGTGTTCAACAAAGCCTATGCCGAATTTGTGAGCAAAGGCGGACACCCAAGCGCAGGCACGCAAACTACCCGAGTAAACGAACCTGGACGACAAGTTTGGTTGCGTGTGCAAGCGCAGTTTTAATCTAATTTAGCAAAGCAAAAGTGCAGGCTGCTTTTTGAGTGAAAACACACACAAAAAGCAGCCTGCACTTTTATAGTGGTTTAAATTTAGATTAGTACAGCGTTGCCAACTCCCTTATGTACTAGGTGTACACGGCGGTCGTTGTCGCCTTGTCCTAATCTAAATTTAATCCACTATATTTTGGCATTTTAAACATGGCTCGCCATCATTTCCAAATTGCCAGTAAACGACCATTTTTCAATATCACTAGTCAAAATAAAATGTACGCCTTTTTGCAATGTAAACGCTTGCTCGTCAATTGTTCGTGGCTTTGTGCGTGGTGTCCGTACACGATTTCGGCATCGTCATCGGCGACGATAATGTACCAGCATTCGGTTTTGCCCAAGCTGTTTTCGTGTTGCATGGCATAGTCATCATTGGGGTGAACTTGCATGCTCAACCAGTCTTGCGCGTCCAAAATTTTGGTTAGCAAAGGAAATTCTGTGCTTTGGCTGTTGCCAAATAATTCGCGGTGTTGGTCAAACACGCAATCTAGCGTTTTGCCTGCGTGCTCGCCATTAACAATGGTGGATAAGCTATTTGGGGCGCCGAAATGGCTCAATATTCGCCTGTGGTTTCGCTGGGAATGTCGTAGCCAAACACGCGGCGCATGGCGTTGCCGCCCCAAATTTTGTCGTGAAAAGTGGATTGTAAAAAAAGTGATTGTGAAGTCATGATTTTTTGTTTGGTTGATGAAATTAGCGATAGCAAACGCGCTGTCTGGTATTTCTATCGTAAAAACAATCGCGCACAGGGCGGTCACGATAAATCACGGTGGATGGTGGTGTTTCGCTGATATTGACCACCGTGCCAGCAGGCGCGTTCACAGTAATGGTTTTGTGAACGGTGGTTTGGTTGGACACGGGCAAATCCAGCGCGGCAAAGCGACCGTCTGGGCTTTCGGCATAAACGCAACCACCCAAGATTAGGGTGGCGCAAAGGGTGTAAACCAAGTTTTTCATGTGCAGGCTGCTTTTTGTGGATTAAATTTGCTTTTTTTTAACCATTTTGTGTTTGTATTTTTCGCTACCTGCGCGGGTGCTGCATCTAAAACACAAACACATGGCGTTGTCTTTTGTTCGGTCTAGCAGGTTGTTTTTGCGGCGCAATATGGCTTTTTTGAGCGGCAATGGTCTTTGGCAAAACACGCACAATCGCCCTTGCTTGTCCCACACACTTTGCTTCATTGCGTGGTATTGTGCGATGTTGCTCGCTACTTGGTCATACAGTTGATGCAATTCGGTTTTAATCGCATCGTTGGCGTGAATGTTGGCAATGGTTTTGTGCGATGGCATTTGCGAGTCTTTTTTAAAATTGCAGTGAATGTGTACCACAAACAAATTGACTACGCTTTCCAACCTGCTTTCCAATTTGGGCGAGCGCACCCATTTATAGACGGCGCGTGGGATATAGTGTTCCAGCGACCATTGTTCTGGGTCATCGGCAATGGGTTTGCCGCAGATAATGCACACTCCTCGCGTTTTGTCGTAGGCGCGTTTTTTGCGATAGCGTGATGGATTCATACGCACACTCCTAATAACGCGCCATATCAGGCTCAACCGTTTGCGCCCAAGCATCAATGCCGCCGTGCAGGTTATACAAATCGTCAAAACCAACGTGTTCCAAATACCGCGCCACGTTCAAGCTACGAACGCCGTGATGACAATACACCACAATCGGCACATCATCGGGCAATTCGTTGTGGCGCAGCGGAATCAAGTTCATGGGAATGTGCAGGCTGCGTTGAATCGCACAAATTGCCACTTCGGACTCTTCGCGCACATCTAGCAACACATAATCAGACGCAGGCAGCCTGCACAACCAATCGTTCAATTCGGACGCAGTAATGTTTTGGATACTCATGCGCCCACTTCCAAGCGTTCCAATCCGCCCAAATACGGACGCAACGCCATAGGAATGTTGATAGAACCGTCCGCGTTTTGATGGTTTTCCAGCACTGCTACCAACGCACGACCGACCGCCAAGCCCGAACCGTTCAAAGTATGCACCAAACGGTTTTTGCCGTTTTCGTCTTTGAAACGCGCTTTCATGCGGCGAGCTTGGAAGTCTTCGCAGTTAGAACAGCTAGAAATTTCGCGGTAGGTGTTTTGTGCAGGAACCCACACTTCCAAGTCATACGTTTTGGTTGCGCCAAAGCCCATGTCGCCTGTACACAAAGTAATCACGCGATACGGCAATTCCAATAATTTCAAGATGTTTTCCGCGTGTGTAACCATTTCTTCCAATGCTTCGTAGGATTTTTCTGGCTGCACAATTTGCACCATTTCTACTTTATCAAATTGATGTTGGCGAATCAGACCGCGCGTGTCTTTGCCGTGCGAACCTGCCTCGCTGCGGAAACACGGCGAATGCGCGGTTAATTTCATCGGCAAATCATTCAACGATAAAATCTCATCGCGCACGGTGTTGGTTAGGGTTACTTCCGCCGTGGGGATTAAATATTGCGTGAGTTTGCTTTCATCACCACCGCGTGTAACGTGGAACAAATCTTCACCAAACTTGGGCAACTGACCTGTTCCCAACAAAGTGGAATCGCTGACGATATAGGGCGTGTAGCATTCGGTGTAGCCGTGTTGCTGCGTGTGCGTGTCCAACATAAATTGCGCCAATGCGCGGTGCAGGCGAGCGATTTTACCTTTCATCAAGCTAAAACGTGCGCCCGATAATTCGGCTGCTTTTTCAAAATCCAAGCCCAATGCTGCGCCTAAATCCACATGGTCTTTAATCTCAAAATCAAAGGTGCGTGGTGTGCCGACTTTGCGGACTTCTACGTTTTCGCTTTCGTCTTTGCCAACGGGTACGCTTTCGTGTGGCAAATTGGGTACGCGCAACAATAAATCGTCCAAATCGGCTTGGATTTGCGGCAATTCTTGTTCAATTTTGTCCATTTCGGCTTTGCAGGCTGCCACTTCGGTTTTGGCGGCTTCGGCTTCGTCTTTTTTGCCTTGACCCATTAACGCGCCAATTTGTTTGGACAGGGCGTTGCGTTTGGCTTGCCATTCTTCGTTTTTCATTTGCAGCGATTTACGCGCCGCTTCTAGTTGTTCAAATTTAGCGGTGTCCAATTCAAAACCGCGTGTTACCAAGCGCGCGGCAAGGGTTTGAATGTCGTTGCGAAAGTGTTGTACGTCTAACATGGTCAATTCCTTATTTGATGCTGTGTAAAGATAACGGCGCGTATTGTAAACGAAAATGACGGGCTTTGATGAAGTGCAGGCTGCTTTTGTGCTATATTTGCGCGGATTTTTTTTCATTGCATAGACAAAGGTAGCCAAAATGAAATTCAAAATCAAACTATTAGCCTGTGTAACCGCGATAACGCTATCACAAGCAGCCTGCAATGTGATAGACAGCGCGAGTTTGAATCAACAAGCCGCACAAGCGTATCGCCAAACTGTTAGCCAAGCGCAAGGCGAGCGCAAAGTGGATACCACATCATCAACCGCGCGGCGCATTCAAGTCGTGTTCCAAAAAATGAAGCCGTTTGCCACCGCCGCCAATCAAACAGGACAAGTGTTCAACTGGGAAATGACTGTGATTCGCTCGGACGAACTCAATGCGTGGGCGATGCCTGGTGGCAAAATGGTGTTTTACACAGGCATGGTGGAAAAATTGAAATTGACCGATGATGAAATCGCAGCAGTAGTGGGACACGAAATGACCCACGCGCTATTGGAACACAGTCGCAAAGAAGCCAATCGTAA
This sequence comes from Kingella kingae ATCC 23330, assembly GCF_900111845.1. Lineage (GTDB taxonomy): Bacteria > Pseudomonadota > Gammaproteobacteria > Burkholderiales > Neisseriaceae > Kingella > Kingella kingae. The sequence continues at coordinate 168,076 of NZ_FOJK01000059.1, read as the reverse complement.
TGTTGGCATTCAACTGGGTGCACAGTTGGGAACGGCTTTATTGGCTGGCGCAACAGGTGTCAGCACCGATGTGGTAGGCACAGGCGTGGGCTTGCTAACCGATTTGGGCTTGGACAAACCATTTAGCCGCGATGCCGAACGTGAAGCCGATTTGGGCGGATTGAAATTGATGGCGCAAGCAGGCTATAACCCCGAAGCTGCCGTTAGCGTATGGCAGAAAATGAACCGCGAAAACGACAACAACAACGCGCTGGTTAAAGTGCTATCGACGCACCTAACCAACAATGACCGCATTGAGTTAATTCGCCACGAATTGCCCAACGTGTTGCCACTGTATCGCCAAGCGAAAGGCAAATAATGATGCAGCCACAAACGCAGCGTTTCGCGCTCACCGTGTCGTATGACGGCAGTCAGTTTTTTGGTTGGCAAAAGCAAGCCGATGGTGTGGTAACGGTGCAGGCTGCTTTGGAACACGCGCTCTCGTGCATTGCAGGCGAACCGATTGCCACCATTGCCGCAGGGCGCACCGACACAGGCGTACACGCCACAGGGCAAATCGTGCATTTTGACACGCAAGCACATCGCCCATTGAGCGCGTGGGTGCGTGGCGTGAACGCGCATTTGCCCGATGGCGTGGCGGTGTTGGCGGCACAAGCAGTAGAGCCAGCGTTTCATGCGCGATTTGATGCCACAGGGCGGCGTTATCGCTATTTGCTGGAATCCGCGCCTGTGCGCTCGCCCTTGTTGTATCGCCGCGCAGGTTGGACGCATTACGCGCTCAACACCGACCCAATGCAGGCTGCTATGAACTTATTGTTAGGCGAACATGATTTCTCGTCTTTTCGTGCCGCGCAATGTCAAGCCAAATCACCCATCAAAACCATGTATGCCGCGCAGTTGCAACGTGCAGGCTGTTTGATTAAGCTGGATTTTCACGCCAACGCCTTTTTGCACCACATGGTACGCAATTTGGTTGGCGCATTGGTGTATGTCGGTTGCGGACGATTGAGCGTGGCGGATTTTGCCGATTTATTAGCGCAGAAAAGTCGCCTGACCGCACCGCCCACGTTTATGCCAGACGGCTTGTATTTTGTGGGCGTGGATTACCCCGAGCAATGGAATGTGCCAACGGTAAGCCTGCCCGATTGGTTGTGAGCGAGATTAAGACAAAGCAGCCTGCACTTTATGTTGATGAAAAAGTGCAGGCTGCTTTTTTAGGTGATTTTTCTTTGTATCGCAAAAAAATGAAAGCCATTCTCAAATTGAATGCTAAAATACCGCTATCCAAACATAACCGCATTTTTTTGATGATGACCACACACACCACCCCATTCAATCGCACCATATTAACGATTTTATTATTCGGCGGACTTTTATCGTCACACGTAGCCCACGCCAACGACAACCCGACCGAACTCAAACAGCCAGCCGATTCCGCGCAGCAAAAATCGTGGCTCAACCAGCTTAATCAACAAGCCAAGCAGCCTGCACCGCAATCAGGCAGCGCAAATACATCGCCCAATCATGTAACCGATGCCGATTTAATCAAGCAGCCTGCACTTTTGGCGCAACTGTTGCAACAAGCCTTGAACACGCCCGAAACCGAGTTGATTCAATCGCTGGCAAACGCCTATCGCCAAACCGAAAACCCCGATGCTTTGCTGCTGGCGCGAGCAGACGGCATGGTGCTTCGTGGACAAAATCGCCTGTCCGATGCCATTGCCGCCTACGAGCGCATTGTGCAAACCCACAACGACACGCGCACACGCTTGGATTTGGCAGCCATGCAATTTGAAAACAAACAATGGCGCGATGCCGACCAGCAATTTGAATCCGCTAAACAAAACGAAGCCTTGCCCGATGCGGTGTTGCACAATGTGGCGCGATACCAAAACGCGATTGCCCAGCAGCAAGCGTGGCAGTTTGAGGCAGGCATCAGCCCCATTCGCAATCAAAACGTGAACGATGCGCCCGAAAAGCCGTATTGCTTGTATGGCATTTATTGCAGCACCACGCGCCCAATTAAGGCGACTGGTATTGGCTATTCTTTTGATTTTGCGAAACAATATTCGCTGCGTGGCAATCATTCGCTGGTGTTGCGCGGTCAGGTAAGCGGCACGCATTATATCAACCACGCGCAATATAACGATGCGTTTTTGCGTGTGCTGGCTGGTTGGCAATGGCAGGACAAAACGCGCACGATTGGCGTGTTGCCGTTTTACCAAGCGCAATTTTCGGGCAGCGATAATTTTGATAGCAAGCCGACTCAATCGGGTAGGGTGCTGCCGTATATGCTGGCACACGGCAACGGCTTGCAACTGAATTATGCGCAACAATATGGCACGCGCTGGCAAAGTTATCACTCGCTGGAAGGCTATCGCACGTTTTACCGCGAAACTGCTCGCGCCCAAAAACAAGACGGCTGGACGCACAGCACTTATCATTCGCTCGCCTTTCGCGCCACGTCCAATATGACGTGGTTTACGGGCTATCAATATTCGCGGTTCGCGCCCAAAAATCGCGATTTGGCAGGCAGTCGCAACAACGCGGCATTCCAACGCCACGCTATTAGTTTGGGCTGGTTGCAACGCTGGCAAACTTTGGGCGGATTGAATAGCCGCGTGGTGTATTCGTATGCCAAACGCCGTTATTCAGGCATTGCTACGCTGAGCAACGAAGCGCAACGCAATCACGAAACTTCGCTGCAATTGGCGTTGTCGCACGATAAATTGCAATATCGCGGATTGCAGCCGAGCTTGAATGTGCAGTTTAACCGCATTCGCAGCAATCGGCCGTGGGCGCAACGCAAATCGCATACAGTTTATTTGGGCTTGGATAAGTCGTTTTGATGACAAAGCAGCCTGCACTTTCAATAAAACAAAAGTGCAGGCTGCTTTTTTCACATTATTCATACTCACGCCATCAACCAACCCACAATCCCCGATGTCGCTACGGCAATCAACACAGTCGACATCATAGACAAGCGGCTGGCTGCCCATAGGGTTACTGCTATTGCCACCAGTTCATGCGGTTTGTCGGATACAAAATGTGGGGCGATGACGGCAATCAACACGCACCCAGGGGCGGCTTCCATCATACGCGCGGCGCGCGGGCTTAACTGGCGATTGCGTAGTGCAAAATAACCAATCAAGCGCGTGGAATAGGTAACGCACAGCATACCGATAATCGTGATAAACGATGTCCAACTTATCATGATTTTTTCTCCTGCATGGGCGCGAAATAGGCATACAACAAGCCCGATAGCGTGCCTAAAATCACATACCAGCCGCTTTTTGGCAGCAACAAATAAGTGCAGGCTGCTACGATAAGGCTAATTAGCCATGGTCGGGCAGCTGTCCAACCGCGCCACATTCCGCGTATCAACACCAAAAACACGGCTGGAAACGCCATGCCAAAGCCTAATTTTTCTACATCGCCCAGCACGGGCCCGAACAGCGAACCCAAAAAGCCGCAGCTCACCCACATTGTATAAAGCGTGAACGCGGTTCCCATGTAGTATTCGTAACTGAATGCAGGCTGCTTTGGCGCGTTTTGCTCACGTTTTTTGCTGTCGGCAATGCTCATCGCCCAGCTTTCATCGGTCATCACAAACAGCGCAGGCAGCAGTTTTTTGAGCGGCAAACCGCGCAAATAGGGCGCAAGTGCGGCTCCCATCAAAATATGGCGACTGTTAATCATCGCCGTCATCACGATAATCAACAACACGGGCAGCGGCGTAGTCCACAAGCCCACGGCGGCGAACTCCGAACCGCCTGCAAAATTCAAGCCCATCATCAGCACGGTTTCCAACATGCTCATGCCTTTTTGTCCTGCTTGTGCGCCCAAAATCAAGCCAAATGGAATCGCGCCAAACATAATCGGCAAGGCTTCTTTTATGCCGCGTTTGAATTCGGGTTGGGATAGAAATGTCATGTTTACTCCTGCAACTTCGGTGGCGACAATTTGTCTAACATCGCCAAAATGTTTTGTGCTGCGGCACGTCCTTCGGCTTGCGTCATCGGCGTGTTGCCCGATTTTCGCCCCGAAATAATCAAATCGCTCTGCGGCATTTCATCAAAAAAACGGCTCGGCTCGTTGAACTGCCACACGCCTTGTCGTTTGCGCTTTAAGCAATGCGTCATCGTTAGCTGCTGTTTGGCGCGTGTAATGCCCACATACATCAAACGCCGTTCTTCTTCCAAGCCGCCTTCTTCCACGCTATCGGAATGGGGAAAAATGCCTTCTTCGCAACCAACCAAGTACACAAACGGATATTCCAAGCCTTTTGATGCGTGCAATGTGGACAGGTTTACCGCGTCTATTTGTTCGCCGTCTTTGCCTTCTAGCAGCGTCATCAGCGCGATGGTTTGCGATAGATTAACCAGATTGCGCTCGCCGTCTTCGCCTTTTCGCGCCAGCCATTCGCACAAATCTTGCACGTTGCGCCAACGGTTTTCTGCTGCTTTGGGGCTGTCTTCGTTGCTGGTTTGTAAATGCTGTTCGTATTGAATATCGCGCAACAAATCTTGCACCGTTTCGCCAGCGTCATCGTCTTGGGCGCGGCGTGTGTAATCGTGCAACAAAGCCATAAATTGCTGCACGCTGTCTCGGCTTTTGCTAGACAACTCTGACAGTGCGTGCAGGCTGCTTGCGGCTTCAAACAAGCTGCATTCGTGTTGTTTGGCATATTCGTTGAGCTTGCCCAAAGTCGTGTCGCCAATGCCGCGTTTGGGCGTGGTGGCTGCGCGTAAAAACGCAGGGTCGTCATTTGGATTTGCCAGCAAACGCATATACGCCAACACGTCTTTGATTTCGGCTTTGTCGTAAAAACTTTGTCCGCCCGACAATTTGTAGGGAATCCGCGCCGCGCGTAAGGCTTCTTCAAACACACGCGCTTGATGATTGCCGCGATACAGCACTGCAAAATCCGCATATTCCGCGCCATAAACAATCTTATTTTTGGCGATTTGGTGGACGACAAATTCTGCTTCGCGTTGTTCGTTTTCACACGCAACCACGCGCACAGGCTCGCCTTCGCCCAAATTAGACCACAGCGTTTTGGGGAATAATTTGGCGTTGTTGGCGATGACTTGGTTAGCGATTTTCAAAATTCGCGCGGTAGAACGATAATTCTGTTCCAGTTTAATGACTTTGAGCTGCGGATAATCGTCTTGCAGTTTACGCAAATTTTCCATGTTTGCACCGCGCCACGCATAAATAGACTGGTCGTCATCGCCCACCGCAGTAAACATGCCTTCAAAACCAGCCAGCAAGCGCATGAGCGTATATTGGCAAGCGTTGGTATCTTGGCACTCGTCAATCAGCAAATAACGCAAACGCTTTTGCCATTTTTGACGCACTTCGCTATTGGATTGCAACAGCAAAGTCGGCAAACGAATTAAATCATCAAAATCAACCGCTTGATAATGAGTGAGCGTTTCTTGATACGAAGCATAAACGGTGGCGATTTGGCGTTCCCAATCATCGCAAGCAGCCTGCACCGCTTGTTCGGGCGTGATAAGCGCGTTTTTCCACAACGAGATTTGATGCTGCGCCTTGAACACCGATTCGCGCCCCGAGCTGCCCAATAATTCGCCCATAATTCTGCCGCTGTCGGAGCTATCCAAAATAGAAAAATTGCGTTTGTAGCCAATGTGCGGTGCTTCTTCGCGCAAAATCCGCATGCCAAGCGAGTGAAAAGTGGACACGGTCAAACCGCGCGTGTGTTCCTTGCCCAAGCGCAGCGCGATGCGTTCTTGCATTTCTTTGGCGGCTTTGTTGGTGAACGTGATAGCGGCGATGTGATGCGGTTTGTAGCCCGCTTGCGTAATCATATAAGCGATTTTTTCGGTGATGACGCGCGTTTTGCCACTACCAGCCCCAGCCAACACAAACAACGCGCCGCCCAAATATTCCACCGCTTCTTGTTGTTGTGGATTGAGTTTCATGGTGCGGATTGAAATCGGTAAAAAAGGGGGAGATTATAGTGCAGGCTGCTTTGGCGGTCAGCAAGAATAATCGCAGCGATTAAAAAAAATGAAGTTGTTTTTTTGTTTGTCTGACTTATTGTTACAAAAAGATTTTTTTATTGAAAAACGCATTAAAAAGCAGCCTGCACTTTTTGTGCTGCACGAAAACATATACAAACGCGATTCTTTACGATATATTACAAACCGCTACATCGCACGATGGCATATCGACACCGTTATAAGGAGACACACCCCATGACACAAGCAGCAGAACGCGTATTACACGCAGGTTTACGCAACAAAATCATGAGCGCGGAACAAGCCGCCGAGTTTATTCAAAATGGCATGATGCTCGCCGTTACAGGCTTTACAGGCGCAGGCTATCCCAAAGCTCTGCCCACTGCCATTGCCGAAAAAGCCAAAGCCGAACACGCTGCAGGTCGTCCGTTTAGCGTGGGCATGGTCACAGGTGCGTCCACCGCGCCCGAATGCGATGGCGTGTTAGCCGCCGCCAATGCCGTGCATTTTCGCAATCCATTCCAGTCTGACCCGACTTTGCGTAACAACATCAACGCAGGCAATATCGCCTATCAAGATATGCACTTATCGCACGTTGAACAGCAAATGCGTCAAGGCTTTTATGGCGAATTTGATGTAGCGATTGTGGAATTATCGGGTATTACCGCAGACGGAAAATTGATTCCAGCCATGGGCATTGGACATGCTAGCGAAGCGATTAAAGCCGCCAAAAAAGTGATTTTGGAAGTGAACTTTGCCCAAAGCGCCAAATTAGAAGGCATGCACGACGTTCAATTTGACATTGGTGTGCCGCCGCATCGTAAGCCCATCAACATTTTGCATCCGTTTGACCGCATTGGTACGCCTTATTTGGAATGCGATTTAGACAAAATTGTTGCTGTTGTTTTGACCAATGGCAGCGACCGCAACAGCAAATTTACCGAGCCTGACGATAATTCCAAACGCATTGCCGCGCAAATCATCGACTTTTTCAGCAACGAAGTAAAAGCAGGACGCTTGCCAAAAAACCTGTTGCCATTGCAATCGGGCGTGGGCAACGTGGCGAACGCGGTGATGGCAGGTTTGTTGGATTCGCCATTTGAAGATTTGACTGGCTACACCGAGGTATTACAAGACGGTATGTTGGATTTGATTATCGCAGGCAAAATGAAATCGGCATCGGCAACCGCTTTGTCGTTTAGCCCAGACGCATTGCAACGCTTCAACGACAACATCGATTTCTTGCGTGACAAATTGGTGTTGCGCCCAATGGAATTTACCAACAACCCAGAAGTGATTCGCCGTTTGGGCGTGATTGGCATGAACGCCATGATTGAAGCCGACATCTACGGCAACGTGAATTCAACGCACGTTATGGGTACAAAAATGATGAACGGCATTGGCGGTTCGGGCGACTTTACGCGCAACGCATTCTTCTCATTCTTCGTGTCGCCATCGGTAGCAAAAGACGGCGCGATTTCGTGCATTGTGCCTATGGTTTCGCACCACGACCACACCGAGCATGACGTGATGTTCATCGTTACCGAACAAGGTATGGCGGACTTGCGCTGCAAATCGCCACGCCAACGCGCCCAGTTAATTATTAACAACTGCGCCCACCCAGACTACCGCGATATGTTGCGCGACTACTACGACCGCGCCGAAAAAGCAGGCGGTTTGCACACGCCACACTTGTTGTTGGAAGCCTTGTCTTGGCATCAACGCTTTGTGGAAACAGGCGATATGCGCGTGAAGTAATTATTTAGTTGGACAAAAAAGCAGCCTGCACTTTTGATTTCGTTCAAAGTGCAGGCTGCTTTTGTATGCTTACATTATTTACGCGAGCCAGCCATACGATTGATGATTTTTTCGCCTTTGACTTGATGCACAATCGCCATAACAATGTGTCCAGCCGCCAACGCAAACAGCAACCAAGCCAAATTGCCATGCGCCATATTACCGATTTGTGTCATCCACTCAATTTTTTCGGGGGCAGCACCCATCACTTCTACGCCAAATACTTTGAGCGAGCCACGCGCTGAACCGTATTGGCGAATCAAGCCCACCATAGGCACGGCAATCATCAACACATACAAACCCAAATGACCCAGCTTCACGATTAAATTGCCGTGTGGGCGATTTTTTACGTTTAGCGCAGCCCAAATCACGCGCACCACAATCAAAATCATCAACAAAAAGCCGACTGATTTGTGCAAGCCCATTAGGCTGTAATAGTCTTCGTTGAAGTTCCACATAGCGGCTGTGAACAGCATCACGGCAAATGCGGCTGCCATTGACCAGTGCAATAAGCGCGAGATTGTGCCGTAGTATTGTTGATTGTCTTTCATGGTTTGTGTCCTTTGTTGGTTATTAGAAATGGAAAGACGCGGATTATAATGGAGTACTTGGTTAAATTTCTTTAACATGATGAATTAAAATATAAAACAGTTTTTCTTAATAGGAAACCGTAAAAAATATTTGGCGATATTGGTGTTTGGTATTATAATTCGCGCTTCTTTGGTGGGTCGCCTTGCATGGTGATTTCAGGCAACGGGTCAGGGGCGGAAGCCAGCAGCCCACTTGGAAAAGTCAGTGCCAAGGGTTCGGCTCGCCACCTAATTCAAAAAGCTCGCTACTTTGTGTAGCGGGCTTTTTTATTGTGCGAAGTTAAGCGTAGGTGTGGCGGTGCAACGCCACGTTCTGAATCATATAGTGAATTAAATTTAGATTAGTACCGCGTTGCCAACTCCCTTATGTACTAGCTGTACACGGCGGTCGTTGTCGCCTTGTCCTAATCTAAATTTAATCCACTCTACTAAAAATAGAGAATAGGGAGTGCAGGCTGCTTTGGTGCGTCAAAAAGCAGCCTGCACTTTATTTGGGCGATTTGATTTTGCGCCATTTGTACAAAGGCAAACGATACGCCAGCAGCGCGACAATAATCAATGCGCCGCCTGCGATTTTGTGTAGCGATAGTGTTTCGCCGAGCAGAATCACGCTAAACACGAGTGTCCACACGGGTTCTAGCACCATAATCATGGCGGCGTTGCCGATGTCGCAATGTTTTTGGGCGTGGGTTTGCAGCAGATAGCGGAAGTTGGTAATCAGCAAGGTGGCGATGATGACCTAGCCGTACGTTGCGCCTGATAGTGGGAATTGCCATGTTTCAAACAGCAGGGAATAGCCGCTGCATACGATGCCTGTGATGCCGAGCTGTATGGTGGTGAGCGGCAGGGCTGGGAAGTTGCGCGAAAATTGGTTGCTGAGTACAAAAAATAGTGCGCCCATGAGCGATGCTGCGCCAAATAGCAAGCTGCCGAGCGATAGATGCCACAGGGGGCGACCGTTATTGAGCAGGGCGAGTCCGCAAGCGGCAATGGCGAGTGATAGCCACAAGATTCGGGCTGGGCGGTTGCGAAATAGTAGCCACGATAGTAACGGTGTGAGTAGCATGGATAGGCTTAACAAAAACGCGCCTTCGCCAAAATGTTGGCTGTGGGCGACGCCTTGTATCCACAAAAAGATGTTGCCCGAAAAGGCTAGGCTGATGCAGGCTGCTTGGGCGATTTGTTGGCGCGAAAATTGCCGAAAATGGGGTAGGGCAAACGGCAAAAACAGCAGCGATGCAACCATGAAGCGTATGCCTAAAAAGCCTGCTGGTGGGAGTTCTGCCAGCGCGGCTTTGGAGACAAACCAGCCTGCGGCGGCAAATAGGGTTACGATGAAAAATAGGATTTCGCCATAGTATTTTTGCATGATTTAGCCTGTCCACGTCCAACGGTGGTTCATTGCGCCTAGCACGGAATTGGGGTATTTGTCGTGCCCTAGGCTGCCGTTGTAGCGAGCGAGTGCGCGGTGCATATTGCCGTTTTCTAGGTTGCTGTAATGGCGCAAAATGGTGCAGCCGTAGCGTAAATTGGTTCGCACATCAAATAGATTGTGGTTTTCGTTGCCGATGTAGCGTTGCCAAAAGGGCATGACTTGCATCAAGCCTTTTGCGCCGACGCTGCTCATGGCGTATTGGCGGAACGCGCTTTCTACTTCGATTAAGCCGAGTACCATTTGTGGGTCTAGGTCGGCGCGTGTGGCTTCGTAGTGAATCATGGTGAGTAGGCGGCGGCGATAGAGTTCGTTGTCCACAAAACGGGTTAGGCGCACCGACATTTCGTTGAGCCAGCGTTGGGCATCGGTGGCGCGGTCAAACACCAAATAGGGCGGGCTGGCGTGTTCTACCGATTGGCGCATGATGCTGGCAACGTCATCGGACAGCGTTTCTTCGCGTTGTGCGCCTGCGTGTAAGCTGGGCGAGAGCAGCAAAAAGCAGCCTGCACCCAAGATTTGGCGACGTGTGTAAACAGAATTTGGCATGGTAAACAAAATATAAGCAAAGCAGCCTGCAAAAATAAGTGCAGGCTGCTTTTGTTGCAGAAAAATTAACCGTAGCGTTTTTGGAATTCAGTCATAAAGTCAATTAAGGCTTCTACGCCTTGCAATGGCATGGCGTTGTAGATGCTGGCGCGCATACCGCCGAGCGATTTGTAGCCGCGCAATAATTGCAAACCGCGTGTGGTAGATTCTTGTGCAAACAATTCGTCCAATTCTGCATTGCCTGTGGTGAAAATCACGTTCATTTTAGAACGCGCACCTGGATGGACGTGGTTTTGATAGAAGCCGCCGCTGCCGTCAATCGCGGCATACAGTGTTTTGGCTTTGAGCGTGTTAATCGTGTCCATTTGCGCCACGCCGCCTTGCGATTGCAACCAACGGAACACCAAGCCCGAAATGTAAATCGGATAAGTGGCTGGCGTGTTGTACATGCCTTGTTTCTCAACGTGCGATTTGTAGTTCCACACATCAGGCACGCGGCTAGAACAGCGGTCGAGCAAGTCTTCGCGGATAATCACAATCGTTGCGCCAGATGGACCGATGTTTTTTTGTGCGCCTGCGTAAATCACACCAAAATCGCTCACGTTTACTTTGCGCGACAAGATTTCGGACGACATATCGCAAATCAACGGTGGCATGCCGTCTTCCAATTTGGGGATTTCGCGGTATTGTAAGCCATGCACGGTTTCGTTAATCACAAAATGCACAAAGGCGGAATCTTTATCAATGTCCCAAGACGACACAGGCGGCAAGTTTTTGTATTGGTAATCGCGTTTGCCGTCGGCTGCTAAGTGAATGGTGGCATCGCTTAATTTACCCATTTGCGAGTGCGCGATTTCTGACCAGTTGCCTGTTACCACGCTATCTACACGTTTGAAGCCGTCGGCAAAATTCATTACAACTTGGTTGAACTGCGCCGATGCACCGCCTTGCAAAAACAATACTTTATAGTTGTCGGGAATGCTCATCAGTTGGCGCAAATCTTGTTCGGCGTGATACAAAATGCTGGCAAACACGTCTGAACGGTGCGACATGGTCATCACAGAAAAGCCTGTGCCGTTGTAATCAAACATTTCGCTTTGGGCGGTGCGTAACACGCTTTCGGGCAAAACGGCTGGGCCTGCGGAGAAGTTGTAGATTGGAAATTCGCGCATGGTGTGTTCTTCTTATTAGTGGGTTAAAAAAAGAAAAGTGATTGTATGCTTGTGTTAGGGGCAAGGCAATAGCGTTTGCAGATTTTGTTCGCATTGTTGCGCCAAATCGGGCAGGGCAAGGGCGCGGATTTGGGCGACTTGTTGGGCAATGGCAAGCAAGTTGGCTGGCGTATTGATTTGATTTTTGATGCCAAACGGGCTATCGGTTTCCAACAAAATATCGCTCAACGCAAGCTGACTGGTGAGTTGGCGGACTTTTTTGGCGTGGGGATTGAGCAGCAGCGTGCCGATGCCAATTTTGAAACCGTGTCGCAACAGCAATTTGGCTTCTTCCATGCTGCCCGAAAAAGCGTGGGCAATGCCGCCTTGCGTAAATTGGGTGCGTTGCAGGCTGCGAACAATGGCGGCGGTGGCTTTGAGATTGTGCAAAATAATCGGGCGTTGATGTTGTTGCGCTAAATCTAGTTGCGCTTCAAACAGTTGAATTTGCAGGCTGCTTTGTGTTTCTGGCTGACTTTTGTCGTAAAAATCCAAGCCGATTTCGCCTAGCCATAAGCGTGGATTGTGTTGCAAATATTGTGCCAAATCCGCCAAGCAGCCTGCACTTTCGGTTTGCACAAACCACGGGTGTATGCCTATTGCACCAGCGCGAATCATGGACTGGCACAACAAATCGGATAGGTGCGCCCAATCGTTTGGCTCGGCAGTTGGCACAATCATGCCTGTGATGCCTGATTGCTGGGCTTGGGCGAAAATATCGGGCAGCCTGCACCGTAAAGCAGGGTCGGCAAGGTGGCAATGGGTGTCGGTGAACATGATAGTTGAGTGCAGGCTGCTTTTTATTTAAACAACAAAATCAACAACAAAACCAACGCAATCATGCCCAGCCAAAAATTCTGGCGGCGTTGGCTGGCGATTAAGTGAATATACGCATCGCGCATTTCTTTTTGTCGTGCTTCATCAACCAGCGCGTTGATTTTGCGTGGCAAGCTGGGTAAGATTTCCGCCCAATCAGGGGCTTCGTCTTTTAGATTGCGTAACAGGGCGCGTACGCCAATTTGTGAATCCATCCATTTAATCAAAAACGGACGCGCGGTTTGCCATAAATCTAAATTTGGGTCTAGTTGTCGCCCCAAGCCTTCAATATTGAGCAGGGTTTTTTGTAGCAACACCAACTGCGGTTGAATTTCTACATTAAAACGGCGACTGGTTTCAAACAAACGCATCAACACAATACCAAACGAAATTTCTGCCAACGGTTTATTGAAAATCGGCTCGCAAACAGCGCGAACGGCAGATTCTAAATCTTCGGCGCGAGTTTGTGGCGGCACCCAGCCCGATTCAATGTGCGCGGTGGCAACTCGGTGGTAATCGCGGTTAAAAAACGCCAAAAAGTTAATCGCCAAATAGCGTTTGTCGTAGTCCGTCAGGCTGCCGACAATGCCAAAATCTAGCGCAATATAGCGTCCGTCTGGCGCAACTAAAATATTCCCAGGGTGCATATCGGCATGAAAAAAACCGTGTTTAAACACTTGGGTAAAAAAGATTTCTACGCCAAACGTGGCGAGTTTGTGCAAGTCAATGTTTTGTTCGCGCAGGCGGTCAATGTCGGAAATGGGCGTGCCGTCCATCCATTCAATCGTCAAAACTTCGCGACTGCAATAATCAAAATACACTTGCGGCACAATCAGCATATCGCTGTTTTCAAAATTGCGGCGCAACTGGCTGGCATTGGCGGCTTCGCGCAGCAAATCCAGTTCATCGTGCAAATATTTATCAAACTCGGCAACCACTTCGCGTGGTTTTAGGCGTTTTCCATCGGCAAACAAGCGTTCAATGCAGCCTGCACCCAATCGCATTAACGCCAAATCTTGTTCAATGATTTTGGTTAAATTGGGGCGCAACACTTTGACGGCAACCGCTTCGCCTGTAAACAAAGTAGCGCGATGCACTTGGGCAATAGACGCGCTGGCAACGGGCTGTGGGTCAAAATCGGCATACAATTCGTGAATGGGTTTGCCCAGCGATTGTTCGATTTGTTGGCGCGATAAGTCAATGTCAAATGGTGGGACTTTGTCTTGCAGTTTGGACAATTCTTGCGCGTAGGCAGCAGGCAGCAAGTCGGGGCGCGTGGACAGCACTTGACCCAGTTTAACAAAAATCGGGCCTAAACTTTCCAACGCCAAACGCAATCGCACAGGCAAGGGCTCGCTGGCAAAGCGTTTGGACGCAGGCAGCCTGCACAATAATTGGCGTAACCAAGTGGCGCGAACGTGCGGCAAAATCATGTCGGTTAAGCCATAGTGGTAAACCGTTTTGGCAATGGTGGAAAAACGAGAAAGCCATTTCATAGTGGTGTTTTTTGAGCGCAAAAGAAAGGCGCATTATACGCAATTTGTCGGTAATCAGCAGGCAATAAATAGGCAAAATCGGGTATAATGGCAGAATTTTGTGCATGATAGGATTCAAAGCAGCCTGCACATTTTCAATTTAAATTTCTGTTACAAGACATCAACATGACCGAACAAGCTCAATCTCAACAAACCCCCCAACAAGAATACGGCGCAGACAGCATTCAAGTATTAGAAGGCTTGGAAGCCGTCCGCAAACGCCCAGGTATGTACATCGGCGACACGCAAGACGGCTCGGGCTTGCACCACATGGTGTTTGAAGTGCTGGACAACGCCATTGACGAAGCACTCGCAGGGCATTGCGACAACATCACCGTAGCCATTAACGCCGATGAATCCATTACGATTGAAGACAACGGGCGCGGCATTCCCACAGGCATTCACCCCAAAGAAGGGCGTTCTGCTGCCGAAGTGATTATGACGATTTTGCACGCAGGCGGTAAATTTGATAACAACAGCTACAAAGTGTCGGGCGGTTTGCACGGCGTGGGCGTGTCTGTGGTGAATGCGCTGTCGGATTGGCTGAAATTGACGATTTGGCGCGACGGCAAAGAGCATTTTGTGGAATTTCATCGCGGCGAAACAGTAGAGCCGCTCAAAGTCGTGGGCGATTGCGACCCGAACAAACACGGCACGCGCGTTCAATTTTTAGCTAGCGAAGAAACGTTTGGTTTGGTGCAATACAAATTTGAAACGCTCGCCAAACGTATCCGCGAATTATCATTTTTAAACAATGGTGTCAAAATTGAATTGTTTGATAAACGCGACGGCAAACACGAAAATTTTGCCGAAAGCGGCGGTGTAGTCGGTTTTGTGCAATACACGACTGGCAGCAAAAAACCGTTACATGACAAAGTGTTTTACGCGATTGGCGAAAAAGACGGCATGACTGTGGAATGCGCGATGCAATGGAACGAAAGTTACCAAGAATCGGTGCAATGTTTTACCAACAACATTCCGCAACGCGACGGCGGTACGCATTTGACGGCGTTGCGCCAAGTGATGACGCGCACAATCAACAATTATATTGATAAAAATGAAATCGCGAAAAAGGCGAAAATTGACACATCGGGCGATGATATGCGCGAGGGTTTGACTTGCGTGTTATCCGTGAAATTACCTGACCCGAAATTCAGTTCGCAAACCAAAGATAAATTGGTGTCTAGCGAAATCGCGCCTGTTGTGAATGAAGTGTTATCGCAAGCCTTGTTTGAGTTTTTGGAAGAAAATCCGAATGATGCGAAAATCATTTGCGGCAAAATCGTGGAAGCAGCGCGTGCGCGTGAAGCGGCACGAAAAGCGCGTGAAATGACGCGCCGTAAGGGTGTAATGGACGGCTTGGGCTTACCTGGCAAATTAGCAGATTGCCAAGAAAAAGACCCTGCGTTATCAGAACTTTATCTTGTGGAGGGCGATTCCGCAGGCGGTTCGGCGAAACAAGGGCGCGACCGTAAATTCCAAGCGATTTTGCCGTTGAAAGGTAAAATTTTGAATGTGGAACGTGCGCGTTTTGAGCGTATGTTGGCGAGTCAGGAAGTGGCGACGCTGATTACTGCGTTGGGTACGAGCATTGGTAAGGAAGAATTTAATCTGGAAAAATTGCGCTATCATCGCATCATCATCATGACCGATGCGGACGTGGACGGCGCACATATTCGCACGCTGTTGCTGACGTTCTTCTATCGCCAAATGCCTGAATTGATTGAGCGTGGCTATGTTTACATCGCGCAACCGCCGCTTTACAAGGCAAAACATGGCAAGCAGGAACGCTACCTGAAAGATGAGCAGGAAAAAGATGAATTTTTGCTGGGCTTGGCGGTAGATAAGGCGAAAATTGTTTCAGGCAGCCGTGTGTTGGAAGGCGCGGAATTGTTGCGTGTGGCGAAACAATTTTTACGCGCAAAAAATACGATTGCGGAAGAAAGTCGTGTAATTGATTCGGCGGTGTTACGCGCTTTGATTGATATTGAACCGATTGATTTTACAACGGAAAACAGCGTTCAGGCAGCCATTAGCGCGTTGAATGTGGTTTTGGAAAAACAGGAAATTGCGCTGGAACACGTTGTCGGCAACGAAGGCGGTCATTTCATCAAAATCACACGCCAATTACACGGCAATATGGCGATTTCGTATCTTGACCAAAAATTTGTGGACAGCAAGGCTTATCAAATTTTGCTGAAAACGGCGCAACAGCAACGTGATTTGATTGATGCAAGCGGCGCGGATTTGTTCAAGGGTGAAGGCGAAGCGCAACACGTTACTTCATTTGAGCAAGCGTTGGATATTTTGTTGCAAAACGCGCAAAAAGGCATGATGATTCAACGCTATAAAGGTTTAGGCGAGATGAACCCTGAACAGCTTTGGGAAACAACGATGAATCCTGAAGTGCGCCGTTTGTTGAAAGTGCGAATTGAAGATGCGATTGCGGCTGATGAAACGTTTGTTACGTTGATGGGCGATGAAGTTGAGCCGCGCCGTAACTTTATTGAAGCGAATGCGCTGATTGCTCAAAATATTGATATTTAAACCATAAAAGCAGCCTGCACTTTTTAAAAATAGGGTGCAGGCTGCTTTTTAAATGGTTTACGAGCGATTTTCTAACTTGGCTGGTGTGTTATCGTTGGATTTGGGCTGCACCACAAAATCGCCGTCAATAATGTCATCGTCATGCGGTTTGCTGGATTGACTGCGCTGTCCGTAGGCAAAATGTTGCTCAAAATGGGCTTGATTTTGCGTGCTGGCAATCGGTTTGCCCTTAAACGGAATCAGCAACAACAGCGCAACAATGCTAGACAAGAAACCCGGAATCATCAGCAAAAAACCCGCCATGGGAATGCGAATCGGCAGCAGCATTTGATACCATGAAATTTGCCCTTTGTTTCGCAGCAATTCGCCCGCCATAAGCACTTTGCTGATGCCTGCATTGCGGCGAATCAGAAACGAGCCAACAAAAAAGCTCAAAATAATCAAAGCAAAAGCGGCTAATCCGCCAATCATTTTGCTAACCAGAATAATAGATAAAATTTCCAGCGCAATGGAAATCAAGAAAAAAATGCCGATAAATTGCATGGTGTTGTCCTTTGTTTTACAGTCGGTGCCAAGTCGCAAAGATAAAGCCAAGTTTGTGTGAAAACAAGATAATGTCTGCGAAACAAGGCGTAAAAAACCGTAAATATCCAGCCGAGCCAAGTGCAGGCTGCTTTTTAAGGAGTATGCGTAATGCGTTTACCTAATTTTTCAATGATTTATGTATTGGCGATTAGCCTGCTGCTGTCGGCGTGTTCGGGCGTGTCCAATAACACGGCAAGCGGTTCGTGCAATTCGCCCAGCATGGGCTTTTATTGCGTGAAAGCGGGCGATAATTTGTATCGCATCGGGCAAAGATATGGCGTGTCGGTTGCCAATCTCAAATCGTGGAATCAACTGAATGGCGACCATATTCGCGCAGGACAAATGTTGCGCGTACAAAAAAGCACCGCTCGCAGCAGCACCAGCAGCAAGCAGCCTGCAAGCGCGACTTCTCTGCTGATGCCTGTGGCGGACGGTACGATTATTCAGTCGTATTCCGATAGCACGCGCAGTATTCAAATTGCCGCACCGCAAGGGTCAAACGTGTTGGCGGCGGCGGACGGCATGGTTATTTATGCTGGCGAAGGCTTGCGCGGCTATGGCAAATTGATGTTGATTCAGCATAGCAATCAACTGATTACGGCATACGCGCACAATCAAACTTTGTTGGTGGGCAAAAATGCGCGAGTGAAGCGCGGTCAGCCTGTGGCAACGGTTGGCAATACCGCTCGTGCCGATGGACGAAGTGCGCTGCATTTTGAAGTGCGACTTAATGGCAAAGCGGTTAATCCTGCGCCGTATTTGAATGGTGCGATGAAAAGCAGCCTGTATTTTCATTTGATGTGGTGTGCAGGCTGCTTTGTTGATTTGGGCGGTGGCAACGTTGTATAGCCGCGTGCGATTGGGTATGCATTATCCGATTGATTTGTTTGTGTCGGTTTGGATTGCGTGGGGTGGCATGGGTGTGTATTCGCATGGGGATTGCCTAAATGGGCGAGCCATTTCAATCAATCCAAATAAAACAGAAAGTAAATATTATGAACGTAGAAGAATTTTTAGCCAAAGAACAAGCCGCTGCGCAAAATTATCGCTGCGGATTTATTGCGATTGTGGGTCGTCCGAATGTGGGCAAATCCACGCTGATGAACCATTTAATTGGGCAGAAAATCAGCATTACCAGCAAAAAAGCGCAAACCACGCGCCATAAAGTAACGGGGATTTACACGGATGATACGGCGCAATTTGTGTTTGTGGATACCCCAGGCTTTCAAACCGACCATCGTAACGCTTTGAATGACCGCTTGAATTTGAATGTAACCGAAGCGATGAGTGGCGTTGATGCGATTGCGTTTGTATTGGAAGCGATGCGATTCACGGAAGCTGACCGCACGGTGTTGAAACAGTTGCCGAAAAATACGCCTGTTGTGTTGGTGGTAAACAAAATTGATAAAGATAAGGCGAAAGACAAACTCGCGCTCAATGCGTTTATTGAGCAAGTTCGCGCAGAATACGAATTTGCGGCGGTGGAAGTCGTGAGCGCAAAACACGGTTTACGCATTGCGAATTTGTTGGAAACGCTGAAACCGTTCCTGCCTGAAAGTGTGCCGATGTACCCCGAAGACATGGTTACGGATAAATCCAGCCGTTTCTTGGCGATGGAAATTGTGCGCGAAAAATTGTTCCGCTATTTGGGCGAAGAATTGCCGTACGCGATGAATGTGGAAGTGGAGCAATTTAAAGAAGAAAACGGTATGTATCACATTTATATCGCGGTTTTGGTGGACAAGGAAAACCAAAAACCGATTGTCATCGGCAAAGGTGGCGAAAAACTGAAAAAAATGTCCACCGAAGCGCGTTTGGATATGGAAAAACTATTTGATTGCAAAGTGTTTTTGAAAGTTTGGGTGAAAGTGAAATCGGGTTGGGCGGACGATATTCGTTTCTTGAATGAATTGGGTTTATGATGAAAAATCAACAAGATGAAATCAACCGCGTGCAGGCATTATACCGCGAATGGACGCAGCTTTTGCCGCAGTTGCAAGCCGATTTGGCGCGTTATAAACGAGCTGCCAACTTGGTGGCGCAACTGGAAGCGTTTTACACCGATGGCAGCTATATGGCGTTGATGGAAGCCGAGCAACAAGGCGCGGTGTTTGATACGCAAACGGCTGGCGAATACAGCATTTTGAGCGAGGACGCGATATTTAACGCGCTGGGCGATTTTCGCCACATCACGCTGCAACGGCTCAAAAGCGCAGTGGCAGCATTGGACAGCGAGTAAGCAGCATGGCGTTGTTGGATATTTTGCCGTTTACGCACGAGTTGTTGCGCCAACACATTCGCGTGGGCGATACGGTCATGGACGGCACGGCTGGCAATGGGTATGACACGGCATTTTTGGCGCAATGCGTGGGCGAATCGGGCAGGGTAGTGGCGTTTGACATTCAAAGAGCGGCGATTGAAGCCACACAAAATCGCCTGTTACAACTGGGTTTGACTGACCGCGTGCAGCTGATTCAGGACGGACATCAACACGCGGCGCAATATATCTCGCAGCCCTTGTCGGCAGCGGTGTTTAATTTTGGCTACTTGCCACGTGGCGACAAAAGCATTACCACGCAAGCGCAAACCAGCGTTGCCGCGGTGCAGGCTGCTTTGGACGCATTGCAAGCGCAGGGCATAGTGTGCGCGGTGTTGTATAGCGGTCATGCGGCTGGCAAACCCGAAATGCAGGCGTTGCTTGACTATGCCAGCAGCCTGCCACACAATCGCTTCCGCGTTTTGCGCTACGAATTTATCAATAAGCAAAATTGTCCGCCCATATTGTTGGCGATAGAAAAATTGGTTTAAAAGTAAAGGATTGAATAATATGGAAAGTTTGTATATTCCCATTAAACATACGCACGTTTTTTTGATTACGTTGAGCATTATTTTGTTCAATATTAAATTTTGGCTGAAATTTATGCAGCCACAAAAACCATTGCATTTGCTGTGGCGCATTGTGCCGCACATTAACGACAGTATTTTGCTGTTTACAGGCATGATGATGATGGTGATTGCGAAGTGGGCTCCGTTTGGCGCAAGTAAATGGCTGGGCGTGAAATTGTGCTTGGTGGTAACGTATATGGTGTGCGGTATTTTTGCGATTCGTAGCCCAGCGCGTACAACAAAAGCGTGGATTGCGTATGGCGCGGCGATGTTTGTGGTGGCGTGCGTGGTGTATTTGGCGCGATTTAAGCCGATTTAAATCAATAAGATAAAAAATATGAAAAGTGCAGGCTGCTTTGTTGTAGGCATGAGTGCATACAGAACAAGCAGCCTGCACATTTAATCAACAAAATATAGTGATTTAAATTTAGATTAGTACGGCGTTGCCAACTCCCTTATGTACTACGCGTACACGGCGGTCGTTGTCGCCTTGTCCTAATCTAAATTTAAACCACTATAAAAAACAAAAAAGGAATACACAAATGACCCAAGAACTAGAACGTGACAGCATGGCATACGATGTCGTGATTGTGGGCGCAGGTGTGGCAGGCTTGTCGGCAGCCATTCGCTTGAAACAACTTGCCGCCAAACAAGAGCATGAAATCAGCGTGTGCGTGTTGGAAAAAGGCAGCGAAGTGGGCGCGCACACTTTATCAGGCGCGGTGATTGACCCACGTGCATTGAGCGAACTGTTCCCCAACTGGCAAGAATTGGGCGCACCGCTGCAACGCTCGGTGGAACACGATGAAATCTGGTTTTTAACGCAAGACAAATCGTGGCAAATGCCGATTGTGCCGCCCAGTTTTCAAAATCATGGCAACTATATTATTAGCTTGGGTTTGTTGTGCAAATGGTTGGCGGAACAAGCCGAGCAGTTGGGCGTGGAAATTTACGCAGGTTTTGCCGCTGCCGAAGTGTTGTATCACGAAAATGGCGCGGTAAAAGGTGTGGCAACGGGCAATATGGGCGTGGGCAAAGATGGCGAGCCAACCGATTCGTTTCAGCTTGGCATGGAATTGCACGCGCAACAAACAATTTTTGCCGAAGGGGCGCGTGGCTCGTTGAGCAAACAAATCATCAAGCAATTTCAATTAGATAAACATTGCCAAGCGCAAACGTATGGCTTGGGCATCAAGGAAATTTGGGAAGTGCCAGCCGAACAATGTCGCGCAGGCACGGTGATTCATACTATGGGTTATCCGTTGGATAGCCAAACTTATGGCGGTTCGTTTATTTATCATTTGGACAACAATCAAATCGCGCTGGGTTTGGTGGTGGGGCTGGATTATCAAAATCCGTATTTGTCGCCATTTGAAGAGTTGCAACGCTTGAAATTGCACCCCAAAGTTCGCGCCATGTTGGAAGGTGGTCGCCGAATCGCTTATGGCGCACGCGCTTTGGTGGAGGGCGGTTTGCAAAGTTTGCCAAAATTGAGTTTTGCTGGTGGCGCGTTGGTGGGCGATGCGGCTGGCTTTTTGAACGTGCCACGCATTAAAGGTAGCCACACGGCAATGAAATCGGCAATGTTGGCAGCCGAAGCGATTTTCCCATTGCTGGAAAACAGCGAACAAGAGCAGCCTGCACACGGCAAAACCGCAGCGCGTTATCAAGGTTTGTTTGAAAACAGTTGGTTATACCAAGAATTGCGCGCCGCGAGAAACATTCGTCCTGCGTTCAAATGGGGCTTGTTGCCTGCGATGGCATACACTGCGTTGGAACAATATGTGTTCAAAGGCAGAACGCCTTGGACGTTGAAGCACCACGGCAGCGATGCAAGCAGCCTGCAACTGGCGGCAAATTGCACACCGATTGATTACCCCAAACCAGACGGCAAATTGACGTTTGACCGATTGAGCAGCGTGTTTTTGGCAAATGTGTCGCACGAAGAAAACCAGCCTGCACATTTGCAACTGTTGCGCCCAGATGACGCGATTGCAGTCAATTGGCAGCAATACGCCAGCCCTGAAACGCGCTATTGCCCAGCAGGCGTGTACGAAATCGTGCAAGAGCAGGGCGCAGAACCGCGTTTGCAAATCAACGCCGCAAACTGCATTCATTGTAAAACGTGCGACATCAAAGACCCAACGCAGAATATTCAATGGAATTGCCCAGAAGGCGGCGGTGGCCCAAATTATGGGGCGATGTAGAATCGTGTAGCGGAAAATGTGCAGGCTGCTTTGGAGCTATTCTAAAAGCAGCCTGCACATTCGTTTTCTGCTATAATCCGCCCATTTTTCGCGCCTAACAATATGCAGGCTGCTTTTCGCGCGAAGTCATTATAGTGATTTAAATTTAGATTAGTACGGCGTTGCCAACTCCCTTATGTACTAGCTGTACACGGCGGTCGTTGTCGCCTTGTCCTAATCTAAATTTAAACCACTATAAAATCACATTACTTTTTGAGAATCACTTTATGTTTCATATTATTGAAAAATACCGCATGCCAGCGCAATTATTGTTGGGCGCGATTGGTATTTCGTTTATTGGATTTGGCTTGGCTAATTTTGATATTTCAACCGACAAAAACTACATTGTCCGTGTGGGCGACCAATATATTACGCGCGATGCCTTGGAGATTGCCATTCGCAATAGCGAGCAATCGGGTGGCGTTGCCGACCGCAATCAAGTGTTCCAAATTTTATTGAATCGTGCCTATTTGCAAGAAGGTGCAAAACGCTTGGGCATTGTGGTTTCCGATGCGCAAATCAAACAAGCGGTGGTGGATACGCCCGAATTTCACGATGCTAATGGCAAGTTTGACCCAGCTAAATTCCAAGCCTTTTTGCAGCAAACGCATTTGAGCGAAGAGCAATTTATGGCGCAAGAACGCGAGCGTTTGACTTTGACTGTGCTGCTCAACACGCTCAATCAAGGCACGGTTAGCGATGAGCAAGCCATGCAGTTTGTGAACGCGCGATTTGCTGAACGCACCATTCGTACCAGCGTCTTCAATCCCGAAAATTACGCAAAAGACGTGAAAATCGATGACGCAAGTCTGCAAAAATTCTACGATGCCAACAAGCAAACTTATGCTTTGCAGCAGGGCGTGAAATACGATTATATTGTGTTGTCGCCCAAAGATTTGTTGGACAAACAAACCGTGAGCGATGCCGAAGTGCAGGCTGCTTTGAAAGACGCGCAAGCCAATGCCAAACCAACACGTAAAATCGCACATATTTTGATTGAAGCACCCAAATCGGCAGACGAAGCCACGCGCAGTAAAGCCAAAGCGCAAGCCGAACAAGTGGCAAAAGAAGCGCAAGCCGCGCCTGAAAAATTTGCTGATTTAGCCAAACAATATTCGCAAGATGCAGGCTCGGCGCAATCGGGCGGCGAGTTGGGTAATTTTGCCAAAGACGGTTCATTGCCAGCCCCTGCGTTGGAAGAAGCGGCATTTAAACTGGGCGAAGGCGAAGTGAGCGGTGTGGTGGAAACCGATTTTGGCTACCACATTGTGCGCGTAACCGATATTCAAGCGATCGATGTAGCGGCTTTGACCGAACGTGTGCGCCGCGAGTTGCAAGAGAAAAAAGCGCAACAAGCCTACAACAAAATGCGCGATGAATTGAGCGAAGCTGTGTTTGCCAGCAACAACGATTTGGCAGCCGCCGCCAGCAAATTTGGTTTGACAGTGCAAAAACAAGGCGAATGGCTGACTCGCGCTAATGCAGCGGAATTGAAAGTGCCAACCGCGGTGGTAGATGCGGCGTTGAGCGATGAAATATTCAGCAAAAAACAAACGTCTGATGCAATTTCGGCAGACGGCGCAACGTGGTTTGTTCGCCCGACTGAAACCCGTGCAGCAGGCACAGAACCGTTGGCAAATGTGCGTGAACGTGTGCAGGCAGATTGGGTGCGTTCGGAAAGTGTGCGTTTAGCGCGTGAAGCGGCGCAAAAAGCAGTTGAAGCCTTGCGTAAGGGCGAAACGCCAACTTTGGCGTGGATGCCAGAGCAAAAAGTTGTGCCGATGCAAGTGCAGGCGTTAATTTTGCCGCAAGATTATGCTCAATTTATTGCCGCGCAACCGAAAAATGGCAAACCTGCTTTTGCGGTGGTAGAGCGCGGTGGCATGGTGGAGTTGGTGGAGGTGAAGAGTATTGCCACGTTGAACGACCCGAAAATTTTGAATGCCATTAAAGCAGAAATCGCCCAAGTTCGCGGTAGTGCACTTGCCGAAGCCTATATTGACGGTTTACGCGCCCAAGTACCAACCGAACAAGGTTCGCAAAAAATAGCAGACGAGTAATCTGAAATAAAGTGCAGGCTGCTTTTAAATATTGAAAAAGCAGCCTGCACTTTGCGTTAAAACGTAGGTTGGGGTCTCGATCCTGACACAATCCGAATAATATACATAACTGTCGGGGTCAAGACCCCGCTCTACAACAGAAAGCCAACATCATGCAAATCATTCACAGCATTGAAGCCCTGCGTCAATGGTGCAAAACCGTAGGCAGCGTGGCATTTGTGCCAACCATGGGCAACCTGCACGAAGGACATTTATCGCTGGTGCAACGCGCCAAACAAGAAGCCGAACACGTTGTCGTGAGCATTTTTGTTAATCGCCTGCAATTTGGTCAAGGCGAAGATTTTGATAAATATCCGCGCACGTTGGAGCAAGATGCCGCTAAATTGCGCGATGCAGGCGTGACGGTGTTGTTTGCGCCCGATGAACGCGAACTGTATCCCAACGTCAGCCAGCAATACCAAGTTGAACCGCCACATTTGCAAAACGAATTGTGTGGTGCATTTCGTCCCAATCACTTTCGTGGCGTGGCAACGGTTGTAACCAAATTGTTCAACATTGTGCAGGCAGACGTCGCCTGTTTTGGCAAAAAAGACTATCAGCAGTTGGCGATTATTCAAGGCATGGTTGCCGATTTAAATATGCCGATTCGCATTGTGCCTGTGGACACGGGACGCGCTGATGATGGCTTGGCTCTGTCCAGCCGCAACCAATATTTGAGCGCAGACGAACGCGTCGAAGCACCGCGTTTGTATCAACAATTAACATGGATTGCCGATGAAATTCGCGCAGGCAATCAAGCATATAGCGAATTGGAAAACGCTGCCAAAGATGTATTGATTTCGTATGGTTGGCAAGTGGATTATGTAGAAATCCGCGAAGCAAGCAGCCTGCACGTTGCGCGTTTGGGCGATAAAAAACTGGTGGTGTTGGCAGCAGCACGTTTAGGCAGTACGCGCTTGATTGATAATTTAGAAATAGAATTGGTGTAAGCTCATGATTGTACGCGATAAACGCAATGGCTTAACCCTACTGCTGGCGTGGCGTGGCACGATTTTGCCGACTATTTTGCCGTCCATTATTGTGTTGAGCAGCATTTCGCTGGTGTTGGAGCAAGCGGCAGAACGCGCGTGGTTTGTGTTGCCCGAACCGCCTGTGCTGGGGTTCAGTATTTTTGGCATTGTGCTGTCCATTTTCTTGGGTTTTCGCAACAACGCTTGCTACGAACGCTGGTGGGAAGGGCGCAAACAATGGGGCATACTCATCGCCACTCAACGTCATTTAGTACGCGATAGCCACATTTTGCCCGATGACGAACGCGAATTGTTTTTGCAACAAAGCATTTTGTTTACCAAATTACTGCGTGACCGATTGCGCTATCAAGCCGCCAATCCCGATTTGTTTCTGCAATACGACAAACTCAATGCGCGATACAAACGCATTCAATCGCTGGGTGAACACATCAATCCGCCGCAACTGGTGCTTGAAAATATGCAGCAGCAGTTAATCTACAATCTGCGCGATGGGCATTTGAGCGATATTGTCTATGCCGCACTAACCGCGCATTTGGAAAAACTCGGTAGCGTGCAATCCAACTGCGAACGCATCGCCAGCACGCCTTTGCCGTTTTCGTATTCCGTGATGCTGCACCGCACCATTTATAGCTTTTGCGTGATGTTGCCATTTGGTTTACACAGCACGCTGGGAATTTGGTCGCCTGTATTGGTGGCGTGGTTGGTGTATTTGTTTTTGGGATTGGACGCATTGAGTGCACAACTGGAAGAGCCATTTGGTAAGCAAGCCAATGATTTACCGCTGGATTTTATGACACGCATGATTGAGCGCGAAATCTTGACAACGCTTAACCAACCCATTCCCCCCGCGTTAGCGGTGCAAGATTATGTGTTGAGTTAAAGCATAGAGTGTTATACTTTCGCGCTTGAAAATCACGGCAAGCAGCCTGCACGCCGAAAATAAAATGCAGGCTGCTTTTTAAATTAAATTAAATTAAACTGAAATTTACATTAACAAGGAAACCCAAAATGTTCGGAAAAGCAGGACTGGGCGGCTTAATGCAACAAGCCCAAAAAATGCAAGACAATATGAAAAAAGCCCAAGCCGAGTTGGCACAAACCGAAGTAGAAGGTCAAGCAGGCAATGGATTGGTTAAAGTGCGCTCAACGTGCAGCCACGTGATTACCAGCTTGGACATTAGCCCCGATTTGATTAGCGAAGCCGCAGACGACAAAGAAATGCTGGAAGATTTAATCTTGGCAGCCATTGCCGATGCCCACGAAAAAGCCGAGCAAACCACATCGGCGCGTATGTCGCAATTCACACAAGGTTTGCCACCTGGTTTTGGTGATTTCTTTAAATAAATCCAACAAGGAACACGCGCAATGGTTAAAGTTGGTATCATCATGGGCAGCAACAGCGATTGGAATGTGATGGAAAACGCTGCCAAAATTTTGGAACAATTTGGCGTGGCATACGAAGCCAAAGTTGTGTCCGCACATCGCACGCCCGATTTGATGTTTGAATACGCCAAATCCGCTCAAAGTCGCGGTTTGCAAGCGATTATCGCAGGGGCGGGCGGTGCAGCGCACTTACCTGGAATGGTGGCATCGCAAACCACCTTGCCCGTGTTGGGCGTGCCTGTACCGAGCAAATATTTGCGTGGCGAAGATTCGCTGCTGTCTATCGTGCAAATGCCCAAAGGCGTGCCTGTTGCCACTTTTGCGATTGGCGAAGCAGGTGCAGCCAATGCCGCTTTATTTGCCGTGTCGCTGCTGGCAAATCAAGATGCGGAGTTGGCACAAAAATTAGCCGATTTCCGTGCTGCACAAACGCAAACGGTGTTGGAGATGACTTTACCTGACGTGGTTGTCTAATCTTCAAAAGCAGCCTGCACATTTTTTGTTGATTAAACGTGCAGGCTGCTTTTCCTTTTTTATGGATACTTTGAGATGACTTTTCAAACCGAATACCCAGTCCCATTTGGCGAACAAGAAAAAATAGGCGTTTTACTGATTAACTTGGGAACGCCTAGCGCACCTACACCCCAAGCCATTCGCCCTTATTTGCGTCAATTTTTGTCTGACCACCGTGTCGTAGAATTGCCCAAATGGTTGTGGCAACCGATTTTGCGTGGCTTGATTTTGCCGTTTCGTGCCAAAAAAAGCGCGCACGCCTATCAAAAAATCTGGCTAAAAGAAGGCTCGCCGCTGATGGTGTTTACCCAACGCCAAGCCGAAGGTCTGCGCCACCGCTTGCCGCCTTATGTTCATGTGGATTTTGCCATGACTTATGGCAAGCCCAGCGTTGCCGAAAGCATTGCCGCGCTCAAAAGTAAAGGTGTAGGGCGATTGATTGTGTTGCCATTGTATCCGCAATACGCAGGCAGCAGCACAGGCGCAGCATTGGACAAAGTGTGGCAAGAATTGCTGCAACAACGCAATCAAATGTCGGTGTGTAGCATTTCGCGATTTTATCGCCACCCCGAATACATTAAAGCCCTTGCCAACCAAATTCGCCGCTACCGTGCCGAACATGGTGCAGGCGACAAACTCATGTTCAGCTTTCACGGCATTCCGCAACGCCAACACGATTTGGGCGACCCCTACCCATACGAATGCAAAGAAACCGCCCGTTTGGTTGCCGAACAGTTGGGTTTGCGCGAACAAGATTACATCGTCTCGTTCCAAAGCCAATTTGGTAAAGCCAAATGGGTTGCACCGTCCACGCAAGACCTGTTTACCGAGTTGCCCAAAAAACACGGCGTAGAAAAACTAGACGTGATTTGCCCCGCTTTTGTGTCCGATTGCTTGGAAACAATGGAAGAAATCGCCATTGCAGGACGCGAACAATTCCACGCAGCAGGTGGCACGCAATTTCACTACATTCCGTGTTTGAACGACAATCCCGATTTTTTGGACGCGCTGGCAAAAATTGTGTACGAACACAGTGCAGGCTGCTTTTAGATAGTCAGTCGCTTGGCTGATTTATTGCTTGAAAAGGACACAAAGTCGTATAATATCGGCACTTATGTCTGTAAATATAGAAAAGACTAGAATTATGCAATACGCCAATATTTTTTCCTCTTCTACTCAGCCACTTGTCTATACCGATGATACATTGGTACAACGTGGCGACATCGTTTTGCGTTTGCGCGAACACGATGGGCGCGTTGTGAGTGCAGAAGTAGCAAAGGTGTGGCAACCTATGTATTACGAAGACGGTAGCCCATTGGGTGTGGTGCTGGTGGCTGCCAATGCCGACTTGGACGAACAACCCGCATACGAAACTTTTGTGCATACCGAACCTGATGGTAGCCAAAAAACCTATTTCAAAACCGCGATTATGCTCGACCAATCTTTGGTTTACAGCAATTTAAGTCCGCTGTTTCGCGATGGACAATATGTGCGCGAATGGTTGCGTAAAAAAGGCGAAATTCGTGTGCGCCAAGTTAGCGAAGAATACGAATATCCCAATAAAATCAACAATGAAATCTTCCGTCATGCCGTTGTG
Organism: Kingella kingae ATCC 23330; assembly: GCF_900111845.1. Lineage (GTDB taxonomy): Bacteria > Pseudomonadota > Gammaproteobacteria > Burkholderiales > Neisseriaceae > Kingella > Kingella kingae. The sequence goes on along the minus strand of NZ_FOJK01000059.1, from coordinate 139,311 downwards.
AATATGGCACAAAATGGCAATCCAGCCGCCACGTTTGCCATTGGTTTGTGGCAGCGCGATGCCGAAAAAATGGACAGAGCTGCTAAATGTTTCCGTGCTGCCGCGCAACAAGGGCATGCCCCATCTTGGGTAGAAATTGGCATGATGTATGCCGCCAGCGACACCAATGTACAAAACATGCGTTATGCCGCCGAATGTTTCCGTCACGCAGCCGAAGCAGGTAGCGCATTTGGCGCATATCGCTTGGCAAAATGCTATATTGAAGGCATTGGCGTTGCACCCGATGATGACATGGCATTGATGTTGTTAAGCAAAGCCGCGTCGATGGGCTTGAACAGCGCGATTTTGGATTTGGGGATTTATTATCGCTATGGACATTTCAACAACCATCGTCTAATGAGCGATTATGTGTCCAAACACAGCAGCGAACCCGATTTCAAGCAGGCGTTTGAATGCTTTTCGGCAGTGGTTAAACAAAACTGGACGCGCATCGACTCGGCAAAATACCATTTGGCAGAATGCTATCGCTTGGGCATGGGCGTGGAGCAAACCGACCCACAAAAAGCCATTCGCTTGTATCAAGAAGCATCGGAACACGGCTATTTGGAAGAAGACGAAATCCAACAAGCCGCCTATCGTGCAGGCAATATTGACCGCTTAACCGAAGCCGCGAATGTGGGCTATCCGCTAGCGGCGTACTTGCTAGGTCGCATGTATTGGAATGGCGAAAATGGCTTGAAAGCCGATGTGATTCACGGTGGCGACTATTTGTACATTGCCGCCGAATCCGAACACCCTTGCGCTGTCGAAGCCAAAAAACTGTTAAGTCAAGGGCAAGGCAGCTGGGAATTTGAATAGCCGTTTTGAACAGAAAAAGCAGCCTGCACATTGTATTTACAAAAAGTGCAGGCTGCTTTTTATTTTTCAGATGTGGTCAGAACACGGCGTTGCGCCGCCGTACCCACGCTTGAATCTGCTCTCCGATTACCCTATCCACCATGATTGAAATCCTAACCCAAACCGAACACTATGTTGTCGTGAACAAACCAGCAGGTATGTTGGTACACCGCTCGCGGCTCGACAGCCAAGAAACCGTGTTTTTAATGCAAACCCTGCGCGACCAGCTTGGGCAGTTGGTTTATCCTGTTCATCGTTTGGACAAGCCGACTTCGGGCGCGATGTTGTGGGCGTTGAACAGCGAAGCAGCGCGTTGGTTCACGCAACAATTTGAGCAAAAACAAATCCGCAAGCACTATTTGGCAATCGTGCGTGGCTGGACAGAAAATGTAGGCTGCATTGATTATCCGCTCAAAGAACAGCTAGACAAAATCGCCGATATGCACGCTCAAAGCGACAAAACCGCGCAAGCAGCTTGCACCGAATACCAAACTTTGCAGCGCAGCGAATGCCCGTTTGCCAGCAGTGCGCGTTATGCCACATCGCGTTATTCGTTGCTGCACATCACGCCCAAAACAGGGCGCAAACACCAAATCCGCCGCCACATGAAACACATTTTTCACCCGATTGTGGGCGATACCACGCATGGTGATTTGCATCAAAATCAAGCTGTTAATCAATTTTGTAGCAACCGCAGGCTGCTTTTGCACGCCAGCAGCCTGCACTTTACCGACCCCATTTCGCAGCAAAACATCAGCATTCACGCGCCCACCGATAGCGCATGGCAACAAACGCAGGCTGCCTTGTTTGCCGCCGAATATGCTATGATGCCAACTGATTTTTCACTCTATGTTGAATAAGGACAACAACATGACTTTTGCATTTTTTTTTGCAGGACAAGGCTCGCAAAGTTTGAATATGATGAACGGCTTTGACGGCGAAAACGTGGTGCGCGAAACCTTTGACGAAGCGTCTGCCGCGTTAAACGAAGATTTGTGGGCGATGATGAACGGCGACAATGCCGACATCATCGCGCAAACCGTAAACACGCAACCGCTTATGCTAGCGGCTGGTGTGGCGACTTATCGTGCCTATTTGGCGGCAGGTGGCAAAGCACCGAGCGTGGTTGCAGGGCATAGTTTGGGCGAATATTCGGCTTTGGTTGCCGCAGGCAGCCTGCACTTTGCCGATGCCGTGAAATTGGTGCGCGTGCGTGCCGAGTTAATGCAATCTGCCGTACCGCAAGGCGTGGGCGCAATGGCAGCGATTTTGGGTTTGGACGATGACGTGGTGCGCCAAATTTGCGCGGACGCGGAACAAGGCGAAGTGTGCGAAGCCGTGAATTACAATTCAGTCGGTCAAATCGTGATTGCAGGCAACGCGGCGGCGGTGGAACGCGCCATGTCAGCCGCCAAAGAAGCAGGTGCGAAACGCGCGTTGCCGTTGCCTGTGTCTGTGCCGTCGCATTGCCGATTGATGAAACCTGCGGCGGAAAAATTGGCGGACTATTTGCAAAATGTGGCGTTTAATCAACCGCAAATCCGCGTGATTCACAATGCAGACGTGGCAAGCTACAACGATGTCGCGCAAATCAAAGACGCTTTGGTGCGCCAGTTGTACAGCCCAGTTCGTTGGACAGAAACGGTGAATTTGTTGGTAAACGAAGGCATCGCGCAATCGGCGGAATGTTCGCCAGGAAAAGTGTTGGCAGGTTTGGCAAAACGCATCAACAAAGACGCGGTTTGCACGGCTTTGACTTCACAAGCGGCGGTGGAAGAGTTTATCGCAGCGCATTCGTAAAAAGCAGCCTGCACATTGGGGATAAAATCATGGTCATCGCTTGTTCTATTTTGGCAGCTTGTATTACGGCTATGATGCTGTTTTATTTGTTTTTTGGCGATTGGGAAGATTTTGTCGCGTGTGTCAAATTTTGGTTTACGCCCAATATTATCAGCGCATTGCGTGGGCAGTATTACGATGATATTTGGGCGGAACTCAAACTATTTTTGTGGCTGGCAATCAGTATAGGCGAAGGCGTTTTGGTTTATGTGAAATTTTCATAAACAAGCAGCCTGCACATTCAATCAACAAGGAAAATCAACATGACAACTCAAAATTTAACAGGAAAAATCGCGCTGGTAACAGGCGCATCTCGTGGCATTGGCGCAGCGATTGCCGACACATTGGCGCAAGCTGGCGCAACCGTTATCGGCACGGCGACTTCTGAAAATGGCGCAACCGCCATTGCCGAGCGTTTGGCGCAATGGAACGGCACAGGTCGCGCCCTGAATGCCGCCGATGAAAACGGCATTGAAAACCTGATTAGCGAAATTGAAAAAGAATTTGGCAAATTGGACATTTTGGTCAACAACGCAGGCATCACGCGCGATAACTTATTGATGCGTATGAAAGACGATGAATGGGACGACATTATGAATGTAAACCTGAAATCCGTTTATCGCGCCAGCAAAGCCGTGATGCGCGGCATGATGAAACAACGTGCAGGTCGCATCATCACGATTACATCGGTGGTCGGCACAATGGGCAACGCAGGGCAAACCAACTACGCCGCTGCCAAAGCTGCGCTGCAAGGGTTTAGCAAATCATTGGCGCGTGAAGTGGGTTCGCGTGGCATTACCGTGAATTGTGTCGCCCCAGGTTTTATTGACACCGACATGACTCGTGCTCTGCCCGAAGACACGCGCAAAATGTTTGAAGCGCAAACCGCGCTCGGTAAATTTGGCGAAGCACAAGATATCGCAGACGCGGTGCTGTTTTTGGCATCAGACCAAGCGCGTTACATCACAGGACAAACGCTGCACGTTAATGGCGGTATGTTGATGCCATAATGCGCTGCTAATGGTGCAGGCTGCTTTGTATGATTGAAATAGCAGCCTGCACTTTTCATCATGCCATAACATAAAAAAGGAACACCCATGTCCCATTCGTTTGATATGTGGCAAACCATTCGCACCGAAGTGGAATCCGCCGCGCGAGAAGAACCCATGTTGGCGAGCTTTTTGCATTTGACCGTGTTGCGCCACGACAGTTTGGCGCGAGTTTTGGCATTTCACTTGTCCAGCAAATTGTCGGGCAGCACCATGGACGCGCGCGCTTTGTATGAAACTTTTTTGCGCGTGCTGGAACGCAATCCCCATATCGCCCAAGCTGTTGAGCGCGACATCGCTGCGTGTTATGACCGCGACCCTGCTTGCGATGCCTATTCGCTGCCGTTGCTGTATTTTAAAGGCTTTCACGCGATTCAAACGCACCGCATTAACCACGCGCTGTGGCAAGACGGACGCAAAACGCTGGCGTATTTTCTGCAAAATCGCGCATCGGAAGTGTTTGGCGTGGACATTCACCCAGGCGCGAAGTTTGGCTGCGGCATAATGTTTGACCACGGCACAGGCATTGTGATTGGCGAAACGGCGGTGCTGGGCGATGACATTTCGTTGCTGCATGGCGTAACGCTGGGCGGTTCGGGCAAAGAAAGCGGCGACCGACACCCCAAAATCGGCAACGGCGTGATGATTGGCGCAAACGCATCGGTGCTGGGCAATATCTACATTGGCGACCGTGCCAAAATTGGCGCAGGCAGCGTGGTGGTACGCGATGTTGAACCGCAAACCACGGTGGTGGGCGTGCCAGCCAAAGCGGTTGGTTTGTCGCGCAATACGCCGTCTGCGGATATGGACCAGTCATTGTTATGTGATGATTTTGTATTCATGATTTAAATAAATAGGATAAAAAAATGGCTCAAATCCCCAATCATTTGTATTACACCGCGCAACACCAATGGATTCGCCAAAACGAAGATGGCACGGCAACGGTGGGCATTACCGATTTCGCGCAAGAAACGCTGGGCGATATTGTGTTTGTAGAATTGCCCGATGTCGGTACAGAATTGGCGGCAAATGTGCAGGCTGCTTCGGTGGAATCGGTTAAATCCGCGTCCGATGTGTACGCGCCTGTGGCAGGCAAAGTGGTTGCTATTAACGAAGATTTAATCGCCAATCCCGAAGTGGCAAACGAATCGCCCTACGATGCAGGCTGGTTTTTTGTGGTGCAACCCAACCAAGCCAGCGATATCGCTACCTTGCTCACTGCCGAGCAATATCAAGCCGAAACTGCGTAAGGAATCAGCATAATGATGACCAAACCATTCAATCGCCGCCATTTTTTGCTGACGACTGCGGTTTTGTTGGCAGCAACGGCTTGCGGAGGCAAAAAAGCAGGTACGCGCATTGCATCGGGCAGCACGGTGTTGGCATTGGGCGACTCGCTTACGGCAGGTTATGGCGCAGGCAAGGGCGAAGATTACCCCACGCAGTTGGCGCAAATCACAGGCTGGAAAATCATCAACGGCGGCGTGTCGGGCAATACCAGCGCGCAGGCATTGGAACGATTGCCCGAGTTGTTGCAACAAAACCCGAAATTGGTGCTGGTGAGCATTGGTGGCAACGACTTTTTGCAAAAGAAATCGGAAAGCGAAACCATTGCCAACATCAGTCGAATTATAGAAACAGTGCAGGCTGCCAAGATTCCTGTGGTGCTGGTGGCGATTCCGTATTTTACGGCTGGCGCATTGCTGGGCAGCGTATCCGAACATCCTTTGTATGACGATTTGGCGAAGAAATTTGATGTGCCGTTGCTCAAAGGTGCGTGGGCAGACGTGTTGGGCGATAAAGATATGAAGTCGGACGCGGTGCATGGCAATGGCAAAGGCTATCGCTATTTTGCCGAAGAAATGGCAGATTTTTTGAAAAAGCAAGGGTTTAGATAAACAAAAGCAGCCTGCACTTTATATTTGCAAAGTGCAGGCTGCTTTTTGTTGTGCGTTTAATGATGACCGCAACCGCCAGACGGTTGGTTTTCAATTACATCTTTCGCTTGCATATCAGCATGATACGAACTGCGAACCATCGCGCCAATCGCCGCATTGGTAAAGCCCATTTCATACGCTTCTTTTTCAAATTGCTTAAACATATCAGGCGTAACATAGCGCAACACAGGCAAATGCCCATCAGACGGTTGCAAATATTGCCCCACTGTAATCATTTCAATGCCATGTTCACGCATATCGCGCATGATTTCGCGCACTTCATCGTCCGTTTCGCCCAAACCAACCATAATCCCCGATTTAGTCGGAATATGCGGCATCATTTCACGGAAACGGCGCAACAATTCCAGTGAGTGCTTGTAATCCGCCCCAGGGCGAGCTTGTTTGTAAAGGCGTGGGTGCGTTTCTAAATTGTGGTTCATCACATCAGGCGGATTTTTCGCCAAAATGTCCAACGCAATATCCAAACGTCCACGGAAATCAGGCACTAAAATTTCAATTTTCGTATTCGGGCTGCTTTCGCGAATCGCGTTAATGCAATCGGCAAAATGTTGTGCGCCGCCGTCGCGTAAATCGTCTCTATCTACCGATGTAATCACAACGTATTTCAATTTCATCGCAGCAACCGATTCCGCCAAATTTTTCGGCTCTTCGGGGTTAAGCGCGTTCGGACGACCGTGTCCCACATCGCAAAACGGACAACGGCGCGTACAAATATCGCCCATAATCATAAATGTTGCCGTGCCATGACTGAAACACTCGCCAATATTCGGGCAAGATGCTTCTTCGCAAACGGTGTGCATTTTTTGTTCACGCAAAATATTTTTGATTTCAAAGAATTTTTTTCCTGTTGGGATTTTGGCGCGAATCCATTCAGGTTTTTTCAATTTTTCTTCAAGCGGTACGACTTTAATCGGAATACGCGCCGTTTTGCTTGCGCCTTTGTGTTTCACGCCTTGTGCATTGTCTAGTGCGTTAGTTGGTTCTGTGGACATAATATTATTCTTTCTTTTTGCAATCAAAACTTTTCAGGCTGTCTGAAAATTTAACAAATTATTAAGGATTGGTTGAAATGCTAAGGTTTCGTTTTTTTCAACGCCAAAACAGGTGCGCTGGCATCATTCCAAATTTTAAACTTCATTACATAGGGGGTTTGATTCACTTTAACAGTAGGTTTCACGGAAAATATAGCAGCAACAACGCTTGTTACCATCTCTTCAATGCTTTTTTCTACTACTGTATTATCGGTTGTTGTACCAAAAATTAAATAAGGACTTTCTCGTGATGAAAAATTATGGCATTGAAAGCTTTGTTTCCCTAAATTTTTAGCTATATCAAGGTAATTACCATCTTCATTGGATAAGCAAGCACTATATTCCACTTTGTATGTGGGTATTTGATTATTACCACGATAAATCAATAAATAAGCTTTATCATCTTTTAATTGGAAGCTCACACGCTTTACACCATAGGTGAAATTCCCCCAAGAATTAACCACATCATATTCGCCTGCTAATGCTTTCATGTGGTCAAGTGCCTGTGTAGGTAAAACTTTTAATGGTTTATATTCTTCAAAAGTAGCTGTTTTTTTGTCACCAAGTAAATCAGCGGTCATATAGCCACCACCTGTTGCGCAAGCGGTTAGATTCAATGTTATTGCCATGCTTAATGCACACAAAACTAATTTATTCATTATGGATGCTTTCTAAAATATTGATTGATAGAATCATAAATAGCAGAAGCGGTTTCAGGTGTAATCGCAATAGTACGATTTGCAAAAGCATTTTTTAAAAGAATACTATCGCGCGCATTAGAAACTAAAACAGGCGTTTTATCATGCTGTTCATTTTCAACATACCAAGCAGTTTTTTCTTTCGCTGCGCTTGTAACAGAACAATTCAAAGTCTTAATTTTTTCATTGATTTGTTGTAATGTTTGTTCACGTTGAGCTAAAGGCTGTTTTGCCCAATCAATAAACGTTTTGTAAATTTCTTTGCTAGAATCATTGGATTGATGAACACAATGCAAATATCCATTTTCACCATACCAACCTGATGAAGAAATTCTAACAAACGAAGGCTCTTGATTGGATTCAGGTATTAACGGAGAACAAGCATTTAAACGAAGCGTTTTAGGCTCGCTCATTTTTTCCAATCCATATGAATCAACCATTTTTTTGTCGTGTCGCATAAAAAGATGAGTATTTTTATTGTATTGTTCTGCCAGTACCATTTTCAATCCTGTGCAATCCAATGGTTTTTGATGACTACTAGAACAAGCCGACAAAATAAATACAAAGCCAAAATATAAAATGATTGGTTTCATATGAATATACCTTACATATAAAATATAGATTTAACAAATTTGCATGCTGCCTGAAAAAATATTCTCTGATTATAAACCTTTCCGCATAATCCGTTGTCCCAACGTTGCGGAAATGCGGTTAATCCAATACAACAACTTCGTTTTGCCAGCCATCATTTCAAAATGGTCGCGTTGAAAATCGCGCCAAAATTCCGCCGCCAATTCATCGGGCGAAATTTTTAAATTAGCGTGTCCCTTGCCTTGCGACATCGGTGTAGCAACCATTGGTGGCAAAATCTCAAACACGCGCACAGATGAATTTTCCATTTGCCAACGCAAAACTTGCGAAAAACTGTGCAATGCCGCTTTGGTCGCGCAATACAAAGCGCAGGTTTCTTTCGGCACAATCACCAAACCTGACGATACATTGACAACCGCCGCTTCCGATTTCGCCGTTAAAATCGGTAAAAATGCGAGCGTTAATTGCGCTGGTGCAGTTAAATTTACGTTGATTTCTTGGGCAATTTCATCATCATTTTGCGTGTCAAAACGCTTGGTAAATTGAATGCCAGCATTGTTAATTAAAATATTTACATCGGGAAAATCGCGCACCAAACGCGCACGGTCTTCCGCGTTTGCCACATCGGCTACGGCAATGCGGCAGCCTGAAAGTTTCGCGGCAGCTTGTTGCAAAACATCTTCGCGGCGACCAACCAAAATAATTTGGTTGCCAGCCGCGTGGAATTGTTTGGCAAGCGCAAAACCAATGCCTGTTGCGCCGCCTGTGATTAAGACTGTGTGTCCGTTTGTTTTCATGTTACTTCTCTTGGTTTTCAGGCAGCTTTTCAATACACGATAAAACTATTCAGGCTGCCTGAAATCATTGTAGGGGCGGATTTTAATATCCGCCCATTTTAAAATATTGAGTAATTTTAAAATGTTGTGGTAACTACAAGCGAGTGGATATTAAAATCCACCTCTACATTGTCGCTGTATTCACAAATTGTCGTGTAATAAAAAGCTGCCTGAAAAAATTTACGCCAATTCACGCACCAAATGCGCGGTTAATTTCTCCGCCACTTCACTCAAAGGCGGACACGGTTGCACCAAATCCGCGATTTGCACCATTTCCAAGCCAGCATAACCGCATGGATTGATTTGATGAAACGGCTCTAAATCCATATTCACATTCAACGCCAATCCGTGATACACCGAACCATTTTTAATCCGCAAACCGAGAGACGCAATTTTGCGCTCGCCCACATACACACCAGGGCGGTCAGGGTCATTCGCCGATACGATGCCGTATTCCGCCAAAGTCGCGATAATCGCATTTTCCAATGCGGAAACGATGTGGCGCACCGATTGTTTGCGGCGTTTGAAATCAATCAGCGTATAAACAACCAGTTGCCCCAAACCGTGATAAGTAATTTGCCCCCCACGGTCAATTTGCACCACAGGAATGCTGCTTGAAAACAATAAATGTTCAGGTTTGCCAGCCAAGCCTTGCGTAAATATGGGATTGTGTTCCACCACCCACAGCTCGTCTTCTGTGTCGGCGGTGCGTTGTTCGTTGAATTGTTTCATCGCGCTGAATACGGGTTCGTAGTCGCGCGTGCCAAGTTGTACGATTTTCATGATTTAAAACACAACTTTAACCATATGATGTGATGTTACGGCGCGGTAAATATTGTCCAAATGTTCTTGGTTTTCCGCGTATACGGTAACGGTTGCGCCAACAAAATTGCCGCCCGAACTCGGACGTAAAACAACGTGTTCTTCGGTTGTATTGGGCGCGTGTCGCTGAATAGCTTTCAAAATTTCGGCTACAAAATCAGGGTGTTGTGCGCCCATGATTTTGAGTTTAAAGTTGGTGGGAAATTCAATTAACGATTGTTTTTCTTCAGGATTCATTTTGCTGTCCTTATCACAATAATTGGGTGCGAATTGTACCGCAAATGTAGGCAGCCTGCACTTTTTGCAAGGTGTTTGGTTCGCGTGTTGGGGTGCAGGCTGCTATAATCCAGCGAATTTAAATCACACAAAAAAGCAGCCTGCACATGGTTTGCAGCCTGCTTTTCAATACAGAAAGACAACATCATGGCAATCCAATGGTTTCCGGGACACATGAACAAGGCGAAAAAAGCCATCGCCGATCGCTTAAAAAGCGTGGATATGGTGATTGAAATGCTGGACGCGCGTTTGCCTGCGTCTAGCGAAAATCCGCTTTTGGCACAATTATCCAAAGGCAAACCAAAACTGAAAATTTTAAATAAACAAGACCTTGCCGACCCTGAACGCACGGCGATTTGGCTCGCGCATTACAACAGCATGGAAAATACCAATGCGATTGCGCTAGACAGTTCGGAAAAATCTGCCGCACCGAAAATCACGGCAGCTTGTCGCGCACTCGTGCCGAATCGCAAGGGGATTGAAAAACCGTTGCGCGTGTTGATTTGCGGCATTCCGAATGTGGGCAAATCAACATTGATTAACGGCATGATTGGCAAAAAATCGGCAAAAACGGGCAATGAACCTGGCATTACAAAAGCGGAACAGCGTTTGTTTTTGGCAGACGATTTTTGGTTGTACGACACGCCTGGTATGTTGTGGCCGAAAATTATTGTTGAAGAAAGCGGCTACAATTTGGCGGCTTCGGGCGCAGTCGGGCGCAATGCGTTGGACGAAGAAGTGGTGGCATTGGAATTGTTGGATTATTTGCGCCGACATTATTTGTTGATGTTACAAGAGCGTTACGCGGCGGACAAAGACCCGTCTAGCCATTGGAATGATACGCAATGGCTTGAATGGATTGCGAAAAAACGTGGTGCAGTGTTGAGCGGTGGGCGTGTGAATTATCAGAAAGCGGCAGAAATGACTTTGACGGATTTTCGCGAAGGCAAAATCGGGCGCATTACGCTGGAAACGCCGCGCCAATGGGAAGAATGGCTCAAAGCGGCGCGGAAACGTGAAGCGGAATTGAAGGCGCAACGCGAAGCGAAAAAAGCGGAACGCAATGGGCAAAGATCGCAGGAATAAAGAAAAGCAGCCTGCAATTTGGCAAAACAGATTGCAGGCTGCTTTGATTGAATTTTAATCAAATAAGCAAGGAATATTTAATGCTGAATACACAATCCCCCACCATACGCCGATTGCTTATGTTTTGGCTACCCCTACTCATGTTGATTTTGGTGGCAGGCTACGCATCACAACTGCGCTATAACCCCACACGCGAAGCCAAAAATGGGCTAGACCGCCTAAACTATTGGCGCAAGCAAGCAGGCGTGCAACCATTAGCGCAACAAAGCAGCCTGCATAAAGCAGCACAAAATCACGCACGCTATTTAACCCAAGATGCACACGGACACGATGAACGCAATCGCGATAACCCCCATTTTACAGGCATGGAACTGGGTGAACGCACCACGGCGGCAGGCTACACCGCCCCAGCATCAGAAAACTTAACCGTTGGACGGCTGGCACGTTCAGGCACACGCAGCGTAGATGGCTTGATGACGGCGTTGTATCATCGCCTGTCGTTGCTCAATCCCACGCAAGACGAAGCAGGCGCAGCATGGACGCGCGGTGCGTATCAAGCGTTTGTGGTGGTGCAAGGGCGCAGCAGCTATCGCGATTTATGCGAAAATGGTTCGCGCCAACCAACCCCAGGCGTGGTGCTAACCCTATCGTGCAACAATCAGCCCAGCAAAATTTATTTGGGTAACCGCGATTTGCCTAGCTACAAAATGGCGATTAAATTCCCCATGGGCAACCAAGTCGAGCCTGTTTACGATGGTTCGGAAATCCCCAATCCCATGCCGCAATACAAGCAAACAGGCAACCCGATTAGCATTGTGCTGCATCAACACAACCACGTTGTGATGAAAAGTTTCCAGCTTTTTGCTCCCGATGGCGAAGTACAAAAAACGCATATTCTAACCGCCAGCAACGACCCCAATCATTTGTTGGAAGACAATGAATTTGCGCTGTTCCCGATTGAACCTTTGGCGTTTGATACCGAATACCGCGTCAAGTTTGCTTATCGCTATGAAAATAAAGATAAAGTGGAAGAGTGGATGTTTAAAACGCGCCCAAAACGACATTGGTTGGAGTTTTAAATCTGTATAAAAAGTGCAGGCTGCTTTTTGTGGATTTTTTCAGCATAGACACTTATTCTATTTTTGATTAAGATTTATTTATCTTTTTATTTTATAAGGATTAAATATCATGCCGACCACTTTAATATTAGACCCCAAAATTTACGAATTTGAAACCAAAAATGCGGCAGATGAATACACCGAATGGCTGCAAAATGAAGTGCGCCAATCGCGCCTGTCGCCGATTATCAGCGAAGAACAAGCGATGAATCGCCTAGATGCCAATCGCGCAAAATTGCTGGAGCGCATGAAAAATGTAAATTAATTGGTCAGAACAAGCACTATCAGAAGCGGAAGATATCAATTATTATGAAATTGGTTTGGATAGCATTACGATTTTGAATGTGAAACACGCCAGTCAGAAATATCCGTAAATTAAATTCAGGCAGCCTGCAACACGCATTTTCAGGCTGCCTGAATTTTTTTTGTTAAAATACACCCATTTCCCAAAAAACGAATATTCAAAATGATAGAAATCAAAAATCTCGTTCTCCAACGTGGCACAAAAGTCTTATTAAACCAAGCCACCGCAACCATCAACCCACGCCAACGTGTCGGCTTAATCGGCAAAAACGGCACAGGCAAATCCAGCCTATTCGCGCTGATTAAAAGCGAAATCGCCCAAGACAGCGGCGAACTCAACATTCCCAAAACATGGAAACTCGCCGCCGTTGCCCAAGAAACGCCAGCATTGGAAATGTCCGCATTGGATTACGTTTTGCAAGGCGACAGCGAATTGCAATATTTTCAGGCAGCCTTAAAACAAGCGGAAACCGAAAACAACGGCATTCAAATTGCCGAATTTCATGCAAAATTAGACGAAATTGACGCTTACACCGCGCCCGCTCGCGCCGCTAAATTGTTGAGCGGACTCGGTTTCGCGCAAGAAGAACACGCCAAACCTGTGAAAGCGTTTTCGGGCGGTTGGCGAATGCGTTTGAATTTGGCGCAGGCGTTGATGTGTCGCGCCGATTTGTTGCTGCTGGACGAACCGACCAACCACTTGGATTTGGAAACTGTGTTGTGGCTGGAAAATCATTTGGCAAATCTGCCGTGTACGCAAATCATCATTTCCCACGACCGCGATTTTTTGAACGCCACCACCACGCACACGTTGGAATTGTCGGCGCAAAAATTGCACAGCTACGGCGGAAATTACGATTTTTATCTGAAAGAACGCGCCCAACGCCTTGCCAATCAGCAAGCCGCCTACACCAAACAACAGGCGCACATCAAGCATTTACAATCGTTTATTGACCGATTCAAAGCCAAAGCCACCAAAGCCACGCAAGCGCAAAGCCGCGTGAAAGCGTTGGCAAAACTGGAATTGATTGCGCCAGCGCATTTGGACAGCGAATTTAGTTTTGAATTTGAATCACCCTATCATTTGCCTAACCCATTATTAAAATTGGACGAAGTGGATTTGGGTTATGGCGATAATGTGGTTTTGAAAAAGATTAGTTTGTCGTTAGAAAATGGGGCGCGTTTGGGACTACTGGGCGTGAACGGTTCGGGTAAATCCACGTTCATCAAAGCCCTTTCAGGCAGCCTGCAACCGTTGAGCGGTCAAATTATTAAATCTGAAAAACTGAATATCGGTTATTTCGCGCAACATCAGTTGGACACGTTGCGAGACGACCAAAGTCCGATTTGGCATATTCAAAAATTGTCACTCGATGTGAAAGAGCAAGACATTCGCAATTTTTTGGGCGGATTTAATTTTGTTGGCGATATGGCGATGCAAGCGATTGCACCGTTTTCGGGCGGCGAAAAAGCGCGGTTGGCGTTGGCGATGTTGGTTTGGCAAAAACCGAATTTGCTGCTATTGGACGAACCGACCAACCACTTGGATTTGGATATGCGCCACGCGCTGACGGTTGCGCTGCAAAGTTTTGAAGGCGCGATGATTTTGGTGTCGCACGACCGCAGTTTGCTGGAAAGCACGACCGACCAATTTATGTTAATTCATTCAGGCAGCCTGAAAACCTTTGACGGCGATTTGAACGATTACCGCGCTTGGCGTTTGGCGCAGGAAAACGCAACCGCCGCGCCAGCGCAATCCACGCAATCGCAAAACCGCAAAGACACGAAACGCTTGGAAGCGCAAATCCGCCAAGAAAAAGCCAAGCGTTGCAAACCAATCCAGCAAAAAATTGATAAAGCGGAAAAAGAAATGGCGCAACTTCAAATCGTGCAAACCGAGTGTGATGAATTTTTGTCGCAAGAAAGTGCCTATTTGCCCGAAAATAAAGCCAAATTGCAAGAAGTGTTGGCGCAAGCTGCGGAAGTTAAAGTAAAATTGCAGAGTTTGGAAGAAAATTGGCTGCTTTGGCAAGATGAATTGGAAAGCGTCAACGCACAAATTGATGCGGAATTTGCCACTGAATAGTCAAAGCAGCCTGCACAAAAGTAAGGAAACGATAATGAAAAAAGTATTGATTTTATTGATGACATTAAGCGCAATCCCGTTTGCCAGTGCGGAAGTGTATAGCTGCGGGCCAGGTTGCTACACGTCTAGCCCGTCCAAAGGTATCGGACGCGCATCGTTGGGGCATCGCATTGGTAGCTATACGAGCGAACCTGCACCGCGTATTACCATATCGGCAGAAGAGAAAACAGACCAGCAACCAGTAGCCAAAGCGCAAACGGTTACGCGCCGTGCCGCAACTGCTAGCCCAGCGCGTTCTGTGCCAGCAGTGGCAGTACAGCAACCTGCCGCGCCGCGTATGAATGCCGCGCGTGCTGGCGGTCGCCGTACTATTTTGGAGCAAGAATTGACCAACGAGCGTAACGCATTGGCAGCAGCGCAACAGGCGTTGGCAAGCGGTCGTGCGGTTTCGGGTCAGGCAGATGCTAATCATCAAGCGCGTGTTCGCCAGCTAGAAAGCGCGGTTTTGGATAGGCAGCAAAATATTCAAGCCTTGCAACGTGAATTGGCGCGTATGTAATTTAAAATCAAACAAAGCAGCCTGCACTTTTTGGTTAAACCAAAGTGCAGGCTGCTTTTTTATGCGATTAAATCTTACACGCCCCACCTGCACAGCCATCGTCTTGCAAATCTTGCTGCACATCGTCCGCGCCATCGCGTGTGTTGTGGTAATATAAAGTTTTCAAACCATATTTGTATGCCGACAACAAATCTTTGAGCATTTGGTTCATCGGTACGCGTCCGCCTTCAAAGCGCGTTGGGTCGTAGCTGGTGTTGGCTGAAATCGCTTGGTCAATGAATTTTTGCATCACGCCAACCAATTTCAAATAGCCGTCATTGCCGCCCATTTGCCACAGCGTTTCATATTGCGATTTCAGTCGGTCAAATTCAGGCACAACTTGCTTCAAAATGCCGTCTTTGGACGCTTTGACCGTTACCAAACCGCGTGGTGGCTCAATGCCATTGGTGGCATTGGCGATTTGCGAACTGGTTTCGCTTGGCATCAATGCGGTTAAAGTGCTGTTTCGTAAACCATATTTCACAATATCCGCGCGTAGGGTTTCCCAATCTAAGTGCAACGGTTCATCGCAGAATTTGTCCAAATCGGCTTTGTAGGTGTCAATCGGCAAAATGCCTTGCGAATAAGTGGTTTCGCCAAACAGCGGACACGCGCCGTATTCTTTTGCCAAGTTCACAGACGCTTTGAGCAAGTAATATTGCATGGCTTCAAAGGTGCGGTGGGTTAAACCAAGTGCGCTGCCATCGCTGTATTTCACGCCATTTTTTGCCAAGTAGTAGGCATAGTTAATCACGCCTATGCCCAATGTTCGGCGGTTCATGGTCGCTTTGCGGGCGGCTTCAATTGGATAATCTTGGTAATCCAACAATGCGTCCAAAGCGCGAACGGTTAAATCGGCAAGCGGTTCAAATTCGTCCAGATTTTCAATCGCGCCCAAGTTGAATGCCGACAAAGTACACAGCGCAATCTCGCCATTTTCATCGTTGATGTTGTTCAACGATTTGGTTGGCAGCGCGATTTCCAAGCACAAATTAGATTGACGAACGGGCGCAACTTTGGGGTTAAACGGGCTGTGCGTGTTGCAATGGTCCACGTTTTGAATGTAGATGCGTCCTGTGCCTGCGCGTTCTTGCATCAAAATAGAGAACAAATCCGATGCGCTCATGGTGCGTTTGCGGATAGTCGGGTCGTTTTCGTATTGCGTGTACAGGCGTTCGAATTCGTCTTGGTCGGCGAAAAAGGCTTCGTACAAACCAGGCACTTCGTTGGGCGAAAATAGGGTAATGTCCTGATTTTTAATTAAGCGTGTGTACAATAATTTGTTGATTTGTACACCATAATCCAAATGGCGCACGCGGTTTTCTTCTACGCCGCGATTGTTTTTCAACACGAGCAAACTTTCCGCTTCAATGTGCCAAAGCGGATAGAACAAAGTCGCTGCACCGCCGCGAACGCCGCCTTGCGAACACGATTTAACCGCTGCTTGGAACATTTTGAAAAACGGAATGCAGCCTGTGTGTTGCGCTTCGCCGCCACGAATTTCGCTGCCCAAACCGCGAATGCGTCCAGCGTTGATGCCGATGCCTGCGCGTTGCGAAACGTATTTGACGATAGACGATGTAGTCGCGTTGATGCTGTCCAAGCTGTCATCGCATTCAATCAACACGCAAGAACTAAACTGGCGCGTTGGGGTGCGAACGCCCGACATAATCGGAGTGGGCAAGGAAATTTTGAATGTGGATACGGCATCGTAAAAGCGTTTCACATAATCCAAGCGCGTGGCTTTTGGGTATTTGGCGAACAGACACATGGCAACCAACATATACAAAAACTGTGGGCTTTCGTAGATTTGTTTGCTTACGCGGTTTTGTACCAAATACTTGCCTTCCAGTTGCTTCACTGCGGCATACGAGAAGGTTAAATCGCGGTCGTGGTCAATGTATTGGTTGATTTCGTCAAACTCTGCGCGTGTGTAGTCTTGCAAAATGTGTGGGTCGTATTTGCCTGCTTCGGTTAGCTTGGTAACGTGGTCAAACAAATGCGGTGGCGTGTAGTCGCCATAGGCAATTTTACGCAGGTGGAAAATGGCAAGACGCGCTGCCATATATTGATAATCTGGCGTGTCTTCCGAGATTAAATCGGCAGCGGATTTGATGATGGTTTCGTGAATGTCTTGGGTGCGAATGCCGTTGTAAAACTGAATGTGGGATTTCATTTCCACTTGCGACACCGATACGTTGTTTAAATCTTCTGCTGCCCAATCCAATACGCGGTGAATTTTGTCTAGGTTGATTGCTTCCAAACTGCCATTGCGTTTGGTTACTTTCAGTGTGCTTGTGTTCATAAATCCGTCCAAAAAATAAAAGGCAAAACGCGATTTCCGTCATAGCGGTGGCGTTTTGCGGTTGATTGAAGTGCGTGCATGATACGGTTTTTTTGCCTTGCTTGCCAGCCTTGACAAGGTTGGATTTTGTTGTAACTTTTTGATTTTATTTATTTTGTTTATTTAAATTTATTAGAGCTTCAATACGGTAAAACGGTAAGGCTTGGTTTGCAAAGCGTTTTTGTGTGGCAAAAAAATGCAGGCTGCTTTTTGTGTTTATTTTGTGCGACAAAAGCAGCCTGCACATTTATTATTGCGCCGATTGTTGCTGTTTCAGCCACGCATCGTATTCCTGTTTTTCGCGGTGATAGAGTTCGTGAATGCACGCATCGCCGCATTCGCTGCCGCAGCATTTCCAGTCTTCAGGCGGAGTAGGGGGCGTGCGTTCGGCATTATTCTTCTGGGTCGTAGCCATCGCAAATCTCCAATTGGCAGCCTGCAAATTCCACCACTTCGCCACCGCGAATTTTGGCGGTTTTGCGCGTTTCTACTTCGCCATTGCGTAACACATCGCCCGCAACAATGGCGGCTTTGGCTTGACCGCCGCTGTCGCACAAACCTGCGAGTTTGAGTAAATCGCACAGGGCAATGTATTCTTGGTCTTGTAAATAAACGATTGCTTGCATGTTGTTATCCTAATAAAAATAATTCGTTACCGTGCTGTTTGAGCCATTGTTCGGCAGATGGCGTGTGCGGACAATAGTGCGCCAACAGTTGCCAAAATGCTGGGCTGTGGTTGGCGTTGCTCAATTTGAGCGCGGCTGGGCGCAAACGGTGTTGCGCGGCGTGTTGTGCCAATTTGGGCAACAAAATTCGCTCGGCTTGTTGCCATAACCATTGTTGCAACGGTTCGCGTTGTGCGTTGGGTAAGTGCAGGCTGCTTTGGTGTAGGGCAATGTGCGCGATGTTGGGCGATACAATAAGCGGTGTGATTTGACCGTGTAGCCAAATCCAATCAGGCAAATGTTGGGGCGGTTGCGGTGTGCAGGCTGCTTTTTGCAACATTTTTTGCAACATCGTTTCGTTACGTGCCAACCAATCGTGCAGTTGCGTTTGGGTAAACCACGGCGGAATGCTAATGTGCAGGCTGCTTGGGTCGCGTGGACGCAAAATAATATTGCGTTTGGCAGGGCGACTGATGTGCAGCGTAATCAAGCAGCCTGCACACGAATAAGCCATTGTTTCCATTAACGACGTTTGCGTCCGCCAAAGCCAAATTTGCGCGTGTTGCTGTATCCCTGATTGGTGCTGCGATACGCTGGCGCAGATTGCGTAGTAGGGCGGTTTACAGGCGCGTTTGGCTGAATTTGAGCGCGTGGAGACGGAATTGCCGCAGGATTTTTGGCGCGGTAATCTTGGTGGACACGTTGCACGGCGGCGGTCGGTTTGCTCACAGGTGTGTATTTTGCCGCATTGCGATTGTTCATCGCGTTGGACATCAAATAGCCAGCTGCCGCGCCAATCGCGCCATACAACAACCAGTTGCCCGAATCGGCATCATACAAATATTGCTGACCGTCTGTGCCTTGCACCACTTCGCCTGCTTTTGCTGCCATTTGCGCCGCTTGCGGAATGGTGTTCGCCACTTCGCTGGTAGCCAACTGATACACTTGCTCGGCAGCCGCTGTTGCCGATGCAGCGGTGGCTTGCAATTCGTTTTGCAAGCGTTGGATTTCGGCTTGTTGGCGCAGTAATTCAATTTGCTTTTGGTTTTCGGCGATTTGCTTGTCTTGCTCGGTGCTGGCGGATTGTTGTCCGCAGGCTGCTAATGTTAGGGCGATGATTGTGCTGGTTAAAATGGTTTTTTTCATGTTGATGTTGTTTCGCGGTTACAAAAAGACAGCGATGTAAATAAGGGTAGGGCGCGTAAAAATCAAGCAGCCTGCATTTTCTGTTAAACGAAAAGTGCAGGCTGCTTTTTATAGAGTAGCTAGATTACAGTGCTACGCGGCGGAAGTCTTTTAACAAGTTCGCCAAGAATACCGTAAAGCGCATACCAGCCGCACCGTCAATTACGCGATGGTCAAACGACAAGCTCAACGGACACATCAAGCGCGGTTCAAATTCTTTGCCATTCCAAACAGGTTTGATGGTTGATTTGCATACACCCAAAATGGCCACTTCAGGCGCATTTACGATTGGCGTAAAGCCTGTACCACCAATGCCACCCAAGCTAGAAATCGTGAAGCAAGCACCTTGCATTTCTTGTGGTTTCAATTTGCCTTCACGCGCTTTTTTGCTCAATTCAGCCAACTCGATAGAAATTTCTTTCAAGCCTTTTTGGTCCACATCTTTAATGACAGGCACAACCAAGCCGTTTGGCGTATCTGCCGCAAAGCCGATGTTGTAGTATTTTTTCAAGATTAAATTGTCGCCGTCCAACGAAGAATTGAACTCTGGGAATGCTTTCAACGCGCTCACAGACGCTTTGATGATGAACGCCAACGGCGACACTTTCACGCCCGCCTTTTCCCATTCTTTGTTCAATACTTTGCGAAATTCTTCCAATTCGGTCATGTCCGCATCTTCGTTTACGGTAACGTGAGGGATAACCACCCAGTTGCGCGACAAGTTTTGACCAGAAATTTTCTTAATGCGCGACAATTCTTTAACTTCGATTTCGCCAAATTTGCTGAAATCAACTTTAGGCCATGGCAACAAGTCCAAGCCACCACCCAAAGACGCGCCAGCAGCAGGAGCAGCTTTTGTACCACCATTTTGCATCACGCCTTTTACAAAGCCTTTAACGTCATCGGCAGTAATACGACCTTTCGCACCCGAACCTTTAACCAAGCTCAAATCCACGCCCAATTCACGCGCCAATTTGCGAGTAGATGGGCCTGCGTGTGCTTTCGCAAAACCTTCTTCATTTACAGAACCGTAAGCTGCTGCCACGCCAGCTGCTACTGGAGTAGGTGCAGTCGGCGCAGGTGCTGGAGCAGCCTTTGGTGTTTCAGCTGCTGGCGCAGGTGCAGGTGCAGCCGCAACAGGTGCAGAACCAGCCGCCGCCACTTCAATAATCAAAGAACCTTCAGATACTTTGTCGCCTACTTTAATATGAACCGCAGTTACCATGCCCGCTACGGTGCAAGGTACGTCCATCGTTGCTTTGTCAGTTTCCAAAGTAATCAAAGTATCATCAACCGCAACGGCATCGCCCACTTTGATTTCAACCGCAATCACATCAACATCATTGTGTCCTCCAATATCAGGAACTAATACTTTTTCCGCCGCGCCACTTGCCGCAGGAGCAGACGGTGCAGGTGCAGCAGCCTGAACAGGCGCAGGTGTTAGCAAAGGTTCAGCCGCTTTTGGTGCTTCTGCAGCCGCACCGCCAGCCGTTTCCACCAACAAAATCACACCACCTTCGGAAATTTTGTCGCCTACTTTAACTTTCACTTCTTTCACAACACCAGCCGCGTCCGCAGGAACGTCCATTGTGGCTTTGTCGGTTTCCAAAGTAATCAGCGTATCATCAACGCTAATGGTATCGCCCACTTTGACTTCAACGGCGATGATGTCCACATTTTCATGTCCGCCGATGTCGGGGACTTTGATTTCTACAATACTCATTCTATTCTTTCCAATTATTTTTAATGGGGAAAATTGTTTCATGCTGCCTGAATTATTTTTCACATGATTGTGTGGCTTCGTTCCAACGTCCGCCTAAATCCAAGCATTTATCTTTCGCGCCACAAGCCGTTAGCAACAAGCTCATAGATAAAATCGCAACGAAAACAGATTTTTTCATTATTAAAACTCATTGATTGATTTGATGTTTTGTTTTCAGGCAGCCTGCACATTTTCAAACTATATTGTTCCCAATATTGCAGGCTGCCTGAAACGGCTTATCGCATATCAAACACGCAAAATTAGCATTTCCAGCTAGGTGTGTTGTCCACTTTGATGCCGTATTTTTCAATCGCCACTTGAACCAAATTGCGGTCAATTTTGCCTTGATTTGCCAATGCGTTCAACGCGGCAACAGCAACATGGTAGCGGTCCACCTCAAAGAAGCTACGCAAATTCGCGCGGCTGTCTGAACGACCAAAACCGTCTGTACCCAATACCACATATTCGCCATTTTCGGCTGGAATCGCTTCACGAATGCGGTTGGCAAAGCTGCGAATGTAGTCAGTTGCTGCCACCACAGGGCCTTGATGACCTTTCAATTGTTGCGCCACAAACGATACTTTTTGTTCGCCAGTCGGGTGCAAGCGGTTGTGGCGTTCCACTTCTATCGCATCACGGTGCAACAAATTGAACGATGTACAAGACCAAACGTCTGCATCCACACCAAAATCAGCTTTTAACAAATCAGCCGCGTGAATCACTTCTTCCAAAATTACACCAGAACCCATCAATTGAACTTTCTTGTCAGATTTTGCACCTTCGCGCAACAAGTACATACCTTTCAAGATATCACGTTCGATATTTTCGCGTTGTGGCATAGCTGGATGTTTGTAGTTTTCATTCATCAAAGTGATGTAGTACCAAACATCTTCCTGCTCAACGTACATACGGCGCAAACCATCTTGTACAATCACAGCAATTTCATATTGATAAGTTGGGTCATAAGACAAGCAATTTGGAATCAAATCTGCCTGAATGTGGCTATGACCATCTTCATGTTGCAAACCTTCACCGTTCAAAGTTGTACGACCTGCTGTACCACCTAACAAGAAGCCGCGTGCGTGCATATCGCCCGCCGCCCAAGCCAAATCGCCTACACGTTGGAAACCAAACATTGAGTAATAAATGTAGAATGGAATCATCGCGTAACAGTTGTTTGCGTATGAAGTTGCAGCAGCAATCCAGTCTGCCATTGCACCTGGTTCGTTAATACCTTCTTGCAAGATTTGACCGTCAATGGATTCTTTATAGAACATCAATTGGTCTTTGTCTTGTGGCGTGTATTGCTGACCTTTCAAGTTCCAAATACCGTATTGGCGGAACATGCCTTCCATACCAAATGTACGGCTTTCATCAGGTACGATAGGCACAATGCGTTTACCCAATTGTTTGTCTTTCAACAAAGTATTCAAAATACGAACGAATGCCATTGTTGTAGAGAATTCGCGGTCGCCGCTGGTTTGTAATTGAGCGTCAAACGCAGACAATTCAGGAATCGGTAGCGCATCAGTTGCAGGATTACGCGCTGGCAAGTAACCGCCCAAAGCATTGCGACGTTCACGCAAGTAGCGCATTTCTTCGCTGTCTTCTGGGAAGCGGAAATATGGCAAATCGCCGCTATCAATTTGTTCATCAGTAACTTGGATATTGAAACGAGTACGGAATTGTTTCAATGAAGCCACGTCCATTTTTTTAGATTGGTGCGCCACGTTTTGACCTTCACCAGATGCGCCCATGCCATAACCTTTAATGGTTTTAGCCAAAATCACAGTCGGACGACCACCAGCATTGGTTACCGCTTCATGGTAAGCTGCGTAAACTTTGTGTGGGTCATGACCGCCACGATTCAATGACCAAATTTCATCGTCAGACATATTGGCAACCATGGCTTTCAATTCAGGCGTATTGAAGAAATGTTCGCGTACGTATGCACCGTCTTTTGATTTGAATGTTTGGTAATCGCCGTCTAACACTTCTTCCATGCGTTGTTTCAAGATGTTGTTGGTATCTTTTGCTAACAATGCATCCCATTTACCACCCCAAATTACTTTAATCACGTTCCAGCCAGCACCGCGGAATGTGCCTTCAAATTCTTGAATAATTTTGCCGTTACCGTGAACAGGACCGTCCAAGCGTTGCAAGTTACAGTTAATTACGAAAATCAAGTTGTCCAAACCTTCACGCGCAGCCAATGAAATCGCACCCAAAGATTCAGGTTCGCTCATTTCGCCGTCGCCCAAGAAGCACCAAACTTTACGACCAGCCGTTTTGCTCAAACCGCGGGAATCCAAGTATTTCAAGAAACGCGCTTGATAAATCGCCATCAATGGGCCCAAACCCATAGATACGGTTGGGAATTGCCAGAAGTTAGGCATTAAATGTGGGTGCGGGTAAGAAGACAAACCATTACCGCCGATTTCTTGACGGAAATTGTTTAATTGGTCTTCGCTCAAACGACCTTCAATAAAGGCGCGCGCGTAAATACCAGGCGCAGAGTGACCTTGGATAAACACCAAATCACCTTCTTCGCCATTTTCGCCTTTGGCTTTCCAGAAATGGTTAAAACCAACGTCATACAAAGTTGCAGAAGATGCGAAAGAGGAAATATGACCGCCCAATTCCAAGTCTTTTTTACCTGCACGGATTACCATTGCAGCCGCATTCCAACGGATTGCAGAACGAATGCGGTGTTCTAATTCGTGGTTACCAGGAGATTTTTGTTCTTTGCCAACAGGAATAGTATTCAAATAAGCAGTTGTTGCGTCAAATGGCAAGTGTACGCCACGACGACGCGTGTATTTCACCAAATTTTCCAAGATGAAATGGGCGCGTTCTGCACCTTCGTTTTGCAAAACTGAAGCCAATGAATCCAACCATTCTTGGGTTTCGATTGGGTCTAAATCAGGCGTATCGTTATGAGTTTGAGACATAGCGTTTTTCCTTCTATATTGAATTGATGGTTACACATAACCATTATTTTGTGCAGGCTGCGAGCCAACAGAATACAATGGCAAACAGTCGAATTGTAGCCCCAAAACGCCCTTTATGGCAACCAAAGCAGCCTGCACTTTCTGTTTGCGATTCTTTGTGAGACTATGGCACAATTTCACATTTATAAAACGATAAACGGCGCAAAAATAAAGTGCAGGCTGCTTTTGATTGATTCAGTCTATTCAATCCAAGGGTATTTTTGTTGCTCAAAAAAACATTTATCCGCATTGAAAATATATGCAAAAAATCATACCCACTATCCATATTTTATCCAAATTGGGGCTGCTGTTTGCGCTCATGTTGGTTTTTCCCACGCTTATGTCTTATGCACACGATGATGATGCGTTTTTTGCATTCAGTCGAACCGCAGAAATCACCGTACTTTGCTCATCTTTAATTTGGTTTGTAACGCGCAAACACCAACGTGAATTGCGTCCACGCGATGGCTTTGCCTTGGTAACCATGCTTTGGCTCGGCTTTGCTATTGTGGCTGCCATGCCTTTGTATTTATTCTTCCCAGAAATGTCGTTTACTGATGCTTATTTTGAATCGATGAGCGGCTTGACCACCACAGGGGCAACCGTAATTACAGGGCTAGATCAAATCCCACCGTCCATCAATTTTTGGCGACATTTGCTCAACTGGCTGGGCGGTATGGGGATTATCGTGCTGGCGGTGGCAATTTTGCCAATGCTGGGCGTGGGTGGTACGCAATTATTCAAAGCCGAAATCCCCGGTATTGAGAAAGACAACAAAATGGCACCGCGCATTTCACAAACCGCCAAACAACTTTGGTTGCTGTATTTAACAGGCACGATAATTGTTTTTCTGGCTTTAATGCAGGCTGGTATGACGTGGTTTGACGCGCTGTGTCATGCCATGTCCGCCTTTGCTTTGGGCGGCTTTTCCACGCACGACAACGGCATCGCCCACTACGATTCCGTTGCCATCGAAATCGTGATTACCGTTGCCACCATTATTGGCGGCATCAATTTTGCCAATCACTTTGCCGCCCTGCGCCAAAAAACCTTGCGCCACTACTGGAAAGACGAAGAAGTCCGCACTATGCTCATCGTTTTGATAAGTAGTATCGTGCTTGCCAGTTTGTATCTGTTTTACAAAGGTTTTTACAGTCTTGGCGATGCGTTTCGCTATGTGACGTTTAACTACGTTTCCATTGGTTTAGCCAGCGGTTTTGCCAATGCCAACTTTGCCAACTGGCCCTTGATTGTGTCGCTGTGGATGTTTTTTCTATCCAACATTTTGGCGAACACAGGCTCAATGGGCGGTGGCATCAAACTCGCCCGCGCCATTGCGTTGGCAAAATTCACTTTGCGCGAAACCACGCTATTGCAGCACCCCAATGCCGTTCGCACCGTCAAAGTAAACGGACGCAGCCTAAACGAACGCCTTGCTATGGCGATTATGGCGTTTATTTTTGTTTACTTTATGACCGTGGTTTTATTTGTATTTGTGATGATGCTATCGGGCTTGGATTTTATTACCGCACTCACAGCCGTTATTGCTTGCATTACCAACGCAGGGCCTGCTTTGGGTTCGGTTGGGCCAGCCGAAAATTACAGCGCACTAAGCAGCCTGCAAAAATGGTTGCTCACCACTGTTATGTTGTTGGGGCGACTGGAAATTTTTACAGTGTTTATGTTGTTTACACCAGGTTATTGGAAAAAATAAAAAAGTGCAGGCTGCTTCGTATGGAAAAAACGACACTTGATTACATTTTTATCAAACAAAAAAACAATATTTTTCATGAATATATACCTATATTTACAAAAAATAATCAGACAATTACACAAAATATAGGCAGAATTCACGTAGCTTAACGGGCGATAAATACTTCGCATTCATGCAAAGCATTCTCGTTCAGCACTCGGGAAGCGAGGCAATGCCTTGCAGAATAACTTTCTATTGTTTAATGAAGGAGCTATTTATGGCACAATCTAAATTTACAGTTGGCGGTATGGGCGGCAAAGCAGATGCAGACCGTTTGGTAGAACAAACCAGCAGCGTGGCTGGCGTTAAATTCGTTAATGCAAACCACGAAGGTGGCTACGTTGTGGTAACACATGGCGACGATTTTGATGAGGCGGCGTTCAAAGCTGCGGTTGGCGCAGCGGGTTTTAGCGTATAATTTTGATTGACTGCTTAAACCATCAAAGCAGCCTGCACTTTTTCGGATAGTGCAGGCTGCTTTTTGTTATAATTTGCGCCATTTTGTAATACAGATAAAGCTATGAACACCGTTCCCGATTACTTGTGCCACATACGCATTGTGTTGAGCCGCACCAGCCACCCAGCCAATATTGGTGCAGCCGCGCGCGCCATGAAAACCATGGGATTGAGCCAACTGGTTTTGGTTGCGCCCAATATCATGGCAACACCCATGACCCCCGAACCGCCCGAATTTATTGCCGAACAAGCCGAGCAATTTGTGTTGCCAGAAGAAAGTTTTATCTTGGCATCGGGCGCGGTTGATGTGCTGGAAAATGCCAAAATTGTTGCCACTTTGCCCGAAGCCTTATCGGGTTCGGTTTTGAATTGCGCTTTAACCAGCCGTCGCCGCGAATTGACATCGCCCTTACAAACGCCACGCGAACTCACGCCCAGCTTGTTGGCAGCGGCACAATCGGGGCAAACCGTGTCGTTGGTGTTTGGCAACGAAACCTTTGGTTTGAGCATTGACGAAGTGCAGCATTGCAACCGCCTGATGACGATTTCGGGCAACCCCAATTATTTTTCGCTGAACTTGGCGCAAGCGGTGCAAGTGGTGTGTTACGAATTGTTCAGCCAAGTCAATCAAGACATGAGCCATTTAATCCCCGAGCGTAATCTTGCCACTGCCGACCAAGTGGCAGGCATGGTGCAGCATTTGGAGCAAACTATGGGACAGCTGGATTTTTTCCGCAGCCGCAATCAAGAACGCATGATGCGCCGTTTGCACGCCTTGTTTAATCGCGCCGACACGACCACCGAAGACGTGGATATTTTGCGCGGT
Organism: Kingella kingae ATCC 23330; assembly: GCF_900111845.1. GTDB lineage: Bacteria > Pseudomonadota > Gammaproteobacteria > Burkholderiales > Neisseriaceae > Kingella > Kingella kingae. The sequence continues at coordinate 112,142 of NZ_FOJK01000059.1, read as the reverse complement.
TTTTACAAGAAAATTCAGCAATCTTTGTCTAAATAATCCAAAGCAGCCTGCACTTTTATGAACGAATTACATCTATCTTTATCCGATTTTGCCGCCCAGCTAAACAAAAATAGCACGCGTCCTGTGTCTATCCAACAAACCGCACCCAATCAAATCACCGCGCATTATTGGTTTGACATCAAACTGAATTTACTGCGTTTTAGCGATAGCAGCCTGCTGTTTGGCTACGAATTGCCGTGGGGCGCGAATATGCTGGTTAAGCTGTTTAGTGGCATCAATAGCAAAAAATTCACGCTCAATACCAGCGATAAAACCGTTTTTCTGCACCTTGATGCGTTTGGTGTGTATCGCAAACAACTGGCTGGGCGCACGATTGCTGGCGTGGAACTACGCAATAACACCTTGATTTTTCAACTAAACGAAGTGCAGGCTGCTTGATGAGTTCCGCCTATTGCCAATTTTGTAACGCCTTGCCCGATGGTACGACCAATCCCAACAAAGCCTATCACGACACCGAATACGGCTTCGCGCAAAACGATGACAATGTGCTGTTTGAACGCTTGGTGCTGGAAATCAACCAAGCAGGTTTGAGTTGGACAACAATTTTGAACAAACGCCGCGCGTTTTATACCGCCTACGCGCAATTTGATGTGGCACAAGTTGCCGCATTCAACAATGACGATGTGGCGCGATTGCTGAACGATGTAGGCATTATCCGCAATCGTCTAAAAGTGCAGGCTGCTATTTTTAACGCGCAACAAATTACGCGCTTGCAACAAGAATTTGGCAGCTTCAAAGCATGGCTAGACGCGCACCACCCACGCAGTAAAGATGAGTGGGTCAAGCTGTTTAAACGCCACTTTAAATTTGTGGGCGGCGAAATCGTGGGCGAATTTTTAATCAGTTTGGGTTATTTGGACGGCGCACATTCGTCCGATTGCCCTATCTATCACAGAATATCTTCATCATGTTTACCCAACCGCTAACCGCCTTGCCCCCCTTATCGCTGTATATCCACATTCCGTGGTGCATACAAAAATGTCCGTATTGCGATTTCAATTCGCACAAAATCAAAACTACGCTAGATGAAAACGCCTATATCCAAGCCTTGCTGACCGATTTGCAAAGCGAATTGCCCTATTTTTGGGGGCGACCGATTGACACGATTTTTATCGGCGGCGGCACACCCAGCGTGTTCAGTGCAAAAGCCATAGACCAGTTGTTGAGCGGCATTCGCGCTTTGGTTAAACTCAACCCCGAAACCGAAATTACATTGGAAGCCAATCCCAGCACGTTTGAAATAGATAAATTTCAAGGATTTAAAGACGCAGGCATCAATCGCCTATCCATTGGCGTACAAAGTTTTGATGATGCGAAACTAAAAACCTTGGGGCGCATTCACAATGCGCACGAAGCCAAAAACGCGATTGAAGTCGCCACGCAAATTTTTGAGCGCGTGAACATCGATTTGATGTATGCCCTGCCGCACCAAACGGTGCAGGCTGCTTGCGATGACATTCGTACCGCCATTGCATTTGGCACAACGCACATCAGCGCGTATCAATTAACGCTCGAACCGAACACGCCGTTTGGACACACGCCACCGCAAGGCTTGCCCGAAGACGACAACGCGCAAGACATTGAAGATGCGATTCACGCCGAACTCGCGCAGGCTGGTTTTGTGCAATACGAAACCAGCGCGTTTGCCAAATCGCCCAATCAACAAGCACGACACAATGTAAACTACTGGCAATTTGGCGATTACATTGGCATTGGTGCAGGCGCACACGGTAAATTGTCGCACCACGACCGTATAGAACGCACCACGCGCAAACGCCACCCTAGCGATTATTTGTTGGCAATGCAAACCAATCCGCACGATGCGATTGAACGCAAAATGGTTGCGCCACAAGATTTGCCGTTTGAATTTATGATGAATGCGTTGCGTTTGGTGGACGGCGTTCCCAGCGCGTATTTTGGCGAACGCACGGGCGTGAGTGTGGCAAAAATCAGCCAACAAATTAAAATCGCACAACAAAGGGGTTTGCTCGATAGTAATCCGATGTTTTTTCGCCCAACCGATTTGGGACGCAGATTTTTGAATGATTTGATTGAGATTTTTTTGTAGCATAGTGCAGGCTGCTTTTTACACGAATTTTTTTGTTTATGTTTATTTATAAGGAATGATGATGAATCAATCTGTTATCTCTGTTATTGGTAAAGACCGCGTGGGTATTGTGTACGATGTAGCAAAAATTTTGGCAGACAACCAAATCAACATCATGAACATTAGTCAGCAATTGATGGGCGAATTTTTCACGATGATTATTTTGGTGGACGCTGAAAAATGCAGCCTGAAACCAACTGAATTAGCGGAATTGTTTGCCAATGAAGGACAAAAATTGGCTTTGGATATTCGTATTCAAAATGAAGAGATTTTTAACGCTATGCACCGTATCTAAATCACTTTTTTAAAGAGGAAAAAATCATGGCTTCTCCCAAATTAGTTGAACAACTTCGTCAAATTGTTGGCAATGCAGATGTTTTAACCGACCCTTCGCAAACGGCACAATACCGCGAGGGTTATCGTTTTGGTTCAGGAGCGGCGTTGGCAGTTGTGCGTCCGCAAACCTTGTTACAACAATGGCAAGTCGTTAAAGCCTGTGTGGATGCTAATGTGATTATCATCAGCCAAGCGTCAAACACAGGCTTAACAGGCGGTTCAACACCGCAAGGCTCGGATTACGACCGCGATATTGTCATCATCAACACGATGAAAATTAAAGGTACGCAATTGATTAACGACAACGCGCAAGTCGTCTGCCTAGCTGGTGCAACTTTGAACGAACTGGAATTGCTGCTCAAACCGCTTGGGCGCGAACCGCATTCCGTGATTGGTTCTTCGTGCATTGGCGCGAGCGTGATTGGTGGCGTGTGCAACAATTCGGGCGGTTCGTTGGTACAACGCGGCCCTGCTTACACCGAAATGGCTTTGTATGCTCAAATCGGCGAAAACGGCGAATTGGAATTGGTGAATCACTTGGGCATTGATTTGGGCGACACGCCAGAAGAAATTTTGACGAATTTACAAGGACATCATTATCAACGCAAAGACGTTCACGAGGGCGGCAAAGGACACGACCATTCTTATTGCAATCACGTCCGCCAAGTGGATGCCGACACGCCAGCGCGTTTCAATGCAGACCCAGCACGACATTACGAAGCATCAGGCAGCGCAGGCAAATTAGCCGTGTTCGCCGTACGTTTGGACACATTCGTGTCTGAAAAAAACACCGCCGTGTTCTACGTTGGCACAAACAATACTGCCGTTTTAACGCAAATCCGCCGAAATATGTTGGCAGAATTCAAAAACTTGCCGATTTCAGGCGAGTATATCCACCGCGATGCGTTTGATATTGCACTGGATTACGGCAAAGATATGTTCTACGTCATCAAACACGCAGGCACAGCCAATTTGCCCAAATTGTTTGATTTCAAAGCAAAAGTGGACAGATTCGCGAAAAATTTATCGTTCTTGCCGAAGCATTTTTCTGACCGCGTTTTGCAGGCGAGTTCAAAACTCTTGCCGCAACATTTGCCGCAAAGCATGATGGATTATCACAAGCAATACGAACATCATCTGATTATCAAAATGGGTGGCGATGGCGTGGCAGAAGCGCGTGAATACTTGAAAAATCTGTTTGCCGACAGCAGCAAAGGCGCGTTTTTTGAGTGTAATCCACAAGAAGCACAAGCTGCCATGTTGCACCGATTTGCCGTGGCAAGCGCGGCGGTTCGTTATCGCGCCGTGCATTCCGATGAAGTGGAAGAAATTTTGGCGTTGGACATCGCCTTGCGCCGCAATGATGAAGACTGGTTTGAAACGCTGCCTGAAAGCATTAACAGCAAAATCAGCCATAAATTGTATTACGGACATTTCTTCTGCCACGTTTTCCACCAAGATTACATTGTGAAAAAAGGCAACGATTGGGTGGCTTTGGAACATGAAATGTTAGCGTTGTTGGACAAACGTGGGGCGCAATATCCTGCGGAACACAACGTAGGTCATTTGTATGAAGCCAAACCCGAACTCAAAGCCTTCTATCGCCAATTAGACCCAACCAATAGCTTTAACGTGGGCATTGGGCATACGTCTAAAAAGAAAAATTGGGCTGAATAATGGAATAAAAGTGCAGGCTGCTTTGTGCGATGAAAAGCAGCCTGCACATTCGCAACAATATTTTTTTGGGAGATCTATCATGCAAGCCGTATTAGCCGATTACGCCGTGAGCGTTGCCGAATTAAAGCGCAATTACGCTTCTATTATTGACGAAGCCACAGGCGCGGTTGCTGTGTTGAATCACAACAAGCTCGAAGCGTATTTAATCCCAGCGCAGCATTACGAGCAGTTAATGGATTATTTGGAAGATTTGCAAGACGCGCAAATCATTCAAGAGCGTATTAACTCACCAAGCCGCGAGGTTTCGCTAGATGAGTTATAAATTACCGCTTTGTTGCCGAAGCGGAAGATGAATGGCGCAAGCTAGACAACAGCATCAAGCAACAATTTAAATCCGCGCTAGCCAAACGCTTGGAAAATCCGCGTATTCCATCTGCTGCGTTACATAATATGCCTGATTGCTACAAAATTAAATTGCGTAAAATCGGCTATCGTCTCGTTTATCGTGTTGATGATAATGTGCTTACGGTTACAGTCATCGCCATTGGTAAACGCGATAAAAGCGTAGTTTATGATGTGGCAAATAGTCGCTTGTAAATTTTAATTTCGCTGAACTTTATTTCAGGCAGCCTGAAAAAGGAAATATCCATGAAAAAATTTCTAACTTTGTGTGTTATCGCCTTTTCGTTAACCGCCTGTTCTTTGGGACATTATGATGAAAAAGCTATATTGCGCGTGAAACAAGAATGGCAAGCTAAGCTAGAAACCTTGCCTGTTGGCGCAAGCGAAGCCGAGCTAACCCAATGGTTAAAACAAAATGGTTTACTCAAAAATGGTGAACAGCCTAATTTAAACAATCACAAATACGTTACCAACGTACCAAATGGCTATTTCCCTTTTAAAAGCAGCATTATTTCTTGCAATGGTCTTTTTACTGAACTCACTATTCGGTTAGACGAACAAAATCGTGTTACCACAAAAGAAATAAAAACATTTGATAGTTGTTTTTAATTCCAAAAGGCTGCCTGAAACCCAAAAAACAAGGAATCTCAAACATGAGCAACATTCACAGCAACGAAATTCTAGAAACCATTCGCATGGTTTCCGACCAAAATTTTGACGTTCGCACGATTACGATTGGCATTGATTTGCACGATTGCATTCACCCCAACATCAATGTGTTGAACCAAAATATTTACAATAAAATCACAACGATTGGTAAAGATTTAGTCGCAACCGCGCGACATTTATCGGCTAAATACGGCGTACCGATTGTCAATCAACGCATTTCCGTAACCCCAATCGCGCAAATCGCGGCGGCAACCAATGCGGATAGTTACGTTTCTATCGCGCAAACGTTGGACAAGGCGGCAAAAGCGATTGGTGTATCGTTTATTGGCGGCTTTTCGGCGTTGGTGCAAAAAGGCATGTCGCCAGCCGATAAAATTTTGATTCGCAGCATTCCCGAAGCGATGAAAACGACCGACATCGTGTGTTCGTCTATCAACATCGGCTCAACTCGCGCAGGCATTAACATGGACGCGGTAAAATTAGCGGGCGAAATCATCAAGCAAACGGCGGAAATCACGCCCGAGGGTTTCGGTTGCGCGAAAATTGTCGTGTTCTGCAATGCGGTGGAAGACAATCCATTTATGGCAGGCGCGTTTCACGGTTCGGGCGAAGCGGACGCAGTGATTAACGTGGGCGTTTCAGGGCCAGGCGTGGTGCAGGCTGCTTTGAAAGATTGCGACAGCCACGATTTGACGGAAATTGCGGAAGTGGTGAAAAAAACGGCGTTCAAAATCACGCGCGTGGGCGAATTGATTGGGCAGGAAGCAGCGAAAATGTTAAATATTCCATTTGGCATTTTGGATTTGTCGCTTGCGCCAACCCCTGCGATTGGCGACAGCGTGGCGCGAATTTTGGAAAGCATGGGCTTGTCGGTTTGTGGTACGCACGGAACAACGGCGGCTTTGGCGTTGCTCAATGATGCGGTGAAAAAAGGCGGCATGATGGCAAGCAGCGCGGTGGGTGGTTTGAGTGGCGCGTTCATTCCTGTGTCGGAAGACGAGGGCATGATTGCGGCGGCAGAAAGCGGCATTTTAACGCTGGATAAATTGGAAGCGATGACGGCGGTTTGTTCGGTGGGCTTGGATATGATTGCGGTGGCTGGCACGACAAGCGCGGCGACGATTTCGGGCATTATCGCGGACGAGGCGGCAATCGGTATGATTAACAGCAAAACGACTGCGGTTCGCATTATTCCCGTAACTGGGAAAGATGTGGGCGAGAGTGTGGAATTTGGCGGTTTGTTGGGTTATGCGCCGATTATGCCGACTAAAGAGGGTAGCTGTGAGGTGTTTATCAATCGCGGTGGGCGGATTCCTGCGCCTGTGCAGTCTATGAAAAATTGATTTCTGTAATATTGCAGGCTGCTTTTTGATGTATAAAAGCAGCCTGCAACACAAAAAAGCGCGATTGGAAAACATTATAGTGAAATGAAATCGCAATAGTACAGCGTTGCCAACGCCCTTATGTTGTGCTATTTGCACACGGCGGTCGTTGTCGCCTTGCCCTAATCTAAATTTAATTCACTATAATTTAATCGCTTTCATGGTTTACTCCTTGTTGTGTAAGTAGTGAAATGATGCGCCAATTAAATTAGCCTAAAATTAGGCTGCTGCCTGATTAATTCAGACAGCCTTTTGATTGATATGGCTTAAAAAATCGCCATTGTGAAGTGTTACGCTTTCAACGCTTCTTGCAATTCGCCCGCTTCAAACATTTCCATCATAATGTCTGAACCGCCCAAAAATTCGCCGTTCACATACAACTGCGGAATAGTAGGCCAGTTGCTGTATTCTTTGATGCCTTGGCGCACTTCATCATTTTCCAACACGTTTACGGTAACATAATCTTCGCAACCAGCCGATTGCAAGATTTGTACTGCGCGTGCCGAAAAGCCGCATTGTGGAAATTGTTTTGTGCCTTTCATAAATAACACTACGCGATGAGTGGTTACGACTTCTTTGATTTGTTCTTGAATGCTCATGTTGATTCCTTTAATAGGGTTTGGGTCAAAAAAAACGCGCTGAAATCATTGCGTGCTGGCGATTATAGCGCGATTTATCGGGATTTTGAACTTTATAGCAACATGAAATCGCAACGGTACTGCGTTGCCAACGCCCTTGTGTGCTATTTACACATGGTGAGCATTGTCGCCTTGTCCCGTTTTTATTTTATTTCATTATAAATCAAAAATTAGGTAAAAGAACAAAGCAGCCTGCACTTTATTTAGCCTATGTCTAGCTAACATAATCCGTTAGAATATAGACTGCGCTGTGCAGGCAGCCTGCACATTTCACTAACCCTACCCATAGAGACACTTATGAAGAAAAACATTACTCGCCGCCATTTTTTAAGCAGCACCGCCGCTTTGGTTGGCACAACGGCACTTACAGCTTGTCAAAGTCCAACTTATCGTGCTCTTGCACAAGGCACACGTCAAGCGATGCAGGCTGCTTATTATCCGCCTGCTTTGACTGGCTTGCGTGGCGACCACGATGGCAGCTTTCCTGCTGCACACAGCGTTGCCTTGCGCGGTGCCAAATATGTTTTACCCAATGAAGCCAGCGAGCAATACGATTTAGTGGTGGTGGGCGCAGGCATCAGCGGTTTGGCGGCCGCTTATGCTTATCAGAAAAAACATCCGCAGCACAAAATTTTGATTTTGGATAACCACGACGACTTTGGTGGACACGCCAAACGCAATGAATTCAAAATCAACGGACGTACCATTATTACTTATGGTGGCAGCGAAAACATCGATTCGCCAGCCAGCGCATGGTCAGAACAATCGCTCAAATTGTTGCGCGAGTTGGGCGTGGATTACGAAAAATTCCATGTTTATTTTCAAAAAGATTTATATACCAAACAATGGGGCTTGCAGCGCGGCATCTTCTTCAATGCCAAGACATTTGGTCAAGCCAAATTGGTGTTGGGCAGCCCAAAAATGGACGCGGAACAAGCGGCAAAAAGCGTACCGCAATTCCCATTTAGCGAAGAAGACAAACGCGCAGCTTTGCAGTTGTATGTAGATACCCCAAATTATTTGAAAGGCAAAACACGTCGCCAAGTGATTGAGTTTGCAGAAAATACCAGTTATCACGACTTTTTAGCCAACACCGCTAAAATGCCGACTGCTGTGTTGAAATATGTACAAAATATCAGCTCGGATTACTGGGGACACGATATTAACGCCTTGTCGGTGCGCGAAGCATTTGACAACGGCTATCCAGGTACGCAGAACTTGAATTTGTCAGAAGAAGAGGGCGAAGATGAGCCTTATATCTACCACTTCCCTGATGGCAATGCGTCTATCACGCGCTTGTTGGTACGCAAGCTCATTCCAAGCGTTGCATCAGGCAATACAATGGAAGACATCGTAACGGCAAAATTTGATTACAATCAATTAGATAAAGCTGAACATAATGTGCGACTGCGTTTGAATAGCACTGCGTTATTGATTGAAAATCAAGCAGATAAAAGCGTTGCAATTGCTTATTTGAGTAAAGGCAGCGAGAGTCTTGTCCGCGTCAATGCCAAAAAATGTATTTATGCAGGACACGCTACGCTTGCGCCACGCATCATGCCACAAATGGCAGCCACGCAAGCACAAGCGATGTTGAGCAACGTTAAAATCGCTATGGTGTATAGCAAAGTGCTGTTAAAAAATGGCTTGGTATTCCAAAAAATGGGTGCGCATCATCTGTACACGCCAGACCAACCGTATTGCGAAATGTTCTTGGACTATCCTGTTAAAATGGGTGATTATGTGCCATCGCAAACGCCAAACGAACCTGTGGTTTTACACGCCATTCGTATGGCGGTAGATTTGCAAGGCAATACCGCTCGTGACAAATATCGTGCTGGTCGTCGCAAACTGATTGCGCAAAAATACGATGATTTGCGTAACGAATTGATGACGCAGTTGCGCGAGATATTCGACGCCGTGGGCGTGAATGCCGATGATGTGGTGCAAGAAATCACAATTAACCGCTGGGGGCATGGTTACAGTTACGAACAAGTTGGTTTGTATGACAGTGATAACGATGTAGAGCGCAACACGATGCGTATGCGTAAATCACTGGGCAATATTTTTATGGCAAATAGCGATGTAGCGTGGATGCCGTATGCTCAAAATGCGATTGATGAAGGTTTGCGTGCAGCGAATGAAGCAGCAAAGTAATGGTTAAATAAAAAAAGCAGCCTGCACTTTAAATTCAAAGTGCAGGCTGTTTTTTTACACGATTACAAATCCAACAACAAACGTGCAGGGTCTTCCAACAATTCTTTAATGGTTACCAAAGTCAGAACCGCTTCACGACCGTCAATAATGCGGTGGTCGTAGGACAACGCCAAATACATCATTGGACGAATCACGATTTCACCATTTTCTACCACAGCGCGTTCTTTGGTGGCGTGCATACCCAAAATCGCTGATTGTGGCGGATTGATAATCGGTGTAGACATCATCGAACCAAACGTACCACCATTGGTAATGCTGAATGTGCCGCCAGTCAAATCTTCAATCGCAATGCGACCATCTTTGGCTTTGGCTGCATAATCCACAATCGCTTTTTCAATGTCGGCAATGCTCATTTGGTCAGCATCGCGTAGGATTGGCACAACCAAACCGCGTGGCGAACCAATCGCAATACCAATATCAAAATAGCCATGATAAACAATATCTTTGCCATCAACCGATGCGTTTACGACTGGGAATTTTTTCAACGCTGCCACTGCGGCTTTAACAAAGAACGACATAAAGCCCAGTTTAACGCCGTGTTCTTTTTCAAACTTATCTTTGTATTTGGCACGTAAGTCCATGACAGGTTTCATGTTTACTTCGTTGAACGTGGTCAAAATCGCGTTTTCTTGTTGCGATGCCAACAAACGCTCTGCCACGCGCGCGCGCAAACGACTCATCGGCACGCGCTGTTCAGGACGCGCACCAGCAGGAACGGCCACCGCAGGCGCAGCAGCAGTACGAGCCGCCGCCACTTTTACGTCTTCTTTCAACACGCGACCGTCGCGACCAGAACCTTGAATGCCACTCACATCAACGCCTGTTTCGGCTGCTAATTTTGCCGCAGCAGGCAAAGCAATGCCAGCTTGCGCGTTCGATACAGGCACAGGCGCGGCAGCAGGTGCAGGCTGCTCTTGTGGTGCCGCGGCAGGTGCGTTTGCCGATGCAGCCGCCTCGGTATCAATTTTTGCCAACAGTTGCTCTGTGCCAACGGTTTCGCCGTTTTGCACCAAGATTTCAACCAACACGCCTGCTTGCGGAGCTGGCACGTCCAATACCACTTTGTCGGTTTCAATGTCCACCAAGATTTCATCACGCGCCACGCTTTCGCCGACTTGTTTGCGCCATTCAATCAATGTGCCTTCGGTAATACTTTCTGCAAATACGGGAACTTTTACTTCAATAATCATGTTTTTCTCCAAGTTTGAGAGTGGAATGTGTGCTGCTTTCGGTTTGCTTTATTTGTGCCAACCAAAAGCAGCCTGCAACTTAATTCAAGTTTAACGCATCAGCAATCAGTTGTTCTAATTGCGATTTATGTTTGCTGGCATAACCCACCGCAGGCGATGCGCTGGCTGGACGACCTGCAAAGCGCACAGTTTGACCGTCTTTTGCCAAGCGTTCCAAGCGATGACGAGTTTGATACCACGCACCTTGGTTTTTCGGCTCTTCTTGCGCCCACAAAATTTCCGTAGCGTTCGGGAATTTTGCCAATTCGGCTTCGGCTTCGGCATAGGGGAATGGATACAACTGTTCGGCACGAACAATTGCAATCTCGTTTTGCAAACCAGCGTCATCACGCGCTTTTGCCAAATCGTAATACACTTGACCTGCACACATAATTACACGTTTTACGCTGGCGTTGTCGGCGCGTTCTGCCACATCGCTAATCACAGGGCGGAATGTTGTGCCTTCCAAGAAGTTTTCCAATGGACTCATGGAATCTTTAAAGCGCAACAAGCGTTTAGACATGAAAATCACAAGCGGTTTGCGGTATGAGCGCAAAGTTTGGCGGCGCAAAATATGGAACATTTGCGATGCTTCGGACGGCATAATCACTTGCATATTGTGCTCTGAACACAGTTGCAACCAGCGTTCCAAGCGACCTGATGAGTGTTCTGGGCCTTGACCGTCATAGCCGTGTGGCAAAATCGTGGTCAAGCCACACAAGCGACCCCATTTGGTTTCACCTGATGAAATGAACTGGTCAATCGCTACTTGTGCGCCGTTGGCAAAGTCGCCAAATTGCGCTTCCCAAATGACTAATTTATCGGGCGCAGAACAAGCGTAACCGTATTCATATGCCATAACCGCTTCTTCGTTCAAAATGGAGTCAATCACCACAAAATCGGCTTGATTGTCTGCCATGTGTTCCAACGGCGTGTAAATGCCTGTGTCGGAAGTGGCGCGATTGGTATCGTGCAGCACCGCATGGCGATGCGAGAATGTGCCACGACCCGAGTCTTCGCCCGAAATACGCACACCTGTGCCGTTGGTAACCATGCTGGCATAGGCAACGGTTTCTGCCATGCCCCAGTCAAATGGCTGTTTGCCTGCTGCCATTTCTTTGCGTTGCTCAATCACGCGCTTGGCGGTGTTGTGCAAACCAAAGCCCTCTGGCACTTGGGTAAATTTGTCGGTTAAGCGTTGAATGTCGGCTGCTGGCAAACCGCTTTCTACGGCTTCGCGCCAGTCTTGACCTTGGTATTTGCTCCAATCTACGCGGTGTTTGCTTTCGTAGTCGGTCAAGCGTGTTTGTTCAACGTGTTCGCCTTTGTCCAATGCGGCGCGATAGGCTTGTACCAAACCTTCTGCATCGTCCGCACTCAATACGCCTTCTTTAACCAATTTTTCGGCATACAAGGCGCGTGTGCCAGGGTGTTTGGTAATCGCGCGATACATGAGCGGTTGGGTCAAGGTTGGGTCATCGCCCTCGTTGTGTCCCAATTTACGGAAACAAACCACATCAATTACCACATCTTTATGGAATTGTTTGCGGTAGTCCAAAGCAGCCTGCACTACAAAGCATACGGCTTCTGGGTCATCGCCATTAACGTGGAACACAGGGGCTTCCACCATTTTCGCGATGTCGGTGCAATACACAGTTGAGCGTGTATCGCGTGTATCCGAAGTCGTAAAACCAATTTGGTTATTGATGACCATGTGAACCGTGCCGCCCGTGCTGTAACCACGAGTACGCGACATATTGAATGTGGCTTGGTTTACGCCCAAACCAATGAACGCGCTGTCGCCATGAATCAACACAGGCAATACTTGGTCACGACCGTCCAAACCACGGCGGCGTTGTTTCGCGCGTGCTGAACCTTCTACCACAGGATTAACGATTTCCAAATGCGATGGGTTAAACGCCAAAGTGACGTGCATTGCGCCGTGTGGTGTGGCGATGTCAGAATTGTAGCCGTTGTGGTATTTCACGTCGCCACTTGGCAATTTGGTGTCGTAGCGACCTTCAAATTCGGCGAACAAATCCGCAGGCTGCTTGCCCAAAGTGTTCACCAAAACATTCAAACGACCGCGGTGCGCCATGCCGATGATGATTTCTTCCACGCCGTCTTTGCCTGCGTTTTGCACCAAATAATTCAAGCCCGCAATCGCACTTTCGCCACCTTCTACCGAGAAGCGTTTTTGACCAACGTATTTGGTGTGTAGATAGCGTTCCAGCGTTTCCGATGCGGTTAATTGTTTCAAAATATAGCGTTTTTCGTCTGCGCTGAATTTGGGCGTAGACAAACGGCTTTCAAAATAGTTGCGAATCCATTGGCGTTCTTCTCGGTTTTCAATATACATGTATTCCACGCCAATATGACCGCAATAGGTTTGCTGCAATTTGCTGATGATGTCGGCAAGCGTTAATTTGGTTGCGCCACCAAAATCGCCTTCGCCCAAGCTGAACTGCACCGCCATGTCGGCATTGCTTAAACCGTGTGCTTCGGGCGATAAGCCGTCTGCATTGCGCGGTTTTTTTAAGCCCAGCGGGTCTAGTTTTGCTGCGCCAGAGCCTTGAATGCGATAGGCAGAAATCAGACGCAACACGGCAATTTGTTTTTGCAATAAGTTTTCGTCAATATTGCCAGTCACAGCGGCAATGTTTTGACGTTTTGCCAAGTTGGCAAACGATTGTTGAATAGGGTAGTGTGCGACATCGCGTTCTACTGCGCCAGGTTGGGCTGCCAGTTCGCGGAAATATTGTTGCCAAACTTCGCCAACAGAGTGTGGGTTGTCCAAATAATTTTCGTACAACTCTTCAATGTAGGGCGCGTTTGAACCGAATAAATAAGAAAAATTTAGTTTTTCATTCATCATGGCTCATGCTTTCTAACAGATTGGTCTATTGAAATGTGCTGCTCTGTGCAGAGATTTATCTGCAACATGAGTGGCATTTTACTCTTTTTAACACGCTTGTGCAGTAGCAAAACAAAGGTTTTCGCTATTTTTGTAATTAAATGTAGTAAACGATGTGAAAAAGCAGCCTGCACAATATTAATAAGAGTGCAGGCTGCTTTTTTTACGAATTAGCGTTTATCAACTGGCACAAAATCGCGGCGTTCTGAACCTGTGTACAACTGACGTGGGCGACCAATTTTCGCATTTGGGTCGCTCAAACTTTCGTTCCAATGTGAAATCCAGCCAACGGTACGCGCCAAGGCAAAGATAACGGTAAACATAGAAACTGGAATACCCAATGCGCTCAACACGATGCCAGAGTAGAAGTCCACGTTTGGATACAGTTTTTTCTCGATGAAGTATGGGTCGTTCAATGCAATTTTTTCTAATTCCATTGCCAACTTGAATTTTGGGTCATCTTGCAAGCCCAATTCGCGCAATACCTCATCGCAAGTGGTTTTCATGATGGCAGCGCGTGGGTCCATGTTTTTGTACACGCGATGACCGAAGCCCATTAAGCGGTATTTTTTCGCTTTTACGCCTTCCATAAATTCTGCTACGCGCGATACGTCGCCAATTTCGTCCAACATTTTCAACACGGCTTCGTTTGCGCCACCGTGTGATGGACCCCACAAGCAAGCGATACCTGCGGCAATACACGCAAATGGATTCGCGCCAGATGAGCCTGCCAAGCGCACAGTTGAGGTTGATGCGTTTTGTTCGTGGTCGGCGTGCAAGGTAAAGATGCGGTCTAATGCGCGTACCAACACTGGATTGGGTTCGTATTTTTCGCAAGGTGTGGCAAACATCATGTGCATGAAGTTGGCAGTGTAGCTCAAATCGTTGCGTGGATAGTTAAATGGCAAGCCGTTTGAGTAGCGGTAGCACATAGCCGCGATGGTCGGGATTTTGGAAATCAAACGATAAATGGCGATTTTGCGGTGTTCTGGGTCGGCAATTTCCAAGCTGTCTTGGTAGAATGCAGACAACGCGCCTACTACGCCCACCATCATTGCCATTGGGTGTGCATCGCGGCGGAAACCACGGAAGAACCATGTTAATTGTTCATGCACCATGGTGTGTTTGGTTACGGTATTGACGAATTTTTCTTTTTGCTCTTTGTTGGGCAACTCGCCGTAAATCAGCAAATAGCATACTTCCAAGTAGTCGCTATTTTCTGCTAATTGTTCAATGGGATAGCCGCGGTAATACAGCAGACCTTTATCGCCATCAATAAATGTAATTTTAGACTCGCAGCTTGCGGTAGACACAAAACCTGGGTCAAATGTAAACATATTCGTACCTTTGGTAAAGGCGCGAATATCCACTACTTCATTACCGAGTGTGCCAGTTAAAACAGGCAATTCTACACTCTCGAAACCTTCGCCTTGCAATTTTACAGTTTTAGACATCTTTTTGCTCCTAGTGGTTATTTTACTGATGGGATTTAAGGTCAAAGCAGCCTGCATATTTAAGCTGCTCTGATTTTTTCCAAAATAGGCAAGAAATCTTGGCGTTCTGGTGTGTCGTATTGGTTGATGAAAGCCAAGAAATCTTGGTCTTCCAATGCCAAAATATCCACCAACACGCTCAATTCTTCATCGCTTAATGTGGAAAATTCTTTTTCTGCGAATCGCTTTAACACAATGTCTAGTTCTAGCAATCCGCGCCGCATTTGAAAGCGGATACGCCGTTTGGCGATTTCGTTAAATTGTGCCATAGTTCTTTACAAGAATTAACTGGTATCAGGTTTTGATTGCGGTTATTTGTAAATATGCAGGCTGCTTGTTTTATATACAAAAAGCAGCCTGCACTTTTTGATTAAACAGCCCGTTCCAACATAATTTCTTTGATTTTGCCAATCGCACGAGTTGGGTTCAAGTGTTTCGGACACACATCAACGCAATTCATAATCGTATGGCAACGGAACAAGCGATATGGGTCATTCAAATTATCCAAACGCTCATTTGTAATCGTGTCGCGGCTGTCGGCGATAAAGCGATACGCATTTAATAAACCAGACGGACCTACGAATTTATCAGGATTCCACCAGAAAGACGGGCATGAAGTGGAACAACACGCGCACAAAATACATTCGTACAAACCATCTAATTCAGCGCGTTCTTCTTGCGATTGCAAACGCTCGCGTTCAGGTTTTGGTGTATCGTTCACAACGTAAGGTTTAATAGAATGATATTGTTTGAAAAATTGCGTCATGTCCACAATCAAATCGCGAATCACTGGCAAGCCTGGTAATGGGCGAATCACAATCGGCTGCGCCAAGCTGCGAATATCGGTCAAGCAAGCCAAACCATTTTTACCGTTAATATTCATACCGTCCGAACCGCAAATCCCTTCGCGGCATGAACGGCGGAACGACAAGGTATCGTCTTGTGCTTTTAATTTAACCAGCGCGTCCAATAATTTCACATCAGACGGCAAAATTTCCAATTCATAATCTTGCATGTACGGTGCTGCATCACGGTCGGGATTGTAGCGGTACACTTGAAAACGTACTTTTTCCATAGTGAGTGTTCCTTTTCGCGTTTTCAGGCTGCCTGAAACGTGCAGGCTGCCTGAAAGCACTTGATTTATTTTTAGTAAACGCGTTTCGCAGGTTTAATGTAATCCACAGTCAAAGGTTTGGTGTGTACAGGTTTGTAGTCCAAACGATTGCCTTCTGAATAGAACAAAGTGTGTTTCATCCATTTTACATCATCGCGTTCCGTGTGGTCGTCTGATGCGTGTGCGCCGCGACTTTCTTTACGCGCTTCGGCAGAAATCATGGTCGCCTTTGCTACTTCCATCAAATTGTCCAACTCCAACGCTTCAATACGCGCGGTATTCCAAACTTGGCTCTTGTCTTTGATTTCCGTGTTTTTCGCACGTTCAACCAACGCCAAAATTTTGTCCACGCCTTCTTTCAAAATTGCGTCTGTGCGGAATACGCCAGCGTGTAATTGGACGGTGCGTTGCAATTCGTTGCGTAATGTGTCCACATTCTCGCCGCCAGTTTGGTTATTCAAACGGTCAAGACGTTGTTTGGTAAATTCGCCAGCATTTTCAGGCAGCGGTTTCCAATCAGGCAAATCGCGTACATATTGCGTCATGCTGTCGCCAGCCGATTTACCGAACACCACCAAATCCAATAGCGAATTTGTACCCAAACGGTTCGCGCCATGCACCGAAGCACAAGCACATTCGCCAGCCGCATACAAACCGCCGACTACTTTTTCAGGATTATCGCCTTCAGGAACAACCACTTCGCCCAAGTAATTCGTTGGGATACCGCCCATCATGTAGTGCGTGGTTGGCACAACAGGAATTGGGTCTTTAATCGGGTCAATACCAGCAAATTGAATAGAAATTTCGCGAATGCCTGGTAATTTAGACATGATTTTTTCTGCGCCAATGTGGTCAATTTTCAACAACACATGGTCTTTATTTGGACCGCAACCGCGACCTTCAAAAATCTCCATCGCCATAGCGCGAGAAACCACATCACGCGAAGCCAAATCTTTTACCGTTGGCGCATAGCGTTCCATGAAACGCTCGCCTTGCGCGTTCAGCAAAATGCCACCTTCGCCGCGTACACCTTCGGTAATCAACACGCCCGCACCTGCTACACCTGTCGGGTGAAATTGCCAAAATTCCATGTCTTCCAATGGAATGCCAGCACGCGCACAAATACCCAAACCGTCGCCCGTGTTCATAAATGCGTTGGTTGAAGATGCGTAAATACGACCTGCACCACCTGTTGCAAACAATACCGCTTTCGCATGAAAAATGTACACGTCGCCACTTTCCATTTCCATAGCCGTAACGCCGACTACATCGCCATTGTCATCGCGAATTAAGTCTAATGCAGTCCATTCCACGAAAAATTGCGTATTCGCACGGACATTTTGTTGGTACAAAGTGTGCAACATGGCGTGTCCTGTACGGTCAGCTACAGCACAAGCACGTTCTACAGCACGTTTGCCGTATTCTGCGGTGTGTCCGCCAAATGGACGTTGGTAAATTTTGCCACTTTCCACACGGTCAAACGGCATGCCCATGTGCTCCAGTTCTACGACCGCATCAACCGCGTTGCGTGTCATAAATTCAATTGCGTCTTGGTCGCCCAGCCAGTCTGAACCTTTTACTGTGTCATACATATGCCAATGCCAGTTGTCTTCTTGCACATTGCCCAAAGAAGCCGATACGCCACCTTGCGCGGCAACGGTGTGTGAACGAGTTGGGAATACTTTTGATAATACGGCTGTATTTAAGCCAGCTTGTGATAATTGCAAAGCAGCGCGTAAACCAGCACCACCTGCACCGACTACCACAGCATCAAATTTACGGATAGGATAAGTCATGGTTTAGCCCCAAATTACATAAAACGAATAAACGGTACACGCAACCAGCCAAATAATGGTGGCGCATTGCAAGAATAGGCGAATGCCAAAGGGTTTGATGTAGTCCATCCACAAATCGCGAATGCCCACCCATGCGTGTAAAAATAGAGCTAAAAACGTGGTTTGGGTGAATACTTTAACCCACGTTGTACCAAAGAATGATTGCCATTCGGTGTAGTCTTTTGCACCCAGCAAGCCAATCAAGAAAAAGAAAAAGAAAACGGTGTAGAGCAACATTAAAACGGCGGTGGCACGTTGCATTGCCCAATCGCGCAAACCGTAGCCTGCGCCTGCTAATTTACGCTTTACCATAAGAAAATCCCCAATGCAAATGCGGTTGCCGCTGCGCCAAACAATACGATGCGAGCCGATTTACGAGCAGCCTGCAATTCCACACCAATGTGTGCATCAATCAGCAAAAAGCGAATGCCTGCAAACAAGTGATGAATAAACAGCCACAAAATGCCCCATAGAATCAGTTTTATGAATGCGTTATCTGCCCATGATTTGTATTGCAAAAACACTTCGCCGCTGCTTAATGAGCCTGCGAGCAACGCTAACAAAATCGGCAAAAATAAAAAAATTGCCACTCCTGATGCGCGATGCAAAATAGACACGATTGCAGGGATAGGTAAATGCTTGATAATGGTAGGCATGTCTAAATAGACAGGTCTTTTTTTGGTTTGCATTATCCGTTCCTTATCAAAATTTTTATAATCAAAAATACGAAAGTGGTGCGTGTTTTTAACTAAACACTAGCAATAATTTACATGGTTTATCGCAATTTGAATAGTCTTATTTGCATAAAATTTAAAAGTAATTTCACAACAAAAATAATGATTATCAACAAGCTAGATTGGGCAAAATAAACTCAACACATTTTAATATTAAAATCGGGAGCTTATTAAAAAGCAGCCTGCACAATGTTTATTGAATGGATACGTCGTGCAGCATTCTTTTTAGAGTGCAGGCTGTTTATAAATACAGTACAATCGCTGTCCTAAAAAATGATTTTAAAATGGTTTTATATGGTACAGCGTTCTAAATCTTCTTCTGCTTGGATGCACGAGCACGTCAATGACCCCTATGTTCAACGCGCTCAAAAAGATGGTTATCGCGCCCGAGCGGCGTATAAATTGCTCGAAATCAACGAAAAAGATAAATTGATTAAAAATGGCACGGCGCTGGCGGATTTGGGCAGCGCACCAGGTAGTTGGTCGCAAATTGCCGCCAAACTGGTGGGCAAAGAAGGCAAAGTTTTTGCGCTAGACATTTTGCCGATGGACGCGCTGGACGGTGTTGATTTTATTCAGGGCGATTTTCGCGAAGAGTCGGTTTTGGCGCAATTTGAGAATTTGCTTGGAAATCGTCCGCTAGACCTTGTAATTTGCGATATGGCACCCAATATGTCGGGCAATGCGGTCATGGACCAAGCGCGAAGTTTTTATTTATGTGAGCTGGCTTTGGATTTTGCTCAAAATCATCTGAAAACAGGCGGTAATTTTTTGGTTAAAGTGTTTCAAGGTAGTGGCTATCAAGAATACATGGCTGCCATGAAAACAGTGTTTGCCACAGTGCAAACGCGCAAACCAGATGCTTCACGCAATCGGTCTAGTGAGATTTATTTATTAGGCAAAAATAAACGCTGACAAGGTGTGCAGGCTGCTTTACAATTCGCTTTCATTTTTTTATTTTATTCTAATTAGGAGCTTGTTTCTGTGGGAAACAATTTAAAAAATCTAGTCGTTTGGGGTACGCTATTTTTAGCCATCGCGTTTGGCGTCAATGCCATGCAAGAAAAGAAAACCAATGGCAAACAAATCGAATATTCTCAATTTATTCAGCAAGTCAAAGCTGGAGAAATCAACAATGTTAATCTAGAAGGTTCGCCAGCAGGCTACGCGATTACAGGCGTGCGCAACGATAGCGACAAATCGACATTTACAACCAATGCTCCTTTGGATGATAGATTAATCAGCACGTTAGAAGAAAACAAAGTTCGTATTAAAGTTACACCAGACGAAAAACCTAGCTTTTTAAGTAGCTTGTTTATGAGCTTGTTGCCTGTGTTATTGTTGATTGCAGTGTGGATTTATTTCATGCGCGCGCAAACAGGTGGTGGCAAAGGCGGCGCATTTTCGTTTGGTAAATCGCGTGCCAAATTGTTGGACAAAGATGCCAACACCGTGAAATTTGCCGATGTGGCTGGCTGCGATGAAGCCAAAGAAGAAGTGCAAGAAATCGTGGACTACTTAAAAGCCCCAGACCGCTATCAATCGTTGGGCGGGCGTGTGCCACGCGGTATTTTGTTGGCAGGTAGCCCAGGTACAGGTAAGACCTTGTTAGCAAAAGCGATTGCAGGCGAAGCGGGCGTGCCATTTTTCAGTATTTCGGGTTCGGATTTCGTGGAAATGTTTGTCGGCGTGGGCGCAAGCCGTGTGCGCGATATGTTTGAACAAGCGAAGAAAAACGCGCCTTGCATTATTTTTATTGATGAAATTGACGCGGTGGGTCGCCAACGCGGCGCAGGTTTGGGCGGCGGAAACGATGAACGCGAACAAACTTTGAACCAATTGCTGGTTGAAATGGATGGCTTTGAAAGCAATCAAACTGTGATTGTGATTGCTGCAACCAACCGCCCAGACGTGTTAGACCCAGCGTTACAACGCCCAGGTCGTTTTGACCGTCAAGTGGTTGTGCCGTTGCCAGATATTCGCGGTCGTGAAGCGATTTTGAATGTTCACGCGAAAAAAGTGCCGCTTGATGAAAGCGTGAATTTGGTGGATTTGGCACGTGGTACACCAGGTTTCTCGGGTGCGGATTTGGCGAATTTGGTCAATGAAGCCGCATTGTTTGCAGGTCGTCGCAACAAAGTGAAAGTCGATCAAAGCGATTTTGAAGATGCGAAAGATAAAATTTACATGGGCCCTGAACGCCGTAGTATGGTCATGCACGAAGACGAAAAACGTGCTACCGCGTATCACGAAGCAGGTCATGCGATTGTGGCGGAAAGTTTGCCGTTTACCGACCCTGTTCACAAAGTAACGATTATGCCACGTGGACGTGCGTTGGGTTTGACTTGGCAGCTGCCTGAACGCGACCGAATTTCCATGTACAAAGACCAAATGTTGAGCCAACTGTCTATTTTGTTTGGCGGTCGCATTGCGGAAGATATTTACGTTGGGCGCATTTCAACTGGCGCATCAAACGACTTTGAACGTGCAACGCAAATTGCGCGTGAAATGGTTACACGTTTCGGTATGAGCGAAAAAATGGGCGTGATGGTGTACGCGGAAAACGAAGGCGAAGTGTTCTTGGGTCGTAGCGTTACGCGCTCGCAGCATATTTCCGAGAAAACGCAGCAAGAAGTGGACGCGGAAGTACGTCGTATTTTGGACGAGCAATATGCGGTTGCGTACAAAATTTTGAGCGAAAATCGCGACAAAATGGAAACGATGTGCAAAGCGTTGATGGAATGGGAAACCATTGACCGTGACCAAGTGCTGGAAATTATGGCAGGCAAGCAACCAAGTCCGCCAAAAGATTATAGCCACAATCTTCGCACTGAAGAATCGGCAGGCGGTGAATTTGCGACTTTGCCTGAATCGGAAACGGTTCAACCGAGTGTGGAAAGTGTAAATAAAACGCCTGAATAAGGTGTAATCAATAAAGTGCAGGCTGCTTTGGAATGGTTCAAAGCAGCCTGCATTTTTTGTTGATTAAAAACGCAGGCTGCTTTTTACATTCCCAAACTCAAACTAGCATCAACCAAACCCGAATCGTGCGGATTTTTCGCCAACACAAACCCGAGTTTGAGTGCCAATTTTTGCATCGGGTGGTTATCCGCCAAAATTTCGGCACGAATTTGGGCGAAACCTTGTTCACGCGCATGGCTAATCAACCGCTGCATCAACATCGTGCCAACGCCTTGACCGTGCAGGCTGCTTGCGATGCTGATGCCAAATTCGCAGCTTTGTCCGTGCGTGTCGGCGGTGTAATGCGCGTGTGCCAATGGTGTGTGTTCGTCATCGTGCAGCAGCAGGGCGTATTCGCGCGAATAATCGGGCTGGCTTAATTTTGCTAACAGCGCAGGCGGGATTTCGGGCGACACGGTCATAAAGCGCAAATAGCGGCTGCGCTCGTCCATGCTTTCGTGCAGGCGTTGCAGCAACACGGCATCTTCGGCGCGGACGGCGCGTAGGCGTACCACATTGCCATTGGCGAGTGTGATGCTTTCTTCTGGCGCGGTCGGGTAGGGCGTGAATACGTTGGGATTGTCTACGCTGTTGGGGTCTTGTAAATTCAATTTGGCATCGGTGCAAGCTATGCCTTTGTCATCATGGTAAAGCAGCGATAGGGTGGTGCTGTGAATTTCAGGCAGCCTGCACAAAATATCGCAGGCGTTGAGCAGCCAATCGCACCATTCGGACACGGGTAAATTTAATTGGTGCAGGCTGCTTATTGCCATTTCGGGCGATATGGGCGGCAGCAGGCTAATTTGCGCGTGTTCGTTGTGTAAATGCAACACTTGTCCAAAGTTGGGCGTGCGTTCCCAATGCCAATGCAGTTGTGTGGGCGTTTTGCTTTTGGGCAAATGATAGGTTTGCAATGCGGTCAGTAAATATGCCGTATTGGTTTTGCCTGCGGGCAACACGGCAACGGGTAGTAGTGGGCGCAAATGTTTGTGCAATTCATCGGCAGCGGCGGCGGCATAGCGATAGTCGTGGAACGATGCCAAAGTGTAGCGTTTTTGTTGATGTTGATAATAGGCGTGTAGCTGCACCAGCGCGTGTAATGCGTGTTCTGGCTGTTTAAAGTGCAGATTTTTTTGTTGATTGAACAAAGCCAGCGTGTCAGCATTGGCAGCAGAGCCAAGCCAAGTGAGCAGCAAGGGTTTGCGACTGTGTTTTTGTAAACCAGAAATTATTTGTGCGATTTGATAGCTGTCGTTGCTGGCTTGTCCTGCATAAATCACCAAAGTGGCATCGCACGAATCGTCTTGCAGACTGTGTTGCACCAACGATTGAAATACCGCAGGCGCAATGTCGGCAGGCAAATCCAAAGGATTATAGGCAGGCGGTTTATAGGGCAGGATTTTGGCTAATGTGCGCGAATTGACATCAGCCAAAAGCAAAGGTGTGTGTGCCAGTGTTTTGCGTGCCAATGCGCTAATGTGCGGCGTGTTGCTGATAATGTGCAAACGATTGCCGCGACTGATGATGCCTGTGTGAATGAGTTTGGCAGCCGTAAAAAATTGCGTCAAAGTTTGCACGCTCAAAATTTTGGCGCGATTTAATGCTTGATTAAACAGCGTTTCTTGCTCCAAATCGGGCAGGGTAGTTAGCACGATAACGGGTTTGCGTTGAGAAGCAGCCTGCAATGCGCTAATCAATTCGCGCGTGTTGTCCAGCACACTCACATGAATCAACAAAGCAGTGGTGCTGGATTCGGTAGCGATAAAATCGATAATTTGCCCTGTGCTAACGGGATAATTTTGCGGATTCAGGGTCACAAAACGGCTAAATTGCATATTGCGTTCACGCGCATATTGCTCCATGCAGCCTGCAATGCCAGCCGATTGTCCAATATAGGCGCAGGCTGCTTGTTTGGGCGGCGCAAGCAAACCTTGTAAACCTAACGTAGTAACCGCCAACAAGGCAATGCCGCGTTTTTGAGCGTATTCAGCGATTTTGTCTAATTTCGCGCTCACGGCTGGGTTGGGCGTGTCGATTTCGTTAATCAGCACCACTTGTTTGATAGGCGTTTTGGCGATTTCGCGCAAAATCGTGCTTAATTTATCTGCCGACAAAATCACAATCGCCATATCGAGTGCAGGCTGCTCTGCTACTGCATCGGCAATATTTTCGTAGGATTTTTGACCGCCAACCGTTTTATGACTGGGATTAACAGGCACAATAATCGGCGCAACCGCATCGGCACACAGTTGCGAAAACACTTGTCGCCCCAAGCTGCCATGACGGTCAGACGCACCAATCACAGCAATCGCTTGCGGATAAAAAACAGAATGAAGAGCGTGAAGCATATAAGATTCCTTTTTTTGCCAATTCAATAACCAAAGCAGCTTGCATTTTGGCGCAAAATCTGCCGAAAATAAAGCAAAATTCTTGTTTATCGATTGCTCTGATACGCATCAAAAAATAAGCAAATTTCTATGCGAATTTACATTTTGTTACAATATAACACATTGAAATGTAAAGAATTTGACATCAAAATGCAATAGGAATATAAATAACGCTAACAGGATTTTTCAACCAGCATAAGGAGTATGCAAAATGAAAGCAATGGCTTATTACGGTGAAAATGACATCCGTTTTGAAGAACACGCCAAACCAACCATTATTGACCCAACTGATGCAGTAGTCCGCATCACCAAAACCACGATTTGTGGCACAGATTTGGGCATTTGGAAAGGCAAAAATCCAGAAATTGATGCAGGTCGCATTTTGGGACACGAAGGCATCGGCATTGTGGAAGAAGTCGGCTTGGCGGTTAAAAACATCAAAGTCGGCGACAAAGTGATTATTTCTTGCGTGTCTAAATGTTGTACTTGCGATAACTGTAAAGTTCAGTTGTATTCACACTGCCGCAATGGTGGCTGGATTTTGGGTTACATGATTAACGGCACACAAGCAGAATTTGTGCGTACGCCTTATGCCGATAATAGCTTGATTGTGTTGCCAGACGATGTAAACGAAGAAGTGGCGTTGTTGCTGTCAGACGCATTGCCAACCGCACACGAAATTGGCGTGCAATATGGTGATGTTTGCCCAGGTGATACCGTGTTTATTGCAGGCGCAGGCCCAGTAGGTATGTCTGCATTGCTGACGGCGCAGTTATACAGCCCATCTAAATTGATTATGTGCGATATGGACGAAAACCGCTTGAAAATGGCAAAAGAATTGGGCGCGACACACGTTGTGAATCCAGCTTCGGGCGATGTGGCGAAACAAGTGTTTGATATTGTTGGCACAGA
This sequence comes from Kingella kingae ATCC 23330, assembly GCF_900111845.1. Lineage (GTDB taxonomy): Bacteria > Pseudomonadota > Gammaproteobacteria > Burkholderiales > Neisseriaceae > Kingella > Kingella kingae. The sequence goes on along the minus strand of NZ_FOJK01000059.1, from coordinate 87,075 downwards.
TGGTGTGGACGTAGCGATTGAGGCGGTTGGCTTGCCAGCAACTTGGGATATGTGTCAAGACATCGTGAAAGCAGGTGGTAACGTGTCTGTGGTGGGTGTACACGGTAAACCAGTTGATTTCAAACTAGAAAAATTGTGGATTAAAAACTTGACCATTACCACAGGTTTGGTAAACGCGAACACAACCGAAATGTTGATGAAAGCGATTTCAACCAGCAGCGTGGACTATACCAAAATGCTGACGCACCATTTCAAATTCAGCGAATTGGAACAAGCATACGATGTGTTCAAACACGCATCTGAACACAATGCGATGAAAGTCGTTTTGACCATGGATTGATGGTTGTTTGAATAAAAAAGCAGCCTGCACTTTTTGATAAATAGAAAGTGCAGGCTGCTTTTTATTGTTACGATTTATTTCGCGCAACGAAAGCCCAAGTTACTCAACACAAACGGTGCTTGCAAACTGGTGCGAATGCCATAGCGCATAAACGCTGCATAATTGCTTGGGTCGGTGCTATTGCTACTGCCACCACCGCAAAACAAGCTGGAATTGGCTGAACCTGCGCTGAGTAAGCTACTGTTATAGTCTTCGGTCCACTCCCAAATCATGCCGTGCATATCGTGTACGCCCCAAAAATTTGGCTTGTCTTTGCCTACTGAACGCAAACTTTGTTGTCCGCTGGCATACCAATCTAAAATACGGCGATTGTAGCCTTCTTCGCTTGTGCCATTGGCTTGGGTTTCCGATGCCAAGCCAGCGTATTCCCACTCATCAATCGTTGGCAAGCGCTTGCCTTGTGACGTGCAATACGCATGAGCCGCAAACCAAGAAACATTGACCACAGGTTTATTGGCATCGGCAGGTTTGTAGGTATAGTCACTGCCTTGTTTGAGCCAATGGGTCAAATATTTGCTTTCTGCATGGCGAGTTGAAACTTTGCCACGCTGCCATTGCGGATTTTGCTTGATAAATTGAGCAAATTCAGCGTTGGTTACAGCAGTTTTGTCCAAGCTAAACGCTTTAACAGGAATCAGTGGTGTATTTTTTTTAAGGTACAAAGGGCGATAGCTACCACCTTTAATGTTTACCATATCTGCTGCGTGCAGGCTGCTTATGCTTAATGTGGTTGCTAAAAAAATCAAACGAATATTCATGAAAATGTCCCTTTCTTGAATGCGCTAAAACTGCCTGAACCGTTCCAGAGTTACAGGCAGTTTCTTTACTTACAAGGTAATCGTTGTGGTATTACTTGCGAGCAGCAGCAATTTCTTCAGGTTTTACTTCGCCGCCTTTGTTGCCAAAGCTGTTCAACACGAAAGTCAATACGTTGGCAGCATCTTCGTCATTCAATGCAACGGCTGGCATCACGCTGTTGAATTTTTTGCCGTTTACAGTGATTTCGCCTGACAAGCCTTTTACAACCGCTTGGATACCGCGTTTGTAGTCCGCGTTCAAGTAATCTGATTCAGCCAATGGAGGGAATGCACCTTCCACGCCTTTACCTTCTACGCCGTGACACGCCAAGCAGTTTGCTTTATAAACGGTTTCACCCAGTTTGATGCGGTCTTCTTTGCTAGAAGCAGTAGCAGGGCCTGCTGCTACTTTTGCAGTTTCGCTAGCAGTCAAAGGAGCGGTTTGAATCGCACCACCTTCGCTATGGTAAATACCTTCGGTCAATTTACCAGAGAAGATGTCTTTGTTTTCTTCGCCTTCTACTTTGATTTGACCCAGCGCACCTTTGTTAAACGTACGGAAGATAGAGTGGTCAACCAAGTTGTATGTACCAGGAACATCTACTTTGAAATCAACAATTGCCGCGCCACCAGCAGGTACTAATGTGGTTTGAACGTTGTGGTTTTTCAATGCGCCGCCTTCTACATAAACGGTATCAAAAATCTCACCAATCACGTGGAATGAAGACACCAAATTTGGACCGCCATTACCTACGAATAAGCGGATTTTGTCGCCCACTTTGGCTTTAAGTGCATTATCGCCTGCGATAGAACCTACATTGCCGTTGAATACAACGTAATCAGGTTGTTCGCGAATCGCTTTTTCCATGTCGAATGGTTGCAAGCCAGCTTCACCGTATTTACCTTTGGTATAAAAGTCGCCTTGAACCACATAGAATTCTTTGTCCACAGGTGGCAAGCCCTCTTTTGGTTCAACCAAAATCAAACCATACATACCGTTGGCAATGTGCATACCCACGGGTGCAGTTGCACAGTGGTAAATATACAAACCAGGTTGCAAGGCTTTAAAGCTGAAATTGCTCACGTGACCAGGCGCAGTAAATGATGCTTCTGCACCACCGCCAGGACCTGTTGCTGCGTGAAAGTCAATGTTGTGTGGCACAGTAGAATCCGAACGGTTAGCAAATTCTACATCTACAATATCGCCCTCGCGTACACGAATCATTTGACCAGGTACTTGACCGCCAAATGTCCAGAATTTGTATTCCACGCCGTCTGCCATACGCATAACTTTTTCTTGGATTTCAATTTTCACTTTCACGCGAGCAGCATGATTACGATTAACTGGTGGTGGTGCTTCTGGCGCATGAGTTAAAACTGCATCAATGACAGGCAAGTCAGCAGCAGCTACTTCTGGTTCAGATGCAGCTTGAGCTGGCGCAGCTTGTGCAGGGCTAGAAGCTGCGGTTGTTTCAGCAGGTTTTGTAGAAGCGGGTTCTGCAGGTTTTGCAGAGGTTTGTGGCTGCTGGCACGCAGTTAGCGCAAAAGCCGAAGCAATAAGAGCAGCTAAAGTACAGATTTTCATGGTTTAAGTTCCTTATGTTATGGAGGGGAAAGATATTATCAAAGCAGCCTGCATTGTGCAGTTGCGACTAATTTTTTTAATCCGTTTAATCCAAAGGTCACATCAGGTTTATAGTGCTTAATTATTAATTATTTTAGAAAATTGGGCATATCTTTGCATAAATTAATTTGAATGCATTATCTGTTAAGAATGGTTTAGGTACTTTGATTAAAATCAATAATTCATTTTATTTGATTATTTCTTTTTGTTTTGTTTAAAAAATTGATTATTAAGAATTTTTAAATAGATGAATATTTTTTACATGATAAAAATCAAGAAATAATCACATTTTTCAGGTAAAAGTGTCAACAATACAATACAATCGTGCTACAATCTTTAACATTCATAATTAATGAATTAATATGAAGTAAATAACGTTTTATCCACTTAAAATTTTTAGGAGCACAACATGGGGCAGTATAAAAAGCTGTGGTACATATTGATTTGTGTACTGACCATTACTTTCGGGCTACTGGGCTATTTGGGGGTTGAGGTTTACCGTCAAGCACCACCATTCCCAGAGCAATTTGTTTCAGCATCGGGTCAAACCGTTATTACCAAGGACAATATTTTGCAAGGTCAATCGGCTTGGCAAAGTACAGGTGGTATGGAGTTGGGTTCGGTTTTGGGTCATGGCGCATACCAAGCCCCAGACTGGACAGCCGATTTCTTGCACCGCGAATTGGTGGCATGGTTGGAATTGACCGCTCAAGCCGAACATGGCAAAAAATTTGATGAATTGACAACTGAGCAAAAAGCGGCGTTGCAATTCCGTTTGAAAACCGAATACCGTGAACAAAGCGCAATGGATGAATCAGGCACAGTTAAATTGTCTGATACACGTGTAAAAGCGATTGAGCAAGTTTCACAATACTACATTGATTTGTATGGCGACAATCCTGCGTATGACAAAACACGCGACAATTTTGCCATGAAAACCAATACATTGCCTGATGCAGAAGCGCGTAAAAACTTAACTCGCTTCTTCTTCTGGACTTCTTGGACAGCATCGGCAAATCGCCCAGGTTCAGTAGCAACTTATACCAACAACTGGCCACACGAGCCGTTGATTGATAACAAACCGACAACTGAAAACTATATGTGGTCGTTTGCGTCTGTGGTGTTCTTGTTGATGGGTGTGGGTTTCTTGGTTTGGGGCTACCACTTCTTGCGTAGTCATGAAAAAGAGCCAGAAGCACCGGCGGCTGACCCATTGGCAAAAATTGTATTGACTCCATCACAAAAAGCGTTGTGGAAATACGCTGCTTTGACTGTGATTTTGTTCATCGTGCAAATTTTGTTGGGTGGCTTGGTGGCGCACTACACGATTGAAGGTCAGCATTTTTATGGCATTCCATTGTCTGACATTTTGCCTTACTCGTTGGCGCGTACTTGGCACTTGCAATCTGCCTTGTTCTGGATTGCGACTGGTTTCTTGACTGCTGGTTTGTTCATTGCCCCTGTGTTGAACGGTGGCAAAGACCCTAAATTCCAAGCTTTGGGCGTGAACTTGCTGTATGTGGCATTGTTTATTGTGGTAGCAGGTTCGTATGCAGGTAACTTCACTTCTATCGTGTTGAACAAATTGTCTGGTAGCGCAAACTTCTGGTTTGGTCATCAAGGTTACGAATACTTGGACTTGGGTCGCTTCTGGCAATTATTGCTAACTGTTGGTTTCTTGTTGTGGTTGTTCTTGATGTTGCGTTGCGCGTTGCCAGCGTTCAAACAAGGCGGCGACAAAAACTTGCTGACGATTTTCGTAGCATCGATTGTGGGCGTAGGCGCGTTCTATGCACCAGGCTTGTTCTATGGTGAACACACGACTTTGGCAGTTATGGAATACTGGCGTTGGTGGGTGGTTCACTTATGGGTGGAAGGCTTCTTTGAAGTATTCGCAACCGCAGCCTTGGCGTTTATTTTCTACAACTTGGGCTTGGTGAGCTACAAATCGGCTACAACCGCATCATTGGTTGCCGGCAGTTTGTTCTTGGTAGGCGGTGTACCTGGTACATTCCACCACTTGTACTTTACAGGTACAACCACACCAGTAATGGCGGCAGGTGCATCGTTCTCTGCATTGGAAGTTGTGCCATTGATTCTGTTGGGTCATGAAGCGTATGAACATTGGTCTTATCAACACGCTGCACCTTGGATGAAGCGTTTGCGTTGGCCTTTGATGTGCTTCACCGCCGTAGCATTCTGGAATATGTTGGGCGCAGGTGTATTTGGTTTCTTGATTAACCCACCTATCCAATTGTTCTACTTGCAAGGTTTGAACACCACTGCAGTACACGCTCACGCAGCATTGTTTGGTGTGTATGGCTTCTTGGCATTGGGTTTTGTGTTGTTGGTTGGCTGCTACATCAAGCCAGACTTTACTTACAACGAAAAACAAATGACCATCGGCTTCTGGTTGCTGAACGGTGGCTTGGTTGGCATGATTGTATCTAGCTTGTTGCCAATCGGTATTTTCCAAGCAGCAGCGTCTATTACACATGGTTTGTGGTATGCACGCAGCGAAGAGTTCGTTCAACAAGGATTCTTGGAAATGTTCCGCTGGATTCGTACTTTGTCTGACTTGGTGTTTATTAGTGGCGCATGCTTCTTTGCGTTCCAAGTAATCAAAATGTCTTTGAGCAAAGATAAAAAAGCCTAAACATTGGCGTGATGTATAGAAAAGCAGCCTGCACTTTTGATGATACAAGAGTGCAGGCTGCTTTTTATTTGAAGTTGTATTGTATTAAGTTACTCTTTTGGGGATGACAGAATCAAAATTTTCTTATTATAGTGGTTTAAATTTAGATTAGGACAAGGTGACAACGACCGCCGTGTACAGCTAGTACATAAGGGAGTTGGCAACGCGGTACTAATCTAAATTTAATTCACTATAATACACCATACGGAATTCTTGTTGTGATAGCTTTGAATCAAGTGAAGTATAAAGCTGTTGAAACATTACTAACTATATTCATAAAGAAATCGAGTGTAACCAACAAAAAATATAAAGGCATACTTGTAGTAGTATGCCTTTTTTGATAAAGCCATTTATTTAGTTTATTTTTGGGTGAAATTGCCCACTGCGGATTAGTTTGATTTATGCAAAATACGTCCACAAAACGTACACAATAAAAAATAAAGAGTTAAGTACAAAACCTAACTCTTTGATTTATCTGGTGGGTCGTGAGCGATTCGAACGCTCGACCAACGGATTAAAAGTCCGCTGCTCTACCGACTGAGCTAACGACCCGAAAGATTTACATGATACAGACTAGCTACTAATATGTCAAGCAAATTATTCGCCAAATAACGCGCCTGTGGCATCACCTGAATTAGATTGTCCGCCGCTATTGGACATAGGCGTTAGCGTACGCTCTACTGCTTCTTGTCGGCGAACTGGGATCGGATTAGGTGTAAGTTCTCTAGCTTGTTGGATTTGCAGTTTATTAGTTGGTTCTAACGCACGCTCTTGTACAACTTCTGTTACAGGTTCAATTGCAGTGACAGGTTTTTTGGTTTGCCTGCGAGTAGGTGGTGCCGCAACAGGCTCGGCTTGGGTTATTTCTTCTGTTGGTTCAGAAGCTGCTTGTGTGATTTCATCAATAGCGGCTATTTTGTTTGCAGGCTGAATAGGAGCAGATGCGCTTTGTGTGCTCACTTTGCCATCTGGCGATAAAATTTGAATTTGCTTTGCTTGCTCTTGCTGTTGTTGATAATTTTCGGCTGTGGTTTGTGGTGTTCGACTGATTTCTTGGTAAAGCAAATAAATCAATCCAGCTACGGTGAATGTACCTAACGCCAATAAGGTAATCATAATATTGGCGAAAGTGATACGGCGTTTCTGGGGTTTTACATTTTTTGACATGAGGTTTCCAATGTGCAGGCTGCTTTTAATTATTGCACGGTATTGCTGGTTTGTGTGGCGGACGATGGCTGATAATTTTCAAATAAAGTAACGACACGGTGTACACCAGAAGTGGTGCTAACGCGTTCTACTACTGCGGCTTGTTGTTGCGGTGTTAGAACACCCAGTAAATAAGTAATGCCATTATATGTAACCACTTTGACATGCCCTGCGTACACGTCCGGCACGGTAAACAAGCGGCTGCGGATTTTTGATGTTATCCATGTATCGTAGTTGATATTGGATAGGGTGCGATTCGCAGAAGATAGCTGAATATGGTTGTACACAGTTTCTTGATTTTTTTCGCTGCGTGCAACTTGCTCGGCAGCTTGTCGCTCGGTTTCGGTTGGCACTTGCCCCAGCAAAAGGATTTTTCGGTTGTAGCTAACAACTGACACGGATGCGGTTGTTTGTGGGTTGATTTGTTTGATGGCTGTCATCGCATTGTTTTTAACGCGCAATTCCATCACTTCGTCATCGGTTTGCGAACCTGTGCTGCGGCGGTCGGCAATTGAATTTACGCCAACAGCAGCCGTACCCAATGCAGCCGCCACGCAGCCGTTTAGTACGAATATGGCGGTTAAAACAGTAGCAACCAATTTAAGGCGATAGGGTAAGGTAGTCATCATTTATCTCGTCTAGTCAATTACGGAAGAACTGGATTTTAACGTGTTTTGTATCAATTCGCTATATGTTTGAAAGTGCAGGCTGCTTTGTTCAGGAAACAACAAAGCAGCCTGCACTTTGAATGATGATTTATGCTATGCCGTCCATCAACATCGTATCAATGCTGTCGCAAATCGCGTGAACCAACAAAATATGCACTTCTTGAATGCGAGCGGTGCGCGGATACGGCACGTTGAGTAATACGTCGCCGTCTTTCAACATTGCGGCGATTTTTCCGCCGTCGCGTCCTGTGAACGCCACGACTTTCATGTCGCGTTCGTGGGCGGCTTTAATTGCTTCAATGACGTTGCCCGAATTGCCTGATGTGGAAATGCCGATTAACACGTCGCCAACGCGCCCCAATGCGCGAACTTGTTTGCTGAAAATATGGTCAAAGCCGTAGTCGTTGCCAATGGCGGTCAGCGCGGACGTATCGGTGGTCAGCGCGACGGCGGCTAATTCCATGCGTTCTTGCTCAAATCGTCCTGTCATTTCGGCGGCGAAATGTTGCGCGTCGGCGGCTGAACCGCCATTGCCACACGCTAAAATTTTGCCGTCGTTGGTTAATGCGTTGAACATCAGTATAGCGGCTTCGGCGGTGGCTTCGCTCAATACTTCTTGCGCTAACTGTTTGACTTTAATGCTTTCTTCAAAATGTGCGCTAACACGTTCTTGTAAATTCATGTGGATTATCCTGTGATGTTGGTTAGCCATTGCGGTGCATTGTTGCCTTGCAGCAAAACGGCATCTAAACGGCATGGGGTGTTTAATTGGTTGATTTGTAAATAATATTCTATACTGCGTTGCAATTTGGCGAGTTTTCTGGAGGTAATGCTGTATGCTGCACCGCCAAACGCGGCGGATTTACGGAATTTCACTTCTATAAATAATAACTTATCGCCCAATCGCATGATTAAATCAATTTCGCCGTAAGGGCAATGCCAATTCCGTGCTACGAGTTTGCAGCCTTGTGTTTGCAAAAAGGCGAGTGCGCGGTCTTCGGCGGCTTTGCCTGTTGGGTGGGTTAATTTCATTTTTAAGCAGCCTGCACTTTCCGCGCTGCCTGTTCCGCCGCCGTCAGCGCAATTTTATCGCGAATATACAGCAATTTGGCAAATTCAGGCGCACACGCCACATAACGCCCACTTTGTGCCAACGCCAAATAATCCGCCGCAGTCGGCATATTTAAGTTGCCCGAAAATGCTGGCGGTTCGGTAAGCGCAAACGCATTGCCCACGCCTTTTGCGTTTTCCGCGATTTGGTTTTCAGGCAGCGCGATTTCGCTGGCTTTGCCTACGCTGTAATCACTCAAACGGCGATGATTTTTCGTGTCAAACCATGCGTAAAACACTTCGCCCATTCGCGCATCGGTAGCGGCTAACACGCATTCATGATTGGGAATTTGATAGGCAACCGCGTCCAAACACGGTACGCCAATCATCGGCGTGCCAAACGGTGTCGCCAAACCTTGTGCCACGCCCACGCCAATCCGCAAACCTGTAAACGCGCCTGCACCTTTCGCATACACAATCGCGCCCAAATCCACCGCCGTGCAATCAGCTTGCGCGAATAATTCGGCAATGCGCGGCAAAATTTGCGCGGATTGTTTGTTGCCGACTTCTTTGTGAAACGAAAAGTGCAGGCTGCTTTTGTGTAGCGCGAGCGATAAAAAAGTGGTGCTGGTGTCAATGGCGAGAATAGGGCGCGTGAAATCGGGTTGCATTGTGTTTACTTCAATAAAAAATTGGGCAAAATTATAGCACGCGAAATAGTGCAGGCTGCTTTTGAGTCAGACTATTTATTTCAACTCTTTAATCACACGCGTAGGGCAGCCACTAATCAACACATTGTCGCCAAACGATTTCGTCACCACCACGCCCGAAGCGACCACGACATTATTCCCCAACGTAACATTTGGATTGATAATCGCGCCACCGCCAATCCAGCAATTATCGCCAATCGTAACAGGCTGACCCGATTCGCCGCCGTTTAGTCGTTCTTCTGCGTTCAAAGGATGGGCGGCGGTAAAAATTTTCACGTTCGGCGCAAGCAAAGTTGGCTGGATTGAAAGAATCGGCGCAAATTGTAGCATGGCCCAATGTGCAGGCTGCTTGCGCTAGGCGATGTTTTCTTAACAGGAAAGATTGTTTAAACCATAAATAGCTATTCAAAATAACGCGAAATCGTTATCATACAAGTGTTTTTTTCACTCTTAATAGAAGGATTAGGATTATGTCAGTACAAGTTCTGCAACAAATCGCCGAAATACGCCGTTCTGTTTACGCTTTGAACAAAGATTTGCCGATTGCAGCCAGCGAAGTCGCAAAAATCGTAGAACACGCGATTAAGCACACACCATCGTCTTTTAACTCGCAATCCACTCGTGCAGTGGTTTTGTTTGGTGCGGAACACGAAAAATTGTGGGACATTGCCATCAACGAATTGCGTAAAATCGTGCCTGCGGGAAACTTCCAGCCAACCGAAGACAAATTGAATATGTTTAAAGCAGCAGCAGGCAGCGTGTTGTTCTTTGAAGACCAAAAAGTAGTCAAAGGTTTGCAAGAGCAATTTGTGGCTTATGCAGCCAACTTCCCTGTGTGGGCAGACCACGCGGACGCGATGACGCAATACGCGATTTGGACGACGCTTGCCGCAGCAGGCGTGGGCGCGAACTTGCAGCACTACAACCCTGTGATTGACGCAGAAGTAGCAAAAACATGGAATATCCCTGCCGATTGGACTTTACGCGCACAGTTGGTGTTTGGCGGCATTGCTGCACCTGCTGGCGAAAAAGCGTTTAACCCGATTGAAGAACGTTTCCAAGTTCACGGTTTATAATTTGGTTGATTAAAAAGCAGCCTGCACTTTGGTTTGACAAAAAGTGCAGGCTGCTTGGTATTGTTTAACAGATTTATTCTTCGCTAAACGCGCGAATCATTTTGTGTACCATGCGAGCAGAGTTTCCCGATGCTGTTACTAAAAATGTATCGTAACTCACTTTTGCATCATCTTCCGCGCTATCCGACATGGCGCGGATAATGACAAATGGCTTGCCCATTTCAAAACAAGTTTGTGCAATGGCAGCGGCTTCCATTTCTACTGCTTGCGGATTAGGCAACTGTTTCTTGATACGCGCAATATCTTCTTTGCTGTGAATAAACGAATCACCACTCACAATCAAACCGCGCACTACGTTGGCAGTTTTAAATACTGTTGCGGCTTGTTCTGCCACATACATCAAAGTGCTATTGCTGTTGAAAAATACAGGCAATTTAGGTACTTGACCATATTGATAACCAAACGGTGTAACATCAACATCGTGGTACATGATGTGTGTACCAATCACCACATCACCCACTTTTAAGCCTGCACCAACGCCACCTGCACAGCCTGTGTTGATGACGCAATCAGGTGTAAAGTGTTCAATAAGCAATGTGGTGGCAATAGCCGCATTTACTTTGCCGATGCCAGACTGGCATAACACAATATCTTTATCAAACAAAAGTCCTGTGTAAATTACAATATCACGTCCAAAACGATGTGTTTTGACGTTGTGCATGATGCTGCGCAAATAAGCGATTTCAGCTTCCATTGCGCCAATCACGCCAATAATTTGTGGATGAAACAAATCTAATTCTTGCTGACTCATGCGAAAATTTCCTCCCATTGTACGCGATTATCGAGCAAATATTGCGCGATTTTTTGTGCGCCTTCTAAACTGTGACTTGCCGCCCAACCGCATTGCACTACGTTGCAAGCAGGGACTTCGGTCGCCACTACGACATCGCGTAGTGTTTTTTCAATTAAGTTAAGTGCGTCTTGGTATTCGGGCAAATTCAACAAGGTTACATAAAAGCCTGTTTGGCAACCCATTGGGCTAATGTCCACAATTTTATCGGAATGATTGCGCGACAATTCTGCCATTAAATGTTCCAGCGAATGCAAAGACGGCATATCCATGTGGTCTTGATTGGGCTGGCAAACGCGCAAGTCGTATTTATAGATAATATCACCGTGGTCGCCATCTGTGATGCAGGCAAGGCGCACATAGGGGGCTTTTACTTTGGTATGGTCCAAATTAAAGCTCTCTACGTTCATTCTTTTTTCGGTAGTGATGTTCATAATGAAGTACTGTGTGTTGGTTTTAAGGTAAAAAATTATGACGTAATTATAATGTATCAAAATAAAAATTACCATGTTAAAAGCAGCCTGCATTGCTATCTTTATACAAGTTGTTTGCTTAAATTTATGATACAATGGCGCGTTTTACTCATTCGTACACAAAGATTTAATTTAACATGAAAAATATTCGTAACATTGCCATTATCGCCCACGTGGACCACGGCAAAACCACATTAGTTGACCAATTATTGCGCCAATCTGGCACATTCCGCGAAAATCAACAAGTTGATGAGCGCGTGATGGACAGCAACGATTTGGAAAAAGAACGTGGCATCACGATTCTGGCAAAAAATACCGCCATTGAATACAACGGCTATCACATCAACATCGTAGACACACCAGGACACGCGGATTTCGGTGGCGAAGTGGAGCGCGTTTTGGGTATGGTGGATTGCGTGGTGCTGTTGGTGGACGCGCAAGAAGGTCCAATGCCACAAACTCGTTTCGTAACCAAAAAAGCGTTGGCTTTGGGCTTGAAACCGATTGTGGTAATTAACAAAATTGACAAACCGTCTGCTCGTGCAAGCTGGGTAATCGACCAAACATTTGAATTATTTGATGCTTTGGGCGCAACTGATGAGCAGTTGGATTTCCCAATCGTTTACGCTTCAGGCTTGAGCGGTTTCGCACGTTTGGAAGAAGACGGCACTGAAACCGATATGCGTCCATTGTTTGACACAATCTTGAAACACACACCAGCTCCTAGCGGCGACGCTGAAGCCCCATTGCAACTGCAAATTTCGCAACTAGACTACGATAACTATACGGGTCGTTTGGGTATTGGTCGCGTGTTGAACGGTAAAATCCGCCCAGGTATGCAAGTTGCTGTAATGAATCACGAAGAACAAGTGGCTACGGGTCGCATCAACCAATTGTTAGGCTTCAAAGGTTTGGAACGCGTACCGCAAGACGAAGCGGAAGCGGGCGACATCGTGATTATTTCAGGTATTGAAGAAATCGGTATCGGCGTAACGATTTGCGATAAAGAAAATCCTGTTGGCGTGCCAATGTTGAGTGTCGATGAACCAACTTTGACCATGGACTTTATGGTAAACACCAGCCCATTGGCAGGCACAGAAGGTAAATTTGTAACGTCTCGCCAAATCCGCGACCGTTTGACTAAAGAATTGCTGACCAACGTGGCGTTGCGCGTCGAAGATACGGCAGATGCTGACGTATTCCGTGTGTCTGGTCGTGGCGAATTGCATTTGACGATTTTGTTGGAAAATATGCGCCGTGAAGGTTACGAATTGGCTGTGGGTAAACCACGCGTTGTGTTCCGTGAAATCAACGGCGAAAAATGCGAACCTTACGAGAATTTGACTGTCGATGTGCCTGATGAGAATCAAGGTGCGGTCATGGAAGAATTGGGTCGCCGCCGTGGCGAATTGACGAATATGGAAAGTGACGGTAACGGTCGCACACGTTTGGAATACCACATTCCTGCGCGCGGCTTGATTGGTTTCCAAGGCGAATTTATGACGATGACACGCGGTACAGGCTTGATGAGCCACGTGTTTGACGATTACGCGCCTGTGAAACCTGATATGCCTGGGCGACACAATGGTGTGATGGTGTCGCAAGAGCAGGGCGAAGCGGTCGCTTATGCGTTGTGGAACTTGGAAGACCGTGGTCGCATGTTCGTGTCGCCAAACGATAAAATTTACGAAGGTATGATTATCGGTATTCACAGCCGCGATAACGATTTGGTGGTAAACCCATTGAAAGGTAAAAAACTGACCAATGTTCGCGCGAGTGGTACGGACGAAGCGGTGCGCCTGACCACGCCAATTAAATTGACTTTGGAAAGCGCGGTTGAGTTTATTGATGATGACGAACTGGTGGAAATCACGCCCCTTTCTATCCGCTTGCGTAAACGCTATTTGAGCGAACAAGAGCGTCGCCGTCAGTTCTCTGCTGCGAAGAAAGACTAATTAAATACTCACAGTTAAAGTGCAGGCTGCTTTACATTTGTTAAGCAGCCTGCATTTCGTTTAAAATAGACCCCTTTATCTATTCATATAATATTGTAATGATTGTTTCAGCCGACACCCTAAACCTAGCCGATTACGCCGAACGTGCCTACCTAGAATACGCCATGAGCGTGGTCAAAGGACGCGCCTTACCAGCCGTGCAAGACGGACAAAAACCCGTGCAACGCCGCATTTTATTTGCCATGAAAGACATGGGTTTGGCGCACGGTGCAAAACCCGTGAAATCGGCGCGTGTGGTCGGCGAAATCTTGGGTAAATACCACCCACACGGCGACAGTTCCGCCTACGAAGCCATGGTTCGCATGGCGCAAGATTTCACATTGCGCTATCCGCTCATTGATGGCATCGGCAATTTCGGCTCACGAGACGGCGACGGCGCGGCGGCAATGCGTTACACCGAAGCGCGTTTGACCCCGATTGCGGAATTGTTGCTGTCTGAAATCAATCAAGGCACGGTGGATTTTGTGCCGAATTATGACGGCGCATTTGATGAACCCGTGTCGTTGCCAGCGCGTTTGCCAATGGTTTTGTTGAATGGCGCAAGCGGTATTGCGGTGGGCATGGCGACTGAAATTCCGTCTCACAATTTGAATGAAGTAACCCAAGCGGCGATTGTGTTGTTGAAAAAGCCGAATTTGGAAGTAGCTGATTTAATGAAATATTGCCCTGCGCCCGATTTTGCTGGAGGCGGACACATCATCACATCAGCGAAAGATTTGCAAAACATTTACCAGTCGGGCAAAGGCTCGGTGCGTGTTCGTGCGCGTTACGAGATTGACAAAATGGCGCGTGGACAATGGCGCGTGATTGTGTCGGAATTGCCACCGAATACGTCTGCCGCGAAAATTTTGGCGGAAATTGAAGAGCAAACCAATCCCAAACCCAAAGCGGGCAAAAAACAACTCAATCAAGACCAACTGAACACGAAAAAATTGATGTTGGATTTGATTGAAAAAGTGCGCGATGAAAGCGACAGCGAACACCCCGTACGCCTTGTTTTTGAACCGAAATCCAGCCGCGTTGAGCCTGAACATTTCATTAACACACTGATGGCGCAAACCAGTTTGGAAGGCAATGTGTCTATCAACCTTGTGATGATGGGCATGGACAATCGCCCAGCACAAAAAAATCTGAAAACGATTTTGCAAGAATGGCTGGATTATCGCGTGGCGACGGTTACGCGCCGTTTGCAACACCGTTTGGACGCGGTGGAAAAGCGCATTCACATTTTGGAAGGGCGCATGATTGCGTTTTTGCATATTGATGAAATTATTAAAGTTATTCGCGAATCGGACGAGCCGAAAGCGGATTTAATCGCTAAATTTAATTTGACGGAAATTCAAGCGGAAGACATTTTGGAAATTCGTTTGCGTCAGCTTGCGCGTTTGGAAGGGATTAAATTAGAAAGTGAATTAAATGAGTTGCGCGATGAACAAAGCAGCCTGCAACATTTGTTAGCCGATGAAAATGATAAGAAAAAATTGATTATCAAGGAAATGCAGGCAGACGCGAAACAATTTGGCGATGAACGCCGCACATTGGTGGAAGCCGCCGAACGCGCCACGCTGACGCAAACCACAGCCGATGAACCAATTACGCTGATTTTGTCGCAAAAAGGTTGGATTCGCGCTCGTGCTGGGCATGATGTGGATTTGTCGCAAATCGCGTTTAAGGAAGGCGATGATTTGCAACAAGTTTTGGAAACGCGCACGGTGCAGCCTGTGATTGTGTTGGACACGTTGGGGCGCAGCTATACGATTGACCCTGCCGATGTGCCGAAAGGGCGCGGTGATGGTGTGCCTGTGGGTTCGTTGATTGATATTCAGGCAGCCGCTAGTGTTTTGACGATGATTGCTGGCTCGGTTGATGAACATTATTTACTTGCCAATTCAGGTGGTTATGGATTTATTTGTAAATTGGAAGATTTGCATTCGCGCTTGAAAGCTGGCAAAACAATCATGATGTTGGAAAGCGGCGAAGTGGCGTTGCTGCCTGAAAAAGTGTATTTGTCTTCGTTGATTAACCCTGATTGCAAAATCGTGTTGGCGACGGCGCAAAATCGTTTACTCGCGTTTCCGATTGGCGAAATGAAGATTATGGCGAAAGGACGCGGTTTGCAGCTGATTAGTTTGCAAGACGATGATAAATTGGTATTGATGAAAATGGTCAATACGCCTGATTACACGTTGGAAATTGTGGGGAAACGCAGTGGTGTGTCGCATGAAACATTGCACGTTTCCGATATTGTCAATAAACGCGGACGCAAAGGCAAAATTTTGGATATTGCAGGCAGCCTGCAACGCATCATTTAAGCGAGAAGAATTCATGCAACAAACAGCAGAACGAAGACACCATAATTGGGAAGAACAAATCCACCGCATGATTGGCTTAATCAATATTGCGCGGATTGCTATTTTGTTTTCTCTACTAATTTTTATTGCCGTTGTGAGCAATTTGGTGGGTATCGCTGGTAACCAATCTTATTTGCCATTGATTACAAACATGGCATGGATAAAAATTTGGTGTATTGCGTATAGCGCGTTAATTGGTGTGAGCCTATTTCGACCAGAGTGGCAACTGCAAGGACAAAATAAACTGCCCAACATCAGCTCTGTTATCGACATCAGCATGATTGCCGCCTTGGTCTTTTTGGCTGGCGGTGTAGAATCGGGTTTTGCGATTTTGGTTTTGCCTTTTTTGGCGACTTCGTGTTTGCTGAGTTATGGTCGCTTTCCGTTGTTGTATGGCAGCTATGTCGCGCTGCTGGTGTCGTTTGATGTGTTTTGGCATCTGCAACCATTTTCATCGTTTGTTGTGCGGGATAACTTAAACCTGCTGACTAGTCAAATAGTTTTGATAGCGGCGTGTTATTTAGTACCCTTGCTGACTTCGTTTTCGGCAGAATATCTAGCCAGTGCCGATGCGCGAATTTTGCGCCACAAAACCGCATTCGAGCGAATGAGCGGATTGAACCATATTGTGCTAAACCGTGTGCAAGAAGCGGTGATTGTGTTGGACGCGCAACAACAGGTTTGGCTGTTTAATGACCAAGCGCAGCAATATATCCCTTATTTAACCGTGGGTAAAACAGTTGAGCCATTTGGTTCAATTATTCAAAAATGGCGAAAGCAGCCTGCACGCATATTTGAAGACAATTGTGTGTTGATGTATCAACCCATGCACGTTCGCGCCGTGCCATTGGTGCAAGAAAACACCGAATTATTGATGCTGTTTATCCGCTCCGAGCAGGAACGGCAAAAAGAAGCACAAACGGTTAAACTCACTTCGCTGGGTTTGCTCACGTCTAATTTGGCGCACGAAATTCGCAATCCCTTGTCTGCCATGCGCCAAGCCAACGACTTGCTTAAAGAGAACAACGAGAACAATTTGCCGTTGGTTGCACGTTTAACCAATATCATCGAAAAAAATATTGCTCGGGTAGATAAAATGATTGAAGACGTGTCCACGCTCAATAAACGCGACCGTTTGAATCCGCAAACCATCGACCTACACAAGTTTTGGTTTGGGTTTATGCAAGAATTTCAATTAACGCGCCCCGAAAGTGCAGGCTGCTTGCGTGTGGATTTACCCAAAGAATGCTTAACCGCAGAATTTGACATCGCGCATTTGCAACAAATTGTGTGGAATTTGTGCAACAATGCGTGGCGACATAGCAAAAAGCAGCGCGATAGCGTTGTGGTGAGCATTATCCCAGATGGCGACACCATTCATTTGCGCGTTCAAGACGACGGGCCAGGTGTCGCCCCAAAAATATTGGAACACTTGTTTGAACCGTTCCAAACCAATCAGGCAGAAGGAACGGGATTGGGATTATACGTTTCACATGAATTAGCTCATGCCAACAAAGGCGATTTAATATACGACGGTAAAAACAAAGCCTTTGAACTGATTATGCCAAGGAAATTATCATGACCAAACACAGTTTGAATCGCCCCGTTTTGATTGTGGACGATGAATCCGATATCCGCGATTTAATGGAAATGACCTTAATGAAAATGGGTCTAGCGGTGGACACAGCAGAAGGCGTGGTTGTTGCCAAGAAAAAGCTCGATGCCAACCGCTATTCGCTGGTGCTAACCGATATGCGTATGCCAGATGGTTCGGGTTTGAGCGTGGTAGAACACATTGTCGCGCAAAACAACGATACCCCTGTTGCTGTCATCACTGCGTATGGCAATGCCGACCAAGCCGTGCAAGCACTCAAAATTGGCGCGTTTGATTATCTGCAAAAACCGATAACGTTGGCACAACTGCGAACGCTGGTTAAATCGGCGATTAAAGTGCAAGACGAAAGCAAGCAGCCTGCACCGATTAGCCAACCTAAAACCGTTACGCCCGAACCCGAGCCAGCCAAAGTGCAGGCTGCTTTGAGCCACGAAGCCGCCGTCAGTGATTGGGGCGATAGTGCCGACTGGCAAGCTGCTGCCGATAGCCTAACCGAAGATTACACGCAAACCGCCAAACGCAGCACAACCGCACGCGCTCCCACGCGCCGTAAAAACGCCAGCAGCAAAAACATCACGCCCGATGATGTTGTACCAGCCGTTGCATCAACAAATAGTGGCGTAACCCTACAAAGCGATGCTGATTTGCCGCGCCTGCTCGGTTCATCGCAACAAATTGAAACCGTGCGCCAGATGATTCGCAAACTTGCCAGTGCCGTTGTGCCTGTCTATATTTCGGGCGAAAGCGGTTCGGGTAAAGAGCAAGCCGCGCGCAGCATACACGAATTATCGCCACGCAAAGATGCACCGTTTATCGCTGTAAACTGTGGTGCAATTCCCGAAAATTTAATGGAAAGCGAATTTTTTGGCTACAAAAAAGGCAGCTTCACAGGTGCAGACCAAGACCGTTTGGGCTTTTTCCAACACGCACACGGCGGCACATTGTTCTTGGACGAAGTGGCAGATTTGCCGCTTGCCATGCAAGTCAAATTACTCCGTGCCATTCAAGAAAAAGCCGTGCGCCGAATTGGTGATGCGCAAGAAGTCAAAGTTGATGTCCGCATTGTGTCCGCCACGCACAAAAATCTGTCTGCATTGGTAGAAAGCGGCGCATTTCGCCAAGACCTGTTCTATCGCCTGAACGTGGTAACGCTGAATATGCCAGCTCTGCGCGATATGCACGAAGACTTGTGGGGCTTAATCCAACACATTTTGCGCCGTCATCAAGGCGATAGCGAAGTTGCCATGACCGAAGACGCGCGTGAAGCCCTGTTGCGCTACAACTACCCAGGCAACTTCCGCGAACTGGAAAACATTTTGGAACGCGCCGTTGCCCTGTGCAGCAATCGCCTGATTGATGTGGACGATTTGCAAATTAACGTAGACCCACTCAACCAAATCGACCCAGAATCGCTCGAAGGCAACCAACATCAAGTGGTAAACGGTTTGCCCAACTTCCAAATGGGTAACACCCAAATTCAAGATTATTTGGACGACATTGAACGCCAAATCCTGCAATACGCGCTGCGATTGACGCAAAACAACCGCACTCAAGCCGCCAAAATGCTGGGGATTAGTTTCCGTTCGATGCGCTATCGTTTGGAACGCTTGAATATTGAATAATCAATATGATTATTAAAGTGCAGGCTGCTTTTTGCCCTTTTGTCCAAATTTTTGATTTGGGTATAAAAGGGTATGCCGTAGGCATAAATGCTCACAAAAAGCAGCCTGCACATTTGTTGCAATAATAAGCACGATATAGCTTGGGTTGTGCCCCAACAATCCAATCAAAACAACAAGGAAACTTCATGAACGCAGAATTTACTTCACTGTTTCAACAACTCAACACCGTGATTTTGGGCAAGGAAACCGTGCTAAAACAGCTGATTGCGAGCATTTTGGCAGGCGGACACGTTTTGCTAGAAGACGTACCAGGCGTGGGCAAAACCACGTTGGCGACTTCGTTGGCGGCGGTGTTGGGTTTGAAATATCAGCGCGTGCAATTTACCAATGACATGCTGCCTGCGGATTTGTTGGGCGTGAATGTGTTTATGCCGTCTGACGGTTCGTTCAAATTTCACCCAGGCCCTGTGTTCAATCAATTTATGTTGGCGGACGAAATCAACCGCGCGTCGCCAAAAGTACAATCTGCGCTACTGGAAGCAATGGAAGAAGGTCAAGTATCGGTGGACGGCACAACGCACCGTTTACCGAAACCGTTTTTGGTGGTGGCAACGCAAAATCCGTCTGAACAACTTGGCACATTCCCCCTGCCTGAAAGCCAATTAGACCGTTTTATGATGCGTTTGAGCATGGGCTATCCTGTTGAAGAAGCGGAAAAAATGTTGTATCACATGGGCGACCGCCGCCAACTGGTTCACAAAATTGAAGCAGTCGGCACGCCTGAAAAATTGTTGCAATGGCAAGCGCAAGTGCAACAAGTTACGGTATCGGAAGCGGTGGCGGCGTATATTTACCGTTTGGTGGCAGCAACGCGCCGTGCTGGGGTGTTTGCGTTGGGTTTGAGTCCGCGTGCAGGTTTGGCGGTGGCGAATGCGGCAAAAGCGTGGGCATTTTTGGAAGGACGTGATTTTGTGCTGCCCGAAGACGTGAAAGCGGTTTGGGTGTCGGTGGGCAATCATCGTTTGCAATCGTTGCAGCAACAAAACAGCAGTAAGGTTTTAGCGGAAATTTTGGGACAAGTGGCGGTGTAAATGTTTCAATTTAAACCAAAAGAAATGTTACAACTGGCGCAAGAAGGCACGATTTCGGGGCGACACGTTGCGTTGCGCCCAACGAAATTGAGCGTTTCGCTGTTGGCGTTGAGCGCGGCAATTTGGGTGGGCGCGGTCAATTATCAAGTGAATGTGGCGTATGCGGTGTGCTTTTGGGTGGTGGGATTTATTGGCGTGGCGGCTTTGCAGACGCGCCGTCAGTTGCTTGGTTTGCAAACGGAATTGGTGTTTTCCGATGAAGTTTTCGCTGGGCAAACAGCTGATGTGTTGGTGCGATTGCATGGCGGCGGGCGTTTTCGTGTGCTGTGGTGGCGTGGCGAATACGCGCTAAAACTGGACGAACACGATGAAACGCAACATTCCATTTGGCAACGCGTCGAGCTTTCAAGTAGCCTGCACATTGCCGAAAGCATTTGGGCGATTCCGATTGAGCGGCGTGGTTATTTTCCGCGCCCATTGTTGTTGAAATTGGCAACTTCTGCGCCGTTTGGTTTGTTTCATGCAGAATGTCGCGTCGAATGGCAGGCGGACGCGGTGGCATTTGCCGCACCTTTGTCGCACGATGATTTCGGTACGGTGGCAGAAGGCGACCCCGAACAAACGCCACAACAAGCTGGCGCACACGGCGAAGACATTGCCTATTTGAAAAATCATCAAGATGGTGCGAGTTTGCAACACGTTGCGTGGAAAGTGTACGCCAAACGCGGCGAGTTGATGGACAAGGTGTTTGACGAGCCGCCGCCAGCGAAACACAGCGAAAATATTTCGTATCGCGATTATCCGCAGGGTACACCTGTTGATAAATTAGCCAGTTTGCTGACGTATCGCGTGTTGCAAGCCGACAAAACGGGCGCACCGTACACGTTGGAATTGCCAAACACCACGCTCACACCGCAAAATGGTTTGCGTGAAAAATGTTTGAATGCGTTGGCATTGATGTAACCAAAAAATGCAGGCTGCTTTTTAAATCACGCAAAAAGCAGCCTGCACGCTTATCTAGGTCTGATTATGAAACTATCGCGCACCCTTATTTTGTCCGTATTCGTTGTGGCAAGCTGCGGCTTGGCATACGAACTCATCATAGCGGCATTGGCGAGCTATTTGCTGGGCGACAGCATTTTCCAGTATTCGTTCATCATCGGTTTGTATTTGTTTTCCATGGGCATTGGCGCGCACCTGACGCGCTACATCAAAGACGAAGACGCACTCACGCGCTTCATAGAAATTGAATTGCTGGTTGGACTGCTGGGCGGATTGTCGGCATTGTTTTTGTTTACCGCGTTTGGCTTTGCCGCCGCACCATTTCGCACTTTGCTCTATGCGCTGGTGTTGCTGGTTGGCACGATTGTCGGCATGGAAATCCCGCTTGTCATGCGCGTACTCAATCAACAAGAAGCCGATTTCAAAGAAATTGTCTCGCGCGTTCTCACTTTTGACTACATGGGCGCACTAGCCGTGTCGCTGCTGTTTCCGCTGATTCTCGCGCCCAAGCTCGGCATGGCACGTTCCGCTTTGCTGTTTGGCTTGCTCAACGCCGCCGTTGCCGTGCTGACCGCCAAAGCCTTTCGCGTCCAGTTGCCGAACTATGCCAAGCTGCATTGGCGTGGCTGGCTGGTGTTGGCAATGTTGGCAATGGCTTTTGTTTACGCCAATCGCTGGGTGTTGCAAGCCGAGCAGCGTTATTTTGGCGACCCCGTGGTTTACGAAAGCCATTCGCCCTATCAACGCTTGGTGGTAACACAATGGAAAGACGATACACGATTGTATATTAACGGAAATTTGCAGTTTTCATCGCGTGATGAAGCCCGTTATCACGAAGCCTTGGTTATCCCAGCCATGCAAATGGCAGCACAACATCAGCGCGTGTTGATTTTGGGCGGCGGCGATGGTTTGGCAGCACGCGAAGTCTTAAAATACCCAAATGTTCAACAGCTTACTTTGGTGGATTTAGACCCCGACATGACGCGCACATTTCAAACGTCTGCCAAACTGGTTGCGCTCAACCAAAACGCACTCAATCACGCCAAAACGCGCATTGTGAACGCCGATGCCGCGCAATGGCTGGAAAGCAATCGCGAGCAATTTGACGTGATTATTATTGATTTGCCCGACCCGTCCAATTTTGCGTTGGGCAAATTGTATTCTGTGCCGATGTATCGTTCGGTGGCGCGGCATTTGGCGGACGGTGGCAAAATCGTGGTGCAGTCCACATCGCCGTATTTCGCGCCCAATGCGTATTGGTCGGTGGTGGCGACTTTGGAAGCAGCAGGGCTACGCACCGCGCCGTATCATGCCTATGTGCCGAGTTTTGGCGAATGGGGTTTTGTGTTGGCAGATAGAGCAGGGCAGTGGCAGCCTATTGCCCAAATTGACGTGCCAACGCGCTTTTTGGACACGCCTACGCTGGCAGAAATGTTCCGTTTTCCGCCCGATATGGCACGGCGCGAAGTTGAGCCAAATTATTTGAATAACCAAAAATTGGTGGCGTATTTTGAACAGGATTGGGCGAATGTGATGCGATAGATAAAGTGCAGGCTGCTTTTTCAAGTATAAAAAGCAGCCTGCACTTTGTTTATTCACACCGACACATCGGCTTTAATATGCGGATGTGGGTCGTAATCCACCAATTCAAAATCGTCAAATGTAAAGGCAAAAATGTCTTGCACATTGGGGTTGATTCGCATTTTGGGCAGCGAGCGTGGTTCGCGGCTTAATTGCAGTTGCGCTTGCTCCAAGTGATTGCGATACAAATGCGCGTCGCCCAAAGTATGCACAAATTCGCCTGCTTGCAAGCCGCACACTTGCGCCAACATCATGGTCAGCAAGGCATAGCTGGCGATGTTGAATGGCACGCCCAAAAAGATGTCTGCGCTGCGTTGATAGAGCTGGCACGACAATTTGCCATCTGCCACATAAAACTGAAACAGCGCGTGGCAAGGCGGCAATGCCATGTCATCTACTTCGGCTGGATTCCATGCCGACACGATTAAACGGCGGCTGTCGGGATTGCGTTTGATCTGCTCTACCAAGTTGGCGATTTGGTCAATCGTTTCGCCGTTTGCGCCGCGCCATGAACGCCATTGTGCGCCATATACGCGCCCCAAATTACCGTTTTCGTCTGCCCATTCGTCCCAAATTTTGACGCCATTTTCTTGCAGATAGCGGATATTGGTATCGCCCTGCAAAAACCAAAGCAATTCGTGAATAATGGATTTTAGGTGCAGTTTTTTGGTCGTCAAAACAGGGAAGCCGTCCGCCAAATTAAAGCGCATTTGATAGCCAAACACCGAGCGCGTGCCTGTGCCTGTGCGGTCGGATTTGTCGTTGCCGTGCGCCAAAACGTGCTGCATAAGGTCAAGATAGGGTTTCATAAGCAGCCTGCACTATGCGCGAATGGGGTTAAGGCGATAGGTCAAGTTTTCGTTTTGCACTTTAAATAGCAAATCAATGTTCGGGTGCTTGCCTCGGTTGGCTTGGGCATCGGCAACGTGTTCGGCAAACCAGTCCAAACCTTGTTGCGCGGCGGCGGCGTTGAGTTGTCCGTTAAATTGTTCTGCCAAGGCGTTATACAATTTTAGGCTACCCAATTTGCCTTCTACCGCTGGAATGTGGTGCAACACTGCGCCTGTTTCATCGCAAACGTCCAAGCCGCTCAAATGGGCGATGTCGGGCATTTGTACCAAGTTTTCTTTAAAAGCCATGATGTGAATCCTTTGTGTGATGTAGATGTGCAGGCTGCTTTATTAGTTTACAAAGCAGCCTGCACTTTTTATGGATAAATGTTTACGCGTGTTTCGTGCCAAAAATCTTATCGCCCGCGTCGCCCAAACCTGGAATGATGTAGCCATTTTCGTTCAAATGACTATCCAACGCAGCGGTAAAAATCGTTACATCGGGGTGGGCATCGCTCACGACTTTTACGCCTTCGGGCGCAGCCACCAACACCAACGCTTTTATGTTTTTGCAGCCTTTGCTTTTGAGTAAGTCAATCGTTGCGACCATAGAACCGCCAGTTGCCAACATTGGGTCAATAATCAAGGCAGGACGTTCGTCCATTTTGTCCACCAATTTTTCAAAATACGACACGGGTTGCAAGGTTTCTTCATCGCGCTGCAAACCCACTACGCTGATTTTCGCGCTTGGAATCAAATCCAACACGCCGTCTAACATACCCAAGCCTGCGCGTAAAATCGGCACAACGGTAACGGTTTTGCCTTTGATGCGCTCGCCTGTCATTTTGCCGCACCAGCCGTCAATTTCGTATTCTTCCACACAAAAATCGCGCGTGGCTTCATAAGTCATCAAACGCGCTAATTCTTTGGTTAAAGTGCGAAATTTGCCTGTGCTGCAATCGGCTTCGCGCATTAGGGTTAATTTGTGTTTTACAAGTGGGTGGTTGATAACGTGTAATGCCATTTTGTTTGCTCCGACTGGTTAAATAGTAAAAACGGCGCGTATTATATAACCACTCTCAACGTGCAGGCTACCGAAATTTCAGGTATATTCCGCCCTACGACCCACCTTGTTGATTAGGAGCAAAACCATGTTCAAACGACCCGAAGAAGTGATTATGGCAATCTTGGCACTGCTGTATTTGGTGCTGACGTATTTTTTGGCTGGTTGGGCAACCGCCGCATCGGTTAAATATACGTTTTTGATTTTGGGCTTCAATGCTGTTTGGGCGATTGCTGCGTTTTTGCTGTGGCAAGCCGACCGCATTCGTTGGCTCGTGCCGTTGCTGTTGGGCGTGTTGGTTTTGTGTTGGACGCCGTGGCTGGATTGGTTCATGCTGCGCGATGTTTTGCCTGCGGCTGATGGCAGCGTGTTGTTGCCGCCGCGTCCTTGGTATGCAACTTGGTGGTTTAAAGGCATTTTGGCGTTGATTCCTGTTGTGGTGGGCTATATTTGGCAATACAAACGTCATCATCATCGCAAAATCAACGGTTTAATTTAGAAAGCAGCCTGCACATGAAAAGAATTTTTGTTTTATACACAGGTGGCACAATCGGCATGACGCAAAGCGAACACGGTTTGCGCCCCGATACGCAAATCGTCCACACCGCGCTCGCGCCCTACGCAAGCAGCCTGCACTTGGATTGGCACGTTTGCGAACCGCTCATCGATAGTTCTGCCGTGTCGCCGCAGCATTGGGCAGAGTGGCTTGAAATCGTGCAACAAAAATTGCCGCAATACGATGGCATGTTGGTTTTGCACGGCACAGACACGCTTGCCTACACCGCTAATTTGTTTGCGCTGGCGTTAGGCAAATTGGACAAACCACTTATTTTGACAGGCTCGCAAAAACCGTTTGGCACAGACGATAGCGATGCGCCCAAAAACCTGCTCACCGCCGTCAATGCCTTGCTGCGCGATGACGTGCGCCAAGTGTTGCTCGCGTTTAATGGCGATTTATTTCGCGCGGTGGGCAGCAGCAAAGTCAGCACCGAAACCGATGCAGGCTTTGCTAATGCGCATTTTGGCGTGTGGAATGATGAATCAATTGCACCATCTATCGCGTCCCAGCAAAGCAGCCTGCACTTAAATCGCGCATTCAATCCCAATATTCGCGTGTTGCCTTTGTTGTTGATTCCTGCTCACTCGGTGCAGGCTGCCACGTACGCGCTCAACACGTTTGATGCTGATGCCGCGATTTTGTTGTCATACGGACACGGCAACGCGCCCAACGATAGCGATTTGCTCGCTGCCATCGCCCAGTTTACGCAACAAGGCAAGCTGCTACTCAACATCAGCCAAGTGCAGCAAGGTTGTGCGGCGGCAGTGTATGCGCAAGGCAATGCGCTGCGACAATCGGGAGCGATTCAAGGTGGCAAATGCAATTTGGAAACCGCAACCGCGTTGTTGATGCTCGCCGCGCACAATCGTTGGACAGCGCAAGAAGTAGAGCTGGTTCTGCGCGATTGGCAACTGCTGTAATATAATCCCCTTTATTTTGGATACCCAAATCACATGAACAACCCCTTTGCACGAGCCTTATCCGCCGCCTTATCGTTGGCGATTGTGAGCCGCCAAGTCAGCGACCAAGGCGAGCCGATTGGCTTTTTGTATCACGAACAAGCCGACTTTCCCAACGACAGCGGTTGGCGATTATTCAGCGGACAAGAAAGCGATGAATATGCCAACAATCCCGATAATTTCCAAGTGCTGCCATTGAGCGAAATCTTGGACGAAAACCCCGAAATTGCCCCACTTATGCAACAATCGTTTGGCGCATGGGAATGGGACGATAACACCGAACAATTTACGGCTGTATCCGATTGGCAGCCCAAAGAATAGGAACAAAATATGAATACGATTTCTGCTTTGCCACAAGGCAAAGGCTTAAAAATTGGCATTGTTCAAGCGCGTTTTAGCAATGAAATTGGCAGCGCAATGGTTAAAGTGGCGCACGCTAAATTGTTGGAATTGGGCGTGGCAGATAGCGACATCACGCTGACCACCGTAGCAGGCGCGTTGGAAGTGCCGTTGGCGTTGCAAAACTTGGCGGCAACCGAAGCATTTGACGCGCTGATTGCGTTTGGCGCAGTGATTCGTGGCGAAACGTATCACTTTGAATTGGTGTCCAACGAATCTGGCGCAGGCGTAACTCGTGTGGGCTTGGATTTCAATATCCCGATTGCCAACGCGATTTTAACAACCGAAAATGACGAGCAAGCCCATGTTCGCATTGAAGAAAAAGCCACAGACGCTGCTTTGGTCGCGGTGGAAATGGCAAACTTGTTGCGCGAAATTCAAGCGCGATACGATGTATAACTTGTATGGAAAGTAAGATGAATCAACCCAAAACCAAAAAATCGCCACGCCGCCGTGCGCGTGAATTTGCCGTGCAGGCTTTGTATCAAGTGGCGATGAATCAGTCTATTGCTGCCGAAGTGGCAAGCCATATGCGCGAACATGGCGATTTCAAAAATGCTGATAACGAATTGTTTACCGAATTGTTTTTTGGCGCACATCAAAATCAACGCGAATATATGCAACACATTCGCCCACATCTTGACCGCGATGAAAATGCCGTTAATCCGATTGAACGCGCGATTTTGTTGCTGGCAACGCACGAATTGGCAGCTATGCCACAAACACCGTATCCTGTTGTGATTAACGAAGCGGTGGAATTGACCAAAACTTTTGGCGGCACAGATAGCCACAAGTTCATCAATAGCATTTTGGATAAACTGGCTGGCGAATTGCGCCCAGATGAACCAAAACGAAATTAATTTTTGACCCAGCATAAGGAATCACCATGAAACAGCCGTCTTTGTTTTTCCCTTTATTTTTGATTGTGGTTGGTGCGATTTGGTTGTTGCGTAGCATGGGCTGGTTTCCTGCTACTTCGGTGATTATCGCGGCGGTGTTGGTCATCACAGGCATTTTGACTTTGCTGCTAGACGGTATCAACAAACAATCGGTGGTGTCTGCGCCGTTGTTGATGTATATCGGCGGCGTGTTGTATGCCGTATCGGAAGAAGGTTATATGCTCAAACCGTTGATTGCGTTTGGTATGATTTTTGCAGGCTGCTTGATGTTGTTGGCACGTAGTCAGGCTATTCCGCCAAAAGCAAGTCGCAAATATCCGCTCAAGCCGTAAATCGCATAAAAAAGCAGCCTGCACTTTATAACCTTCACATTCAAAACAGGATTTTCTCATGACCAGCAAACTCAAAATTGGCATTGTCGGCGCAACGGGCTACACAGGCGTGGAATTGTTGCGCTTGTTGGCAAAACACCCACACGCAGAAGTAACCGCCATCACCAGTCGTGGCGAAGCAGGCGTACACATTGCCGACTATTTTCCCAGCTTGCGCGGTGTGTATGATTTAACCTTTCAAGACCCAGAGCAAGCGCAATTGAATCAATGTGATGTCGTGTTTTTTGCCACGCCACACGGTGTTGCCATGCGCGATGCCCCAGCATTGCTGGAACAAGGCGTGCGCGTGATTGATTTGTCTGCCGATTTCCGTATTCAAGATGTGCCAACGTGGGAAAAATGGTATGGCTTGCCGTTTACCGCGCAGGCTGCTTTGCAAGAAGCGGTTTATGGTTTGTGCGAACTCAATCGCGCTCAAATTCAGCAAGCGCGTTTGGTTGCCAACCCAGGCTGCTACCCGACTTGTGTGTCGTTGCCGCTGATTCCGTTGCTGCAACAACAAGCCTTGTTGCCGAATATGCCGATTATTGCCGACTGCAAATCGGGCGTATCGGGTGCAGGACGCAAAGCCGTGGTTGGTACGTTGTTGTGCGAAGCAGGCGACAATTTCAAAGCCTATGGCGTGGCAGGTCATCGCCATTTGCCCGAAATCAAGCAAACGATTCAATCGCTGCAACACGAAGTCGCCCAACAATTTATTTTTGTGCCACACCTAACGCCGATGATTCGCGGTATGCACGCCACGACTTATGTTCACTTAAAAGACGGCGTTCAACCGCATGATTTATTGCAACAATATTATGCCAACAGCCTATTTGTTGATGTGATGCCCATGGGCAGCACGCCCGAAACCCGTAGCGTGCGTGGCGCGAACGTGTGCCGAATCGCGGTGCAACGTGCGCCCGAATACACTGGCAATGTGTGGATTTTGTTGAGCGTGCAAGACAATTTGGTCAAAGGCGCGGCAGGTCAGGCGGTGCAAAACATGAATATTATGTTTGATTTGCCCGAAACCGCTGGTTTGGACAACGTGGCGTTGTTGCCTTAAACGTGCAGGCTGCTTTTGATGTTGAAATGTTTATTTAAACTGCTTGCCGCCTTGCCTTTGCCTGTGCTGCATTGGTTGGGCGATGTGTTGGGTTATGTGCTGTATGTCGCATCGCCGCCCGACCGCCGCCGCATTCGGCAAAATTTGGCGTTTGCCCAGTTGCCCAATCATCGCCGCGCTGTGTTGCAAGTGTGCCAAGAAACCGTAAAAAGCGGTTTGGAACTAGCGATTGCGTGTTTTAGGCAGCCTGCACAAATTAGCGCGTTGTTTACCCAAGTGTATGGCTGGGAACACGTTGAACAGGCGCAGCAGCAAGGTGCAGGTTTGTTGTTGATTACACCGCATTTGGGCAGTTACGATTTGGCAGGGCGATACATCAGCGAGCGTTTGCCTTGCCCTTTAACGGCAATGTACAAACCGCCCAAAATTCAAGCGTTTGACCAAATCATGCAACAAGGGCGGCAGCGTGGCAAAGGCAGAACCGCGCCCACCAATTTGCAAGGCGTAAAGCAAGTTATCAAAGCTTTGCGTCAAGGCGAAGCGACGATTGTGTTGCCTGACCACGTTCCCAATCCGCACGAAGGCGGCGACGGTGTGTGGGTAGATTTTTTTGGACAACCTGCTTACACCATGACGCTGGCTGGCAAATTGGCGCAAGTCAATAATGTGGTTACGCTGTTTTTTGTGGGAGAACGTTTGCCTAATGGACAAGGCTTTGCGCTGCACATCGCCCCTGTGCAAGGCGAGTTCACAGGCGACAAAGCCCACGATGCGCGTGTCATCAATCAAAATATTGAGCATTGGATACGCCATTTTCCGTTGCAATATTTGTTTGCGTATAATCGCTATAAACATCCATAAATCTTAATCATCTTAAAAAAAGCAGCCTGCATTTTATGGATTTAAAGTGCAGGCTGCTTTGTAAGGTTCACACCATGAACGACTCAAAAACCTGTTTCCATTGCGGCTTACCTGTTCCCGAAAACACGCATCTCTCCATTCGCTACGAACAACGAGAAGAACCTGCTTGTTGTGCAGGCTGCCAAGCAGTCGCGCAGGGCATTATTGACGCTGGGTTGGGCAGCTATTACAAAAACCGCACCGCCAACGCGGAAAAAGCTGCCTTGCCGCCCGATGAAATTTTGGCGCAACTGAAATTGTACGATTTGCCCGAAGTGCAAGCGGAATTTGTGGAAGTGCTGCCGCAAAACGAAAAAGAAGCCATGCTCATGTTAAGCGGCATCACTTGCGCGGCGTGTACTTGGTTGATTGAGCAACAACTTTTGCGCCAAAGCGGTATCGTGAAAGTGGAATTGAATTACAGCACCCAACGTGCGCGTGTGCGTTGGGACAATAGCCGTGTACAGCTTTCACAAATTTTGCATTTAATTCAACAAACTGGCTATACCGCCTCGCCTTACGATACGCAAAAAGTGGAAGCGCAAGCCCAACGTGAACGCAAAAAAATGCTGATTCGCCTAGCCGTTGCAGGTTTGGCGAGTATGCAAACGATGATGTTTGCATTGCCGACTTATTTGTATGGCGATATTGAACCGCAATATTTGACGATTTTGCATTGG
The DNA here is from genome assembly GCF_900111845.1 of Kingella kingae ATCC 23330. Lineage (GTDB taxonomy): Bacteria > Pseudomonadota > Gammaproteobacteria > Burkholderiales > Neisseriaceae > Kingella > Kingella kingae. Next base: position 56,520 of record NZ_FOJK01000059.1, on the reverse strand, counting down.
GGCGGCTTTTTGATGGTGCTGCCTGCGCTGTTTTATTCGGCGCAACCGTTTTATCAAGGCGCGTGGCGTGATTTCCGCAATAAACGCACAGGCATGGATACGCCGATTGCGCTGGCGATTACGATGACATTTATTGCAGGTTTGGGTGCGTTGTGGAAAGGCGCGAGCGAAGGCTTGTATTTTGAAAGCATTGCGATGTTGGTGTTTTTCTTGTTGATTGGGCGATTTATGGAGCAATCGGCAAGACGCAAGGCTGGCGACGCGGCGGAGCGTTTGGTTAAACTTGTTCCTGCGTTTTGCCACAAAATCATCAATTTAGACGCGGAACAAACGGAAGAAGCGGCAGTCGTTACGTTGAAATCGGGCGATGTGTTGTTGGTTCGCGCTGGCGAAATTGTGCCTGTTGATGGCGTGGTGTTGCGCGGCGAAAGTGAAATCAACGAAGCCATGCTGACGGGCGAAAGTGTGCCGATTCAAAAAAATTCAGGCAGCCAAGTTACGGCTGGCACGTTGAATACGGCAAGCCCGTTAATCATTCAGGCACAACAAGTGGGCAATCAAACGCGATTGGCGCACATTGTGAAATTGCTTGACCGCGCTTTGTCGCAAAAGCCACGTTTGGCGATGTTGGCGGAAAAATATGCGTCTGTGTTTACCTTGGCGCAAATTGTGTTGGCGATTCCGACTTTTATCGCGTGGTGGTGGTATGCCGATGTGGTGCAAGCAGTGTGGATTGTGGTGGCGTTGCTCGTGATTACTTGCCCTTGCGCGTTGTCGTTGGCAACGCCGACTGCGTTGGCGGCAAGCATGGGGCGGTTGGCGAATGCAGGCGTGTTGGTGGCGCGTGGACACGCTTTGGAAACGCTGGCGCAAGTATCGGACGCAGTTTTTGATAAAACAGGGACGCTGACGGAGGGGAAATTATCGGTTACGCAATTTCACAATTTTTCAGGCAGCCTGCACGATACGGATTTGATTGCAATCGCGAAATTATTGGAACAACATTCAGAACACCCGATTGCGCGAGCGATTTTGAATTTATCGCTTACGCTCCCTCCCCTTGTGGGGGAGGGTTGGGGTGGGGGTTCGCATTCCGCCACGCAAATGGACGAAAGCGCGGAAAATCACATTCACATCGCACAAAAATTAAACAAAATCGGGCATGGCGTGTCGGCGCAAATCACGTTGCACAATCACACGCAAATTTGGGCGATTGGCAAACCTGATTTTGTGGCGGAAATTTCAGGCAGCCTGCCTGAAAAATTGTCGGAATTGGCGCAACAAGGCAGCGTGATTGTGTTGGGTAACCAACACGGTTTTCAGGCAGCCTTTTTGCTGCGCGACACGGTAAGAGCCGATGTAGCGGACGTGTTGGCGGCGTTATGTTCGCAGTCTATCGCGGTGCATATTTTGAGCGGCGACAATGCGGCAGCGGTCAATCAATTAGCCGATGATTTGGCGATTGAACACCGCCAAGCCGCCGCCACGCCCGAAGACAAATTGCGTTATATGCAGCAGCTTCAAGCGCAGGGCAAACGTGTGTTGATGTTGGGCGATGGCATTAACGATGCGCCTGTGTTGGCGGCGGCTGATGTGTCGGTGGCGGTGGCTGGCAGCGCGGACGTGGCGCGAGATGGCGCGGATATTGTGTTGTTGAATGATGATTTGGGCGCGTTGCCGTTGATGTTGCGACAGGCGGCGAAAACGCAGGCGATTATTCGGCAGAATTTGATTTGGGCAACGGTTTACAATGTGATTGTTGTGCCGTTGGCGATTGTTGGTTGGGTGTCGCCTTGGAAAGCGGCGATTGGCATGAGCGCGAGTTCGTTGTTGGTGGTGTGGAATGCGTTGCGGTTAAGGAAATAGATTGCCAATATGAAAAAGCGGCCTGCACTTTCTATCAACAGAAAAAGTGCAGGCCGCTTTTGTATTCACCAATCTATTATGCCAAACTATCCAACCAACGTTCCGCGTCCAAAGCCGCTTGACAACCGCTTGCCGCGCTGGTAATCGCTTGACGGTACACATGGTCTTTCACATCGCCAGCCGCCCAAACGCCTTCAATATTGGTCGCGCCCACGTTGCCTTCGTTGCCGCCTTTGGTGATTAAATAACCCGTTGCGTCCATGTCTAGCTGACCTTTAAAAATCTTGGTATTGGGCTGATGTCCAATCGCAATAAACACGCCTTTTACGGTAATGTCTTCGCTGCTGCCATCGTTGTTTTGCAAACGTACGCCCGTAACGCCCATTTCATCGCCCAAAATTTCTGCCAAAACCGCATTGGTTTTTAAGATGATTTTGCCTTCCGCCACGCGCTGCATCAATTTTTCTACCATGATTTTTTCGGCACGGAACGTGTCGCGGCGATGGATCAGCGTTACGTTGCTGGCAATGTTCGCCAAATACAAAGCTTCTTCCACCGCCGTATTGCCACCGCCAACCACTGCCACATCTTGACCTTTGTAGAAAAAGCCATCGCAAGTGGCGCAAGCCGACACGCCTTTGCCTGCAAATTGCTCTTCGCTGTGTAAACCCAAATATTTGGCAGACGCGCCAGTTGCAATAATCAACGCATCGCAAGTGTATTCGCTCATATCGCCTTTGAGCGTGAACGGACGTTGCTGCAAATCCACTGCATTGATTTGGTCAAACACAATTTGCGTGCCAAAGCGTTCTGCGTGTTTCAGAAAGTGTTCCATCAATTCAGGGCCTTGCACGCCATCGGCAAAAGCAGGGTAGTTGTCCACTTCGGTAGTCGTCATCAACTGACCGCCTTGCGCCATACCTGTGATGATAACAGGTTGCAAATTGGCGCGAGCCGCATACACTGCCGCCGAATAACCAGCAGGGCCAGAGCCTAAAATAATCAATTTGTGATGTTGAGCCATGATTGTTCCTTTTGTTGATTAAATAACAGGCGTGGATTGTACCGATTTTGAATGTGCAAATCAAAAAAGCAGCCTGCATATTTAGCTATCAGATTTAATTTGCGTTTTATTTTTAGGCTATGTATAATCACGCCCTTTGTAACCTTGCTACTCGCAAATCGCATGGCGAGTAGCTGTTTTTAATCAACCGTAAGGAGATAACATGCGTCATTACGAAATCGTGTTTATCGTTCATCCTGACCAAAGCGAGCAAGTGCCTGCAATGGTAGAACGCTATAAAACCATGATTACCGAAGCTAGCGGCAAAATCCACCGCTTGGAAGACTGGGGTCGCCGTCAATTGGCTTACCCAATCAACAAAGTACATAAAGCACATTATGTATTGATGAACATTGAAGCAACCCCTGCAACTGTTGAAGAATTGGAAACTGCTTTCCGTTTTAACGATGCGGTATTGCGTCATTTGACTATTCAAACCAAAGCTGCTGTAACCGAAGCGTCTCCAATGATGCGTGAAGAGAAATCAAAAAGCCTGATTTCAGAAGAAGCAGCAAGCGAAGAAGCAGCCGAAGCATAATTGAACAATCAATTTATCTTGACCGCTTGCCTACATAAAGTCGATGTTTTGCGTTACACGCCCGCAGGTGTTGCGGTGTTAGATGTGGTGCTGCAACACGAAAGTTGGCAAGAAGAAAATGGTTTAAAGCATCAGGTTAGATTTGAATTACCTGCTAAAATCATCGGTCAAAATGCTCAGGTTTGGCAGTATCGGCAGGGCGAAATGGTAACCGTAACAGGTTTTTTGGCGCAACGCAGCCAACGCATTATTCGCCCCATACTGCGAATTCAACACATTACAGAATATAAAGGTTAAACGACATGGCTCGTCAAACATTTAAACGCCGCAAATTCTGCCGTTTTACAGCAGAAAAAATCCAAGAAGTGGATTACAAACAAGTTGATTTGCTAAAAGATTTCATCACTGAAAACGGCAAAATCATTCCCGCTCGCATCACAGGTACAAAAGCACACTACCAACGCCAATTGGCTGTGGCAGTGAAACGCGCTCGTTTCTTGGCTTTGTTGCCTTACACTGACCAACATAAATAATTAGGAGTTTACATTATGCAAATTATCTTGTTGGAACGCGTTGCTGGTTTGGGCAACTTGGGTGATGTAGTAACTGTAAAAAATGGTTACGCTCGCAATTTCTTGATTCCTACTGGAAAAGCAAAACGCGCTACCGAAGCAAACTTGAAAGAGTTTGAAGCTCGCCGCGCGGAATTGGAAGCAAAACAAGCTGCTATTTTGGCTGACGCACAAGCGCGTAAAGCAAAATTGGACGGTCAAACCATCACTGTGGCACAAAAAGCAGGTGTGGACGGTCGCTTGTTTGGTTCTGTTACCAATGCGGACATTGCTGACGCAATCAAAGCAACTGGTGTAGAAGTTGTAAAAGCAGACGTTCGTTTGCCAAACGGCCCATTGAAAGCGGTTGGCGAATACGAAGTTGAGTTGGCTTTGCACGCCGACGCCGTTGCTAGCATCACTGTTGCAGTGGTTGCTGCTGCTGAATAATTATTAAGATGAGAGTGCAGGCTGCCTGATGTTTATCGGGCAGCCTGCATTTTTTATTGGGAAAAAATGATGTATCCAATTCAAGAGCCTTATCAAAGTGGCTGGCTGCAAGTGTCGGCAATCCATCAAATGTATAGTGAATTAAATTTAGATTAGTACCGCGTTGCCAACTCCCTTATGTACTAGCTGTACACGGCGGTCGTTGTCGCCTTGTCCTAATCTAAATTTAATCCACTATATTTTACCCACCATTGTTGGCTGGACGATGAACGCGCTTTGCTCAATCACATAGATAAAATTCGCCATATCCCGACTGTGATTGTGTGCAAGGGCGATACGATATGTGTACGCCAGTGCAGGCTGCTTACGATTTGCACCGCGCCTTTCCAGAAGCCAAATTGCAAATTGTGTGTGCAGGACATTCGGCATTTGAGCCAGAAATCACGCAGGCATTGTTGGCGGCAACCGAGCAGTTTGCAGCATAAACAAAAAACCACATCTTTCGTTTAAAAAGATGTGGTTTTGTTTTTGGATAGATTATTTAGATTGTTCAACCATGTAACGGACAACTGCTTTGATGTCGTCATCGCTAATTGAAACATTACCGCCTTTGGCTGGCATCATGCCACCTTTTGGATTGGTATAGCCTTCAATCGCATGTTTAAATAGGGTCTCTTCGCCTTTTGCAATGCGCGGAGCCCATTCTTCTTTATTGGTCAATTTAGGTGCAAATGGAATGGCAGCTGTTGCGCCATGGCATGCTTGGCAAGATTGCTCAAATACTTCTTTACCGCGACCACTTGCTGCCACTGGTGCAGCAGCTGCATCGCTTGCAACGGGTGCGGAAGCAGGAGCTGAACTAGCAGCAGCCGAACTTCCTGACGCCTTACCCGATTCATCAAAATTTGCGCCAGATTGATTTGCCATATAAGCTACTGCACGCGCCACTTCTTCATCGGTTAAAGTCGTATCACCACCTTTGGCTGGCATCACACCGCCTTGTGTGCCTTTAAAGCCTTCAACGGCGTGTTTAATCAAAGTCTCAAAGCCTTGTGCAATACGAGCAGCCCACTGGTCGTTGTGCGTAACTTTGGGGGCGTAAGCAATCGTGCTATCTGCCGCGTGGCATTGCACACAAACCTTATCAAATACCTGTTTGCCCGTGCGCTGACCAGGTTCTGTACCATCGCCCATAGTTAAGCGACCACTAGGCATAATGCGTGTTTCGGTCGCGCTAGACGTGCTGTCTGCTACATCGCGGTAGTAGCCACTGCCAGCCAGTTTAACCAGCAAATATAAGACAGAAATTAAAATAATAACGCCACCCAATAAGGTTGTTAAAGCAGAGCCTTTGGCTTGATGTTTAAATGGTTTCATTTGAGAGTTGCCTCGTCTTTTTAGTAGTGGTGAGGAGGAATGTGTTGCTTATTGCTTAATTTGTTTTAACAATAATTTGCGCGATTATACTGAATTTGTGTGGTCTTTCCAAGTTGATAAATTTAGTTTTTATCAAATAATTGCAGGTTTTCTTGGTTTGGCAGCCAAATTTATTTTTGCCAAGCTAGGCAATTTCGGGTATTCTTGCTGGCTTCCATTTTGCAATCCGTATCCGTAGCTCAGTTGGAAGAGTGTCAGTTTCCGAAGCTGAAGGTCGCTGGTTCGAACCCAGTCGGGTACGCCAAATCACACAAAAGCAGCCTGCACATTTCGTTCTCCGAATGTGCAGGCTGCTTTTTAATCAGGACATGGCGTTGCGCCGCCATACTCACGCTAGTCTCGTGGCAAATTCAACATCTCGCTGGCATGGTTCAAAGTCGTATCGGTAATTTTTTCGCCGCCCAGCATACGTGCAATTTCTTGCACGCGCGATTCGTTGTCCAGTACGCGAATTTCGCTAATCGTCTGTTCGCCATCGCTGCGTTTTGCCACTTGCCAATGATGCTCGCCATACGCTGCCACTTGCGGCAAATGCGTAATCGCCAGCACTTGATGCTGTTGCCCCAAAGTTCGCAAAGCACGCCCAACCGTTTCGGCAACGCCACCGCCAATGCCCGTATCCACTTCATCAAAAATCAAAGTCGGAACGTGCGTATATTGGCTGGTAACCACTTGAATAGACAAACTAATCCGCGCTAATTCGCCACCCGATGCCACTTTGTTGAGCGGACGCAGCAGCGAGCCTTTGTTTGCCGCCACTTGATATTGCATCTGCTCCAAACCGTGCGCCGCAGGGCTGGCTGGCAACAGTTCTATGTGAAATTTCGCGCCTTTCATTGCCAGTTGTTGCATGTGTTCGGTGGTTTCTTGCGCCAATTTTTGCGCGGCTTTGTGGCGTTTTTCCGACAATTTTTGCGCGTGTTCCATGTAGCTGTTTTCGGTTTGGCTAACCAATTTTTGCAAGGCTTCCAAATCGGCAGACGCTTCCAAATCGTGCAGGCTGCTTTCAATTTCTGCCCATTTTTGCGGTAAATGTTCAGGCTCAACGCGGTATTTTCGCGCCATCGACATCAATTCTTGAATGCGCTGTTCTTTGGCGGCAAGTTCGTTGGGATTGATTTCCACGCTGTCAATTAAGTTGCCCATTAAATGATTAATTTCACTCAATTCCACTTCAATGCTTGCCAGCATTTCCAAACTTTCGGCAAAGCGCGGTTCAATATTGCCGAGCTTGTCCAAAGTCTTTTGACAACGGCGCGTTAAGGCTCGCAAGCCATTGTCGCCGCTCACCATGTCTTGCACGTCATAAGCAGCCTGCAATAAATCATCGGCATTGGACAAGCTGTCATACGCTTGATTGAGCGTTTCCCATTCGCCTGTTTGCAGATTTAATTGTGCTAATTCATTGACTTGCCATTCTAAACGTTCGCGTTCAATCGCCAAGTTTTCCGATTGCGTTTGCGCGTTCAATAGCGATTGTTTGGCGTGTTGCCATGTTTGATAGTCGCTTTTGGTTTGTTCTACCAAATCCAAGCAGCCTGCAAATGCGTCCAATAATTGTCGTTGCGCGGCTTCGTGATTGAGCGAATGATGGGCGTTTTGACCATGTATATCAATCAGTTGTGAGCCAATTTGTTTTAACTGCACCAGTGTGGCTGCTTGGTTGTTGATAAAACTGCGGCTTTTGCCTTTGGCATCAATAATGCGGCGAATCGATAGCTCGGTGCTGTCTGCGTCCAGCAAGCCTTGTTCGCGCAATTCTTGTTGCAGCGCGGGCAAATCGGACACGTCAAACAAGGCGGATAGCTGCGCTTCTTTTGCGCCTTGTCGCACTTGGCTGTAATCGGCTTTGTCGCCCAGCAGCAGGGATAACGCGTCTAGCGTGATGGATTTGCCTGCACCCGTTTCGCCTGTCAAAACGGTAAAACCGTTCTGAAAGTCCAAATTTAATTGTTCTACAATCACAAAATCACGCAAAGAAAGAGTTAATAGCATGGCGGTTGGTTCGTGTGAAAAAGAAAGTATTATAAAGCAGCCTGCATTTTATGTTTACCAAAAGTGCAGGCTGCTTTTGCTGTTTAACGCACAAAAAAACGCCCACACAAAAATGTGCAGGCGTTTGCGTTTGGGTTTACCAAGGGTTTATTGGTAGTGGTTTGTGTTAGTCCTCTTGCGCACCCAGTTGCAAATAGTTTTGTAAACCGATTTTCTCGATTTGCTCCAACTGCGTTTCCAGCCAGTCGATGCGTTCTTCGTTCACATCTTTTTGTTTTTCCAACAGCTGACGCGATACATAATCTTGTTGCTCTTCGCAGGTTTGAATCGCTTCAACTAACGCAGTGTGTTTTTCTTGTTCTTTTGCCAAATCGCAACGAATGATTTCTTCAGGCGTTTCGCCAATCAACAATTTGCCCAATTCTTGCAGATTGGGTAAACCTTCCAACAACAACACGCGCTCAATAATCGCATCGGCTTGTTTCATTTCCACGATAGAGCTTTTGTAGAAATGTTCGCCCAATTCTTCAAAACCCCAGTTTTTCAGAATGCGAGCGTGCAGGAAGTATTGGTTAATCGTAACCAACAACAAGCCCAAGTTTTTGTTTAATTGACGAATAACTTGACGATCGCCTTGCATAACACGCTCCTATTAAATTTGACTTTGCAGATAATTTTGTTCGCCCAAAATTTTGATTAAGCGAAGTTGTTGTTCCAACCAGTGTGCGTGGTCTTCTTCGGTGTCTTTCAACTGATTAACCAGCAATTCGCGCGTAACGTAATCTTGTTGCTCTTCGCACAATTTCACGCCTTTTTTCAGGTTTTCGCGCACTTCCAATTCGGTATCCAAATCAAATTGCAGCATTTCCAAAATATCTTTGCCTACTTTAACAGGCGCAGACACCATGTTTGGCGTGCCACCCAGCATCAAAATGCGGCGAATAAAACCTTCTGCATGAGCCGTTTCGTCTTCCATTTCGTGACCAATGCGGTCGAACAATTTGGTGTAGCCCCATTCAGAGTACATGCGTGAGTGGATAAAATATTGGTCGCGCGCTGCCAATTCGTTTGACAGCAAAAAGTTCATGTAATCGATAACTTCTTTATTGCCTTGCATGATGTTTCCTTTCAAAAAATGTAGTGATTTGCAATGGGGGCAGATTGTAGCAGCGGTTTTTTGGTTTGGCAAAAAGTTGTTTAAAATACAAACAATTATCAAATTTAACCATTGCTATAATCAATGATGAAATGCGTTATCAATAAAGAAAAATATTTAAAAATAAAAACTTAATTTGATAGTGATTGTTATTTTTGCTTGCAGGCTGCTTTTTATTTACCAATCTTTACATTTTGTATTGGATTTGCATGCCGTCATTATCTATTTTGCACAATCGCGAAAGTAGGCTACAATCCGCTATCGTTTGTAACGCCAATAAAAAGGTACACTTTATGCTAACTGGTAGCCTTGTTGCTTTGATTACGCCCATGAATGCAGATGGCAGCGTGAATTATGAGCAGCTGAATACTTTGATTGAATGGCACATTGCCAATGGAACGGACGCGATTGTCGCAGTCGGCACAACAGGCGAATCCGCCACTTTATCGGTTAATGAACATTTGGCTGTGGTGGAAGCGACTGTTAAACAAGTCAATAAACGCATTCCTGTGATTGCTGGCACGGGGGCGAACAATACGCGCGAAGCTATTGAGTTGTCTAAATCGGCAGAAAAATTGGGCGCAGATTACACGCTATCGGTTGTGCCGTATTACAACAAGCCATCGCAAGAAGGCATTTATCAGCACTTTAAAGCGATTGCCAAAGCGACTTCTATCCCCATGATTATCTATAATGTGCCAGGTCGCACCGTTGTGAACATGAGCAACGAAACCATTTTGCGATTGGCGCAAATCCCCAATATTGTTGGCGTAAAAGAAGCCAGCGGCGGTGTAGCGCGTGCTTTGTCTTTGTTTAAAGATGCACCAAAAGATTTTGCCATTTATTCGGGCGATGACCCAACGGGCTTGCCATTTTTGTTATGCGGTGGACACGGCGTAATCACTGTTGCGGCAAACGTTGCACCCAAAGCATTCGCGCAAATGTGTCGCCATGCCATCAATGGCGAAATTGCCGCCGCCAAAGCCTTGAACGAACAGCTTATCCCTATTTACGATGTGATGTTCTGTGAACCTAGTCCTGCCGCTGCAAAATGGGCGTTAGAAAAATTAGGCTTATGTGACGCACACGTTCGCTTACCTATTTTGCCATTGAGCGAAGCAGGACAAGAAAAAGTGCAGGCTGCTTTAAAAGCATCGGCAATCGTTTAATCAATCTATTTAACATTAAGGAAGCAGTCGTAATGCAAAAAAAATATTTAGTTAGCCTGTTGGCAGTTTTGAGTTTGGCAGCTTGTTCTAGCAACAAAGAAACGCCGAAGTTGGATTATCAATCGCAAACCAACAAAATCGTGAGCTTGGAAGTACCGCCAGATTTGAACGACCCACGCAACGGCAATTTATATAACTTGCCAGCAGGTACGGTTGCCAATCCCAATGCTTTGAATGAAGCCACACCACGCCAAGCCGTATTGGCGCAAGCAAAAAATGTTCGTTTGGAACGCAGCGGCTCGCACCGTTGGTTAGTGGTTGATGAAAAAAATGCCAACGAAATGTGGCCGATTTTGCGCGCATTCTGGCAAGAAGCAGGTTTCACCATTTATTCGGAAGAGCCAAGCGCAGGTTTGATGGAAACCGATTGGGCAGAAAACCGCGCCAAATTGCCAAACCAAGGTTTGCGCCGTTTGTTTGAAGCCGTTGGCATGGGCGGTGTTTACACCACCAGTGAGCGCGATAAATTCCTGATTCGCATGGAGCGCAACAATCAAAATGGCTTGGATATTTTCTTCACGCACAAAGGCTTAGAAGAAGTTTACAATAGCAAAGATAAAGATGGTACGGTTTGGCAGCCGCGCGCCAACGACCCAAATTTAGAAGCAGCGTTCTTGGCACGATTTATGCAATACTTGGGCGCAGATGAAGCCACGATTCAAAGCCAAGTAGCCGCCAAAGCTGACCAAGCGCAAGGCACACAATTTGCGAAATTGGACAATGGCAGCTTGGTGGTATTTGGTGCAGCAGAACGCAACATCAACCGCATTGGTGCAGCATTAGACCGCGTGGGCTTGACCGTACAACAATTTGTTGCCGAACGCGGAATGTTCGTGGTTAAAGCCGCGCCAAGCGAAAGCGAAGCCTTGGCACAAGCCGCAGCAGACAACAAAAAATCGGGTTGGTTTAGCCGCTGGTTTGGTTCTGATGACAAAGCCGAAGCCGCACCTGCCAACGAAGCACCGCAATTATTCGTGGCATTGGAGCAAGTGGAAAACGGACAGCGTTTGCATTTGTTAGACCAATTTGGTAAACCTTACACAGGCGAAAATCGTGATAAATGGCTCAATAGCTTGTATCGTGAATTACACTAATTAAATCATCAAAAAATGCAGGCTGCTTTGAAATTCATCTCAAAGCAGCCTGCACTTTATTTTGTCAATTTAATTTATTTGGTTGATTTAAATCGCGCGGTCAAAATACAAATTGATTTGACTTTCTTGCGCCATAAAATCCACATAATCGCGCACAATGGCTGGATAGTCCACGTCGCGCACCATGCTCAAATTACGCAATAATGGGAAGATGATGATGTCTTCCAAGCTCAAATCTGTGCCATTTAAATAATGCGATGAGGGTGATAACAGCGTTGCCAGTTGCGCCAATTCTTGATTAGCACGCGCAATATAAGCATCGCTTTGCGCCAATAAATCGCTAAATTTGCCCACGTTGGCTTCTTTTTTTGTGACAAAATAATCAATCGCCGCTTGGGTGGCAAATTCGGGCAAGTTGAGCTGCACATCGCGCGGCATAATCAAGTGATTGCCGTATTTGCCAAAGCGGTCAAACCACGCTTGCACTTCGGGGCGAATAGTGACGTTTAGCGGTGCTTTGCCTGCGTATTGCTGCAAATAATGCACAATGTCTAGGCTTTCGCCCATGTGCGAGCCGTCGTCTTTTTGCAAAATCGGCACTTGTTTTGCGCCAATTAAGCTAATCGGCGTGGCTTCGTCATCGTTTAGCAAATATACCATTTCGACTGGCAAGCGATGCAAACCGACTGCCATTCTGGCGCGAACGGAATAAGGGCAATGGTCGTAAACATATAATTTCATTTCGGTTTCCTTTTTGGTTGGCTTTTAAAGCAGTTTGTGCGATTTATTTCGCAGGCACAACGCCCATGCGCTGTTTGAGCGAAGTTTGACGCTCGCCCAACAAGCTGGCGTAATACACCGCGTTAGTCATTACTTTTTTCACATAATCGCGTGTTTCGTTAAACGGAATCGTCTCGGCATAAATCGCGCCTTCCATTGCTGAACCTTGCCATTGGCGTGCGCGTCCAGGCCCTGCGTTGTAGCCAGCGGTTGCCAAAACATCGTTGTTTTTCAGGCTTCTGCGTGCATCTGCCATATACCATGTTCCCATGCGGATATTGCCTTCCGTGCTATACAGTTCGCTGCTGCTCATGCCGATTTTACGCGCGATTTCTTGTGCAGTGGCTGGCATCACTTGCATCAAACCTTGTGCGCCTACGCTGGATTGTGCGCCCATCACAAAACGGCTTTCTTGGCGGATTAAGCCATACACCCACGCTGCATCTACCCCATGTTGTTGGCTGTATCGCGTAACCAAATCGCGAAACGGCGTGATGTAGCGCAGTTGGTAATTAAGCAACTGGTCGGTGCGTTCCGCGCTGTTAATCGCCATTTCGTAAAATTGATGATTAAACGCGACTTGCGCTGCGGTCAGTAAAGTGGCTTCGTTCATGCCACGTGTGGCGTATCGCCATTCGTTTTGCGCTTGGCGACGCATTTTCCAGTTGTTTTGTTGTTTGCTGGTGTAATACAGGCTCAATGCACGATGAATCGAGCCATCTTGGTTGAGCTGATTCACTTGGTTGGCATCGGCAGCCACCACATTGTTTTGCGTGTTGATGCGTTGCCCCAATTCTTCGCTTGCCAAAACGGCGTAAAAATTGCGTCCACTTCGCGCCGCTTGTTGATACAGCGAAGCAGCCTGTGTTTGGTTGCCTGTCGCCGCCAAACTGCGTCCGCGCCAATAGAGCCAAGTTGGGTCGTTTTGCAATTTGGCTGGCATAGACGCGATAATCTGCGCCAATTCCGCCCAATTTTGCTGACGCAAAGCGGAGCGGGCAAACCATTCAAATTGTTCGGTGCTTAATTGATTGCGGTCGGCTTGGCGATAATATTGCAAGGCTTGGGCAAAATTTTGACGTTTTGCCTGCACCAAACCCAACACGCCCCACGCAAAGCCTACTTGTTCGCTGTTCAAAGTGGGCGCGATTTGCTGTAAACGTGCTGCCGCTGTTTCGGGCGATTTTTGCGCGGCTGGGCTAATCACGCTGCGTAAAGCCGTTTCTTGTGCGCCAAAGCCAGTTGCGCTGTTGAGTGGGCTACCCAAAGCCACTGCCAAATTGTTGGCGTGGGTGATTTGGTCGGCAGCAATCAAGCTGCGAACCCGTCGCCAAGCGCGACTAGGGTGCAGGCTGCTTGCTTTGTTTTGCAACATAATCGCGCAGCCAGCAGAAGTTTTGCCTGTTTCTTCCAAAGCAGCCTGCACAAAATCGGCTTGATTTTCGATGCCAAAAGCATGAGCGTAGCAACGCACTTCTTGGTCTCTGCCATCGGCAGGCAGCAGCGCGTATTGTTGTTGGAACAATGCCACTTGATTGCGTTGCCCTAAACTTTTTAGCCACGCATTGCGGACTTTTTCGCCCATATCGCTTTGGCTTTGCGTTGCCAAAAATTGCGATGCAGCCGTGTCGTTTCCATTGTTAACCGCAGCTAGCGTGCTTTCCAAGCGTGCGAAATCGGCGATGATTTTATCGGGCGTTTCTTTGGTTCGTTGATAAGTCTGCACGCCCATTGGCGCGACTGGGGTTTGCGTTGGCAACAAAGGTGCAGGCTGCTTGGACGTTTGCTGCGTAGAACAAGCAGCTAAAATCGCGACTGCCACACCGCTTATGCCGTGTAGCCCGATACGAAATGCGTTCATATAAAATTCCATCATTATTGTGTTTAAGTATTAGGGGGTTACAGCGTTTTTTTGTTGTAACAAATATTGTGAAAACGCCATTAAATCATCAAAAATTTGCGTGCCTTGTGGCAAGTTGGCTTGTTCCGTTTCTAGCGTTTTGCTGCCTTTGCCTGTTTTAACCAAAATAGGCTTGCCGCCCACCGCTGCAATCGCTTGTAAATCGCGCAAACTGTCGCCCACCAAATAAGTGTCGCCAGCTTGGGCATTGAAGCGCGTGATAATGTCTAAAATCATGCCTGATTTGGGTTTGCGGCAATCGCATTTGCTGTCGGCGGCGTGGGGGCAAAACCATACGCCGCTGATTTCGCCACCTGCTTGGCGGATGAGTTTGTGCATTTTGGTGTGCATTTCGTTGAGGGTTTGCACGGTAAAATAACCACGTGCAATGCCCGATTGATTGGTCGCCACCGCAATCGTATAGCCAGCTTGGGTCAAAAACGCAATTGCGTCCATGCTGCCTGCAATGGGCAACCATTCATCGGGCGATTTAATAAACTGGTCGCTATCGTGGTTAATCACGCCGTCTCGGTCTAGGATAATTAGTTTCATGTTGATTTATTCCACAGGGCGCAGGCTGCTTTTCCAGCGCAAAAACGCTTGCTGAAAAACCGCATTGAGCTGTTGTTGCAGTGCAGGCTGCCACGTTACTTGATACAAATCGGCTTCGTTTTGCAAATCCAGTTCGGCAAAATAATCCGCCATAAATTGCCCGTAGCCTTCGTCTTCATCTTCATAATAAAACTGGGTAAAACGATTGCCCAGCGCATTAAAACACGTTTCGTCCAAGCCGCCGTTGAGCTGCTGCAACACAAAATCCGCGCCCGATATCAAACCAGCCTGCACATCGGCAAAATGGGGCAGGGCAGCCGCCGAATTGCTGTGTAAGTTTTGTGAAATCGCCCACGCAAAATAATAACCCATGTGCTGTGCAGCTTGCTCGGGCGTGATGTGTGGCGCGTCTTCGGTGTGAAAGGAAATGTGGTCGTACATTATTTAAATCCCAAATAATTCATGGCGATGTGTTTACACCAGCCTTTGATGCTGCGAATGATAATGCTGGACAACTTGGGTTGCAAAAAATTGGCTTTTTCTACCCGAATGGTGCTGATCAACTGTTCCAAATCTTCCAGCACAAAAGTAGGGCGAGCGTGCAGCACTTTTACACCGCAATGTTGCTCAAAATATAGCCAATCATCGGCTGGGACGCATGGTTTTTGCGTGATGTTGAGCAGCTTTTCCGCGCCTTTTTTAGTAATCACATAAGCCACTGCGCCACAGCCATATTGTTCCCAAGGCGTGCCAAATTGAATCGTTTGTTCGGGCAGTTGCAATGTTGCACGTTTTTTAATTGGAATACGGCGATGATAATACGGCAATTGATGTTCCAGCGTTTTTACATAACCCAAAATCAAAATATCAAAATCATATTGAGCAGCAATTTTGCGTAGATTTTCGGGCAACAACAAAGCTTTTGGTGATTGCAAAAAACGGGCATCGTCTTCCAAAATAAACGCATAATCTAGCTGTTTATTTATCATTTCTTGATAAATTTGATGATGACTCAAAGCACACCCCAGCTCGCCCTTGCTTAACCAACGCTGTTTTTTGGGCTTTTTATGTTTTGGCAGAACGCTTAAATGTTCAATATCCGTTTGCGTGGCTTGGCGCATATCCACCGCATCAAAAAATGCGGCATTGAGTTGATAACGCTCGGCTTGCGCTTTCATGTGCGCTCGGCGTTGGGTTTCGCTGGCTAGGGAGATGATATAGGTAGAAATCATGGTTTAAGCATTTCTAAAATAGACTGCACATTTTGGCTGATTTGCTCTGCGCTAAAATCTGCTGCACGTTGCGTTGCTTTTTGTTGATATTGAGCAAGCTGTTCGGCATCATTTAATAAAGAGATAACTGTTTCTTGAAACATTTGCTGATTGTGCATAGGAATCAATTTGCCATACTCGCTTTGTTTACCCAATATATCTGCCACGCCAGTTGGACAATTCATTGCCACAACAGGCGTTCCACAAGCCATACTTTCCAGCAAAACCGTTGGCAAACCTTCGCGCGTGGAAGTGTGCAAAAATAAAGTTGCCGCTTTAAAAAAAGGATAAGGATTATCTAAATTGCCTAAAAGCAAGCAATCTTGGCTTAAATTTAAGCTATCAATTTTATGTTGTAATTCATTTTTCAAACTACCGTCGCCTGCAATGTACAGTTTGTGCTGAATAGAATGATTGCTTTTTAATGCAGCATAAATATCAATTAATTCAAACAAGTTTTTAACAGATTCAAGTCTTGCAGCTTGAAAAAGGAAAGGTTGTTGCAACAACGCTTGATGCGTGTTTGAAACAGGCAACGCTGCTTGTTTTTGAATGTTGTCCAGCGCAATCGGATTGTGCAAACAAAACAATTTATGTTCAGGCAAGTCAATATTTTCTTGAATTTGCTGACGCATCGCATCGCAAATCGCAACAACACCCGTATGCTGAGAAAAAATAGCAGTAAATCGTCGCTTTTGTTTATTTGACAAAATGGGTTCCTTGGATAAAGCCAAATGTACCCAACGCAAAGTTGGTGGAAAATGCGGTTGCAAGAATTTTGGCATACGCATTATATCGTCCAAACAATCACTAAAATCAATGACTAAATTGTAATTGACAACACGCGAAGCCAAATAATCGCGATAGTTTTTTTGCTCAATAATGCGTTGCCATTCATAAGCGATTCTATTGGCTAAATTATCTTTGCGATGCTGCTTTTTCCACTCTTTTGCAGCAGTTTGTTGAGCATTGGCAAAATAATCTATTTTGATGTGCTGGGGGATTTGTTCCAGCAGCGCACATTGATTATTAAAGTCATATTTTAAGGATAAATCAACTTGATGCCCAAGTTGAGTAAAAATATGCAGATAATCAATCAATACGCGCTCAATGCCGCCTGTTATTAGCCATTTGTGTAAGATTAAAATTTTCATTTTCGGGATATTGCGGTTGGAATTATAAATTCCAGAAATTGAAATTTAATTGCTATGAAAGGCTACCTGCAAACAAGTAGCCTTTTGTGAAAAATTATTTTTCAGTGTTATAAATTTTTTCCCAGAAAGCACGAGAAGTTAATTCATCTTTTTTACTTAAATAATCTGCTTTTGCTGTATCAAATTTTTCATCAATCAAACGTAATGCAGCAAAATAATCTTTATAAGCCTGAATTAAACGTTGCCTATCAAACGTTGCGACATAGCCTGTGCGTGTTGCTTCGTGTTCGTAATAAACTTGTCTATAACGATAAATATCAGTCAAATTTGCACCGAAATGTTTAGGTTGAAAAATAATCCCTTTTTTCATAAAACGTTCAGGTAGCAACAAATAATTTAATGTTAATTGACGAATAATACGACGTAATTCGTGTTTTCTCTTTTTAACAGGAGTTGGGTATCTTAATTTAGGGTAATCTATGCGATTGATAGGTTGCATTTTTTCATCTTGTGGTAGCTGTGCTAGTTTTGCACGAGCATGACTGGCTGTCATATCATGAACAAAAGTCTGTGTTCCTGCTAAAAAATCTTCTAATGCTAATTTAAATGCAGCAGCTGATGAATAATTATATGAATATACACATCCCCAATATAAATGAGAGAACCATTTTTTAAGTATGGATTTATTGTAATTTTTTGTATTAAATACGGAGTTTAAAACTGCGTCAGCTCTAAACGTTAGATAACGTGTCCACAAACCTTCTTTAATAAAGAAATCTTCAGCCCAAACACCTATGCCGTTCATAGAGCAAATATTAAATTTATTTGATAAACTAAAACAAATATCATCACCGCGTACAAAAAATGGGAATGCATACTTTTCTACATCTGTGAGTTTAAAAGCACAGAACCACCATGCAGCATAATTTGCTGTATCACAATCTAATTCTGATGTTAATAAATCATAAACGCTTTGCATATTTTTACCGTGATGCAAAGGAATGCCGAATTGAGTAAATTGCGCTGATTTTTCATGCAAAATGGATGGTGCAGCTTCACGTAATTGCGCCCCAGAAACTGCAAATTTCTCTGTTGTTGCATACTGCAACAGCGCATAAGCACGACGAATGCTTTCAATTTCACAAGACGCATCATCGTCCATAAATAAGCAGTGCGTATAGCTTTTTTCATCTTCCAAATACATCAAACCACGAGTAAAACCACCAGAGCCACCCAAGTTTTGATTTGGAATAACAATCGCGTGTTTGGCTTCTTCTTGTGTGATGTTTTGTGAGTTATCTACAACAATCAGACTAATTTTATCTTTGTAATAAGGGTCTTGCAGCAAATCATTAGATACGCGGTCAATCGCAGGTAAAACGTAATGTTTACGGTTGAAGTGCGTAATCACAATGCCTAATTTTACAGGATTCTGCGGTTCTAAATCAGTGTGATAAAAACCACGGTTTACATAAGCATTATCTGTTAATGAAATCAATTCAAAAAACAGCATGCCTTCTGTGTGGTCGTTCAAATCTGCGAAATCAATGTCCGTGCCTGATTCATTTAATTGAATGGTTAATTCATTTAAATGTTTCATGTCTTCGTGCAACTTGTGGCGGCGGATTTTGATTAAAAACTCGCCATGACCGAATAAACGCAATTTAATTTGGCGGATATTGGTTTGGTTTTTCCAAGTTTGAATGGTAAACGAGTTGAAAAAGGTATCAAAAACGCAACCAGCTCCTTTTTGTAGGAAACGGATTTCTCTTTCATTTCGGAATGCTTGCGTACCACCCCAATAACGAACGTATAAATCATCGGGGGCTTGAATGTCTAGATTTGGGAAAACGAGATTTTGGATAATATTCATGATTGTTTAATATTTTGAAATGATAAATATTTCAGACAGCCTTTTGCAGGCTGCCTGAAATGCTGAAAAATTAAGAAAAATAAAACGGTTTAATTTCCTGCTTATTGGCAATATCTGCCAACACGCCTTGCGCTGTTTTAAGTGCTTCCGCAATGGTTACGTCCATATCCAAGTAGCGATAAGTACCTAAACGTCCTACAAAGCTTACGCCTTTTGCTTGGTTGGCAACAGTTTCATATTGCGATAACAAGGCTTGGTCTTCTGCTAATCGGATTGGGTAGTAAGGAATATCGCCATCTTCGCAAGTTCGGCTGTATTCTTTGTAGCACAAGGTTTTTTCGTGCTGTTCCCAAGGCGAGAAGTGTTTGTGTTCGGTAATGCGTGTGAACGGCACAGTTTCATCGCAATAGTTAATTACAGCATTACCTTGGAAATCGCCTTCATCGCGGAATGTTTCAAAATCCAATGTGCGATAACCTAATTTTCCGAATTGGTGTTTGAACCACAAATCCAATGGTGCAGACCAGAAAACATGGTCGTATTCAGATTGCATATCTTCGCTGTATGGCGTGTTCAATTTTACGGTAATGTTTTCGTGATTCAAAATATTGTCCACGATTTCGGTATAGCCATTTTTGGGCATACCTTGGAATTTGTGAGCAAAATAGTTGTCATCATAATTAAAACGCACTGGCAAGCGTTTCAAAATGCTAGCAGGCAATTTGGTTGGCGATACGCCCCATTGTTTGGCGGTATAACCTTTGAAGAAGGCTTGATACAGGTCTTTGCCAACAAATTTCATGGCTTGTTCTTCAAAAGTTTGCGGTTCGGCAATGGTTTGGTCAGATTGCTCGGTAATCCATGCTTTGGCTTCTTTTGGCGAGAATGTTTTGCCGTAGAATTGGTTAATCGTGTGTAGATTAACTGGTAATGAATATACCTGACCTCCGCTTACTGCTTTAACGCGGTTGGTATAAGGCATAAATTCGCCAAATTGCTGCAAATAATTCCATACAGTTTCGTTATCGGTGTGGAAAATGTGTGGTCCGTAGATATGAACCATTACACCTGTTTCGGCATCGCGTTCGGTGTGGCAGTTGCCTGCGGTGTGGGCGCGTTGGTCAATGATGGTTACTTTATGCCCTGCTTGAGCCAATTCTCTTGCGATAACAGCGCAGGAAAAACCTGCTCCGACACATAAAAAATTCATGTTTTTATTCCTAGTTATGTTTGTACCCGCTGAACAGGCACATGTTTTATTTTGTATTTATTTTGATTGTGTACAATCCATGCGGTAAATAATCGTTCTGCTAAAAAGCCGAAAACTCTTTGGTTATAGCTATCGTATTGGGAACAGTCAATTTTCTTTTCTGCTTCAAACAAAATATCAAATAGCCATTCGCAATAATCATTGATTATTTCTTTTTTACCGATAAACATATTATAAGGGTAAAGAATGCAATTTTGTTCAACTTTTGCAATAGTGAGGGAATATTGTGGTGCTTTTTCTTCTACGATTTGTTTGACGATATGCCAATCTTGAATATGATGATTTTGATTATAATTATCATAAAGCGAAGTGTCTAAATCAACACCAGCTGGGACGATTAAATCTGCTTGAGAGTTTTGCCATAGTTGCTGAATCTCATCGGAAGTGAGTATGGTATGGCGAGAGGTTTGTTGCTTCGGAACGAGTCCTAATAAATAAGCGAGTTGATTGATTCTTCTTTGAACTATGTTTCGCTTTTTTGCAAAATATCTACGGTAATGCACCAAGCCTATCACAGGAGTATGGACATTTTTCCATAAGAAATATAGTGCGGTTAATTCACAAAAATAGGGGTTTTTATCGGCTATATTATCTAATTGATTTTCGCGTAAATAGCCTAGATTTTCTGGCTGATTACCTAATTGCAATGGCACGAATACATGACCTTCTGGTCGCTGAAATGATTTATGTGTTGCAATAAAAACCGCTATTTCTGTTGGAATTTCGCTTAATTGGAACATTGATTAACTTCCAAAATATTGATAAATTTAGTTTTATTATTCTATCAAATTGCAGGCTGCTTTTCACGAAGCAGCCTGCAATTTTTATATTTATTCAGACAACAACGCAATATCCGCCACTGCATTCATCAAACTTGCCAATAAATTCAACAAATTCAAACGGTTTTGTTTTACAGCCGCGTCTTCCGCCATCACCATCACGCCATCAAAAAACGCATCAACCTGCGGTTTAATCGCCGCCAATTCGGTTAAGGCAGCCTGAAAATCGCCACGTTTTGCCGCGTCCGCCACTTTGGGCTGTAAATCTTGCGCCGCCGCAAACAAGGCTTTTTCTTCGTCTTGCGCGAACAAGCTCGCGTTCACATCGCCTAATTGCGCGTCCGCTTTTTTCAGCAGATTTTGCACGCGCTTATTCGCTGCTGCCAACGCTGCCGACTCAGGTAATTGTTTAAATTGCTCAACGGCTTGCAATTTCGCCGCCAAATCATTCAAGCGGTCAGGGCGTTGCGCCAATACTGCCGCCACCACGTCTTGCGAATAATCATTTTGCAACAACACCGCCAAACGCGCTTGCATAAAATCAGCGATTTCCGCAACTGTTTTCGCTTTGTCCGCCAACACATTCGCAGGGAATTGGTCAGCAACCGTATTCAGCAAATCATTGATAGACAAAGGATAATTCATCAACATACGCAACACGCCCAACGCCGCACGGCGCAACGCATACGGATCTTTGTCGCCAGTCGGAATCAAGCCAATGCCCCAAATGCCCACCAAAGTTTCCAATTTATCCGCCAATGCCACCGCCGTGCCAATCGCATTTTCAGGCAGCGCGTCGCCAGCAAAACGCGGCTGATAGTGCTGCTCAATCGCCAACGCAATTTCAGGCTGCTCACCGTCCAACTGCGCGTAATATTTACCCATCGTGCCTTGCAATTCAGGAAATTCGCCCACCATTTCCGTAACCAAATCCGCTTTTGCCAAACGCGCTGCACGTTCTGCCGCCGCTTTGTCTGCGCCTAATGCGCTGGCGATGTGCGCCGCAATCGTTTGCAAACGCTCAACGCGCTCGGCTTGCGAACCAATTTTATTGTGATAAACCACGCTCGCCAATTTCGGCAAACGGCTTTCCAAAGTCGCTTTTTGGTCTTGCTTGTAGAAAAATTCCGCGTCCGACAAACGCGCGCGCAACACGCGCTCATTGCCGTGAATAATGTGGCTCGGGTCGGCAGCCTGCAAGTTGGACACCAACAAAAAGCGGTTCATCAACTTGCCTTGCGCGTCCAACAATGGGAAATATTTTTGATTTTGCTGCATGGTTAAAATCAGGCATTCTTGCGGCACAGCCAAGAAATGCGCTTCAAAACCAGCCTGCAAAACAACAGGATATTCCACCAACGCCGTTACTTCGTCCAACAAACTTTCATCAGCCGCCACAGTCGCTTTCAGGCTGCCTGCTTGTTCGTTTAAAGCTGCCTGAATCGCGTTTTTGCGTTCTGCGAAATTGGCGATGACCTTTCCTTGTTCGGCTAATTGTTTTGCATAATCATCGGCTTGCGCGAATACGATTTCGCCTTGCGACAAGAAACGATGTCCCAACGTAAAATTGCGGCTGGCCAAGCCCAACACGTTCACAGGCAACACGTCCGCGCCGTGCATCGCCACCAAACCATGCACAGGGCGCACAAACGTATGCGTGCTGCTACCCCAACGCATCACTTTTGGGATTGGCAATTTTTTCACGGCAGCATTGACGATTTCGCCCAATAAATCGGCAAGTGTTTGACCTGTTTGGGTAAATTCGTGCGCGTAAATATCTTGTTTGCCGTCATTTATCACTTTCAGGCTGCCGACTTCCACGCCACACGAACGCGCAAAACCTGCAATCGCTTTTTCATTCGCGCTCACGGCAGGACCTTTTTTGACAACGTGTTGGTCGGCTTGCACGGCTTTGACATTCGCCACTTGCACCGCCAAACGGCGCGGTGAAGCATATGGCGTGAATTGGGTTTCGCCGTCAATCAGTTGCGCTTTTCCCAAGCCTTCTACGATGGATTGGGCGAAGTGGTTGCCAAGATTGTTTAGGGCTTTTGGGGGGAGTTCTTCGGTTAATAATTCAATTAATAAAGTGTGTTGAGACATGATGGCTTTCGGTTCAAATCAATAGGGTTTAAATGTGCAGTATTTTACTTGATTTTGCGCGTGTAGGGGTAATCTGTTTTACAATGTCGGCTTTTTATCTGCATGACCAGCATGAATCCAACTGCGCAAACTTTGCCTACCATTCAACAAGCCAACAAGATTATTCTGTCGCCTATGGCTGGCATTACCGACCGCCCCACGCGGCAACTGGCGCGACAATTTGGCGCAAATTGGACGGTGAGCGAAATGTTGAGCAGCGACCCGACTTTGCAAAACACGCAAAAATCGCGCAATAGACGCAATCACGATGGCGAACAAGGCGTGATTGTGGTGCAAATTGCAGGCAGCGACCCCACGCAACTTGCCGATGCGGCGCGATTGAATGCAGAACACGGCGCACAAGTCATTGACATTAACATGGGTTGCCCTGCGAAAAAAGTCTGCAATGTGTTGGCTGGTAGTGCCTTGTTGCAAAACGAAAAATTGGTAGAGCAGATTTTGCACGCTGTGGTGCAGGCTGCTTCTGTGCCTGTTACGCTCAAAACGCGCTTGGGTTGGGACGATGAACACAAAAATATCCTAACCATTGCCAAAATGGCGGAGCAGGCTGGCATTGTTGCGCTGGCGATTCACGGACGCACGCGCACGCAAATGTACAAAGGGCAGGCGCAATACGATTTGATTGCCGAAGTCAAACAAACGATTTCGCTGCCTGTGTGGGCAAATGGCGACATCGATAGCCCACAAAAAGCGCGACAGGTGTTGCAGCAAACGGGCGCAGACGGTATTTTGATTGGGCGAGCCGCGCAAGGTCAGCCGTGGTTGTTTGCCGATGTGGCGCACTTTTTGCAGCATGGCACGTTGCCCAATGCGCTGACTATGCAAGCAGCCTGCACCACTATTTTGGCGCACGTTCAATCGTTGCATGAATTTTATGGTGAACTGGCTGGCACGCGGATTGCGCGTAAACACATTGGTTGGTATTTGGCGCGATTGGACGGCGGCGAGGCGTGTCGTCAGCACATCAATCGTTTGGACGATGCCCGCGCGCAGTATGATTATTTGGCGCGATTTTTGGAGCAGCAATGCGAAACGCAATCGCATTGGCGTAGGGATTATGAATGAATAAATGAAAAAGCAGCCTGCACTTTTGGTTTGATTCAAAGTGCAGGCTGCTTTTTATATTTATATTGTTTTATTTAACTTCGTGTTCGTGTTCATGTGCCATATCTGCGGCTGCTGTAAACAACACATCGGTTGATGAATTGAGCGCGGTTTCGCAAGAATCTTGAATCACACCAATAATATAGCCAACTGCCACCACTTGCATGGCGATGTCGTTTGGGATATTGAACAAGCTGCACGCCAATGGAATCAGCAACAACGAACCACCTGCCACGCCCGAAGCACCACACGCGCTCACGGTTGCAACCAAGCTCAACAACAACGCAGTCAAAAAGTCCACTTGAATGCCTTGTGTGTGCGCGGCGGCAAGTGCCAGCACGGTAATCGTAATCGCTGCACCTGCCATGTTAATGGTCGCACCCAATGGAATCGACACGGAATAGGTGTCTTCGTGCAAATTCAAGCGTTTAGCCAAATTCATGTTCACAGGAATGTTGGCGGCAGACGAGCGTGTAAAGAATGCTGGAATACCACTTTCTCGCAAGCACAACAATACCAATGGATAGGGGTTTTTCTTGATTTTCCAGAACACAATCAATGGGTTCATCACAAAAGCGACAAAGAACATACAGCCAACCAAAACCAGCAATAATTGTCCGTATTCTTTAATCATTTGACCGAAGCCTGTGGTAGCAGTTGTAACTGTTACCAAGCCAAACACGCCCAACGGTGCAAGGCGGATAATCCAGCGCACAATGGCAGACACGGCATGTGATAAATCGTCAAACAGTTGATGTGTGGCGGACGAAGCGTTGCGTAAGGCAAAGCCCAGCACAATCGCCCACGACAAAATGCCGATGTAGTTGGCGTTGGTCAGCGCGTGAAATGGGTTGGCAACCAAGTTCATCAACAAAGTTTTCATTACTTCGGCGATGCCTTGTGGCGGTTTAACATCTACCGTGCTGCTGTCCACCAAAGTCAAAGTGCTGGGGAATGCCAAGCTGGCAAGCACGGCAACCAAAGCTGCACCAAACGTGCCGAGCATATACAAAAACAAAATTGGGCGCATATTGGTTTTGCTTTTGCCGTCGTGTCGAGCAATGGCGGAAGTAACCAAAATAAACACCAAAAACGGTGCAACGCCTTTGAGCGCACCAACAAATAAGCTACCCAAAATGCCGATAAAGCCGACTACGTTGCTCATAAACGCCGATTCGCCTGTGCTGTGGGCGATTTGCCCGATAATGCTACCTACCACCAAGCCGATGACAATTTGCCAGAGCAATTTGTTGTTGCTGGCGTTTTCTGTTGGATTGTTTGACATACGATGTCCTTCCAGTTAAATCTTGTGAATATAAGGCAGCGATTGTAAACAATGTCTGCTTTCATTTACAACAGGCAGCCTGCATTATTTTCTAGCTGCAACAAAAATTGCTTGCGCTCCACACCGCCTGCATAGCCTGTTAAACGTCCGTTGCTGCCAATCACGCGATGGCACGGAATAACGATAGAAATACGATTGCGCCCATTTGCCGCTGCCACCGCACGCACCGCTGTGGGTTTACCAATGCGCCGCGCTTGTTCGGCATATGAAATTGTGCTGCCATATGGAATCTGCAACAAGGCTTGCCAAACTTGTTGCTCAAATGCTGTGCCGATTGGGTCTAGCGGCACGTTGAACGTGTGTAGGCTGCTTGCAAAATAATCGCGCAATTCATCACGCAGTTGGGCATAAACTGCGTGATTTTGTGGCGCAGGGGCGATGTGTTTGCCATATTGTTTGACAATAGCAGCCTGCATTTTTGCTAGATTGGCTTGGTCGGCAAATTCCAGCAAGCACAAGCCTTTGGGCGAGAATAGGGCGCATAAATCGCCAATGGGTGTGGCGAGTGTTTGGGATAGGAGTGGTAGGGTCATAAATTCTTTTTTTGTTTGGTTGATGAATATTGCAGGCTGCTTTTAAATGTTTACCAATACGCAAAATGCGCTGCCAATCCAGCCAGCCACAACGCGCCTACTTGATTGTTGGACAAAAACACTTGGAAGCATTCATCGCGCTCACGATGATACAAGCGCGTGTATTGTCGCCATTGATGGTGCAGCACCACCACCCAAATCACCCAATACACCCACGTTACGCCCAGCGTTTTGCCCACTTGCAACATCAGCAAATCAAAAATAAAGTGGCAAATTAACACCATTTCCGCATCGTAGTCGCCAAAGGTAATTGCCGATGTTTTGATGCCAATTTTCAAATCGTCTGGTTTATCTGCCATGGCATACGCCGTATCGTAGGCGACTGTCCAAAACAAATTCGCGGCAAACAGCCACCACGCCACCGTGGGAATGTAGTCCTGAATCGCCATAAACGCCATTGGTATGCCAAACGAAAACGCTATGCCCAAATACAGTTGCGGAATCGGAAAAAAGCGTTTGGTAAACGGATAAGTAAACGCCAAAGCCAGCGCAGGCAACGCCAGCAGCCACGTTTTCCACGAAAATGGAATCAGGCAACACGCCGCCAAAATACACAAAATCACAATCACACGCCGAGCTTGTCGCGCATTGACTTCGCCTTGCACAAATGGACGGTTTTGCGTGCGTTCAATGTGTTTATCAAAATCTTGGTCTGCCCAATCGTTGGCAATGCAGCCTGCACTTCGCATCAAAAATGTGCCAGCGGTAAATGCCAACACTGTTTGCCATTCGGGCTGACCGTTGGACGCAATCCATACCGCCCACAAAGTAGGGTAGAGCAGCAACAGCGTTCCAATCGGCTTGTCTGCTCGCATCAATCGCCAATACACGCCAGCTCGTGCCAATAAGCCGCACACACGTTTAAAGCTCATGTTGGTTATCCTTGTTTTACTAATTTTGCGTATTATATAGTTAATTAGCAGCACAAAGCAGCCTGCACCTTTAATTTCGTTTACAATGCACGCTTTACCCACATCACACACTTCACAACTATGCCGATTATCCATTCCCTGCTTGACACCGATTTGTACAAATTCACCATGCTGCAAGTGGTGTTGCACCAATTTCCCGAAACCCACAGCGTTTACGAATTTCGTTGCCGCAACGCTCAAACCGTGTATCCACTTGCCGACATCAAAGACGAATTGGAGCAAGAACTAGACGCATTGTGCCAACTGCGTTTTAGTGCAGACGAATTGCATTATTTGCGCGGATTGCGTTTTATTAAAAGCGATTTTGTAGACTACTTGGAGCTGTTCCAATTAAAACGCCGCTTTGTAAACGTCCGCGCAGGCGAAGACGGCAGACTGCACATTCGCATTGAAGGCCCGATGATACAAGCCATGTTTTTTGAGATTTACATCTTGGCGATTGTAAATGAGCTGTATTTCCGCCGCATGGAAACGCCCGAAGTATTGGCAGAAGGCGAGCGCAGGCTGCAAGAAAAAGCCCAACTGCTGCAATCTATGTCGCGCCAGCAACACCCAGCCGACCCGCCATTTTTGGTGTCCGATTTCGGTACGCGCCGCCGTTATACTTTGCAATGGCAAGAACACGTTGTACAAACTTTGGCGCAGGCTGCTCCCGATGTATTTCGCGGTACGAGCAATGTGTATTTGGCAAAAAAATTACACCTAACACCCATCGGCACAATGGCGCACGAATTTTTACAAGCTTTTCAAGCGTTGGACGTGCGTTTGCGCGATTTTCAAACTGCGGCTTTGGAAGCATGGGTACACGAATATCGCGGCGATTTGGGCATTGCCTTGACCGATGTCGTGGGCATGGACGCGTTTTTGCGCGATTTTGATTTGTATTTTGCCAAGCTGTTTGACGGTTTGCGCCACGACAGCGGCGACCCGTATGCATGGGGCGACAAGGCGTATGTCCATTATCAAAAGCTCAAAATTGACAGCCGCACTAAAATGCTCACGTTTTCTGACGGCTTGGATATGCAAAAAGCGTGGGATCTGCACCAATATTTTAAAGGGCGTTTTCGCACCAGTTTTGGCATCGGCACAAACTTGACCAACGACATGGGACACGAACCGCTCAATATTGTGTTGAAATTGGTGGAGTGCAACGGTCAATCGGTTGCCAAGATTTCGGACACACCTGGCAAAACCGTTACCGACAACGACACGTTTTTAGCGTATTTGCGACAAGTGTTTCAGATTGATGCCTGATGTACAGCACCAGAGATAGATTGGAAAAGTTGAAATGAAGCGCGTTCCGCGCCGTTAGCATTTGCTCATCTAGTCAAACTTTGCTAGCCAACATACAATATTTTGCATTGAAAATACATAAGTTATTGATTTTATGCAAAGTGTTAAAGGTTGGTTAAATCTTTTTAAAATACAGATGAATTTTAATAGCAATTATCTATTAGCAAAGCATTGGCAATTGGAGCAAAGCCGAATCACGCAATATCGCAAAGGACGGTTGCGCCTGCCGTTGGCATTCATTATTGAGATTGCTGCAACGCTGGAAGTTGAACCGCTGGAAATCATTGCGTCTATTGAATATTTTAAGTGCAGGGAATTGGACAAAGAGTTAATACACGATGTTTATTTTAATGCGATGAAAAAGACGATTGCTGTAAGAATGGCTGCGTATAGCAGAATTCATTGCAGACGAAAGTTTAAGCCATATTCGTGGCGCAAGTGATTTGTGCTACTTCGCATAATTACAATTATGTTAAATTATTAGTTATCTGATGTGTGTTGAATAACACCACTCTAAAACAAACAGCCTAACCAACATCGTTGTGGTTAGGCTGTTTTACATTTAAGCGGATTTATCCAGTTTGTTTATCATGCGCGTGATTTGTTTTACGGCTGGCGTTGCGCCCACTTGCCAGCGAATAATCGCGACACCTGCCGCTTCGGTTGCCAAGTTTTTGCGGTTATCGGCTTCTTGGCGTTCGGGTTTTTCGTGGGTGCGGTCATCAATTTCAATCGCGGCAATGGGCGTGCCATCGGGTCGGCAAACCACAAAATCGTAGCTCAATCGGCTGATGAAGTTGAACCAGTAATAATTGTCTTTGTTCGGCGGCGTGTCTATGATGCGCGACACTTGCACTTGCGGAAACACCATGTAATCTGGCAATGCTTCTAGCAACACGTCATAAACCTGCATTTCTGTTTCGGTCATGATGTGTTTGCGTTGGTATGGTAATTTGGTTTTGCCGTCAAACGGATTTTTTTTGCGTTTGGATTGCAGGGTGCGAACGAGTAGCCAAAAGCAGCCTGCACATAAAATCACGATTATCCATTGATTCATGATAGTCCCCTACTCTGCTCGGCTGACGGTTAGCGGCATCGAGCCATTTTGTGCTTGATTCAATATTGGGCGAAGTTGTTGTAATTGCTGATGAATTTGACTGGTAACGGTTTGCGCTTGGGCGTAGTTTTCGGGCGTTACGCGGCTATCGTGCTGCTGAAATAAATAGGCATCAAGCAGGCGTTCGGCGTGCATTCCTGCGCGACAATAATGCAACACGGCAGGTTCACTATCGGCAAACAACGTCCCCACTACGCTGCTTTGTGTGGTGGCAATGCCCAGTGTGCCGTCTTCGCCGCCCAGTTCGCGGAACAATGCGTCTTGCGGAAAACCGCCACAAGCCAGAAAAAAGGCGCGGCGAAACACGGTATTGCCGCCAACGGTCATTTGCAAGCTGTGCCATGCTTGGGCAATGTTGGGGTGATTGGCATAGCGCGAATCTAGTCCAACGGCTTGTAAACGCAGGCGAATTAGCCCCAAATAATCCAACTGTTCAAAGCAATACAAAGCAGCCTGCAATGCGTGGGCTTGATACGCGTCATCGGCATCTAAAAACGCGATGATTTTGGCTTGGCTTTGCAATGCGCCCCAATTTCGCGCTCGGGCAACGCCACCGTTATCAGGCAGCCTGCACGCTTGGATACGGCTGGGATAACGCGCTTGCCACGCTTGAATGTGCGCCCAAGTGTCATCGGTGGACGCGTCATCAACCAGCCAAAGTTGGTGCAGTTCGGCTTGTTGCAGGCTGCTTTCTACGGCGCGATTTAGGGTGCTGGCTGCGTTGTAGCAGGGGATAATAATGTCTAATTTCATAGTCAAAATAATTAAGGCGTGTTGATTTGTAAACCTAATATCAACACGCCTTGCTCTATTAAATAAATGGGATTAGCGAGCAATATCGCCACGCATCACTACGCGACCGTGGAATGTGCCAACTTCGCACATATATTGACCACCGCTCAATGGTTTTCTATCTAAATAGCTGTGGAAATTACCTACGCGGCTGCCACCGTGTTTGGCTGCGGTGTCTTGGAATTTTTTCGCTGCGTTGATGAAAGCGCGTTCGCAGGTTTCTTCGTCTGACTTGCCGACACGGTTTGCCGATTGACGCGTGATTAAGCCTGCTTTGATAACCGAATCTGCCGAGCCAAATTGCACACGCGCACCGCCCGATAAAATCGATTGCGCTTCGGCTGAATTCAATACCGCATTGCCATTGCAGCGATACAACACATTGCGACCGCCACCACTTGTGTCGCCACGCACTTGTTGGCACACGCCTTTTGATGATGCGCTAGACGATGAGTCTGTACCTTTGCTGCCGCCATTGCTTTGGCATGCGCTCAAAGCCAAGGTTGCCACGGCAATCAGCGATAAAGTTTGATGTAATTTCATAGCAAAACTCCTTAAAAGTTTGGGGTTTGAAAAAGTTTTTGTTAAGATACAACAAGATTGTAAGCGAAATTGTTTTCAAAATGCAAACCGAATTTACACTTTATTATGCCGCCAATGATTATGCACAACACTATGCGCCCGAAAAATTGTCGCCCAACGACCGCCTTCGTGTTCAAAAAAATCCTGCATTAGAACAACGCACAAGCTGGCAAATCAGCCGCGCGATTAAAGCAGTTGCGCCTTGCTCAAACGGTGTGTTAAGTCATTGCCGATACCGTGCCGTGTGGCTAACCAGCAAAAGCAGCCTGCACTTTGGTATGGACATAGAGCCGATTCAATCGCGTGATTTTTCGGCATGGCGCGATTGGATTTTGAGCGATGACGAATGCCGCTGGCTGCAACAGCAATCTTGTCAAACCGCCGCGCATTTAATCTTGTGGACGCTAAAAGAAAGTTTGGTCAAAGCCAGCAATGGGCAATGGGCAGACTTGGCGCAAGTAGGCTTGTTACAACATAAACAGCAATGGCAACTACACACACAGGGTCAAACAGGTTGGTTTGGGCGCGTGTGGCAATGCGAGCAATTTTTAGTGGCGTGTGTGGCGTATCAAAGCGATTTGGCGGTGCAATGGCAAGGCTTGGGCGATTGCGCGAACCGCTTGCCACATCTACGCGCCACGTTTTTATCGGTATAATCCGCATCTTCTTTATTGGCAGACTTTTCATCATGCAATTCAATATCCGCACATGGCATGCCGTGTCCACCCGATTAACCACGCCCGAACATTGGCTAGACTGGGCACACGGCACGCTTTCGCCACACGATTTGCCCGAACAAAAACCTGATATCGCTTTTTTGCCTGCGCTGCAACGGCGACGATTGAGCTTGTCGGCGCGATTGATGTTTCAGGCGGCGCATCAAGCGGTGGGTGAGCAACATTGTCCCACCGTGTTTGTGTCGCACGATGGCGAAGTGAATCGCAATATTGAATTGTTTGTGTCTTTGTTGCGCGAACAGAGCGTATCGCCGACTTCGTTTGGTTTGTCGGTACACAATGCGCTGGTGGGGCAATGGTCTATGCTGCGTGGCGACACCAGCGAAAACACGGCGATTGTGGCGCAATACGATGGCTGGGAGTTGGCGTGTACCGAAGCTGCTGCCATGTTGCAAGACGGTGCAAAACAAGTGTTGGTGGTGACTGCCGATGAACCTTGTGATTTGGACGACAAAACTGTGCTAACCGCGCCTTTTGCGTATGCGGTGGCAGCGGTGCTGGAACGTGGTAGCGATTGGACTTTGACACGCCACGCAGCGACATCGCCCACAACCGAGCCACATTATTGGGGCGCATTGGATTTTGTTCGCCATATTTTGTTGCAAAAAAACGCATTTCGTCATTTTTATCCAAAGAGTGAATGGCAATGGCAACATACACAATAAATCAATGGTATAGACTGTTTGCTACGGCTTTGGGCTTTGTGATTTTTGGTGTGTTTGGTGTGTTGTTTAAACTGTATTTGGGGCCTGGCAAACGCTTTCAAAGCAGCCTGCACACGCAATTTCTCGCCCGAAAACGAGTAACGCAATCGTGGTATGTGTTCACGCAATATTTAATCAAAATGGGGATTGTAGAAGCGCATTTTCATGGTTTTGATAAATTGGGGCGACAGGGGCAAATGATTTTGGCAAACCACCTGTCGCTATTGGACGTGGTGTTTATATTAAGCCGTGTGCCGCAAGCCAACTGCATTGTTAAAGCCGATTTGCTACACAATCCAGCTATGAACAGCCAAATCCGTGCTTGTGGTTATGTACTCAACCAAGAAAACTTGGATTTTGTGGAAGAAATAGACCGCATTTTGCAACAACAATGCCTGCTAGTTTTTCCCGAAGGTACGCGCACAGGCTGGGACGGCGAAGTGAAATTTCATCGCGGGGCGGTGTCTATGGCGTTACGCAGTGCTAAAGTGATTACGCCGATTGCCGTTAAAATGTCGCCGCCCAACTACAAAAAAGGGCAGCCGTGGTATCGCATTCCGCTGCAAAAACCTGTGTATCACTTTGTGGTGGGCGACGATATTGACCTACAAACTTGGCTGGCGGAAAAACCTTTGCCGATTGCAGCACGGCGGTTAAACGATTATTTGCAGGATTATTTTAATCAGCAAACACGCGAAAAGCAGCCTGCACTTCAACCAACGGAATCCACATGAAAAACATTTTGTATTTTGTTTTACTGACTTGGCTAACCGCCTGTTCGGTTGCCTATGCGCCACAAGACCGCCCTACTCTGGCTGAACAACAGGTTTTGCTGTTTCAGCTAGACAAATTGGACGCAGCGGAAAACGTCGTTCAAACCAGCCTGCTCACGGTGCAAGGTCAAGCCAATGGCATTACGCGCTGGGTGCAAACCGATATATTTGGCGCACCGCAAGCGCGATTGCTGGCAACGGCACAAGGCTGGCAGCGAGACGGCTTTATTCCACCCAATCATGATGCACAAGCGTTGTTTGTTGCGTTGTTTCCGCTGTTTCGGCAAGGCATCAAGCAGCCTGCACTCATTGCGTTGCCGCAACAAACATGGCGCATCACGCCGATTGAATCTGAATAACACGAAAGTTTATTTTTCATGACGATTTATTTAAGCAAGCCAGCCCTAGTGTCCGCCATGGGCAGCGGCTTGGAACAGCATCTGCACACGCTATTGAATCCACCAGCCACATCGCCGCTATCATGGAGCAGCGATTGGGTGCAAAACCGCCGTTTGGCATTTGGCGCGGTGCAACGTGAATTGCGTCCGTTTCCCAGCCACATCGCGCCCGAACACGTTAGCCGCAACAATCGTTTGTTGTGGGACGCTTTGGCACAGATTGAACCGCAAATCCAGTTGATTCAACAACGCTTTGGTAATGAGCGCATTAGTGTTGTCATGGGGACTTCGGTTAGCGGTGCAGACGAAAATTTGCCGCTGTTTGAGCAAATGGCACAAAGGCAGCCTGCAACGTATTCATTCAAGCAACAGACCCAACTGCATTGCGACCCAGCCGATTTTGTGCAACAAATTTATGGTTTACAAGGCATGAGCTATGGCGTATCCACCGCGTGTACATCAGGTGCGCGTGCTTTGATGAGTGCGGCACGGTTGCTGCAATCGGGCGTGTGCGATGCCGTGATTTGCGGCGGTGTGGATACGCTATCGCCACTCACCATTAACGGTTTTGCTTCGTTGGAAGTGTTGTCCGATTCGCTTGCCAATCCCTTTTCGGCACATCGCAACGGCATCAACATTGGCGAAGCAGTGGCGGTATTCATCGCCACACGCGAACCGTTGGATGATGCAGAAAGCATTGCCTTGTTGGGCTATGGCGCAAGCAGCGATGCCTATCATATTTCATCGCCACGCCCAGACGGCTCGGGTGCAGCAGCCGCATTTAGCGCAGCTTTGGAACACGCCCAAATGTCCGCGTCCGACATCGGCTGGATAAACCTACACGGCACAGGCACGCACCACAACGACAGCATGGAAAGCCTTGCCGTTGCCAGCGTCTTTGGTTGCGCCACACCAGCCACATCAACCAAACCTTTAACAGGGCATACTTTGGGCGCAGCAGGCGCATTGGAGGCCGCATTTTTGTGGGGCGTAATTTCGCGCCAACACAATCCGCAAGGCAAACTACCTGCCCAGCAATGGGACGGCATACGCGACACCGCCCTGCCCCCCATTTTGCTAACCGATGCCAACAGCGCGTGGCAAAACGCAAACGCACAACGCATTGGCGCGAGTTCATCGTTTGCGTTTGGCGGTAACAACGCTGTGTTGATTATGGGAGAATGTCATGCTTGATTGGGAACGCATTTCGCCAGCCAAATTGCTGCCACACAGCGGACACATGATGCTGCTAGACAAAATCATTTCGTGCGATGAACACAGCTTACAAGCATGGGCGCACATTGGCGCAGAGCATATTTTGTTGCCATTGGGCGCAGATGCGTTGCCCAGTTATTTGGGTGCAGAAATCATGGCGCAAGGCGTAGCGGCTTGGGCTGGCGCACACCATTTAGCGCGTGGCGAAGCGGTGCGATTGGGCTTTTTGTTGGGAACGCGCAAACTGATGTTCTCGCAGCCTGCGATTGCGGTGGGAACAGAATTGCTGGTGGTGGTCAAACAATCGTGGCAAGACCAATCGGGCATGGGCGTGTTTGATTGCGAATTGCGTCATTGCCATACAGACGAAGTTTTGATACACGGCGCGATGAATGTGTTTAGCCCCAGCAGCGATGCGGATTTGGCAGTGTTACTCAATCTGACTGCCGAGCATG
This sequence comes from Kingella kingae ATCC 23330, assembly GCF_900111845.1. GTDB lineage: Bacteria > Pseudomonadota > Gammaproteobacteria > Burkholderiales > Neisseriaceae > Kingella > Kingella kingae. The sequence goes on along the minus strand of NZ_FOJK01000059.1, from coordinate 21,359 downwards.
GATAAAATTATCGGGGTCTTTCCCCTAACCTATCAAAAGGACAACTCAAAAACATGAATCCAAGCGTTTTAATCACAGGTTCAAATCGTGGCATTGGCAAGGCAGTGGCTTTGGCGTTGGCTGCCGATGGCTTTGACATTGTGCTGCATTGCCGCAGTCGCCGCGATGAAGCGGAACAAGTCCGCCAAACCATTCAAAACATGGGGAGCAACTGCCGTGTATTACAATTTGACGTGGCAAACCGCGCTGCCTGCCGCGAAATCCTAACCGCCGATGTAGAACAATTTGGCGCGTATTATGGTGTGGTACTCAATGCAGGGCTAACCCGCGACAATGCTTTTCCCGCGCTTTCTGATGACGATTGGGACAGCGTTTTGCGTACCAATTTGGACGGCTTTTACAATGTGTTGCACCCGATTATTATGCCGATGATTCGCCGCCGTGCTGCTGGACGCATTGTGTGCATGGCTTCGGTGTCGGGCATTATGGGCAATCGCGGTCAAGTCAATTATAGCGCGTCCAAAGCAGGTTTAATTGGCGCGATGAAAGCCTTGGCGGTGGAACTTGCCAAGCGAAAAATCACCGTAAACTGCGTTGCCCCAGGCTTAATTGACACAGATATTTTGGACGACAACACGCCAGTTGATGAAATTCTGAAAGCGATTCCAGCCAACCGCATGGGTCAGCCAGAAGAAGTCGCCCATGCCGTGCGCTTTTTAATGGACGAAAAAGCGGGCTACATCACGCGCCAAGTGATTGCTGTTAATGGTGGATTGTGTTGAGTCGTAGTCCAATAGATAGGAACAAAATCAAATGAAAACCAACCGAGTAGTGATTACAGGCATTGGCGCAATTTCCGCCTTTGGACGCGATTGGCACAATGTGCAGGCTGCTTTTGCCGCACAAAAAAACGCAGTTCGCGCCATGCCAGAATACGATGAATTTGTTGAATTAGAAGCCAAATTAGCCGCGCCCATTCCCGATTACACCGCCCCAGCCCATTGGACGCGCAAACAATTACGCAGCATGGGTTTGGTATCGCAATATTGTGTTGATGCTGCCGAACAAGCCTTGGTGCAGGCTGGTTTGTTGGACGAATCGCGCTTAAACCTAAACAGCATGATTCAAGACGGCAGAATGGGCGTGGCAGCAGGCTCGTCATCGGGCAGCCCACAAGATATTTTGGACGTGGGTTTGTTGTTGTCCAAATTACCCAATCGCTTCAATGCCAACACCTATGTTCGCATGATGCCGCACACCACCGCTGCCAATGTCGGCATCTTTTTGGGTTTAAAAGGACGTGTGATTCCGACTTCTAGCGCGTGTACATCGAGCAGCCAAGCCATTGGTTATGCCTACGAAGCGATTAAATACGGCAAAATCCCGATGATGTTGGCAGGCGGCGCAGAAGAATTAAGCCCGTCGCAAGTGATTGTGTTTGATAGCTTATACGCCGCCAGTCGCCAAAACCAAAATCCCGAAAACACGCCGCGCCCTTATGACTGCAACCGAGACGGCTTGGTGATTGGCGAAGGCGGTTGTATGTTGGTTTTGGAAAACTTGGAACACGCCCAAGCACGTGGCGCAAACATCATTGCCGAAGTGGTGGGCTATGGTGCGAGTTCAGACGGCAGCCACATCACTCGCCCTGAAAAAGACACGATGAAAAGCTGCATGGAGTTGGCATTGGTGGATGCAGGCATCGCACCCAGCGCGATTGGCTATGTAAACGGACACGGCACAGCCACCGAGCAAGGCGATATTGCCGAAACGCAAGCCACCGCCGCCGTGTTTGGTCATGTGCCATTGAGTTCGCAAAAAAGTTATTTGGGGCATACTTTGGGCGCGTGTGGTGCGTTGGAGAGCTGGTTTAGCATAGAAATGATGCGCCAAAATTGGTTTGCACCCACGATTAACCTAGACCAAATTGACGAGCGTTGTGGCGATGTGGATTTTATTCGTGGCAGCGGTCGCCACATTGAAACCGAATATGTGATGAACAACAATTTTGCCTTTGGTGGCGTGAATACATCGTTGATTTTTAAGCGTTGGATGGAGTAAGTTGAACGTATTGAAAAGCAGCCTGCACATTTTGTTTATTTAATGTGCAGGCTGCTTTTTATGTATTTTTTGCATTACGCAATATGCAACGGCTCAAACGACTTCACTACATCATCAACCGCTTTCACACGCAGCAAAAAGTCTTCCAGTTGCGCCAATGGCAAGGCACTTGGGCCATCGCAACGGGCTTGGTCTGGGTTTTCGTGGCTTTCCAAGAACAAGCCAGCCAAGCGCGTTCCCATGCCAGCCAACGCTAAATCCAACACTTGCGAACGGCGACCGCCCGATGCGGCTGCTCCACTATCACGTTGTTGCAAAGAATGGGTAACGTCAAAAATCACAGGCGCGTTATTACAGGTTTTTTTCATCACGCCAAAACCCAGCATATCCACCACCAAATTGTCATAGCCAAACTGTGCGCCGCGTTCGCACAACACAATTTGTTGATTGCCTGCTTCGTGGAATTTTTCCACAATATTTTTCATTTGCGCTGGGCTTAAAAACTGTGGTTTTTTGATGTTGATGACGCGACCTGTTTTTGCCATTGCCGCCACCAAATCGGTTTGACGCGCTAAAAATGCAGGCAGTTGCAGCACATCACACACTTCGGCAACGGGTTCGCATTGATACGGTTCGTGGACATCGGTAATCACAGGGCAGCCAAATTCGCTTTTGACCGCTGCCAAAATCTTCATGCCTTCGTCCAAGCCTACGCCACGATACGAATGCACCGATGAGCGATTCGCTTTGTCAAACGATGCTTTGAATACATAGGGAATACCCGATTTTTGGGTTACACGAACATAATGCTCGGCGGCGCGAAGTGTGCTATCCAAGTCTTCCAGCACGTTGATGCCGCCAAACAAAGTGAACGGTTTTTCGTTGGCAACGGCAATGTTTTGAATGTGAACGGTGTTCATAGTTTTCCTTTATAAAATAAATAATTAAATAACACGAGCTTTGAGTAAATCATACATATTCAATGCGCCAACCAGTTTGCCGTGTTCGCAAACCAACAAGCCGTTGATGCGTTTGTCTTGCATCAGTTTTAGGGCTTCGCTGGCGAGTTTATCGGGTGAAATGGTGCATGGTTGCGTTTTCATCACTTCGTCAATGGTAAAAATTCCGACACGTTCGTGTTGTGCAAATAGGCGACGTAAATCGCCATCGGTAAACACACCATGCAGACTGCTTTGTTCGTCAATAATGCCGACCATGCCCAAGCCTTTTTCGCTCATGGTCAAAATAGCATCACGCAATGGTGTGTGTTGCAACACGGCTGGCAGCGCATCGCCTTGATGCATGAGATCGCGCACCGTTAAAAGCAGCCTGCGTCCTAAATTACCTGCTGGGTGGCTCAATGCAAAGTCTTCGGGTGTAAATTGTCGCGCTTTGAGTAACACAATCGCCAGCGCATCGCCCAATGCCAACACGGCGGTGGTGCTGGACGTGGGTGCAAGCCCCAATGGGCAGGCTTCTTGCGATACTTTGGCTTGAATGTGAATGTCGGCATACCGCGCCATGCTGGATTGTGGATTGGACGTGATGCAAATCAACGTGGTGTGTTTGCGTTTGAGTGCAGGCAAAATCGCCAAAATTTCATCGCTTTCGCCCGAATTGGACAATGCCAGCACCACGTCGTTGTCCAAAATCATGCCCAAATCGCCATGCGCGGCTTCGGCTGGGTGGACAAAAAACGCTGGCGTGCCTGTTGATGCCAATGTAGCGGCAATTTTGCGCCCAATGTGTCCCGATTTGCCCATGCCCATCACAATCGTGCGACCTGTGCAGTTCAAAATCGCCAAAGCAGCCTGCACAAAATCATCGCCCAAGTTTTGCGATATTTCGGCAATGGACTGTGCTTCTATACTTAATGCTTGTTGCGCCCATGTAAGATATTGATGATTCATGTTGATTCCGTTTGATGATTAAATAACACGCGCAAAATAGAAATGATTTGGGTAAAAGACTGTTCAAGACAGTTAAAACAGTTTAGCATTTGCGGTTTATTCTCTCAACCCAAACATAAGGTATCGGACATGAGCATTCTATCTAACGTAAAACAACTCGGACAACAAATTTGGTTGGACAACTTATCGCGCAGTTTGGTGCAAAGTGGCGAATTGGCGCAATTTTTGCAAAACGGCGTGTGTGGCGTAACATCCAATCCTGCAATTTTCCAAAAAGCCTTTTCGGGCGACCCTTTGTACACGCCTGAAATTGCCGCACTCAAAGCCAAAGGTTTGGGCGCAAAAGAAATCTACGAAACGCTGGCAATCGCCGATGTGCAGGCTGCTTGCGATGTTTGCCGCGCCGAATTTGACAGCACCAACGGCAAAACAGGTTTTGTGAGCTTGGAAGTATCGCCCGAATTATCACGCAACACCGCAGGCACGGTTGCCGAAGCCAAACGCTTGCACGCCGCAATCAATCGCCCCAATGTGATGATTAAAGTGCCTGCCACCGATGAAGGCTTGGCAGCTTTGGTAGGATTGCTTGCCGAAGGCATCAGCGTGAACTTGACCTTGTTGTTCTCGCGCACCCAAACGCTTAAAGCCTATGACGCTTATGTGGCAGGCATTGAAAAAGCCTTGGCAGCAGGACGCGATGTTCGTGCGATTCAAGTCGTGGCAAGTTTCTTTATTTCGCGTGTGGACAATGCTTTGGACGCGACTATACCCGAATATTTGCAAGGCAAGGTGGCGATTTCGTTGGCAAAAGCGGCGTATCAAGACTGGCAACAATATTTCGCGCAGGCTGCTTTTGTGGGGTTGGCAGAAAAAGGCGCGAATCCTGTGTCTTTGTTGTGGGCATCAACAGGCGTAAAAAATCCTGCCTATTCCGACACATTGTATGTGGACAGCTTGATTGGCGCACACACCGTAAACACCGTTCCCGATGCGACTTTGGCGGCATTTATTGACCACGGCACAGCGACTTTGACTTTGCCCGAACAAACAGACGTTGCGCTCGCCAACATCGCCCAAGTTGCCGAATTGGGCATTGATTTGGAAACGCTGGCAACCCGTTTGCAAAACGATGGTTTGAAACAATTTGAAGACGCGTTTGCTAAATTGCTTGCACCGTTGGCGTAATCCAAAAAACAACAAAGCAGCCTGCATTTTTAAAATGCAGGCTGCTTTGTTATGGATTGATTATTGTGCAGACGAAGCAGCCTGAGACCTTTGCAAAACCCCATCTTTGGCGCATTTCTTCGTGATGCGCTTCTCGAACGCTTGAAAATATTTCAATATTATCTGCGCGTTCTGCGATGCTATCACTTTGAACTGCACTCAAATCTGGAGTTTTGCAAAGGTCTCAGCCTGCACATCATTGCTGTCTTGCGTGTGGCGTTTTAAACCACCGCCCAACACTTTATACAAGTCCGCCAAGTTTTCCAGCAAGCTCAACTGTGTAGATAAAACTGCGCTGGTTGATGAATAATGGCTGCGCTCTGCGTCCAATAAATCCAACGAACTAGACACACCGTGTTTGTAGCGCAAACGGGTCAAACGCAAACGCTCGCTTTGGGCTTTGTTTTGCGCCAAGTTGGATTGGTATTGGCTGGTAAACGCTGCACGCGCCACCAAAGCATCGGCAACATCGCGGAATGCAGATTCCACCGCCGCTTCGTATGCCACCACAGTTTTTTGTTGTGCGATTTTGGCTGCGTCCAAGTTGGCACTGTTGTTGCCCCAATCAAAAATTGGCACGCTCAACGAACCACCAAATGACCACGATTTGTTTGCCGATTCAAACAAATTGCTTAATTGATTGCTACCCAAACCAATGCTGCTGGTCAAGCTAATGCGTGGGAAAAAAGCCGCACGCGCTGCACCAATATTGGCATTGGCTTGTTTTAGATTGTGTTCCGCCGCGATGATGTCTGGGCGATTGAGCAATAAATCAGACGGCAAACCTGCTGGCAAATCTTGAATTTTGAATTGCTGCGCCAAAGGCAATGGTGCAGGCAAATCTTCTGGCAATTTTTGGCTGATGAGCAATTCCAATTGGTTACGCGCTTGTTCACGCGAACGCACCGCGCCTGCATAGCTGGATTTTGCCGATTCAATCAGCGATTCTTGTTGGCGCAATTCCAAAGCCGAAATCACACCAGCGCGATGACGCAACTGCATTAAACGATAGGTTTCTTCGTAGCTGTTTAAGGTGCGGTCTGCCAATTCCATGTTAGCAGTGGCAACCAATTCGTTGAAATAGGCTTTGGCAATGGTAGAAACCAAGCTCAAATGCGTGGCATCGCGGCTGGCTGCGCTGGCAAAATAGCTTTGCAAGGCGGCTTCGCTGTTGTTGCGAACACGTCCCCATAAATCCAATTCAAATGCCGAAATGCCCAAGCCTACGCTGTAACTTTCGCCCACGCCATTAGCAGGGTTGTGGCTGCGTGTTGCGCCTGCCGAGCCGTCCAAACCTGGTAATTGTGCCGAACGGGTAATCGCATATTGTGCGCGAACTTGTTCTACATTCAAGTTTGCCGTACGCAAGTCGGTGTTGTTTTTTAAGCCCAACTCAATCAATGCGTGCAAGCGTGGGTCAGCAAAATAATCTTGCCAGCCCAACGATGCGGCTTGAATGGCTTGGGTGTTGCTGCTGTTGTATTGAAATTGCTCGCTTGGCAGGTTAATTTGTGGCTGTTCGTATTTGGGCGCAAGGTTACACGCCGACAGCACAATGCTCATACCAATGATGCTTAACTGTTTTTTCATGATTTTGCTTTCTGTGTGATTTAAGTTACAGGCTGCTTTGCCCTTTTGTTCAATGGCTTGCGCCATACCCTTTTATACCCAAATCATAGATTTGGACAAAAGGGCAAAGCAGCCTGCACTTTTTTATTGATTAATCTTTACGCGGAAAATCCATGTCTTCTTCGTTATCAAACAAATCCAATTCGCCTTGTTCGGGAACAGGTTTGCCTTTGAAGACTTTGCGTACCATAACATAGAACATTGGCACAAGGAATACCGACAAAATCGTACCAATCAACATACCCCAGAATACCGAAGTACCGATGGCGCGTTGGCTTGCCGCCGATGCACCTGTTGCAATATACAATGGCACAACGCCCAAAATAAATGCAAACGAAGTCATCAAAATAGGACGGAAACGCAATTTTGCCGCGCGTAAGGCAGATTCGGCAGCGGTTTTGCCTGTTTCTTGCAAGTCTTTGGCGAACTCAATAATCAAGATGGCGTTTTTCGCGCTCAAACCCATTACGGTAATCATACCAATGGTAAAGTAGATGTCGTTTCCGTAGCTACGAATCAACGCGCCTGCGCCCACCCCCAAAATACCCAACGGTACAACCAAAATCACAGCAAATGGAATCGACCAGCTTTCATACAAAGCCGCCAATGCCAAGAACACCGCCAACGCCGCAAACGCATACAACATAGTGGTTTGCGATGAACCTTTGGCTTCTTCACGCGATTGACCTGCCCATTCCAAGCTGAAATCGCCTTCCAATTCGTCCACCATGCGTTTCACTTCTGCCATCGCTTCGCCTGTGGATTTGCCTGCGGCAGGTGCGCCTGTTAGCTGCATGGCTGGGTAGCCGTTGAAGCGTACGCTTTGTTCCATGCCTGTTTTCCACGTTGCTTTGACAAAGTTAGACAAAGGCACGAGTTCGCCACGATTGTTTGGCACGGTCAATGCCAAAATGTCCGCAGGCTGCATACGCGCTTTGGCATCGGCTTGCACAATTACACGTTGCAAACGTCCTTGATTGGGGAAGTCGTTTACATAAGACGAACCCAATGCCACGCCCAACACATTGCGAATGCTGGTAAAGCTGACGTTTTGTGCGGCGGCGGTGGCGCGGTCAATTTCAATGTTCAGCTGTGGTGCGTCTTCCAAACCACTGCTGCGAATTTGTTGTGGGTTGAACATTGGGTTTTGACGCATTTTGCCCATCAATTCGTTGCGGCGAGCCAGCAAGACATCGTGTCCTGCGTTACTGCGGTCTTGCAAATAGAAGCCGAAACCTGAATCGTTACCCAATTCCATAATCGGTGGCGGACTTAATGCAAATGCCATACCATCTTGCAATGTACCCATCAACGCGCCTGTGATTTTGTTAGCCAATGAGTTGGCATCGCTACCAGGTGCGGTGCGCTCGCTCCAATCTTTCAACATTGCAAAACCCATTGCCATGTTTTGACCGTTACCCGAGAAGCTGAAACCCGATACGGTAATCAAGTTTTCTACTTCGGGCATATTGGTGATGATTTGTGTCGCGGTTGCCAAAGAAGCGTCGGTACGTTCTTGGGTTGCACCTGCTGGCAACTGCATACTCATCATAATGAAGCCTTGGTCTTCGTTGGGTAAGAATGCAGTTGGCAAGCGTTTTATCAACACGGCTGCACCTGCAATAATCGCTAAATAAATCACCACCATCACACCTGCTTTACGCAAGGTTGTGGCAATCCAGCCAGAATAAGTGCGTGTGCCAGAATTGAATTTACGGTTAAACCAGCCAAAAAAGCCTGTTTTAGCATGATTGTGTCCTTTGGCAATCGGTTTGAGCATGGTTGCGCACAAAGCGGGGGTGAGTGACAACGCCAAAAATGCTGAAAAGCCAATTGCAAATGCCATCGTCAAGGCAAATTGGCGATAAATATTACCTGTTGCGCCGCTGAACATGGCAAGTGGCACAAACACCGAAATCAATACGGCTGTGATACCAATCACCGCGCCCGAAATTTGGCGCATGGCTTTTTTGGTGGCTTGACGTGGCGATAAACCTTCTTCCGCCATAATGCGTTCTACGTTTTCCACGACCACAATCGCGTCATCGACCACGATACCAATCACCAATACCATGGCAAACATGGTCATCACGTTAATGGACATGCCCAAATACGAAATGGCGGCAAATGCACCGAGCAAAGAAATCGGTACAACAATGGTCGGAATCAAGGTGTAACGGAAGTTTTGCAAGAACAAGAACATCACCAAGAACACCAATGCAATCGCTTCAAATAGCGTGCTAACCACTTTTTTAATCGACAATTCTACGAATTTTGATGTGTCATACGGTGCAACCCAAGTCACACCAGATGGGAAAAATTCTTCCAATTCTGCCATTTTGGCACGAACGGCAGTAGCCGTTGCCATGGCGTTACCCGTAGTAGAAAGCGATACCGCCATACCTGTGGTGGGTTTGCCGTTTAAGCGTGATGTCGAGCCGTATGATTGGCTGCCCAATTCAATTTTTGCCACATCGCGCAAATATACGTTTGCACCTGTTGCATTGCTTTTGAGCATGATTGCGCCAAATTCTTCGGCGGTTTTCAATTGACCATCTGCGGTGATGGTTGCCGAAATGGTTTGACCTACATTGGCAGGTTGTGCGCCCAAAGAGCCAATCGCCAGTTGTGCGTTTTGTGCGCTAATGGCAGACGATACGTCGGCAAACGATAAACCGTAGCTTTTGAGTTTGGCTGGGTCAACCCACACGCGCATGGCACGTTGTGCGCCAAACAAATTCACATTGCCTACACCATCAATGCGTTGTAATTCGGGAATGACGTTGCGTTGCGCGTAGTCGGCAATTTCTTCTGTGTTACGCGTATCCGAAGTCAGCATCACCACCATCAGGAAGTTAGAACGCGCTTTGGATACGTTCACACCATTTTGTTGCACGATGGAGGGCAACTGCGAATTTACTTCGGACAGTTTGTTTTGTACGTTTACCTGCGCTAAATCGGGGTTGGTATCGGGCGTAAACGTGAGTGTAATTGAGCCTTGTCCGCTTGATGTGGCAGAAGTGGACATATAATCCAAACCTTCTACGCCATACATATTGCGTTCAATTATCGCCAACACGCTGTCTTCCAATACTTGTGCCGATGCACCTGGGTAGGTGGCAGTCAAAGTGATGGTGGGTGCGGCAACCGATGGATATTGCGAAATAGGCAATTTGGAAATGCCAATCACACCTGCCAGCATAATAAAAATGGCAATTACCCATGCAAAAATCGGTCTATCAATAAAAAACTTAGCCATGTTTCTGCCTTTCTATTATTGCGCCGCAGAAGCTGCTGATTCGGTTGCAGAAGCAGCCTGCACTGCCGATGCAGATTCAGAAGCAGCCTGCACATTGGTTGCAGGTACAGATGTGCTTGGTGCAGCCATCGAAAGTGCAGGCTGCTTATTGGCAGGTTGCCATTCTTTTGGTTGGACTTTTTGTGCGCCCGACATTGCGGCAATCATTGTGCCATCGACAATCACTTTATCGCCTGCTTTCAAGCCTTCGGTAATGACCCAATCGCCGCCCTTTTGTCCTGTTACTTTCACAACGCGCGGTTCCATTTTGCCTTCTGGCGTTACCACCATAACCGTGTCTTTTTCGCCACGAGTCACGGATTGTTGTGGCACAACAAAGGCATTCAACACGCCAGCCAACGGCAATTTCACGCGGACATACATACCGCTACGCAACAATTGCTCTGGATTAGGCACGGCAGCGCGAACCATTACTTGACCTGTGGCTTCATCAACCGAGCTATCAATAAACAACAGCTGACCTTTGTGTTCGTATTCCGAGCCATCTTCTAACAAAATGCCCACTTGAATGCCGTCATTGCGTACGCGTTCTTGCGATAACAGCTGGCGATGCAGTTGCAAAATTTCCGCAGACGATTGCTGGATATTCACATACAACACATCGGTTTGTTTAACCGTTGCCATTTGGGTTGAATTGGCTGTTACCAACGCACCTTCGGTTACCAACGATTGACCAATAAAACCTGTAATCGGCGACACAATGCGCGCGCGGTTCACATTCACTTGCGCTGCGCGAATCGAGGCTTGCGCTGCTTTAATTTGCGCTTCGGCAGAGCGTTTTGCCAACACCGCTGCATCGTATTCTTGTTTGCTAATCGCATCGGCTGCCATCAATGGGCGATAGCGAGCTAAGTCCGCATCGGCTTTGGCGGCGGCAGCTTGTGCGCTCAATAAACTAGCGCGCGCACTTTCCAAGCTGGCAGTGTAAGTTGCATCGTCTAATTGATACAAAGGCTGCCCTGCGCGCACCATTGTGCCTTCTTCAAATAAACGGCGTTGCACAATACCACTCACTTGCGGCACGATGGTTGCCGATTTAACGGCTTCCAAACGACCTGGCAAATCGTATTCTAATAAAACATTTTGCGGTTGAACCGTTACCACATTAACGGTGGGAACGTGTGCTGCGCGTGCGGCGGCGGCTTTTTGTTGCGCTTCCGATTGTGCCGAATTATTGCAGGCTGCCAATGCCAACAAAGTGGCGACGGCAATCACTGCCATGCGTTTAGTTGAATGTAATTTCATAGGTTTTCCTGATGAGATGAGTGTGCAGGCTGCTTGATAAATTTGCATTCTGCTATGACAAAGATAAAAAACGCGCTATTATACATACATCGATGAATGTCTTTGTAACTTTTTTACATAGCTTCACAATTTTTATAGTAGCGATTTAAAGTTGTTTACATTTCAAAGTGTAACGCAAACAGAAAGCCCCAAATTTATGAGAAAAACCAAAGAAGAAGCGCAAAAAACACGCCAACATTTGTTAAACGCTGCATTAGAAGTTTTTTGGCGCAAAGGCGTTACCCAAGCATCGCTGCATGAAATCGCCGTAGAAGCAGGGGTCACACGCGGTGCGCTCTATTGGCATTTTAAGAACAAAGAAGATTTATTCGAAGCGTTATTTGAACAAAAATTCCATGTTTTCCTAAATAAAATCAACGATGAAAATCTAGAACAAGCGTCCGATGTGTGGCAACATTTGCGCCAAAGTTTGTATGATTTATTTGACTTGCTGCAAAACGATGAGCAGCAGCGCAAATTTTGCAGCGTGATGAACCTTAAATGCGAGCGCACGCCCAATAATCAAACTATTACCGATTTGGCAACGCGCTACCACAAAAGCATTCGTTTTCAGATTATGCGCGCGTTCGAATTGAGCCAAGCGCAACAAAAATTGCCTGCACACACCAATTTGCAACTGGCAAGCTGGTATTTGGAAAGCAATTTGGCTGGCTTGATTTTGATGTGGATTAGCGACCCAGAGCGGTTCGATTTAACGCCCACCGCACGTTGCATCATCGACACCAGCATGAACACGCTGGAACAAGGTTTATTGGTGCAGGCTGCTTGATTTAGGTATAATTGCGCCACGATTAATGAATACACCAACAAAGCGGCAGGCGCGTGGCGTGAGTCGCTTTTTTGAATGACTATGCTAGACAAAATTTTCAATAAAAAAAATCCGCCCAGCGCAGGCAAAAAGCAGCCTGCACGTCCACACACGGCAAAAAACAAATCCAAAGCAGAAACAGGTAAACGCAAAGCAGACGCTGCATCAAGCAAGCAGCCTGCACGTCCCAAAGTAAGCATCATCACACCGCAAAACAAAACAGCCAGCACTTCGGACAACAAAAAAGTGCAGGCTGCTTCTGTTTTGGACAAAGACCGCAATTTGGTTGCCGACACGATTTGGATGTTTGTGTTGGTCTTGACGATTTATTTGGGCTTGTCGCTGCTGGGATTTAGCATGAAAGACCCGTCGTGGTCACGCAGCATCGCCAACACGGGTTATGTCAGCAACTTTGGCGGTTTGCTGGGCGCGTGGATTTCTGACGTGTTTTACTACTTGTTCGGGCTATCGGCATGGTGGCTGTTGATTGCGCTCTGCGTGTGGCTATATCGCCATTTTCGCCCTGTGTTGGACGGTGGTATGCCGCCGTATAACTCGTGGATTGGCGCGGTTGGCTTGGGCATTTTGTTGATATGTAGCCCTGTTATGGAAGTGTCTATCTTCTTGAATTGGCTGGACAATCGCTTACCTTTGGGCGCAGGTGGTTTGGTTGGCTCGTTGGTGGCATCGGGTACACAATATATGTTGGGCAAAACAGGCAGCATGGTGTTTTTGCTGATTGGCAGTTTGCTGGCGTTGTCGTTACTTATCCAAATTTCGTGGTTGGATTTTTTGGAGCGCGTGGGCAATCAATTGGAACGCTTTTTCAAACAACTGTTTAGCGACAAAGACAAAGAAGTCGTGCCAACTTTGTTCCCCGATGCCCCTGCTGGGCAACGTGCGCCCAATCCGATTGAAACACTGGTAGCAGAACCGATTACACAGCCCATCGGCAGCCGCACCAATCGCAAAATGTCGGTTAGCGTGGCGCAACAGCAACCTAAAATCTCGCGCCCAAACCGAGTGCAGGCTGCTTCAGTTGATGGCTATTGCTTGCCCGATTTAGACAGTTTGCGCGAACCTAAATCCACCCAACAAACCGAAAACCCAGAACATTTGCGCCAAGTGGGTAAACGCATAGAAGAAAAATTGGCGGAATTTGGTATTGAAGTTACTGTGGTCAGCGGCATGGCTGGGCCTGTGATTACGCGCTACGAAATTGAACTAGCCAAAGGCGTAAAAGGCAGTCAAATTGTAGGCTTATCCAAAGATTTGGCGCGGAGCTTGTCGGTGCAATCGGTGCGCGTGGTAGAAACCATTGTCGGCAAAAACACTATGGGCATTGAGCTGCCCAACGAACATCGCCAAGAAGTTTTGTTACACGAAATTTTTGCGTCCGATGTCTTCAATGACGCGCAATCCAAATTGACCGTTGCGCTGGGCAAAGACATTGCAGGCTTGCCTGTGGTGGGCGATTTGGCAAAAATGCCGCATTTGCTGGTGGGCGGTATGACCGGCTCGGGCAAATCGGTGGGCGTGAACGCGATGATTTTGTCTATGTTATACAAAGCATCGCCAGACGAAGTGCGCTTTATTATGATTGACCCGAAAATGCTGGAATTGTCGGTTTATGAAGGCATTCCGCATTTACTCTGCCCAGTTGTAACCGATATGAAAGCGGCAGGCAATGCGCTGAACTGGTGCGTTGCCGAAATGGAAAAACGCTATCGTTTGTTGTCGCACATGGGCGTACGCACGTTGGCGAGCTTTAACGAAAAAGTGCAGGCTGCCAAGTTGGCAGAAAAAGCCATTCCTAATCCGTTTAGCTTGAACCCAGACGACCCCGAGTCGCTGGAAAAATTGCCGCAAATCGTTGTGATTATTGACGAGCTTGCCGATTTGATGATGACGGAGAAAAAAGCCGTAGAAACGCAAATCGCCCGATTGGCACAAAAAGCGCGCGCCGCAGGCATACACATGATTATCGCGACCCAACGCCCCAGCGTGGACGTGATTACAGGCTTGATTAAAGCCAACGTGCCAACGCGCATGGCGTTTACCGTGCAAAGCCGCATTGACAGCCGCACCATTCTGGACCAAATGGGCGCAGAAGATTTGCTCAAATACGGCGATTTGCTGTTCTTGCAACCAGGAGAGGCCGAGCCGACTCGTTTGCAAGGCGCGTTTGTGAGCGATGACGAAGTCCACAATGTTGTGTCGTTCATCAAAGAGCAAGCCGAGCCAAACTATATTGATGGCATCTTAACAGGCGAAGCCACGCAAGAAACGCAGCAAATCATCAACCCAGAAGGCGGACAAAATAGCGGCGATGAATTGTTTGACCAAGCGGTACAGTTTGTGGTCAGCAGTCGCAAAACGTCTATCTCTGCACTGCAACGCCATTTACGCATTGGCTACAACCGCGCTGCCAATTTGATGCAGGCGTTAGAAGATGGCGGCATTGTGTCGCCACCCGATAACAGCGGTGCGCGACAAATCTTTGCGCGTGGCGAATAAAAAGCAACCTGCACTTTGTAAAAATAGTGTAAAATATCGCGGTTTTTATTTTGATTCGCCAGCCGCGTTACCCACCAAGCTGAATTTGAATGCGCGTGCAGTTCTATCCAAAGTGTAGCGCGTATCCAAACACAAAATAAATCATTCAATTTGTTCATGAACTTAAAACGAAAAGGAAAACTTAAATGCAAGTTTATTACGATAAAGATGCCGATTTGTCTTTGGTAAAAGGTAAAACCGTGGCGATTATTGGCTACGGTTCACAGGGTCACGCACATGCTGCAAACTTGAAAGATTCAGGCGTGAACGTGGTAATCGGTTTGCGTCAAGGCGCGTCTTGGAACAAAGCAGTTGCCGCTGGTTTTGAGACTTTGAGTGTGGCTGATGCAACCAAAAAAGCAGACGTTGTGATGATTTTGTTGCCAGACGAAAATCAACCTGTTGTGTACAAAAACGAAATCGCACCAAACTTGAAAGACGGTGCAGCGTTGGCATTTGCACACGGCTTTAACATTCACTACAACCAAATCGTGCCACCTAAAAATGTGGACGTGATTATGGTTGCGCCAAAAGGCCCAGGTCATACCGTTCGCAGCGAATTCTTGAAAGGCGGTGGCGTGCCATCTTTAATCGCGGTTTACCAAGACTATACTGGCAAAGCCAAAGACATCGCCTTGTCTTACGCGGCTGCAAATGGCGGCACAAAAGGTGGTGTGATTGAAACCAACTTCCGCGAAGAAACCGAAACTGACTTGTTCGGCGAACAAGCCGTATTGTGCGGTGGCGCAGTTGAATTGGTTAAATGCGGCTTTGAAACTTTGGTTGAAGCGGGCTACGCACCTGAAATGGCATACTTTGAATGCTTGCACGAATTGAAATTGATTGTGGACTTGATGTACGAAGGCGGTATCGCCAACATGAACTACTCAATCTCTAACAACGCAGAATACGGCGAATACGTTACTGGCGTTGAAGTGATTACCCCTGCAACCAAAGAAGCGATGAAAAAAGCGTTGTACCGCATTCAATCTGGTGAATACGCGAAAATGTTTATCCAAGAAGGCGCGACAAACTACGCCAGCATGACGGCTCGCCGCCGCTTGACTGCCGACCACCAAATTGAAAAAGTGGGCGCACAGTTGCGTAGCATGATGCCTTGGATTGCCAAAAACAAATTGGTTGACCAAGACAAAAACTAATCCGATTGAATCAACGGATTAAAGTGCAGGCTGCTTTTGAGCGTATATTTCAAAAGCAGCCTGACACCTTTGCAAAACGCAAATGTATCTAAAATTTAACAATGGTCGTCATTCCCGCATAGGCGGGAATCCATCTAACTTATTCAGTTATTTGGATTTATTTCAAGTAGCCTAAATTTTCCGTTGGATTCCTGCCTACGCAGGAATGACGGCATGAAATGGTCATTATTGCAGCCATCATGCGAAAGCTCGCCAAACTTTGCTATTGCATACACAAATCGCAAAAGCCTTTTGACAAATCGCGCTACCAGTCAAAGACGGCTTAAAACAGAATAAAGATACGGAACAGATGCTAAAATTAGCACCTGTGCTTTTTTGCATCCTGAAAAAACGCAACTGATAAAATACACAAATAAAACAAATAGTTATGAAATTCTGTTTATTTTTTGATTGACTGGCTATACTATCATCTTAATTATCAATATTCTGGAAAAGAATTGCATCGTTTGTTGAATTGATCAGCATGAATTGAAATGCCAAACTTAATCGGTATAAATACAACGCCAAAAGACAAATTGTGCTAAAATTGCGCGATTTTTTAACCGTTCGCTTGCCTGAAATACTACTCATACGCGTTGTTTGGTTGCCAAGCAGCCTGCATGATTAGTGTTTTAGCAGCGAACATTTTGTAAGCAAACACAGAAGGGCAAACTATGTTCAATAAACACATTAAATCATTCCAATATGGCGACCAAACGGTTACTTTGGAAACGGGCGAAATCGCGCGCCAAGCCGCTGCTGCGGTTAAAGTTTCTATGGGCGACACAGTGGTTTTGGTTGCCGTGACCACCAACAAAGACATCAAAGAAGGTCAAGACTTTTTCCCATTGACGGTAGATTATTTTGAGCGCACTTATGCCGCTGGCAAAATCCCTGGTGGTTTCTTCAAACGCGAAGGCAAACAAAGCGAAAAAGAAATTTTGACCAGCCGTTTGATTGACCGTCCAATCCGTCCATTGTTCCCAGAAGGTTTTTATCACGACATTCAAATCGTGGCGATGGTGATTTCGTGCGACCCTGAAATTGACAGCGACATTCCTGCGATGATTGGCGCGTCTGCGGCCTTGGTGTTGAGCGGTGTGCCATTTGCCGGCCCAATCGGTGCGGCGCGTGTGGGTTATGTAAACAATGCCTACGTTTTGAATCCAACCAAACAGCAATTAAGCCGTTCACAACTGGACTTGGTAGTGGCAGGCACAGAACAAGCGGTGTTGATGGTGGAATCAGAAGCCGACATTTTGCCAGAAGACGTGATGTTGGGCGCGGTGGTATTCGGTCACGAGCAAATGCAAACCGTGATTACCGCAATCAACGAATTGGCTCAAGAAGTGAATCCAGAAGTGTGGGATTGGAAAGCACCCGAAGCCAACACCGATTTAATCGCCAAAGTGAAAGAAATTTCGGGCGATTTGATTGCCGAAGCGTTCAAAATCCGCCAAAAACAAGCGCGTTCTGCAAAATTGGACGAAGCGTGGGCAGCCGTTGAAGCCGTGTTAATTACCGAAGAAACCGACACATTGGCAAAAAATGAAATCAAAGGCATTTTCAAGAATTTGGAAGCAGCGGTGGTTCGCGGTCAAATCTTGGCAGGTCAGCCACGCATTGACGGTCGCGACACACGCACCGTTCGCCCATTGAATATTCAAACCAATGTATTGCCACGCACACACGGCTCGGCATTGTTCACTCGCGGCGAAACACAAGCGTTGGCAGTGGCGACTTTGGGTACTTCGCGCGATGAACAAATTATTGACGCATTGAGCGGCGAATACACCGACCGCTTTATGTTGCACTACAACTTCCCACCGTACTCAACTGGCGAAGTAGGTCGCGTGGGCGCACCAAAACGCCGCGAAATCGGTCATGGTCGCTTGGCGAAACGCGCTTTGGTTGCCGTGTTGCCTAAACCAGAAGATTTTAGCTACACTATGCGCGTGGTATCAGAAATTACCGAATCCAACGGTTCGTCTTCAATGGCGTCTGTTTGCGGTGGCTGTTTGAGCTTGTTGTCGGCTGGTGTACCATTGAAAGCGCACGTTGCGGGTATCGCCATGGGCTTGATTTTAGAAGACAACAAATTTGCCGTTTTGACCGATATTTTAGGCGATGAAGACCACTTGGGCGACATGGACTTTAAAGTAGCAGGTACAACCGAAGGCGTTACCGCGCTGCAAATGGATATTAAAATTCAAGGTATTACCAAAGAAATCATGCAAATTGCGTTGGCGCAAGCAAAAGAAGCGCGTTTGCACATTTTGGCGCAAATGCAAACTGCAGTTGCTGGCCCACAAGAATTGTCGCAACACGCACCACGCTTGTACACGATGAAAATCAATCCAGACAAAATCCGCGAAGTGATTGGCAAAGGCGGCGAGACGATTCGCTCGATTACTGCCGAAACAGGCACGGAAATCAATATTGCCGATGATGGCGTGGTAACGATTGCAGCGACAACAGCCGAAGCAGGCGAAGCGGCAAAAGCGCGTATCGAAATGATTACCGCAGAAGTGGAAGTGGGCAAAGTGTACGAAGGTCAAGTGGTTAAATTGTTAGACAACAATGTTGGCGCGATTGTAACCATTATGCCTGGCAAAGACGGCTTGGTGCATATCAGCCAAATCACACACGAGCGTGTGAAAAACGTGAGCGATTATTTGCAAGTGGGTCAAACTGTGAGCGTGAAAGCGTTGGAAGTAGATGACCGCGGTCGTGTGCGTTTGTCTATGAAAGCGTTGTTGCCACAACCTGAACAGCAACAAGCTGCACCGTCTGATGAATAATCGGTAAACACTGCTGCCTACGGCATACCCTTTTATACCCAAATCAAAGATTTGGACAAAAGGGCAAAGCGGCCTGCACTTTATGTAAGCAAAAACAAAAGTGCAGGCTGAAACCTTATATATTGCCCGAAGTTCAAAGGGCAGAGAGCGAATCCAAGCGTGGGTATGGCGGCGAAACGCCATGCACGTACCCCATTCGTAGAAATACAAATCAATTTGTAATTAAAGCCCTTTGAATTGTATGGTGAATTAAATTTAGATTAGTACAGCGTTGCCAACTCCCTTATGTACTAGGTGTACACGGTGGTCGTTGTCGCCTTATCCTAATCTAAATTTAATCCACTATAAAAAATGGCTCGATTATAACATTGCAGGCTGCTTGAAAAATAAAAAGCTGTTACAATACACGCCTTTTATTATTTAAATATTTGATAAATAAGGAATTTTATGATTTATGCGATTTTAGCCGTCATTATCGGCTTGGTGGTGCTGGTGTGGAGTGCTGACCGTTTTATTGACGGCGCGGCTGCCACAGCCAAACATTTTGGTATGTCGCCACTCTTAATTGGCATGGTAATTGTGGGATTTGGCACGAGTGCGCCTGAAATGGTGGTGTCGGTGTTGTCGGCAATGGGCGGCAACCCTGGGATTGCGTTGGGCAATGCGTATGGTTCAAACATTACCAACATTGCGTTGATTTTGGGCGTTACCGCGTTGATTAGCCCGATTGCGGTGCAACGCGAAATCGTCAAAACCGAAATGCCGATTTTATTGGCAATTACCGCGTTGGCGGCGTGGCAATTGTGGGACGGCAAATTAACGCTGTTAGACGGCGTAATTTTACTGGGTATTTTGATTGCATACATGACTTGGACGGTACGCAAAAATTTAAAAGGCGCGGACAATATTATTGAAGATATTGCCGATGAAATTGACCACACCCCTGCGATGACGCTCAAAAAAGGTTTGTTTTGGTTGGTGTTTGGCTTGATTGTGTTGGTATTGAGTTCACGCTTGCTGGTGTGGGGCGCGGTAACGATTGCACAAAGTATGGGTGTGAGCGATTTAATTATTGGTTTGACGGTTGTGGCGGTGGGGACTTCGCTGCCTGAATTGGCTTCATCAATCGCGGCCGCGCGTAAAGGCGAACACGATATTGCGTTGGGGAATATTGTCGGTTCAAATTTGTTTAATACGTTGGCGGTTGTGGGTTTGGCGACTGTGATTCACCCAATGGACGTAGCGGCGGAAATTTTGAACCGTGATGTGTTGATTATGGCTATTTTAACCGTTGTTTTGCTGGTGTTTTGTTTGGGTAAACAAGCGAAAATTGGGCGAGGCAAAGGCGGTTTGTTTTTGGCAACGTATGTGGCTTATACGGTTTATTTGATTGGTACTGCGTTTTAAGAACCTGTATTCACAAACAACTATTTGATAAATTTTAATATTTGTGAAATATACCCTAGTTTAACAAAATTTTCAGCAGATAAATTCGTCTGCTCAAAATCTTTTGCTAAACGTCGAGACCAACCTAACCATGCAAACGTTCGTTCTACAATCCAACGTTTGGGCAGAATACGCCAAGAAATATCTTGAATTCTCTTTGAAATCTGAACAGTTAAACCCAATTGCTCTGATACTTCACGCTCAAATGTATTCCGATAACCTGCGTCTGCACAGAAACCTTTTAAACTCGGATAGGTCTCAAACGCTTTTTTTGCTACAAAAATACCTGCTTTTGTGTCATGAATATTGGCTGCATGAACCACAACAGACAATAGATTACCCAACGTATCAACAGCTATATGTCGCTTACGACCTTTGATTTTTTTACCTCCATCAAAACCTTTATCATGTGCGCTAGAAGCTGTTTTGACGCTTTGTGAATCAATAATGGCATAAGTTGGCATTGCTTGTTTTTGATGGATTAAACGTTTTTTTGAACCAATGCCAAAAGAATTCTATCCCATAAGCCTGATTGATTGGCTCTGCGATAGAAACTCCATACGGTTGAATAAGGTGGAAAATCATTGGGCAGCATACGCCACTGGCAACCTGTTTTGGTCATGTACAAAACGGCATTCACTAATTGACGTTTATCCCATTTGTAGTGGCGTAGCTGGTTAAAATGTGGCTCAATCGCTTGCCATTGGGCATCTGTTAAGTCTGTTGGGTAGGATTTTCTAGTCATAAAGATATTTTATCATTTTTGTGAATGCAGGTTCTAACTGTTGAGATTTCAAAGAAAATTCAAGATATTTCTTGGCATATTCTGCCCAAACGTTGGATTGTAGAACGAACGTTTGCATGGTTAGGTTGGTCTGGACGTTTAGCAAAAGATTTTGAGCAGACGAATTTATCTGCTGAAAATTTTGTTAAACTAGGGGCTATTGACAATTCAAAAAAAGAGGCAAAGGATTTAAGATATTGTTTCCACACAACCATCCTAAACCTTTGCCATGTCCCGAAACACGCTTACAAATGAAACATGGTCAAGACTGTTACCTATTTTGAAACAGCTTGGCATTTATCGCAAGAAAAATTTAC
>NZ_FOJK01000043.1 GCF_900111845.1 Kingella kingae ATCC 23330 | reverse complement strand
GCGAATATAGATTATTAGCAGGAGGTTTGTAATAAAGAGTTTGGCGATGACCTACTTTCGCATAGGGACTATACTATCATCGGCGCTGGTTTGTTTCACTGTCCTGTTCGAGATGGGAAGGAGTGGGACCAAACCGCTATGGTCGCCAAACGTAAACTGTCAAATTGGTAAGCCGTTAGAAAAAAATTTCTTTCGTTATTTATTATTTAATCAACTGTATTTCGGTGATAAACTGTATTCATCAGTAAGCTTTATCTTTTTGATTACTTTGCTTTGTATTTACATTATTTGTGTTTACTTTCAAAGTCCTTCAAATGATAGAGTCAAGCCTCACGAGCAATTAGTATGGGTTAGCTTCACGCGTTACCGCGCTTCCACACCCCACCTATCAACGTCCTGGTCTCGAACGACTCTTTAGTATGGTTAAACCACAAGGGAAGTCTCATCTTTGGGCGAGTTTCGCGCTTAGATGCTTTCAGCGCTTATCTCTTCCGAACTTAGCTACCCGGCTATGCTTCTGGCGAAACAACCGGTACACCAGAGGTTCGTCCACTCCGGTCCTCTCGTACTAGGAGCAGCCCCCTTCAAACTTCCAACGCCCACTGCAGATAGGGACCAAACTGTCTCACGACGTTTTAAACCCAGCTCACGTACCACTTTAAATGGCGAACAGCCATACCCTTGGGACCGACTACAGCCCCAGGATGTGATGAGCCGACATCGAGGTGCCAAACTCCGCCGTCGATATGGACTCTTGGGCGGAATCAGCCTGTTATCCCCGGAGTACCTTTTATCCGTTGAGCGATGGCCCTTCCATTCAGAACCACCGGATCACTATGTCCTGCTTTCGCACCTGCTCGACTTGTCGGTCTCGCAGTTAAGCTACCTTTTGCCATTGCACTATCAGTCCGATTTCCGACCGGACCTAGGTAACCTTCGAACTCCTCCGTTACTCTTTGGGAGGAGACCGCCCCAGTCAAACTGCCTACCATGCACGGTCCCCGACCCGGATAACGGGTCTGGGTTAGAACCTCAAAGTCACCAGGGTGGTATTTCAAGGACGGCTCCACAGAGACTGGCGTCTCTGCTTCAAAGCCTCCCACCTATCCTACACAAGTGACTTCAAAGTCCAATGCAAAGCTACAGTAAAGGTTCACGGGGTCTTTCCGTCTAGCAGCGGGGAGATTGCATCTTCACAACCATTTCAACTTCGCTGAGTCTCGGGAGGAGACAGTGTGGCCATCGTTACGCCATTCGTGCGGGTCGGAACTTACCCGACAAGGAATTTCGCTACCTTAGGACCGTTATAGTTACGGCCGCCGTTTACTGGGGCTTCGATCCGATGCTTGCACATCTTCAATTAACCTTCCAGCACCGGGCAGGCGTCACACCCTATACGTCCACTTTCGTGTTAGCAGAGTGCTGTGTTTTTAATAAACAGTCGCAGCCACCGATTCTCTGCGACCCTCAGATGCTTACGGAGCAAGTCCTTAACATTAGAGGGCATACCTTCTCCCGAAGTTACGGTATCAATTTGCCGAGTTCCTTCTCCCGAGTTCTCTCAAGCGCCTTAGAATTCTCATCCTGCCCACCTGTGTCGGTTTGCGGTACGGTTCTGATTCAACTGAAGCTTAGTGGCTTTTCCTGGAAGCGTGGTATTGGTCACTTCATGTCCGTAGACACTCGTCATCACGTCTCGGTGTTAAGAAAGAGCGGATTTGCCTACTCTTTCCACCTACTGGCTTAAACAAACTATTCCAACAGTTTGCTAACCTAACCTTCTCCGTCCCCACATCGCATTGAATCAAAGTACAGGAATATTAACCTGTTTCCCATCGACTACGCATTTCTGCCTCGCCTTAGGGGCCGACTCACCCTACGCCGATGAACGTTGCGTAGGAAACCTTGGGCTTTCGGCGAGCGGGCTTTTCACCCACTTTATCGCTACTCATGTCAACATTCGCACTTCTGATACCTCCAGCAACCTTTACAAGTCACCTTCACAGGCTTACAGAACGCTCCCCTACCATATACAAAAGTATATCCGCAGCTTCGGTTATAGATTTGAGCCCCGTTACATCTTCCGCGCAGGAAGACTCGACCAGTGAGCTATTACGCTTTCTTTAAATGATGGCTGCTTCTAAGCCAACATCCTGGCTGTCTGTGCCTTCCCACTTCGTTTACCACTTAATCTATCATTTGGGACCTTAGCTGGCGGTCTGGGTTGTTTCCCTCTTGACACCGGACGTTAGCACCCGATGTCTGTCTCCCGAGGAGCAACTTGATGGTATTCTTAGTTTGCCATGGGTTGGTAAGTTGCAATAACCCCCTAGCCATAACAGTGCTTTACCCCCATCAGTCTCATACTCGAGGCACTACCTAAATAGTTTTCGGGGAGAACCAGCTATCTCCGAGTTTGTTTAGCCTTTCACCCCTATCCACAGCTCATCCCCGCATTTTGCAACATGCGTGGGTTCGGACCTCCAATGCGTTTTACCGCACCTTCATCCTGGCCATGGATAGATCACTCGGTTTCGGGTCTACACCCAGCAACTAGTCGCCCTATTAAGACTCGGTTTCCCTACGCCTCCCCTACTCGGTTAAGCTCGCTACTGAATGTAAGTCGTTGACCCATTATACAAAAGGTACGCAGTCACACCACAAAGATGCTCCCACTGTATGTATGCATCAGGTTTCAGGTTCTATTTCACTCCCCTTCCGGGGTTCTTTTCGCCTTTCCCTCACGGTACTGGTTCACTATCGGTCGATGATGAGTATTTAGCCTTGGAGGATGGTCCCCCCATATTCAGACAGGATTTCACGTGTCCCGCCCTACTTCTCGTATACTTAGTACCATGGTTAAGATTTCAAATACGGGGCTATCACCCACTATGGCGGAAGTTTCCAATCCCTTCTTCTATCTTAACCATTATCATATACAGGCTTTTCCGCGTTCGCTCGCCACTACTTGCGGAATCTCGGTTGATTTCTTTTCCTCTGGGTACTTAGATGGTTCAGTTCTCCAGGTTCGCTTCTCTAGCCCTATGTATTCAGACTAGGATACTGCACGAGTGCAGTGGGTTTCCCCATTCGGACATCACGGTATCATTGCTTTTTTGCCAGCTTCTCCGTGCTTTTCGCAGGCTTACACGTCCTTCTTCGCCTATCATCGCCAAGGCATCCACCTGATGCACTTATTCACTTGACTCTATCATTTGAAGAACCTTCTGACTTTGCTATTTTAGCGTTGACTACTAAAATAACTTAGATTCTCTACTTTGATAAAGCTTACTGCTTGTTGTGTACTAACCTTGCCTTTTGAATTCAAGATTAGTTGATACAATCATCACCCAAATTTTGTTATTCGATTTGTTGCCTTTGCAGGCTGCCTGAAATACTGTTGCATCAGCATCCCAAACCAAATCGACAACATTGTCTTTGTTTGTTGATTTCGGCTTTCCAATTTGTTAAAGATCGATGCGTTTAATTATACTTCTTCTCAGCTTTCGCTTATAAAAAATATATCGCAAATTAAAGTAAGCTCGCCAGTTTATCTAAACTTGCTTTAATTTGCAATCTAATTTTTCATTTTATTTAATCTTGGTGGAGGCAAACGGGATCGAACCGATGACCCCCTGCTTGCAAAGCAGGTGCTCTACCAACTGAGCTATGCCCCCAGTATTTCTTACTTCTCGTAAGCTTTACAACTTGAATTCGCTTCTCTAATCCTGGTGGGTCTGGTAGGACTTGAACCTACGACCCCACGCTTATCAAGCGTGTGCTCTAACCACCTGAGCTACAAACCCATTTTGTGTACTTCTTGCTCTTCGCATCTTCATCTAAATTACCGATAAGTGTGAGTACCTAACAATCTCTTCTTTTCTCTAGAAAGGAGGTGATCCAGCCGCAGGTTCCCCTACGGCTACCTTGTTACGACTTCACCCCAGTCATGAAACATACCGTGGTAAACGGGCTCCTTGCGGTTACCCTATCTACTTCTGGTATCCCCCACTCCCATGGTGTGACGGGCGGTGTGTACAAGACCCGGGAACGTATTCACCGCAGTATGCTGACCTGCGATTACTAGCGATTCCGACTTCATGCACTCGAGTTGCAGAGTGCAATCCGGACTACGATCGGTTTTCTGGGATTGGCTCCACCTCGCGGCTTGGCTACCCTCTGTACCGACCATTGTATGACGTGTGAAGCCCTGGTCATAAGGGCCATGAGGACTTGACGTCATCCCCACCTTCCTCCGGTTTGTCACCGGCAGTCTCATTAGAGTGCCCAACTTAATGATGGCAACTAATGACAAGGGTTGCGCTCGTTGCGGGACTTAACCCAACATCTCACGACACGAGCTGACGACAGCCATGCAGCACCTGTGCTACGGCTCCCGAAGGCACAAGAGTATCTCTACTCTCTTCCGTACATGTCAAGACCAGGTAAGGTTCTTCGCGTTGCATCGAATTAATCCACATCATCCACCGCTTGTGCGGGTCCCCGTCAATTCCTTTGAGTTTTAATCTTGCGACCGTACTCCCCAGGCGGTCAATTTCACGCGTTAGCTACGCTACTAAGCAATCAAGTTGCCCAACAGCTAATTGACATCGTTTAGGGCGTGGACTACCAGGGTATCTAATCCTGTTTGCTACCCACGCTTTCGAGCATGAACGTCAGTGTTATCCCAGGGGGCTGCCTTCGCCATCGGTATTCCTCCACATCTCTACGCATTTCACTGCTACACGTGGAATTCTACCCCCCTCTGACACACTCTAGCTAGCCAGTTCAAAACGCAGTTCCCAAGTTGAGCTCGGGGATTTCACATCTTGCTTAACTAACCGTCTGCGCTCGCTTTACGCCCAGTAATTCCGATTAACGCTCGCACCCTACGTATTACCGCGGCTGCTGGCACGTAGTTAGCCGGTGCTTATTCTTTAGGTACCGTCATCAGTTAATGATATTAGCATCAACCTTTTCTTCCCTAACAAAAGTCCTTTACAACCCGAAGGCCTTCTTCAGACACGCGGCATGGCTGGATCAGGCTTTCGCCCATTGTCCAAAATTCCCCACTGCTGCCTCCCGTAGGAGTCTGGGCCGTGTCTCAGTCCCAGTGTGGCGGATCATCCTCTCAGACCCACTACTGATCGTCGCCTTGGTGGGCCCTTACCCCACCAACTAGCTAATCAGTTATTGGCCGCTCGAATAACGCAAGGTCCGAAGATCCCCTGCTTTCCTTCTCAAAGCGTATGCGGTATTAGCTATCCTTTCGGATAGTTATCCCCCATTACTCGGTACGTTCCAATATATTACTCACCCGTTCGCCACTCGCCACCAAGTACAAGTACTCGTGCTGCCGTCCGACTTGCATGTGTAAAGCATGCCGCCAGCGTTCAATCTGAGCCAGGATCAAACTCTTATGTTCAATCTCTAACTTACTTAACTTCTGGTCTGCTTCAAAGTAACTGACAGAGAATTATTTCAATTATTAGCAACCATAAGGTATAACCAAAAACTAAAACAACAATCTTGTCTGTTTTAAGCAGTGTGAGACCATCAGGCACTCACACTTATCGGTAATCTATCTGTTAAAGAACTTCTTACTTCTAAACCTTGAAAAACTTAACCAACTTCTGTATAATCAGTCAGCTATTCTCTTTTCTTCGCCGCCGTAGCAGCGAAGAACCGAACTATACGCTACTCACCACAAACCGTCAAATAATTTCTAGCACTTTTTTACAACTTTTTTGCAATTCTCTGTTTTTCCACAACTTTTATTTTTCAACTTCTTGGAAATTGGAATTCGGTAAACTCAAC
>NZ_FOJK01000040.1 GCF_900111845.1 Kingella kingae ATCC 23330 | reverse complement strand
CTGCATTTTTAAATGTCTTTTCAAATGAAGAATGGCATCTAGTTGGTAAGCAACACACAGTTGGCATTGAGGGTAATAACTGTCGTTTACGGCACAAAGTAAGGCGAGCGTTTAGAAAAACGTGTTGTTTTTCTAATTGAACGCATATATTTCTTAGAACCTGCATTCACAAAAATGATAAAATATCTTTATGACTAGAAAATCCTACCCAACAGACTTAACAGATGCCCAATGGCAAGCGATTGAGCCACATTTTAACCAGCTACGCCACTACAAATGGGATAAACGTCAATTAGTGAATGCCGTTTTGTACATGACCAAAACAGGTTGTCAATGGCGTATGCTGCTCAATGATTTTCCACCTTATTCAACCGTATGGAGTTTCTATCGCAGAGCCAATCAATCAGGCTTATGGGATAGAATTCTTTTGGCATTGGTTCAAAAAAACGTTTAATCCATCAAAAACAATCGATGCCAACTTATGCCATTATTGATTCACAAAGTGTCAAAACAGCTTCTAGCGCACATGATAAAGGTTTTGATGGAGGTAAAAAAATCAAAGGTCGTAAGCGACATATAGCTGTTGATACGTTGGGTAATCTATTGTCTGTTGTGGTTCATGCAGCCAATATTCATGACACAAAAGCAGGTATTTTTGTAGCAAAAAAGCGTTTGAGACCTATCCGAGTTTAAAAGGTTTCTGTGCATATGAAAGTACTGTGTCATTAGCTTGTGCTTTGATTTGGTTGAAATTATAGCTAAAATGTCATTAGCTCCTAGATGTAAGCGAATTTACGCATCACAGAATCAATCATTCAGAGCTATTTGCTGACCATCAAAACCATATCAATGGTATTGAAAATTTTTGGAATCAGGCAAAGCGCGTTCTACGAAAATATAATGGAATTGACCGAAAATCTTTCCCTTTATTCTTGAAAGAATGCGAATTTCATTTTAACTTTGGTACACCAAAAGAGCAGCTTAAAATCTTGCGAATTTGGTGTGGTATTTAGGGCTAATCTAATACAGCCCCTTAAATTATCTCTTTTTTTGACAAATATTTCTGATATGGATAAAACCTCTCAACCCGCCCTATCTGCGTTAATTATCCTTGCGCACTATCACGGTATCGCCGCCAATCCAGCTGACATTTCTCATCATTTTTCAGGCAGCCTGAACAATGATTTAAGCGAAACCGAATGGCTTTTAGCTGCCAAAAAACTGGAACTCAAAGCCAAAGTCGTGAAACAACCCATTTCACGCTTACCTATGGCTTCACTACCCGCCCTTGTTTGGCGCGAAGATGGAGACCATTTTTTACTCGCCAAAATAGACGGCACAGGCGAAGCTACGCAATATCTTATTCACGATTTAAGCGAAAGCCGCCCAATCATTCTCAATGCCAGCGAATTTGCCGCACGATATTCAGGCAAAATGATTTTTGTCGCATCTCGCGCATCCGTGTTGGGCAGCTTGGCAAAATTTGACTTCACTTGGTTTATCCCAGCCGTGATTAAATATCGCCGCATTTTTTTAGAAGTGCTGCTGGTGTCCGTTGTTTTGCAGATTTTCGCGCTTATCACACCTTTGTTTTTCCAAATTGTGATGGATAAAGTATTGGTTCATCGCGGCTTTTCTACTTTGGACGTGGTCGCTGTTGCGCTGTTGGTGGTTAGCTTGTTTGAAATTATGCTAGGCGGTTTGCGCACCTACATTTTCGCGCACACCACTTCACGGATTGACGTGGAACTGGGCGCGAGACTATTCCGCCATTTGCTCGCCTTGCCATTGGCGTATTTTGAAAATCGCCGCGTGGGCGACACCGTAGCGCGTGTACGCGAGTTGGAGCAAATCCGCAATTTTTTAACAGGTCAGGCTTTGACTTCAGTATTGGATTTGGTGTTCTCGTTTATCTTTTTGCTAGTGATGTGGTATTACAGCCCGACTCTCACGTTAGTCGTGATGGCATCGTTGCCAGCGTATGCGTTTTGGTCGGCATTTATCAGCCCGATTTTGCGGACACGATTGAACGACAAATTTGCGCGAAATGCCGATAATCAGTCGTTTTTAGTGGAAAGTATGACAGCGGTCGGCACAATTAAAGCAATGGCAGTTGAGCCACAAATGACGCGCCGTTGGGATAATCAACTGGCGGCTTACGTTGCGTCCAGTTTTAAAGTAACCAAACTCGCCGTGATTGGACAACAAGGCGTGCAACTGATTCAAAAATTGGTTTCGGTGGCGACTTTGTGGATTGGGGCGCGATTGGTGATTGAAGGAAAATTGTCTGTTGGGCAACTGATTGCGTTCAATATGCTGGCAGGACAGGTGGCTGCGCCTGTGATTCGTTTGGCACAGTTATGGCAGGATTTTCAGCAAGTGGGGATTTCGGTAGCGCGTTTGGGCGATATTTTGAATGCACCGACTGAAAATCCGCAATCGCGTTTGGCGTTACCCGATATTCAAGGCGACATTACTTTTGAACACGTTGATTTTAGATACAAAGCCGATGGGCGTTTGATTTTGCAGGATTTGAATTTACAGATTCAGGCAGGCGAAGTGTTAGGGATTGTTGGGCGTTCAGGCTCGGGAAAATCCACGCTAACGAAACTGGTTCAACGCTTATACACACCTGAAAACGGACGTGTTTTGGTGGACGGTAACGATTTAGCATTGGCAGACCCTGCGTGGTTGCGCCGACAAGTGGGCGTGGTGCTACAAGAAAATGTGTTACTCAATCGCAGTATCCGAGACAACATCGCGCTAACCGATACAGGTATGCCGTTGGAACAGATTATTCAGGCTGCCAAATTAGCAGGCGCACACGATTTCATTATGGAATTGTCGGAAGGTTACGACACAATGGTAGGTGAACAAGGCGCAGGTTTATCGGGTGGACAGCGCCAACGCATTGCGATTGCTCGTGCGTTGATTACCAATCCGCGCATTTTGATTTTTGACGAGGCAACCAGTGCGCTGGACTATGAAAGTGAACGTGCGATTATGCAAAATATGCAAGCGATTTGTCAGGGACGGACGGTACTGATTATCGCGCACCGATTATCTACGGTTCGCCACGCGCATCGGATTATTGCAATGGATAAGGGCAAGATTGTGGAACAAGGAACGCATCAGGCTTTATTGCAAAAAGCAGATGGATATTATCGTTATTTGTATGATTTACAGAATGGGTAAGTTTTTCAGGCTGCCTGAAAAGAAATCAATATTCAGGCTGCCTGAAAAATGCAGCCTGAAAATATCAAAAGGTTATCAAAATGTGGTTTTCTGCACTAAAAGACTTTTTCTCTCGTTATCTAACCGTATGGCGTAACGTATGGGCGGTACGCGACCAACTTGACCCGCCGCCACGTAGTGAAGATGAACGTGCTTTTTTACCTGCTCATTTGGAGCTGACTGAAACGCCGCTTTCTGCTGCCCCTAAAGTAGCGGCAAGATTGATTATGTTGTTTACCGTATTGGCACTGGTTTGGTCTTGGTTTGGTCATATTGATATTGTCGCCACTGCATCGGGTAAAACATCTTCAGGCAGCCGCAGTAAAATCATTCAGCCTTTGGAAACGGCTGTGGTGAAAGCGGTTCACGTTCGTGATGGACAACACGTTCAAGCGAATGAAACGCTGCTTGAATTAGAAGCAGTCGGCACGGATAGCGATGTGGCGCAATCGGAGCAGGCTTTGCAAGCGGCGCAGTTGTCTAAATTGCGCTATGAATCCGTATTAAACGCGCTGCAAACACATACTGCGCCGCGTATGGACTGGGCTACTGCCAAAACGTTTCATATTTCAGAAACCGATTTTCAGGCTGCTCAAATTCTCGCGCAAAACCAATATCAAGCGTGGGCTGCACAAGACGAACAATTACAATCCGTCTTGCGAGGGCATCAAGCAGAATTGCAATCAGCACGAGCGCAAGAGCAAAAATTGGTTTCGGTGGGCGCGATTGAGCAGCAAAAAACTGCCGATTATCAAAAACTCAAAGCTGAAAATTTTATTTCGGAACACACTTATTTGGAGCAGGAAAGTAAATCTGTCAGCAATCAAAATGATTTACGCAGCACGCGCGGTCAAATTCAACAAATTCAGGCTGCCATCGCGCAAGCGGAGCAAAATCGCACTTTGAACACGCAAAATCTCAAACGTGATACTTTGGACGCGCTCCGTCAAGCTAATGAACAAATTGACCAATATCGCAGCCAGACGGATAAAGCCAAGCAGCGCAAGCAACTGATGACGTTACAATCGCCTGTCAATGGTACGGTTCAAGAGTTGGCAACTTATACGATTGGCGGAGTGGTTCAGGCTGCACAAAAAATTATGGTGGTTGTGCCTGATGATGAAAAAATGGAAGTGGAGGCTCTTGTTTTAAACAAAGACATTGGTTTTGTGGAACAAGGTCAAGATGCTGTGATTAAAATTGAGAGTTTCCCGTATACACGCTATGGCTATCTGACAGGCAAAGTGAAAAGCATCAGCCACGATGCGACCACGCATGAGCAACTGGGTTTGGTTTATACCGCGATTGTTTCGCTGGATAAAAATCATTTGAATATTGATGGGAAAACGGTAAACCTGACCGCAGGTATGAACGTGAGTGCGGAGATTAAAACAGGGAAACGCCGCGTTTTGGATTACTTGTTGAGTCCATTGCAAACTAAGATAGATGAAAGTTTCAGAGAACGATGATTTGATGATTCTTCAGGCTGCCTGAAAACAAAAAAGCAACCAAAATTCTTTGGTTGCTTTTTGTTATTTTCAATAAGAGACAGTAAAAATCCAAATAGGATTTATATTTCATGAAATTATTTATGCATTTTTTTCTATTTTTTAAAATAAAAATGCGCATCTAAGCAATTATTTTAGAAAAAATAAAATACTTTGATTTATATTAATCAATATGTTGGATTAAATAGAATAGAGACTCAACTTTTTGATACAATCTATCAATTAAAAAAATAGTATTAGGAGTCTACAAATGGATAAATTTTCAGAACTAGGCAGCATCGCGTGGTTATGGACAAATTCAGAATTACACCAAAATTGGCCTTTATCGCTTTTTTCAACCAATGTTATTCCAGCTATTGAAACGCAACAGTATGTATTGTTGGTTCGAGATGGGATGCCTATTGCCTATTGCAGTTGGGCAAGGTTGAATTTAGAAACGGAAGTGAAATACATCAATGATGTTACTTCTCTTAAATTGGAAGATTGGCAATCTGGCGATCGATATTGGTTTATCGATTGGATTGCACCGTTTGGCGACAGTTATCTTTTAACAAAACATATGAGAAAGTTATTTTCTGATGGTTTGTTTAGGGCTATTCGAG
This sequence comes from Kingella kingae ATCC 23330, assembly GCF_900111845.1. GTDB lineage: Bacteria > Pseudomonadota > Gammaproteobacteria > Burkholderiales > Neisseriaceae > Kingella > Kingella kingae. The sequence continues at coordinate 231 of NZ_FOJK01000040.1, read as the reverse complement.
TGGACGCAGGTTCGCCGAATGGGAAGATTTCTGAATTTTATGGGAGAAATGTTGATGCAAAATTAGCTATGCAATCTTTTGAACAGTATCAAAAAGAGCTGATGGTCGCCCATTTTGCTCTGGGTGTGCTGGTTTAATTCGTTCGGGGCGAATACCCAAATCAATCCACCATTTTGATAATCGGCTAATGCCACCCAATGCAGTTGAGGCAAAAGGTGCGCTATTATCAGA
>NZ_FOJK01000037.1 GCF_900111845.1 Kingella kingae ATCC 23330 | reverse complement strand
TATATTATTTAGTTTAGTGTTAAACATAGTACGGCTTTACGGTTACAAATCTTGGAAACCATGGTTAGCTCGTTTTGCGAATCGCATTGACCGTATTGTGGCTATTATTTAAAACTTGTCAGGTCTGCCCCTGCGCTGCCCAGTTTGCCAATACAATAGTAGATGACAAGCTGATACTTTCCATTGGTCGGCTGCTGATACACGCGCAAGATATGCGCCTATTCGTCAAACGCTATTTGCCAGCCTTTGAAAATCTAGGCATCGGTAAATCAGGCGCGTTGTGGTCATATGTTCACGATACCAGGCCAACATTTGAACGCGTCCGCAACTTCTTTCTCGCCCACACGCCATCGCAGTCGCAATGGTCGCAAGACGATGCGCAGTGGGTACGCAATCATATAAATAGTTGTTTAAATGGCGATATGATAGGCTTGTATCGTCATTCTAAATTTTTATCATTTTTGTGAATACAGGTTCTTACTTGGACAAATCTGTTTGAAAAGAGTGCTAATTTAACACACTCTTAGTTAAGTATGTTATACTCATGTACGTATATTACATACACATTAGTCTAATGTAATAGGCATGATTCTCTGACTTGTCCTATTAAGGATTTTTTTGAAACATTTGAATAAGGAAGAATTTATGAGTACCTCTAATAAAGCATTAGGTATTTCAAGTAATTACCCAATATTTAAGCTAAATAATTTAACTTCGGATAATATTATTTCTGCAGAAGAAGCCAAAGGCAATATTGCCATTACTGGTATGGTAAGTGGTACCGCAAAAGTGGGCGACGTGGTAACAGTTACTGTAAATGGTAAAAATTATACTGGTAAAGTAGCTGCTAATAAAACTTTTTCTATTAGTGTTTCGGGTAACCAATTAGTTGAAGATAAAGATAAATTAATTGAGGTGTCCATTGTAACCAAAGTAGGAAATACAACATATCGTTATACGAAACAAACTCAGTTTAAAGTAGACACTACCGCTATAATAACTAAACCAAAACCAGCAGTTATCAATCCAATCATCACTTTAGATGCCAAAGTTGCTGGTGATGACCTCGTATCTTTAGCAGAAGCTAAAGGAAAATTGAATGTAACAGGTAAAGTAGGCGGAAGTGCTAAAGCAGGCGATACAGTAACCTTAATTATCAATGGCAAAAAATACACAGGCAAAGTTGACAACAAAAACACCTTCTCAATTGGGGTAAACGGTTCAGATTTGGCAGCAGATAAAGACCGCACAATTGAAGCTGTATTGAACAGCAAAGACAGCACAGGCAAAGCAGTAAGCGTAAAAGCAACTGATACGTATAAAGTTGAAGTAGCCAAACCAAAACCAGCAGTTATCAATCCAATCATCACTTTAGATGCCAAAGTTGCTGGTGATGACCTCGTATCTTTAGCAGAAGCTAAAGGAAAATTGAATGTAACAGGTAAAGTAGGCGGAAGTGCTAAAGCAGGCGATACAGTAACCTTAATTATCAATGGCAAAAAATACACAGGCAAAGTTGACAACAAAAACACCTTCTCAATTGGGGTAAACGGTTCAGATTTAGCAGCAGATAAAGACCGCACAATTGAAGCTGTATTGAACAGCAAAGACAGCACAGGCAAAGCAGTAAGCGTAAAAGCAACTGATACGTATAAAGTTGAAACTGCAGCCCCCATTGCATCTATAATGCCTAAACCTACCGTGAGTACAGCAACGTTAACATTGGATGCAATAACAGGTGATGACTTATTGAATTATGCCGAAACTAAAGGCGATGTTAAATTGACTGGTAGTGTGGGTGGTTCAGCTAAGAAAGGCGATACTGTTGAGCTGAATATCAACAATAAAAAACAAAAAGTTACAGTTAGTGAAGGTAATAAATTCTCGTTAACGGTTAAAGGGAGCGAGCTAGCAGCAGATAAAGATGGCGCAATTGAAGTGATTTTGACCACTAAGAATGGTGATAAACCTGTAACATTATCAAGTATTTATAATTTTACTGCTATTCATGACGTAAGCGGCAAGCATGCTAATGATAAAGGACAAGTAGTAACGCCTTATTTTGTGGATTCAATTTCTATTTCTGATGATAGTCGCCGTGGATATTTATATCCAACCACGAAAACATATGCTCGAGCACCAAGAACAAGCTATTATGTGCGCGATGACCAACTAGGTCCAAAATTGCAAGGTAAATGGGCAGGGCCAGGTAAAGGTATTGTTGTGCGCTATAGTTTCGCGTTGAGAAACTACAATGGTGAAACTAATTTCAAAGAATTCTCGGTTACACAAAAACAAGCTGTTCGAGATGCTTTGGCTGAATATGCAAAATATGCCAATATCACTTTTGAAGAAGTATTAGATTCAGGTGATCAATTAGATAAAGGTAATGCCGATTTCCGCTTCTATTTTGATGATTTGAGAAATCATAATGAACCTGGTACAGTTGTTTACAATTCTGTGAAATCTAGCCAGCCAAACTTAATGCCGACCACGCAAAATATGTGTTTATGTTGTGGTGGTTTCCACCGCACAGCACGACATAATAAAACTACTGCTATTGGCTCAGAAGAAGCACAAAATGCAGGCGTCAGTATGACTGCAGGTTATGCTTATTATGGTGGTGATGTGCATATCAATAGCTTGTTGTATGCAGGTGATAAAGCTTTAAGCAAAGGCACATTAAAAGTACCTTATGGCAATGGTTGGTTTGATGGCGGATACGGCACATTGGTACACGAAATTGGTCATAGCTTAGGCTTTAAACATACGGGTAACTACAATGGCCAAAATGGTAAGGCGGAAGGTCCATATTTGCCAGACGGTGAAGAAAACTCTGGACACTCTGTCATGTCGTATAAAGACCTTCGTGATAGTAATCAGAATGTTATTCAAACAGGTCAAGGTTTACAAATTTTTGACTTAGCAGCTTTGCATTATCGCTATGGTGTGAATAAAGCTGAAAATAGTGGTAACAATACTTATCGCTTTAAAGCATACAACAAAGATAAAGTCGGTAACGATATTTATATTTGGGATGGTTCGGGTATTGATACGTTCGATGCATCTGATGCTAAAGATAAAGTGACTGTGGATTTAACACCAGGTTCTTGGAACTATATCGGATCAAAAACCAGCCATTTGATTACAGATACATTAGGTCACAAAGTAACAGGTCAATCGTTTATTGGTTATGGTACACAAATCGAAAATTTGATTGGTTCTGCGTTTAATGACACTTTGAGAGGTAATGATGCTGATAACATCATTACTGGCGGCAAAGGCAATGATACTATTTTTGGTGATTTAGGTAATGATACTTTGGATGGTGGTGAAGGAGTAGATCAATTGTCTGGTGGTAGAGGCGATGATATTTATATTGTTGATAATACAAGCGACACTGTAACCGAAGCTGCTAACGAAGGCAAAGACACTGTTATTAGCAGCGTAAACTACACATTAAGTGCCAACGTAGAAAACTTGACTTTAGTTGGTAAAGCAAATCTTTCTGGCACAGGTAATGATTTAGATAATGTAATTACTGGCAACCGTGGTAATAATACCTTGATTGGTGGCAAAGGTAACGATACCTATGTATTTAGCAAAGCAGGCGGTCACGATACTATTATTACTAGAGGTGGTGGCAATGATACCTTGCGTTTTGCAGGCATTAATATGGATGCTGTGTTAAATAAAACAGGCGGCGTGAAACAAAATGGTAACGACTTAGTCTTATCTGTAAGCAATAGCAGAGACAGTGTAACTATTAAAGATTGGTTCCAAGGTGGGCGAGATGTATTAAAAACATTTGAATTTGCCAATGGCAAAAAAGCTACAGCAGATCAAGTAGCAAGCTATATAAGCGCGTCTAACCAAATGGTGCATGCAATGGCATCATTTGGTGTAGCAACTGGCACATCAAGCAGCCTGAATAATATTGATCAACAAACTTCAACCCCAGTTTTGGCAGCTTCTTTATTGTCATAAATAGAAATGTTCGTATGGATTGAATAAAAATAGGCAAATTAAATATAATTTAATTTGCCTATTTTTCAATAAAAGTTGTTACCAACAATTTACGAAAGTTTGCAGCTTTGGTTTTTGCTGCTAGGGGCTAATGACATTTTAGCTATAATTTCAACCAAATCAAAGCACAAGCTAATGACACGGTACTTTCATAATTACGTTTTAATTTATCGTACCGTGTTGCCAGCGCACGAAAATGCTTTAATCG
>NZ_FOJK01000050.1 GCF_900111845.1 Kingella kingae ATCC 23330 | reverse complement strand
TGTTGTTGCCGATAGGCTTCGTTGATTTGCTGGCGGTTGAGCGTTTCGCGGTAGGCGAATGTGTTAATCAGCAAGCGTTCAATGTGGGCAGGTTGCAGCGTTTTGCCTGTGCGTGATTCGTAATCCGCAATCATTTCCGCCAACACCGTTTCAGGGTTGTCGTCCACGATTTTGACTTCTTCGCGTTTTAAATCGCTCACATTCATGTTGCTGTTCCTGTTGCGTAAATTTGGGTTTGATAGAGTTCGCTGGCGATGTCGTTCGCGATTCGCCATTCCACAATCATCGTGATGTGTGGGGCGTTGCCGCTAAATCGTACGCGTTCTGCTACGGCTCGTTTTTCCCATGTTTGAATCGCCAGCGTGATTTCACGCACCACGTTTGGCACGAAGATGTCTTCGGGCGTGTCCAAATAATCAAAATGGTTTGAGCCGAAATTGGGGCGTAATACGTCTGCGCCTTTGCGCGTGGACAAAATATTGTGGATACATAAATCAATGTCGTCCGCGCCTTGCGTGATGCCGTGTCCGCCTTGTGCGAGCTGCCAATGTTGGGAAATGGGGTGTTCGTAGTTCATGGTGTGATTATGGCTTTAAGACGGCATATTGACTTTTAACGCGCATTAAAAAAAGTCCTGCCGCAATCCGTAGGACTTGGGGGACAAAATTCCCGATGTCGGGAAATTTGGCTATTTTTGACAACGTGTTTACAAAAATGATTACTGCGCGGCAGAAGTTGGCGCACCATCTCCTTGCTCCATGTGAGTATGGTTTTGCAACGAAATATTGCCAGCAGTAATATCGCCTGTTGCTTTCAAGCTGCCTGAAATCGTTGCGGCTGCACCGCCACCACCTGAACCTGCCATACCAGCCGTGTAAGTCAGCAAGCCATTTACCGCCAGCGTTTTTTGTATCACACAATCGGCATCAATCGTAACCGTGCCACTGGTCTTAATCAAAATATCGCCCGTTTTGCGGTTGTGCTGAATGCG
>NZ_FOJK01000051.1 GCF_900111845.1 Kingella kingae ATCC 23330 | reverse complement strand
ATCGCTAACCAAACCCAGCTCACGAAACCACGCGATAATCGGCTGCACAAATGCCACAGCCAAATCAAATAAACCTTTCCAGCCAGCCCCTATCATTTCCAGCAAAGGCATAATGGGCGCAATACCGTCTTTAAAACCGTCCCAAAAGCCAATAAAAAAGGCTTTAATCGGTTTCCAGTAAATGTAAATCAACGCTGCTGCGGCCGCGACCGCTGCAATCGCCAGCAATACAGGGGCAAAAGCCATTGCGGAAGATAAACTAAATGCCATAATCGCTGTACGAACAGTTGTAAACGCTCGTATTACCTTACCTAAATTGCCTTCAAGCGAGGATAACGCTACACCACCTTGCATGACTGCACGAACCGCAGTAATGCTAGCACTTAAAGCAGCAAAACCACCGCGTACCGAAAGCAATACTGCCATCATACGATTACCCAGCACACGTATGACAAAACCGCCAGAAATGAACGCCAAAATAGCGGCAGTTGTGCCGACAATCGCTTGGGTTAAAACAGGGTGCTGTTGCGCCCAATCGGTCAGCGCATTGACTACGCTGGTGGACAAAACAACAAAACGATTAACGGCTGGCAACAATATTGAGCCAACTGTAATGCCCAGTCCCGTCAAACTGTTTTTTAACAACTGAATATTATTGGCAGTAGTCGCGGCACGTGCTTCATATTCTTTATTCATTGAGCCGTCAAAATTGGCGGCACTCTTCACACCTTCTAAATTTTCTTAACAGTATCAATGCTGGTAAGAAATGGCGCAATACCCAACAAGGACTCGCTACCGAATAATTCTTTCAGTGTTGATGCTTGTTTATATTTTTCTAGTTTTGACACCGCTTCCAGCACTTTCAGCGTAGTGCCTTCCGCATCTTTTTGCATATCTTTGGCGATTTGCTCGTGGTCAAACCCTAATTCTTTCCATGTTGCTTTTTGGCTTTTGGTGGCGGTTTCCCCTGCCACCAGTGCCAACATCATGTTTTTAATACTGGTCGCCGCCATTTCTTCTTGAATACCAAAACCACGCATGGTTGCGCCAAGTGCCGCCACCGTACCTGTGTTGTATCCAGCCACCGTACCAAACGCACCCACACGCTGCACAATTTCCATAATGCATTTGGCAGCAGCAGGTGTGGTATTGCCCAGATAATTGATTTTATCGGCTAGCGTTTCCACGCCACTTTGGTCAAGTTGGAATGCCGAGCGCAATTCCGCCATGGATTGCCCTGCTTTTTCTGCGGAGACATCAAACGCCACGCCCATTTTGGCTGCGCTGTCGGTAAATCTCATCAAGTCGTTTTGGGCAATACCCGATTGACCACCTAACGCCACGATTTTGGCTAATTTTGTCGCGGCCATGGGGATTTTGCGACTCATCGCCACAATATCGTTGCCCATTTACTTAAATTGCTCGGGTGTTTCAAAATCTACGACTTTTTTAACATCTGCCATCGCGCTTTCAAAATCAATTGCCAACTTAACAGGCAATATCAATGCACCAGCCGCAGAGACTGCGTTTTGCCATTGCCCTTTTAAATTTTGCCATTGTTCTTGATTGCCAATTTTACGCGCTGCGATTTTGGCAAGCTGTTCGTGTTTGCGCGTTAATTTATCAATTGCTTAACCAACTTGATTGTATTGCCGCCACAAATGCGCGGCAGATGTACTGCTCAAACGGTCTTTATTGCGCTCTAATGATTCGCCTAATTCCTTTTGTTTAGCGGTTAAATTCGTGGTGGTGGATTTGAGCGTATTCATCGCCTTGCCGATGTTGGTTAAACCCGACAATGCGCCGTCAACCACCGCCGACACGCTAATAGATAAACTTAAATCTGAAGCCATGTATTATAATTTCCGTGTTAAAAACTTGTTTATTGACAAGGTGCTTATCATGATTTTTATTTGGGGCATAATGGTTTTGGCTTTGCTGCTGTTTCTGCCATTGCTTGCAGCAACGGTATTGGCTGGCATTGCCGATGTATTCCGCGCTGCGTTTGGTAAAGATGATGCCGACACCAATAACGGCTACTGCCGCGATTTACAGCACGAAATTGCTGCCGAACGTGAGCGCAACGCCTAATCCTATTTCTGATACTTCGCCTTAATTTGCCGATTGACTTCATCTAGCCAGTCGGCAAATTCATCTAATGGCAAATCGTAAAT
>NZ_FOJK01000046.1 GCF_900111845.1 Kingella kingae ATCC 23330 | reverse complement strand
GTTAGGTTGGTCTCGACGTTTAGCAAAAGATTTTGAGCAGACGAATTTATCTGCTGAAAATTTTGTTAAACTAGGGTATATTTCACAAATATTAAAATTTATCAAATAGTTGTTTGTGAATACAGGTTTTTAGTTTAGTGTTAAACATAGTACGGCTTTACGGTTACAAATCTTGGAAACCATGGTTAGCTCGTTTTGCGAATCGCATTGACCGTATTGTGGCTATTATTTAAAACTTGTCAGGTCTGGGATAAATCCCACCCTACAACTTACAAAGCAGCCTGCACTTTACCGTGTTTGCGTTGTACATACGCAAAAATCATCATGCCCACAATAGCAAACACCGCGCCCACATAACCAACATAATGCAAACCGTATCGCTGCATCACCACACCGCCAAGCAATGCGCCGCCGCCAATGCCAATATTAAAAATACCCGAATAAATCGCGGTGGCGACATCGGTAGCGTCAGGCGCATAGTTGAGTACGCGCATAATCAGGCACAAATACAAACCTGCCATGCCTGTTCCCCATAAAAAGATTTGGATAAACAAGGCGGTTTGCGATTGGCTAACAAGGTGCACGCTCAACAACGAAGCGAGCAAAATCAGGGCAGATGTCCACAAAAAAGTGTTGGGGCGCAATTTGTGCAATCGCCCAAACAGCCAACTGGCAAACAAACCCGATGCGCCAAATACCAGCAAAATCAAAGTGGTGGTGCTGTCGCTTAAATGGGCGATTTGACGCATAAACGGTTCAATGTAGCTATATGTGGTAAAGTGCGCGGTAACGCTCAACACGGTGAGCGCGTACAAAGCGACCAACAAAGGACGTTTGGCGAGCATGGGCAAACTGTGCAGGCTGCCTGCGTTTTCACTGGGCAATTTGGGCAACAGTCGCGCCATCATTACCATCAACACCAACGCCAACAAGCCAATCACGCCAAATGTGGTGCGCCAACCCAACGCCTGACCAATGGTGCGCCCAATCGGCAAACCCAAAATGGTGGCGAGCGAGCTGCCCATAGACAACCATGCCAACGCCATTTGCTTTTTGCCTTTAGGTGCAACGCGCATAACGAGTGCAGACGTAATCGCCCAAAACACCGAATGCGCCAACGCAATCACAATTCGCCCTGCCAGTAAGTAGCCAAAATTCCACGCCACCACCGACACGATATGCCCAAAGATAAAAATCGTGAACAAAATCATCAATAATTTTTTGCGTTCAATTTTGGCGGTGAGCAGCATGCACGGCAACGACAGCAGCGACACGACCCACGCATACACCGTTATCATCAAGCCAGCATCGGCAACAGGCATGGCGAAACTTTTGCCAATGTCCGACAGCAAGGCAACGGGGATAAATTCGGTGGTGTTGAACACAAACGCGGCAAAAGCGAAGGTAAGCACTTGCCAATAAGCGCGTTTTTCGGAATAAGCAGTCATATTTTTTTACGCAACAGACAAAAGGTGGATTATAGCAGCCTGCACTCTCAATTGGCTTACGCTTTGTGGCATAATCGCCCTATTTTTCACGAAAGACATCAGCATGAATCCACATTTAAACCAACTGCAACCCTACCCATTCGCCCGACTACGCGAAGCCATGCAAGGCATTACACCGCCAGCCGATTTGCGCGAAATTCCGCTTTACATTGGTGAACCGAAACACCCAACGCCGCAAATCATCAAAGACGCACTGGTTAATTCGTTGGACGAATTAGCAAAATATCCGCTCACGCTTGGACTGCCTGAATTGCGCCAAGCGTGTGCAGGCTGGCTGAAACGCCGTTATGATGGCTTAACGCTCAATCCTGAAACGGAAATTCTGCCCGTACTCGGCAGCCGTGAAGCCCTGTTTTCGTTTGTGCAAGTGGTGTTGAATGAACAGGAAAATCCTGTGATTGTTAGCCCCAATCCGTTTTACCAAATTTACGAAGGCGCGACTTTGCTCGGCGGTGGCGAAATTGTGTTCGCGAATACGACTGCGCCGCGCTTTTTGCCTGATTGGACAAGCGTTTCCGATGAGCATTGGGCGCGTTGCAAATTGGTGTTTGTGTGTTCGCCTGACAATCCGACTGGCAGCGTTTTGACACGCGATGATTGGCAGCAGCTTTTTGATTTTCAAGATAAATATGGTTTTGTGATTGCGTCTGATGAATGCTATTCGGAAATTTATTTTGACGGCAAAAAACCGCTTGGCTGCCTACAAGCGGCGGCGGAATTGGGGCGCGGTTTTGACAAAATTGTCATGTTTACCAGTTTGTCTAAACGCTCAAATGTACCAGGTTTGCGTTCGGGATTTGTGGCAGGCGACGCGGATTTGCTGAAAGCGTTTTTGCTGTATCGCACGTATCACGGCAGCGCGATGAGTTTACCTGTGCAACGCGCCAGCATTGCGGCGTGGGACGATGAAGCGCACGTTGCGGAAAATCGCGCCCAATATCAAGCGAAATTTGACCGCGTGTTGCCGATTTTGCGCCAAAAATTTGATGTGCGTTTGCCTGATGCGTCGTTTTATATTTGGCTGCAAATCCCTGATGGCGATGATTTGAAATTTACGCAAGAATTGTATCGCGCAACGGCGGTGCAGGTTTTACCTGGGCGATTCTTTGCGCGTGATACGCCAAACGGCAACCCCGGCAAAGGTTTTGTGCGGATTGCGTTGGTTGATGAATTGGAAAAATGCGTGGAAGCAGCACAGCGCATTGTGGCTTGGTATAAATAGAAAAAGTGCAGGCTGCTTTTAGTGTTGCGACAATCTAACTCCCTCCCCTTTGGGAGAGGGCTGGGGAGAGGGAAAAATCGTCGCATTAAACTAACTTACTAATGTGAAACGCCTTTCCCTCTCCCTAACCCTCTCCCAAAGGAGAGGGAACAAAATGGGTACAACCTGATAACATAGTTTACATCACAACCCGAAGACATCGTTTACATTCCATTCAGTAAACCCTCATCAACATACCAACATGAATGATGAAAG
>NZ_FOJK01000033.1 GCF_900111845.1 Kingella kingae ATCC 23330 | reverse complement strand
GTTGGTCTCGACGTTTAGCAAAAGATTTTGAGCAGACGAATTTATCTGCTGAAAATTTTGTTAAACTAGGGTATATTTCACAAATATTAAAATTTATCAAATAGTTGTTTGTGAATACAGGTTCTTAAACCGCCCTTTTTTTCTTGATAAAAAAGCAGCTCCCATTTTCAGCTCTGTTGATTTTATCTGCACAGATTTACAGTTCTGCTGGTTCACGGTAGTTTATCAAAAAAAGAAATTTTGTGTATATATAAGCAGAAGAACTGTTTTTAAGTGGTTATGTGGTTATAAGTAGGTTAATTATCTGTTTTTCATGAAAAAAGTCATATCCAGTAAAATTATGTTAATGGTTATGCGTGGAAATTGTCTATTTTCTTTACATTATAACTTATTGAATATAAATATATAACCAGTCATAACCAGTTCATAACCACTAAATAACCAGTATGGATATATCAAATTTTCTTTTATTTTCAAAAAGATAAAGTGTTAATAACCACATAACCACTTAAAAACGCTTTTTTTTCGCAGAGTAATTTTTTCTTGATAAACTGCTGTGAACCAAAAAATACAAAAAAGGCGTAACTATCTGAATAGTTATGCCTTTTTCTTGATTATTCTAAATCTTCGGGCATATCTGGGGGTATTTCGCCCACCAATACATAAAACCGCCCTTTGTCAAAACGCTGAATTTTCCAACGCGCCCCACTCGGGTTCTTTTTCAGCCAGCCGATACCATGTAAAACCGCACACCCTTTGCGTGGGTCTTTGCCTTGCAAAATTTCGTCTTCAAACACGTTCGGGATAATCCAATACTCCGTAGGCTCTACTTGCGATGTTTTGCGATAGCCTGCGTGTTCTCGGTTGGTAAATTCGCTGTTCCAACTGGCGAACCGTTCGCTTCCTGAATGCAACTGCATGAACATGACGGCTTGTTTAATGATTTGGCGGTCTTCTTGTTTACCTGTGCCGTTAAGCTGTAACCAATCGTCAAAGCATTGTTTCACGCCTGTCATGCCTACACCGTTCGCTAAACCTGTGATACCGCTTGCCAGCTCCAACGCGGCTGCCACTAACGCAAACTGTTTTGCTACTCTTCGCGCTTGTCCGTCCAAACTCGGCAAAGTCGTCATAAACGCGTTTAAAGCAGCTTGAACGCGCTCTGTGGGCGTGTTGGCTAATTGCTTAATCCATTCGCGCCCTGCTGCGCCGTGTTGCGATTGAGTGGCTGCCTGTAAATGCTCGGAAAGCGTTGCGCCGTCTGAAAACTCATGCAAGTTCTCATAAATACCGTATTCGGTGGCTGCTGGAATGCTCGGCAATCGCACGGCTTGCCCTGCTTCCCATTTTTCGGCTGCTGCATTCATGTAGGCGTTCATGCTGTATTCTTCTGTTGAAAATAACAGAATGCGCCATTCTTGCGCTGCTCGGTTTCCGCCGTCTTTTGCGCCTTGAATTTTGCTTTTACCGTTGATGACTGAATACGCGGTTTTGCTGATGGTTTTGGGGTGGGCTTCGCCGATTTCGTCCAACACAAGTAAACCATCATTTCTTGATAAAGCAGCATTGGAAAAGCCTAAATCTGTTCCGCGCCAAGTCATTTTAAGGGATTGCGGATTGCCAAACACGGATAACGCCACTAACGCTGCGGTGGTTTTGCCGTCTGAACTGTCGCCATAGATGTGAAAACCGCCGTTCTGCTCGCCGACCAATGCCAGCAAGGGAGCTGCTAACGCCGTGCCTAATGCCAACAGTAAACGGCTGTTACCTGCTGCATATTGCGCCACTTGGCTTTGCCAGTCTTTCAGGCTGCCTGAAACGGTGTAGGCATGGGCTTGGCTCGTATCGCCATTGTAAATAATGCGCTCGGCGTGTTGGTTGTCGGGGCGGATAATGTCGCCGTTTGGCAGCGTGTACGCTTTACCTTGCCAACCGCATTTCTGCGTAACGATGTAGGGCGTGTGTAAACCGTTGGTTTGCAAATAGTCGGCTAATAATTCGCGTTTACGCCGTCCTGAATGCACGGTTAAGCCGTGTTTTAACAAGCCTTGCCAGTTCGCGCCAATTTCTGCCATCGGCAACGCAATCACGCGTGTTTGTTGGGTCAAATAATCGCGCCATTCAATAATGCGGTAATGGCTGCCGTCTTGGTCGCGTCCGCGTCCGATGAGTTCAATGCAATCGGATAAGCGCAAGGGGGCTTTTTCGCTGCTCGTACCGTCTTTGTCGGTTACTACGTCCACAAAATAAACGCCTGTGCGGTCGCATTCGTAACGCGGTTGCAAGATGATTTCTTCAAATTCATTTTTCATGATGATTTTTCCAATGTTTTCAGCAAGTCAGCCAATGCGATAACCATTTGCATCTCTTGCAAGGTTTCTGCTTCGTGCCACTCATCGGCGTTCATCATGGGGGAGCTGCCAAACGGCATAGGATTTAAGGCAGCCTGAATATTGCCGTTCAGCTCGGTTTGTTTGGTGTGAAAATGGGGGAATTGATGCGTTTTCATTGCGTTTTCCTTTCGGATAGGTAAACGCATTCCCACGCCGTGAAATTGCGTGTACGCGGTTTTCAGGCAGCAGGAATGTGGTTGCCTGAAATTAGTAATGGTGTGTCGGGTTAATAGTGCGTTCTAACAGCTCGGCTGCTAATTGCAACGTATTGAGAAGTGCTTGTTTGTGTTTGTCATCAGCAGAAATGCAATAACCAAGCGTAGCCAACATATCGGCAACACGGCTAATTTCTAAAATAGCAGCGTTGTTCAACACAAAAACATCACTCAAATAAACGGTGTCGCCATGAGCAATGTACAAATTTTGGGAAAGATTAGATTCTGCAAAATCAGCAGGTAAATGAGCTGGGGGAATGTCATACATGATTGAGTACCTTTTCTACTGTGGCTAATAGTCGCTTTCCGTTCCTACACGGTGGGCGACAGACAAAGGGCAAAGAGTAGGAAACTGGCACAATAGAACCAGTGGGCATAAGCCCACTTTGCCCCTGTCTGCCATAGTCAGAAAATAGGTACAACAAGGGGAATGCAAATAAAAAACCGCATTGTAATTCAAATAATTACATTGACGGCTATTTGCCTATTGTGTTCAGCTTCCTACGGCTGGTTGCGCTATTGAACGCAACGGCGCGATTATTGCCCTTTGCTGGTGGGTTTGTCAAGGGGGTTTTGCTGCTCGGCTGCTAACTGGTCTAAATAAGCGGTGATTTCGCTCTTTCGCCACGCGGTTACATTTGGGCTAATTTTGATGGGTTTCGGGAACTCGGGGTGATAACGGCGGTTGTTCGGATTAACCCAATTCCAAATAATCGTATCAGACACGCAAAGCAATTTTGCCAGCTCTTTCACCCTAATCAGTTGGTTACTCATCGTTCATCTCTGTTTACTCAATTTCACAAATTCTACACAAAAGTATTTATAAATCAACAGTTTCTGATTTTTCTTGATGTAAAATTTTGTAGCCCGTTAGGGCGTTTTCGCGAATGCGGAATTTAAAAATCATCAATTTATGATGATTTTTGGCACGTTGTGCCTATCCTGCATCTTTTGATTTTTAGTGTATTTAGAGATTGAATATAGAAAATAAGCAAATTGATTGCTCATTAGTTGCTAATATGTTGATAATAGATTGCTGACACTTGCTCTTGGTTGCAATGATTTGATTTTATGCTGCTTATTGCTTGTATATTTATTTATTTCTTATTGCTTGCTAATCATTGCCTTTAACGGCAAATTAGTTGTATTTAACTTAAATTAACAATTTAAGTATTTTTCATGAAAAATGTTGATGCAAAATAGGCACCCCACAATGCGTGGGGCGTGTTATTTGACTTTCAGGCTGCCTGAATATTGTGTAACGCTTTGTTGAAATATTCGCGCAAATGGTCTGAATACCATTGCATAAACTCGGTGCGCTCTGCCAAATATTCGGCGCGATTGTAGGCAGCTCGGATTTTATCGCTGGGAATGTGCACTAATTGTCGCTCTATGGCATCGGGGTTAAATCCGCGCTCGTTTAAAATGCTGCTGGCTAGACTTCTAAATCCGTGCGGCGTAGCGATACCCCCATAACCTAACCTTTTTATGATGGTATTGAGCGTTACTTCGCTAATCACGCCTGTTTTAGCGGTTCTGCTCGGAAATAAATAGGGGGTATGTCCTGTTAGCTCGCGTAGCTCGGTTAGCAGCTCCATTGCCCAATCTGAAAGCGGTATTAGGTGCGGTGGCTTGGGTTTGTTCTTTTCGTGCTTCATGCGCTAGGCTGGGATTATTCATGTTCGCGCTGTGAAGTCTATTTCTTGCCATTGTCCGCCCCTAAATTCGGTGCTTCGCGCAAATGTCAGCATAAGCAGTAGCATTGCAATTCGGCTTTGCTGGGTAATGTTTCCTGTAAGCAGCCTGAAATAGAACTCGGTTAATTCGCTCTCTGGTAAGGCTGGCAAATGTTGGGGCTGTGTTCGTGCCAATGTGCCACGCAATACGGCAGCAGGGTTGCGGTCGGTCATTTCCAAAATGGCTGCGTGCGCGTAAATGGCTGCTATCCATTGGCGGATTTTTTCGGCGGTAGCGGTGGCGTTGCGTTCCACCACTCGCGCTAATACGGCTTTTACATCGGCTACGCTAATCTCATTGAGCTGCTTACTACCAAGATAAGGGAACACGTCTTTTTTGAGTTGGTTAAATATTCGCGCTGCATTGTGGTCTTTCCAGCGATGCAGGTTCGCTGTATGCCATTGCATAGCGATTGCCTGAAAGGTGTTTAGTTGCGCTGCTCTGCGCTCGGCTTTGGCTTGTTGTTTGGCTTGGCTGGGACTAATACCGTTGGCTTTCTGCTTTCGTGCATTCATGGCGATTTCTCGCGCTTGTGATAGCGTGATTGTGGGGTATGTGCCAATAGACAAAGTTTGTCGCTTACCATCAATCGTGTAATCTAATCGCCAATATTTACCGCCATTTGGTTTTACAAGTAAATACAAGCCTTTATCGTCAGTTAATTTATACGGCTTTTCATGCGGTTTTGCTTTTTTGATTTGCTGGTCATTTAGTTTCATAGTTTCAACAACTTAAATTAGTTTTTACGGTACTTTTACGGTGCTTTTTTGAGATACCGTAAAAAGTACCGTAATTTTTCGGTTAATTCAAGTTCATCAAGGTTTATGACAGTTGGCTATTTATCAGAAAAAAATGAGTTGGCTAATGTACCTGAAAGCCTTTATTCATAGTGGTTTTGTTCATTGTGGTTCATGGCTGTTCATGTAAAAAAACCGCCTGAAAATCAGGCGGTTTTTTCTTTGGCTGGTGCCGACAGCGAGACTTGAACTCGCACGAGCTAGGCTCACCACCCCCTCAAGATGGCGTGTCTACCAATTTCACCATGTCGGCTAAATTTGAATTATTGTGCAGAGCTGGCTGCTGGCGATGCAACGCTTGCAGGTGCAGTCGTTGTGCTAGTTGCAGGCTGTGTTGTGGTGGTTTGTTGTACATCACTAAAATCTAGTGTACCTGTTTTGCCGCTGTGCGAGTGTACATACGACAAAGCCAAGCACGATGCAAAAAACACGGCAGCGCAAATGCCTGTTAAGCGCGTCAGAAAGTTGGCATTGCCTGCTGAACCGAACACACCTTGTGCGCTGCCCGAACCGCTACCAAAACTTGCGCCCGCGTCTGCGCCCTTGCCGTTTTGCATCAACACCAAAATGATAATGCTCAACGACGAGAAAATATTAATAATCCAAATAATTGTTTTAAACGCTTCCATAATTATGCTTCTTGTGCCGCGTTGATAATCGCGGTAAATGACTCGTATTTTAACGATGCGCCACCCACCAATGCACCATCTACATAAGGGACGCTAAAAATTTCAGCAGCGTTTTTGTCGTTCACACTGCCACCGTAAAGGATGCGAATGTTAGCATCATTGCCGCACAATGACAAGATTTCGTTGTAGATAAACTGGTGCATATCGGCAATTTGTTCTTTGGTGGCAACTTTGCCTGTGCCAATCGCCCAAACGGGTTCGTATGCTACGGCAAAGTTTTGTGTTTTCAAGCCTTTGAATACGGATAATTGGTAGGCAACGGCTTCTTTTTCGCGACCGTCTTCGCGCTCTTTTAGGCTTTCGCCCACGCACAGCAACGGAATCAAGCCCACATTTAACACGTTTTCAATTTTTAGGCGTTGAATGTCGTTTTTTTCGTTGAAATACAAACTGCGCTCGGAATGTCCGATTAACACAATATCCACGCCCACGTCTTTCATCATTTCGGCGGACACTTCGCCTGTGTACGCGCCTTTGTCGGCAAAACGGCTCACGTCTTGGGCGCAAATGTGGATTTTGTTGTTCAACACAATTTGCACGGCGTGATGTACTTGCGATAAATAAACGGTTGGCGGACTAATGCCAATGCACACGCTATCGGCGGCTGGCAGGCTGCGGAGTTTGTGTACCAAGCTGTTGTTGCTGTGTAGCTGTCCATTCATTTTCCAGTTGCCAACCACCCATTTTTGTTGCCAGATATTTTGTTCCATGATGTTTGTCCTTTGTATGATTAAAGTGCAGGCTGCTTTTTAATTGTAGCGCAAAAGCAGCCTGCACTTTTACATTTCATTTAATTTTTTTAACAAAGCCGTGGTTTTATCAGGGTCTTCGTTGCGAATTAGCTTGATGATGTCAGTTTCTAAATCTTCGGTATGACTGCGTAACACCACATCTTTCACGCTCAATAAATCGCCCACATTCATGGAGAATTTACGCAAGCCCAAGCCGAGCAATAAGCGAGTGTATGTCGCATCGCCCGCCATTTCGCCGCACACCGACACGCCTTTGTTCATGCGATTGGCGGTGCGGATAATGTGTGCCAACAGCTTCAACACGGCTGGGTGCGCTGGCTGATAAAGATAGCTGACAGCATCATCGCTTCTATCTACCGATAGCGTGTACTGAATCAAATCGTTTGTGCCAATAGACACAAAATCCACTAGTTTGAGCAGGCTGGATACAGTCAGTGCGGCAGATGGGATTTCAATCATGCAGCCAATATCCACATCGGCAAACGTCTCGCCGCGTTCGGTTAGCTGGCGTTTGGCGGTTTCCAAATGCATCAGCGATTGTTTGAGTTCGGACAAGCTGGCAATCATCGGGAACATCATTCGCAATTTGCCATGTGTGGCGGCGCGTAAAATCGCGCGCATTTGGGTGCGGAACATGACAGGTTCGGCATGACACAAGCGAATGCCCGTTAGCCCCAAAGCTGGGTTGAGCGCAGCATTGGGCGTGCCGTTGTTGCCAAACCAACGTGGATTTTTGTCCACACCCAAATCCACGGTGCGAATGGTCAGAGGCTTGCCTTTGAGTTTTTTCGCCATTTCGCTATACGTTTGGAACAGCTCGTCTTCGGTGGGCAGCGAATCGCGGTTCAAATACTGAAATTCGGTACGCAACAAGCCCACGCCGTCTGCGCCAATATTGTGCAAGGCTTTGATGTCGTCCATGTGTTCAATGTTGGCGAGTAATTCAATTTCTTCGCCGTCTTCGGTGGTGGTGGCGGTTTTTTTCAGTTTATTCAGGGCTTTTTGGTGTGTTTTGAACTCTTTTAAACGGCGGCGATATTCTGCCAACACGATTTCGTCTGGGTTGATAATCAGCACGCCTGTCATGCCGTCCACAATCACCCATTCGTTTTCCGAAATTAGTTGCCGCGCATTGCCTGTGCCAATCACAGACGGAATGTTTAGGCTGCGACCCAAAATTGCCGTGTGGCTGGTTGGCCCGCCCATGTCGGTGACAAAGCCTTCAATTTTGGCATCTTTAAAAAACACCGTGTCGGCTGGCGACAAATCGTGGGCGATTAAAATCGTGTCGTCCAACAAGTTTTCGCCGAACACGATTTCGGTGTTTTGTCCGACCAGATTTTTTTGGATACGCTCAACCACTTGTAACATATCTTGTTTACGTTGGCGCAAGTAATCATCGTCAATCGCGTCAAATTGCTGGCTTAAATGGTCAGTTTGGATTTTTAACGCCCATTCGGCATTGATTTTTTGTTGTTCAATAATATCAACAGGTTCGCGTGATAGGGTTACATCGGTCAGCAGCATCAAATGCAGCGAAATAAACGCGCCCAATTCGGTTGGAGCGTTTTCGGGAATGGCGCTGCGGAGCTGTTCCAGTTGCTTGCGTGTGGCTTTAATCGCGGTTTCAAAACGGGCGGTTTCGTTGGCGATTTCGGCTTCGTGCAAGTGGTATTGTGGCACTTCGGAGCTGCCACGCACCACCAATCGGGCGCGACCAATTGCAATGCCTTTGCCTGCTGCGTAACCGTGTAACACAATCATGCTTATTCTCCCTCGCCAAAGTAGTCGGCAATTAGGGCGCACAACGCGGTCATGGCGGCTTGTTCGTCTGCGCCGTTGGTTTCGATTTCGATTTCTGTGCCTTGTGCGGCGGCGAGCATCATCAAGCCCATGATGCTTTTGCCGTTTACGCGCTTGCCATTGCGCGATACCCACACTTCGCTTTGAAATTGCGCTGCCGTTTGCGTGAATTTGCTGGACGCGCGCGCGTGTAAACCAAGTTTGTTGATGATTTGAACGGTTTGGGTTTGCATGATGGAAATTCCTTGAAAGATGAAAAAGCAGCCTGCACAGTGTTTATTCGGTAAACGCCATAATACCGTTGATGCCAGCTTGTTTGACCAATTCCACAAAATCGCCCAACTGGCTGGATTGAGTAGAATAATTAACCGCCTTAATCAACATAGGCGCGTTCAATCCGCTTATCATTGCCGACTGCGGCGATACCATTTTCATGGCGGCATTGCACGGTGTTGCGCCAAAAATGTCGGTTAAAATCAACACGCCATTGCCGCGATTGATGTCGGGTAAAATCGCTTGGGCGCGCGAGATAATGTCTTCGTGGTCATCGGTTGTTTCCACGTTTAAGATGTGGATATGCTCCAAATTTTGGTTGGCAAAAAAATGTTGTGCCAGTTGTTTGTATGCCGCACCCAGCGTTTCGTGGGTGATGATGAGTAAGCCTATCATGTTTGTGTTCTCTGATTGGTGGTTTGTGGGCGAAAGTATAACCTAATTAACGCTGTAAACCATATAAAAAGCAGCCTGCACTTTTGTGTTGATTACAAAATGCAGGCTGCTTTGACGTTTATTTACCCCAACATTTTCACACTACCGTCCAACAGCACCAACCACGCCTTCGCGCCTGTTTGTTGAATCGCTGCTTGGATTTCGCTCTCGCTGCTTACCGCAAACGCAGTAGAAAGCGCGTCTGCCAACGCCGCGTTGTCGGCAAGCACACTCACACTTTGATAACGCGGTGCGCTGCTGCCCGTGCGTGGGTCAAACAAATGCGTGAACTTGCCTGCCACATCAAATGGCGTACCAAAACCGCTAGACGTTGCCAACGCCTGATTTTGCACAGGAATCGCCACATTTTGCAGCGTGCCATTGCCTTTTGGATTTTGGATTTTGGCGTGTTGCAAATGTTGCTTGTGCGTGTCCAAATGGCGTGTTTCGCCCATATCCACCAGCGCATAAGTCAAGCCCTCGTTTTGCAGCAATTGCGTGATGCGGTCGGTGATGTAGCCCTGTGCAATGCCGTTGAGCGTTATCGCCATATTCGCTTGCGTAAACGCGATGTGTTGACTGTTCACGCGCACATTTTTCCAGCCAACGCGGCGCAAAGCAGCCTGCACATTGGGCGCGGTTTGGCTATTGGGTTGGCGCGAAAAATGTTGTGCGAACTGTTGCCACAACACTTGCACAGTCGGGTCAAATGCGCCTTGCGTGATGCGATGAATGCGCTGCACTTGGTTCAACACCGCCAGCAAATCGGCAGACGGCGCGTGCAGGCTGCCTGCGCGGTTCAAGCGCGATACTTGGCTGTTGTCCTGATACACGCTGAATATTTTTTCCAGTCGGGTGACTTCGGCAAGCGATTTTTGGATTAGGCTTTCTGCCAAAGCGCGATTGGGGTGATACAAACGCAGCTCGGCATCTGCGCCCAACGCCACGCCTTGCCACACAACAGGTTCGGTTTTCGCCTGCGCCCAAGTTCGCGTTGGCAACAAAGCAGCAGCGGACACGGCAGCGGTAATCCCAATAAAACGGCGGCGAGTGGTTTGCATAATTTCAATCCTTTTATTTATTGATTAAGATTAGATGAAAATTATAGCCCTTAACCTTAATTTGCATAAATCTTTTTTGTTCTGCTTGATTTAAATCAACAACGCAAAGCAGCCTGCACTTTATTTGGTAACAAAACTACAATTACGACCATAAACCCACCCAAATAAAGGCAGATTTACGCTGTTTTTTTTGTTTATATCGGTTACAATACTACACGTTATTGATAAGGAATCCGCAATGAAATCACTCCACCCAAAACTAGCCGAAATCACACAACGCATTATTGAGCGCAGCAAACCTACACGCGAAGCCTATCTGGCTCGCATTCGCGCATTCAAACAACAAGGCAAACTGGAACGTGACCAGCTGGGCTGCTCCAACTTGGCGCACGGTTATGCTTCTATGCCCAAAAGCATCAAAATTGAAATGCAAAAACCCGATGTCCCCAATTTAGGCATCATTACGGCATACAACGACATGGTGTCCGCGCATCAGCCATTCAAAGATTTCCCCGATTGGATTAAAGACGAAGCGCAAAAACACGGTGCAACCGCCCAAGTGGCTGGCGGTACACCTGCGATGTGCGATGGCATTACGCAAGGTTACGAAGGCATGGAATTGTCGCTGTTTTCGCGTGATGTGATTGCGATGAGCACCGCGGTGGGTTTATCACATCAAATGTTTGATGGCGCGTTGTTTTTGGGTGTGTGCGACAAAATCGTACCAGGCTTGGTGATTGGCGCGTTGTCGTGCGGTCATATTCCTGCCGTGTTTACACCTGCTGGCCCAATGGAAAGCGGCATCGGCAACAAAGAAAAAGCGCGTACTCGCCAATTATTCGCCGAAGGCAAAGTAGGGCGCGAAGCCTTGTTGGAAAGCGAAATGGGTTCTTATCACAGCCCTGGTACTTGTACATTCTACGGCACGGCAAACTCCAACCAAATGATGATGGAATTTATGGGTTTGCATTTGCCAGCCGCCGCGTTTTTTAATCCATACACACCAATGCGCGAAGCCTTGACCCGTCATGCCGCCGTGCAACTGGTACAAGACATTCGCAGCAAAAAAGCCAAACCAATCGGCGAAATGCTGTCTGAAAAATCATTCATCAACGCGATGATTGGCTTGATGGCAACAGGCGGTTCAACCAACCACACCATGCATTTGGTGGCAATGGCGCGTGCAGCAGGCGTGATTTTGAATTGGGACGATTTTGATGAAATTTCCAACATCATTCCATTATTGATTCGCGTGTATCCAAATGGTCAGGCAGATGTGAACCACTTTGCCGCCGCAGGTGGTTTGCCATTTGTGATTCGCGAATTGCGCGAAAACGGCTTGTTGCATGATGATGTGGACACGGTGGTTGGACACGGTATGCAAGCCTACACGCAAGAGCCGTTCTTGGATAACGACAAATTGGTATGGCGCGATGCCACAGCGCAAAGTTTGAATGATGAAATTCTGCGTACGTTTGACAACCCATTCTCGCCAAACGGCGGTTTGCGCTTGATGAAAGGCAATGTCGGACGCGGCGTGATTAAAGTGTCAGCCGTTAAAGACAGCCACCGCATTATTGAAGCCCCTGCGATTGTGTTCAACGACCAAAAAGAAGTTTTAACCGCATTTGAACGCGGCGAATTGGACGGCAAAGATTTCGTGTGTGTGGTACGTTTCCAAGGTGCGCGCGCAAATGGTATGCCAGAATTGCACAAATTAACGCCACCTTTGGCGATTTTGCTTGACCGCGGACAGAAAGTCGCATTGGTAACAGATGGACGTATGTCGGGCGCATCGGGCAAAGTGCCAGCGTCTATTCACATGTCGCCAGAAGCGTCTATGGGTGGTGGCATCGGCAAAATTCAAACAGGCGATTTGATTCGTTTTGATTCGGTAACAGGCGAATTAACCGCTTTGGTTGATGAAAAAGAATGGGCAGTGCGTGAAATTCCTGCTGCCGATTTAAGCAAAAATCATTACGGCGTAGGACGCGAATTGTTCGCAGGATTCCGCGCCCAAACCAGCAGCGCGGAAACAGGCGCGATGAGTTTTGGTGGCGATTTCGCGTGATGATGTGAATAATGTGAACAAATAAAGTGCAGGCTGCTTTTTCTGGGAAATGGAAAAGCAGCCTGCATTTTTGGTTGATTAAAGTGCAGGCTGCTTTGTTATTTTGTTTGATTAAACCACAGGTTCTTGACGGCGCAACAAGGTAATTAAATCCGCCAAACGCTGTTTCATATCGCGTCTATCCACAATTTGGTCAATCGCGCCTTTTTCCAGCAAAAATTCAGCGCGTTGGAAGCCTTCGGGCAAGGTTTCGCGCACGGTTTGTTCAATCACACGCGGGCCTGCAAAGCCAATGAGCGCGTTGGGTTCTGCCAACACAATGTCGCCCAAAAAGGCAAAACTTGCCGATACGCCACCCATGGTCGGGTTGGTTAAAACCGAAATAAACGGCAAATCTTTTTCGCGCAACAAATGCAGCGATGCGCTGGTTTTGGTCATTTGCATCAGCGAGCTTAAACCTTCTTGCATACGCGCACCGCCCGATGCGGCAACGCAAATAAACGCGCAATTATCGGCAACCGCACGGCGCACGCCTTGCACAAAGCGTTCGCCCACCACCGAACCCATTGAACCGCCAATAAAACGAAATTCAAACGCGGCAACCACAACAGGCAAACCGTGCAGGCTGCCTTTCATCACCACAATCGCATCGTCTTCGCCTGTGGCTTTTTTTGCGGCAGATAAGCGGTCGGGGTATTTTTTGCTGTCTTTGAATTTGAGAATATCGGTCGGCTTGATGTTGGTAGCGATTTCTTCTCGCCCTTCTTCATCGAGCAACATATCCAAGCGTTCACGCGCAGAAAGGGCTTCGTGGTGTCCGCATTTGGGGCAAACGTGATGATTTTTAACCACATCGGTTACGTATTGCGTTGCGCCACAGGCATCGCATTTACTCCACAAACCTTCGGGAATGCCTGATTTGTTATCGGATTTTTTGATTTTTGGGGGAAGAATTTTGTCTAGCCAGCTCATGCTGATTCCTTTGTTGTGCTGAATATTTAGGTGCGCCGAATATTCACTCTATAAAGCGCAAGTGGGCGAAATATAGCGGTTTTGGCGTTGTTTGACAATACGCAAGCAGCCTGCACTTTTATGACAAAGTCGTATTCAACGCTTGGTCAATATCGGCATAAATATCTTCAATGTCTTCAATGCCCACCGAAAAGCGCAACAAGCCAACACGAATGCCCAATGCCATTTTGACATCGTGCGCCATGCCGCTGTGCGATTGCGAGTAGCAATGGTTGACCAAACTTTCCACGCCGCCCAAGCTGCTTGCTAGTTGCAGCATATGCAGGTTTTTAATCACGCTGTTTACGGCTTCGCGCGTGTCGTTTTTGAGATAAACCGTTACCACGCCGCCAAAACCGCGCATTTGGCGTTTGGCTAATTCGTGGTGTTCGTGCGATGGCAAGCCCAAGTAGAACACGCGCTCAATCGCTGGGTGTTGTTCCAAGCGTTCTGCCAATATTTGTGCGTTGGCAACGTGCTGTTTCATGCGAACCGACAGCGTTTTGATGCCGCGCAACACCAGCCAGCAATCCATCGGTCCTGCAATGCCACCTGTCATCACCATCATGTTTTGCAAGGGTTTTGCCAGTTTTTCGTCTTTGACAACGGCAACGCCCATCAGCACGTCTGAATGTCCGCACAAGTATTTGGTTGCGGAATGGAAAACGATGTCGCAACCTAAATCCAGCGGATTTTGTAGATAGGGCGTGGCAAAGGTGTTGTCTATGCCAACCAATGCGCCGTGTGCTTTGGCTTTTTGTGCCAGCAGTTCAATATCTACTACGCGCAATAATGGGTTGGACGGGGTTTCCAGCCAAATCATTTTCACTTTTTGTTCTGTCAAGATTTTGTCCAAATTTTCGGGCTTGGTTAAATCGGCAAAAATGACGTTCACGCCCCATTTGGCGTACACATCGTGCAGCAAATCGTAGCTGCCGCCATAAATATCGGACACAGCAACAATGGTGTCGTTGGGTTGCAAAAAGGTGCGGAAAATGCAGTCAATAGCTGCCATGCCGCTGCCAAAAGCAAAACCGTGTGTGCCGTTTTCTAGCTCGGCTACGGTGTCTTCTAAAATTTTGCGCGTGGGATTGGCTAGGCGCGAATAACGAAATGGAATGTTTTCTTCCAATTCGTGCATGGCGAACATGCTGTTTTGATATAGGGGCGGCATAATGGCACGTTGGTGTTCGTCTGCATCGTAAGCGGCGTGAATGGTTTTGGTGGAAAATTGCATGATAAAAGTCCTTTTGTAGAAAAAGCAGCCTGCACTTTTTATCGCAAGCTATTAGCATAGTGGATTAAACTCAAACTAGGACAAGGCGACAACGACCGCCGTGTACACCTAGTACATAAGGGAGTTGGCAACGCGGTAATAGTTTGAATTTAATTCACTATAAAATCAAAGAATGTGATTGTATGCCAAAACAGGGCAAAGTGATATACTCTCGCGCTTTCAAATAGCAGCCATTCTCAAACACACATGCAGGCTGAGACCTTTGCAAAACCCCAGATTTGAGTGCAGTTCAAAGTGATAGCATCGCAGAACGCGCAGATAATATTGAAATATTTTCAAGCGTTCGAGAAGCGCATCACGAAGAAATGCGCAAAAGATGGGGTTTTGCAAAGGTCTCAGGCTGCAATCAACATATACACAAGGAAATAAATCGCATGAGTGCCATTGCAGACGTGCAAAGTAGTAAAGATTTACGCAACATTCCCATCAACCAAGTTGGCATTAAAGACTTGCGTTTTCCGATTCGCGTGCAAAGCGCACAGGGCGAACAGCACACGGTGGCGCGTTTGACGATGACGGTGTTTTTGCCTGCCGACCAAAAAGGCACGCATATGTCGCGTTTTGTGGCGTTGATGGAAGAGCAACAGTTGGCATTCAACGCGCACAATCTGCGTGATTTGACCGCGCAAATGGTGGCAAAACTGGATTCACATTCGGGCAAAATTAGCGCGACTTTTCCGTTTTTCCGCACCAAAACCGCGCCTGTGTCGGGCATTCAATCGTTGTTGGATTACGATGTAACGCTGTCGTGTGAAATCGTGCAGGGTAAAGCGCAAAGCAGCCTGCGCGTGTTAGTGCCTGTTACCAGTTTGTGTCCGTGTTCCAAAGAAATTTCGCAATATGGTGCACACAATCAACGCTCGCACGTTACCGTGTCGCTGAACACCAACGCGCCTGTGGAAGTGGAAGAAGTGTTGGATTGGGTGGAGCAACAAGCGTCTTGCCAACTGTATGGCTTGCTCAAACGCCCAGACGAGAAATTTGTTACCGAACGTGCGTATGAAAACCCGAAATTTGTGGAAGACATGGTGCGCGATGTGGCGACGATTTTGCAGCAAGATTCGCGCATTGATAGCTTTGTGCTGGAAAGCGAAAATTTTGAGTCTATTCACAATCATTCGGCATATGCGGTAATTGAGTGGGCGCGGTAAAGCAAGTCAGCGAAGAAATACCGCGTACATCGGTTGCGGTGCAGCCCATTTTGCGCCGTGTGATTGAAGATTTATTGCCGCTTGCCGATGCCAAAAACCACGACATTGGCGTGATTTCCAGCGAAAATCCCAGCATTTTGGCAAACGAATTGGATATTTACACGCTGATTAAAACCCTTGTCGACAACGCCATTCGCTACACGCCAAACGGTAGTCAAATTGACCTGTCAGCGCAAATCCAAAACAATAAGCTGTTGATTTGTATTGAAGACAATGGCAACGGCATTCCACAATCCGAACGCGAACGTGTGCTGAATCCGTTTTATCGCATTTTGGGCAGCGGCGAAACGGGAACAGGTTTGGGGCTGTCCATTGCCGACACGATTGCTAAACGCTATGGCGGCAACATCACGCTCAAAAGCAGCCTGCACTTTGAAACAGGCTTGCGTGTGGAAGTTTGGTTGTCTTTTGATTGAATCAATAAAATAGAAAAGCAGCCTGCACTTTGAATCAATCAAAAAGTGCAGGCTGCTTTTTAAATCAAGCGATTACAACAAATCTTTCACGCCATCTTTTTCGCCTTCCAATTCGGCAAGCGTTTTGTTGATACATTCTTGGCTGAATGCGTCCATTTCCAAGCCTTGCACGATTTGGTATTCGCCGTTTTCGCAAGTAACAGGGAAGCCGAACATGGTTTCCGCTGGAATGCCATACGAACCGTCAGATGGCACACCCATCGTTACCCATTTACCGTTTGTACCCAGCACCCAATCGCGAATGTGGTCAATCGCCGCGTTGGCTGCCGATGCCGCAGACGACAAACCACGCGCTTCAATAATCGCCGCGCCACGTTTGCCCACCGTTGGCAAGAACACGTTGGCATTCCATTCTTGGTCGTTAATCATCTCTTTGACGCTTTGGCCGCCAATGGTCGCAAAGCGGTAGTCGGCATACATGGTCGGTGAGTGGTTGCCCCAAACACACAATTTCTCAATATCGCGCACCGCTTTGCCTGTTTTTTCGGTAATTTGGCTGACAGCGCGGTTATGGTCAAGACGCAACATTGCCGTAAAGTTTTTCGCTGGCAAATCAGGCGCAGATTTCATCGCAATATACGCATTGGTATTGGCTGGGTTGCCCACCACCAACACTTTCACATTACGGCTTGCCACTTTGTTCAACGCCGCACCTTGCACGGTAAAGATTTGCGCGTTGGCTTGCAACAAATCGGCACGTTCCATGCCAGGCCCGCGTGGACGCGCACCCACCAAAATCGCGATGTCGGCATCTTTAAACGCCACTTCTGGGTCGTCCGATGCAATCATGCCGTCCAACAATGGGAAGGCGCAATCTTGCAATTCCATCATCACGCCCTGAACGGCTTTTTGCGCTTGTGGCAAGTCCAACAGTTGCAAAATCACGGGCTGGTCTTTGCCCAACATTTCACCAGAAGCAATGCGGAACAACAATGCGTAACCAATTTGACCTGCTGCGCCTGTTACGGCAACACGAACGGGTTGTTTCATAGACCTATCTCCATAATAATATTGATAAAAAAGTGCAGGCTGCTTTTGCCTGTAATCGTGTGTTTACGCCAAGTTTTGTAAACAATCTGTAAACAGATACATCATAGCAGCCTGCATCATCAAATACAAGCAGCCTGCACTTTGTTTTGTTATCTAATGATTTTAGTTCATGGCGTTGCGCCGCCATACCCACGCTAGATAGCAGCGAACCCGAACAATTAGTGGTCTAACTCATCGCTAATCTTTTGCAGCAATGTTAAGCGTTCGGCGCGGATTTCGCCTTGTTCTGCGGCTTGTTTGAACGCGCAATTTGGCTCGGCGCGGTGGGTGCAGTTGTGAAAACGACATTGCCCAATCAAATGGCACAAATCGGGAAAATAGTGCGGCAAATCGGCAAGCTGTAAATGGTGTAAGCCAAATTCTTGCAAACCTGGGCTGTCTATTAACTTGGTTTGTTCGTCCAAATCATACAGTTGCGCGTGGGTGGTGGTGTGTTTGCCCGAATCCAGTGCGGCTGAAATGTCGTTGGTTCGTGCCAGTTGTTCGCCCAGCAGCGCGTTGGTTAGCGTGGATTTGCCCATGCCGCTTTGTCCGAGCAAGATGTTGGTGTGTCCGTGCAACACGTTGTGCAGGCTGCTTGCGCTGGATTCGTGTAGCGCAGACAACTCAATCACTTCATAACCTAATGTTTTATAAAATGAAAGTTTTTCGCGCCAAATAGCCGTTTCGGGCAAATCGCTTTTGTTTAGTACGATAATGGCGTGAATGTGCGCTGCTTCGGCGGCGATGAGTGCGCGTTGCAACAAGGCTTCGCTGGGGCTGGGGACGGCTGCCAACACAATCAAAAGTTGCGATACGTTGGCGGCAATGAGCTTGGATTTCCACGCGTCTTGGCGATAGAGCAGGCTTTGGCGTTCCTGCACGGCTTCAATCACGGCTTGTTCTTGGTTGATGATTTGAATGCGAACCCAGTCGCCGCACGCATAATCGGTGCGTTTGCTGCGCGTGCTGGCTTCGTAGGTTTGGGATTGGTCGGTGCGGACGATGTAGCGGCGACCGTAGCTGGCGATAATTTGGGCGGTTGTGGAAGACATGGTTTTTTGTGGGATAGAAATAATTTTAGCCAAATAATTCTGAATGTGTACCCAAACGGATTAACTGTAATTCTTGCTCGTCTGTTTTATATAGTGGATTAAATTTAGATTAAGACAAGGCGACAACGACCGCCGTGTACAGCTAGTACATAAGGGAGTTGGTAACGCGGTACTAATCTAAATTTAATTCACTATACAACTCCATTACATTAAAATTACGTTTTCATTATAATTGATATAAAAATGTGCAGGCTGCTTTTTGTAGACAAAATGGCAAAGCAGCCTGCACTTTATTTTATTGGTTGATTAAAATGCAACAGCACCTTCAATCAACTAAAACAAATCAAATACTTTAATGAACACCATAATCATACCATAAGCCAGTGGAACGCCCACCAACAACCAACGCCACCACACGGCAAGCGCAATGCTGAATACCCAGCCAACTGTGGTCAATTTCCAGTCATCGGGCGCGGATTGTGTGATACCGATGAGTTTGGTTAAAGGTGCGTTGAACACGGAATAGGCGTAAATTTGCCCAATAGACAAATGTACTGCCAACGCGGCAGGCGGTACGAGCCAGCGATTGTAGTCGTGCGGGGCGATGGAATGAGAGCAGTCTAGAAATGACATGAGTAATCCTTATCCAACAAAAAGTGCAGGTTGCCTAATGTTTGCTACAACACTAGGCAGCCTGCACTCTACACATTGCTGCTATTTAAGTTTTATGCGCCATAAACAGGGTTTTTGTCGCACAAAACTTTGGCTTTTTCTGCCACTTGTTTCAACACGGCTTCATCGTTTGGATTTTCCAACACATCTGCTACCAAATTCGCCAATTCACGCGCATCGGCTTCCGTAAAACCGCGAGTAGTAATCGCTGCTGCGCCAACACGAATGCCTGATGTTACAAACGGTTTTTCAGGGTCATTTGGAATCGCGTTTTTGTTAATCGTGATATGTGCTTTGCCCAACGCTTCTTCGGCTGCTTTACCCGTGATGTTTTTAGGACGCAAATCCACCAAGAAAACGTGGCTTTCAGTACGACCAGAAATAA
The DNA here is from genome assembly GCF_900111845.1 of Kingella kingae ATCC 23330. Classification (GTDB taxonomy): domain Bacteria; phylum Pseudomonadota; class Gammaproteobacteria; order Burkholderiales; family Neisseriaceae; genus Kingella; species Kingella kingae. Next base: position 149,532 of record NZ_FOJK01000033.1, on the reverse strand, counting down.
TACGCAAACCGCGTTTTACCAATTCTTCCGCCATGGCTGCTGCGTTGATTTTGACTTGTTTTGCGTATTGTTTGAATTCAGGTTCTAATGCTTCTTTGAACGCAACGGCTTTTGCAGCGATAACGTGCATCAACGGGCCACCTTGCAAACTTGGGAAAATGGTAGAGTTCAATGCTTTTTCATGCGTATTATCACGACATAAAATCACGCCACCGCGAGGGCCGCGCAAGGTTTTGTGTGTGGTTGTGGTAACAAAATCCGCAAATGGAACGGGGTTCGGATATTCGCCACCTGCCACCAAACCAGCGTAGTGCGCCATATCTACAAACAGATACGCGCCTACTTTGTCCGCGATTTCGCGGAAACGCGCCCAATCAATTTCCAAAGCGTAAGCTGACGCGCCAGCCACAATCATTTTGGGTTTGTGTTCTAACGCCAAACGCTCTACTTCCGCGTAATCCAACACTTCGTTTTCGTCCAAGCCGTAGGTAATCGCGTTATACAATTTACCTGAAATGTTCACGCTCGCGCCGTGGGTTAAGTGTCCACCGTGTGCCAAGCTCATACCCAAAATGGTGTCGCCTGGTTTCAATACAGATGCGTAAACCGCTTGGTTGGCTTGCGAACCTGAATGCGGTTGTACGTTTACATATTCTGCGTCAAACAATTTTTTTGCGCGGTCAATCGCCAGTTGTTCTGCCACATCAACGTGTTCGCAACCGCCGTAATAGCGTTTGTTTGGATAACCTTCGGCATATTTGTTGGTTAATTGGCTGCCTTGTGCTTCCATAACGGCACAGCTAACGTAGTTTTCAGACGCAATCAATTCGATGTGGTCTTGTTGGCGTGTTACTTCGGCGGCAATAGCGGCTGCCAATTCTGGGTCGTATTGTGCAATGGTTACGCTTTTTGAGTACATAACAGTTTGTCCTTGTGGTTGATGTGGGTTAAAAAGGAAGTGGGATTGTAAAAGATTTTGCAGGCTGCTTGCATGAAATTTATCGGTTTTGTTTGTGTGTTCTATTCATTGATACCTGCTGCGGCGTGTTCAAGCAGCCTGCACTTTTTGTCCGAGTCTTTGATTTGTGGATATAGTGAATTAAATTTAGATTAGTACAGCGTTGCCAACTCCCTTATGTACTAGATGTACACGGCGGTCGTTGTCGCCTTGTCCTAATCTAAATTTAATCCACTATATTTTATCTGCCGATGCCGTGTAATCACTTGAAATTGCCCACACAAACGTGCGGCAAGCTGTTCGGTTAAATACACCGAACGATGTTGTCCGCCTGTGCAGCCAATGGCAATGGTAACGTAGCTGCGGCTTTCGTCTTGCATTTTGGGCAGCCATTTTTGCATGAATTGGCTGATGTCATTGAGCATTTCTTGCGCTAAATCTTGTTGATTTAAATACTGAATAATCGGCTCTTGTGTGCCGTTGTAGGGGCGCAAGTCGGGCAAATAATAGGGGTTGGGCAGGCTGCGAACATCAAACACAAAATCGGCAGCAGGGGCAGCGCCGTATTTGAAGCCAAACGATTCTATGCTGATGAGCAAGCTGCTGTGGTCGGCATCGAGCCATTGGGAAACGCGCTGGCGCAGTTGTTGTGCGGTTAGGTGCGTGGTGTCCAAACAGTATGCCAAGTTACGCAAAGGCAGTAGCCATTCGCGTTCATGGTTTAGGCTATCGTGCAGGCTGCCTGCACTTTCTTGCGCGAGTGGGTGGCTGCGGCGTGTTTCGGAAAAACGGCGCAATAACACGGCTTGGTCGGCTTCCAAAAACAGAATTTGAACGCTGTGTCCTTGTTGGCGCAGGCTGGCGATGAGTTCATTTGCCATGCTGGTGTTGGGGCGCGAGCGTATGTCTAGGCTAATGCCGAGTTTTTCGGTGTGCAGGCTGCTTTGCCAGCTGGTGGCGTGGTGGCGCACCAGTTCGGGTATCAATGCGAGCGGTAAGTTGTCCACACAATAAAAGCCGTGGTCTTCCAGCAAATTGAGTGCGACCGATTTGCCTGAACCTGATAAGCCACTAATCAATACTATCTTCATCGTTTAACTCGCTGTCGGGTTTGTTCATCATTGCCTGATGGCGTTCCAAAAATTCTTTGGTGCTGTCTTTGCCGCGCAGTTGCAAAATATAGTTGCGAACCGCCGCTTCTACCAACACCGCCAAGTTGCGACCTGCGGCAACAGGCAACACAACCGAACGGATTTTCACGTTCAAAATGGTTTCGGTTTCGGTGCGAATCGATAAGCGGTCGAGTGTTTTCATGTAATCGTCATCGGCAGGCACAAGCTGGATAATCAATTTAAGCTGCTTTTTGGGGCGGATACTGGTTTCGCCAAAAATGTGGCGAATGTTCAATACGCCTAAACCGCGTACTTCCAAAAAATCGCGCAACATGGTTGGGCAGCGACCTTCTAATACTTCGGGTGCGGTGCGATGCAGTTCTACCGCGTCATCAGCAACCAAGCTGTGTCCGCGTGAAATCAGTTCCAACGCCAATTCACTTTTGCCCAAACCTGACGCGCCAGTGAGCAATACGCCCACTTCAAACACATCTAAAAACACACCGTGTTTGACGGTGGACACAGCCAACACACGTTGTAAATAAATCCGCAAAACGTCCATTAGATACGGGCTTTCCAGTGCGGACGTGAGCAGCGGTACATTGTGCGTGTGGCAATAATCGCGCAGACTTTGCGGCACGGGCAAATCGTTGGCAACAATCACCAACGCCATCGGGAAATTGAACAATTCGTCCAAGCTTGTTGGATTGTCGGACTGTTCCAGTTTTTGCAAATAGGCAACTTCGGCAACGCCCAGTACTTGCACTTGGTTGTGGTGGATAAAGTTTAAATGCCCAACCAAAGCTAGGGCAGGGCGGTCGGCTTCTACGCTAATGCGGTTGTCGCCGCCTGCTGTGCCTGCTGTCCACGCCATTTGTAGCTTTTGTTGGTTGTCTTGATAGAGTTTGCGAACGGAAATGCTGGGCATGGAGTTTCCTTGTAAACAAATAGTGCAGGCTGCTTTTTGTGTATTCAAAAGCAGCCTGCACGGTGTTTAATTGAGTAATTGTTGGATTTGTTCGGCTGTTTGGCTTTGCAACAAAGCATCGCGCACGGCTTTGTCGTTGAACTTGCCAGCCAAGTGCGACAAGATTTCCAAATGCTCGCTGGTTGCCGCTTCTGGCACGAGCAACACACACACCAACGACACAGGTTTGCCATCGGGTGCGTCAAAATCCACTGCTTCTTGCAGGCGAATAAACGCACCGCAAGCAGCCTGTACACTAGCATGACGACCATGCGGAATCGCTACGCCATGCCCTAAACCAGTTGAACCCAAACGCTCACGCGCAATCAGGCAGTCAAAAATTTCGTTTTGTGGCAAGCCAGCTTGTTCGTGCAGCAGTTGCGCTACTTGTTCAAACAAGCGTTTTTTGCTGCTGGCTTGCTGGTCTAACACAATATGAGAAATCGGAATAATATCGCCAATGGCTTTCATGTTGTTTACTACTTTGTTTTTGGAGAGACGGTGCGAATTTTAACGCTTGCTAACATGATGCACAAACGATTTAACAAAAAATATTGGTAACTGCTTGTTAATAATCGTAGATAAAAGCAGCCTGTATTTTATCTATCCACCATTTACCCCGTATTCCGCAACCCTTGCGCCACGCCGTTAATTGTTTGATGCACCATTTGCAAAACGTGTTGATTGTTTGGGTCTTGGCGCAATTTTTTCAGCAACGCCACTTGCAAGCCGCCCAGCGCGTTTAAATACGGAATCCGCAATGCCAAACTTCGTGCCAAGGCGCGGTTGTCTAGCAGCAATTCTTCCACTTGCAAAATGTCCAACAAGGCTTGGCGGCTGCGTTGGTATTCGTCTTTAATTGTGGCGAAAATGGCTGCGCCGTCCGCGCTGTTTTCGCTCAACGCGGCATAGTGTTCGGCAAGCGTCAAATCGGTTTTTGCCATCACTTGTTCCATATTGGACAGCATGGTGCGGAAAAACGGATTGTTCTGCGCGTGGTCTTGCAATTTGTGCAGGCTGCTTGGGTCGCTTTCGCACAATTTGGCGACTGCTGTGCCAAAACCATACCAAGCAGGCAACATCAAGCGGTTTTGCGTCCACGAAAACACCCACGGAATCGCGCGTAAATCTTGGATTCGCGCCAAGGTTTTGCGACTGGCTGGGCGGCTGCCCAAGTTCAAGCTGGCGATTTGCTCAATCGGGCTGGTTTGCAAGAAATAGTCAATAAAACCGTTGCGCGTAATCAACGCACGATAATGCGCGAACGATTGCTCCGACAGCGCGTTCATCAACGCAATATCGGGGTCTTGTATGGCGGGCAACAAAGTCGCTTCCAAGGTTGCCGCTACCAGCGTTTCCAGATTACGCGCCGCGTTGCTTGGGTCGCCATATTTTGATGTGATGACTTCGCCCTGCTCGGTAATGCGGATTTGCCCTGCCACGCTGCCAGCAGGTTGCGCCAAAATCGCTTGATAAGACGGGCCACCGCCACGCCCCACGCTGCCACCGCGTCCGTGGAACAAACGAATCCGCACATCGTGTTTTTGGAATAACTGCACCAAGCCAATTTCCGCTTGATACAAACCCCAAGTGCTGCTGATGTAGCCGCCGTCTTTGTTGCTATCGGAATAGCCCAACATAATTTCTTGCACATTGTCGCGGCTGCTCACCAAAGTGCGATACCAATCCAGCACAAACAGCGTTTCCATGACTGGACAAGCGTTGGCAAGCGCGTCAATCGTTTCAAACAACGGCACGATGTTGATACGCGACACAGGCTTGCCGTTTTCAATCTTCAATAAACCCGTTTCTTTTAAAATCAACGCCAAAGCCAGCAAATCGCTCGGTTTTTCGCAGTTGGAAATAATGCTTTGCGAAATCGCGTCTTCGCCAAAATCGTGTTTGATTTGATGTGTAGCGCGGAAAATATCCAGCTCGTAACACGCCGCCGCGCTGTATGCCACAAATGGGTTTAACAGTGGACGTGGGCTGCTCAATTCGCGCAACAACACTGCTTGTTTGTCGGATTCAGACAAGCTGGCGTAGTCTTCCAAACCTGCGTGTTGGAACAATTCTGCCACCACGTTTTCGTGTTTTTCGGCGTGTTGGCGCAAATCCAGCGGCATTAAGTGAAAACCACACACCGACACAGTGCGAATAATATCTGCCAAACGTCCGCTTGCCAGCACGCCGCTGCCGTTTTGTTGCAGGCTGCTTTGCAAGGTTTTTAAATCGCGCAAAAACTCGTCCACATTGGCATACGGTTCGCCCAAACCAAATTTGCAGCCCAGTTTTAGTCCCAGCGCATTTGCCTTGCCTGCCATGCGCGACAAAATCAAGCCAATGGCACGGCGATACGGCTCTTCTTGTCGGGAGACTTCGGTGTCGGGCGATTTTGCCGACAGCAACAACACGCCATCGCTGATTTGCGTGCGGCGAATAGACAGCGGCAATTCCTGATACAAGGCTTCCAGCTCGCGGCGATAGTGATGAAACGCGGCATCGGCATGACGCACAAACGCATCACGCAAAGTCTGCGCGGTAACAAACGGATTGCCATCGCGGTCGCCACCAATCCAGCCGCCAATTTGCAATAAATTGGGCACAGAAATATTGGGAAAAGCAGCCTGCAACTGTTTTTCCATGCGACGATAAAACTTGGGCAAGGCTTGGAAAAAGCTCATTGGGAAGATGTTTACGCCGTTGTTGATTTCGCTGTTTACGCTCAATTTAAAATGGCGCGTTTCGCTGGTTTGCCAAAGGGTTAGCAACACAATATCCATTTCGTGCTGCAAATCGCCCAATTCTTCTGCGCTGCGACAAAATTCACGGCGTGGCAACAGGGCGCGAATTTTGCGGTGCGAAATCAACGTGGCTTGGCGTTGCACTTCGGTTGGGTGCGCCGTCATCACTGGATTGACTTGGGTGTTGTTTAACACGTTTTGTAATTGGGTTGATGAAATATTTTGCGCCTGAAATTTTTGAATGGTCGCTGCCAAACTGCCATCGCTGGCTGCACTGCCTGCGTGTTCGTGCGCCAAACGGCGGCGTTCGTGGTGCACGTCTTCGGCAATGTTCAGTACCTGCGCGAACATACCCACTGCTGTGATTAAGTTTTCGGTTTGCTCGTCCGACAAAGACGGTAGCAATTCGGTTATCACATGGCTGGCATCGTGCGCTTTTGCCAAAATTTTGAGCGCGTTCACCACCATTTCGTCTGCGTGATTTTCTAGCATGGCATACAGCGAAGCCGTCATGAATTCGGCATCGGCAAGCAAGGGCGCGTCTTTTTCGCTGGTGAGCAATAAATCGAGCTGCATAACAAGTCCTTTCATGTTTGAATGTGTTGGGATTATGGCATAAGAGTTAAATTTTGTTAAACAAAAAACAGCTTATTTTTTAAATGGTTGTTGTGATTTGTTTTTAATCAGATAAATAGATAAAAAATAGCGTGCAGGCTGCTTTTGTGTGATAAAAAGCAGCCTGCATTTTTTACCCATCTATGCGAATATTTGCAAATCGTTCGCATTATGGCTATGATGCGCACGGTTTGTATAACGAAAATCTGAAAGGATATATTGTGTCTTCACAAGCACCTAAAAACAACACGGTAGCGTTAGGCGTTTTGACCTCGCTGTTTTTCATGATGGGCTTCATCACTTGTATGAACGATATCTTGATTCCGCACCTAAAAGGCATTTTTAATCTGAACTACACCCAAGCGATGTTGATTCAGTTCTGCTTCTTTACGGCATACGCGCTGATGTCGATTCCAGCAGGCAAGCTAGTCGAAAAAATCGGCTACAAAGGCGGCGTGATTGGTGGCTTTTTGATTGCGGCTTTGGGTTGTATTTTGTTCTATCCAGCGGCAGGCAGCGCGTCTTATCCGATTTTCTTGGGCGCGTTGTTCATTTTGGCAACGGGCATTGTGTTGCTGCAAGTGGCAGGCAATCCGTATGTGACCCTGTTGGCAAAACCAGGTAAAGAATCGGCAACTTTAACCTTGATTCAAGCGTTTAACTCGTTGGCAACCGCGATTGCGCCGCCGATTGGTGCAGCGTTGATTTTTGTGGACGCAACCGCTAGCATCGAAGAACGCATTTCATCGGTACAAATTCCGTATTTGGGTTTGGCTGGTTTCATGATTTTGCTTGCCGTTGCTGTGGCGTTGATTAAATTGCCCGATGCGCGTCAAATCGCCCAAGAAGAAACTGAACACAACCACGACGGCAAAACCAGCGTGTGGCAATACAAACATATGATTTTGGGCGCGGTCGGCATTTTCTGCTATGTGGGCGGCGAAGTGGCAATCGGTTCAATGATGATTAACGTGCTAGAACACGTTGCCAACCTAGACCACGCCAAAGCAGCAGGCTATTTGTCGCTGTATTGGGGCGGCGCGATGGTCGGTCGCTTTGCAGGCACGTTCTTGATGAGTAAATTTCAACCACATAAATGCTTGGCGTTTAACGCAAGCGTGGTGGTTGCCTTGATTTTGTTGGCGATTGTGGCTGGCGGTCATGTGGCGATGTGGTCTTTGTTGGCGATTGGTTTGTTCAATTCGATTATGTTCCCAACGATTTTCTCTTTGGGTACAAAAGGTTTGGGTAAATTCACAGGCGAAGCGTCTGGCATTATTTGTACGGCGATTGTGGGCGGTGCGTTGATTCCTGTGGTGCAAGGCGCGTTTGCCGATATGCCTAGCATTGGTTTGTTGCCAGCGTTCTTTGTATCGGCGTTGTGCTATTGCTACATCGTGTTCTTCGCGTTGAAAGGACACAAAGTAGATGAGCAACAAGCGTAATCACTTAAATGGATAAAAAAGCAGCCTGCACTTTTGGTTTACAGAAAGTGCAGGCTGCTTTTGCGTTAAATTGGCGCGGTGGCAAATGAATAATGCTATAATCCGCGCCATTTTAATTACGCGGTTCACACGAGAGACACTATGGCAAGAAAAGCAAAAATACCTATGTTGGCACACGAATGGCGCGCTTCGGTGTCGCTATCGGGCGTGTATGCCTTGCGAATGCTGGGTATGTTTTTGGTGTTGCCAGTGTTGGCATTACACGCGCACCAGTTGGCAGGTGATGGCGCAAGCAGCCTTAAAATGGTGGGCTTGGCAATGGCAGCATACGGCTTAACCCAAGCGGTTTTGCAGTTGCCATTGGGTATGTTGTCCGACAAAATCGGGCGCAAAAAAGTAATTTATTTGGGTATGACCGTGTTTGCCGCAGGCAGTTTTTGGGCAGCCTGCACATCAAGCGTCGAATCGTTGATTATGGCGCGAGCAGTGCAGGGCGCAGGCGCAGTCAGCGCAGCGGTTACGGCTTTGCTGGCAGATTTAACGCGAGAAGAAGTCCGCACACGCGCCATGTCTATGATTGGCTTGACGATTGGTTTGACCTTTTCCGTGAGCTTGGTGTTGTCGCCCATTTTGACCAGTTGGTTTGGTGTGGAAGGCTTGTTTGTCATCATGGGCGTGTTGAGCGCGGCAAGCATGGCGTTGGTTGCGTGGTACACACCCGAGCCGCAGCGTTCACGCATACACCAAGACACACAAGTCAAAGCCAATCACTTGGGCGAAGTGTTAAAAAACAGCCAGTTATTGCGCCTTGATTTGGGGATTTTTGTCTTGCAGGCTGGTTTGATGGCAATGTTTACCGTGTTGCCGTTTGCCTTGCGACAGCTTGGTTGGGACAAAGCCACACATTGGCAAATCTACTTACCCGCCACCGTCATCGGCTTAATTTTGATGGTGCCAGCGATTATTGTTGGCGAAACACGCAACAAACTTAAATCTGTGTTTTTATTGGGCATTACTTTGGTGATTGCCGCGCAGGCTGCTTTGATTTGGAGTTTAAGTTCCGCATGGTCGATTGGCATAGCATTGGTGATTTATTTTATTGGATTCAATATCTTGGAAGCCAGTATGCCGTCTTTGGTATCCAAAATCGCACCGTCTAATCTAAAAGGCACAGCAATGGGTGTGTACAATACCACGCAATCGTTAGGCGTGTTCACAGGTGGGCTGTTGGGCAGCCGATTGTTTGATTGGGCTGGCTACGCAGGTGTGTTTGGTTTTTGTTGTGGCATAGGTGCGATTTGGTTGATGTTGGCGGCGACTGCTCCTGCACCATTGCCTGTCAAAAACGTGGTTTATGCGATACCCGATGCATGGAAAAACCGTTTGCCCGATTTAGGCACAGCATTGCAGGCTGCTTCTGGCGTGCAAGTGGTCAGTTTTAGTGATGATGGCGAAACCGTGTTCATCAAAGCATTGCAACACGGTTTTGACGAAGATAAAGTGAAACAAATTTTGATAGGAGAATAATCATGTCATTAAATAAAGTGATGTTGATTGGACGTTTGGGGCGCGACCCCGAAACACGCTATATGCCCAATGGTGATGCAGTGTGCAATTTTTCGGTAGCGACCAGTGAAAACTGGACAGACCGCAACAATGGTCAGCGTCAAGAACGCACCGAGTGGCACAATATTACGATGTATCGCCGCCAAGCCGAGATTGCCGCGCAATATTTGCGTAAGGGCAGCCAAGTGTATTTGGAAGGCAAAATCCAATCGCGCAAATACACCGACAAAACAGGTGCAGAACGCACCGCATACGACATTGTGTGCGATGTCATGCGTATGTTGGACAGCAAAAACGGTCAGCAAGGTGGCAGCAGCCATGTTCCTTATGATAACGAATACAGTGCCGCACCGCCGCCAGCACGTCAGCAGCCTGCACCTGCCGCACCAGCCAGCGAACCGCCAGTTGCACCACAACGTCGCGAAAGTAAACCTGTTGCACCAGTTGAACCCGTAGAAAACATTGATGAAGACATTCCATTTTGATGTTTTGTATACAAATAAATGAGTTATTAAATGTGCAGGCTGCTTTTCATAACCAGCCTGCACTTCATTAGCTTGATAAAACTCTGCGAAAAATCAAATTTTCATACAAAAACTTTACCTAATTTTAAATAATGCTTTAAGCTATACAAAAAAATCAGGTAAAATCGCATGGTTTAAAGGCACTTTCCCACTCACCAGCGCGTGACAACACGCCAAAATCTGGATGACTGAATAACATGGATAATAAAGAAATTAATCAAGGACGCCGTCGCTTTCTCACCCTTGCTACCGCAGGCGCAGGAGCTGTCGCTGCTGCTGGCGTGGCAACGCCGTTAGCGGCAAGTTGGTTTCCGTCAGAAAAAGCAAAAGCTGCGGGTGCATCTATCGAGGTGGACATCAGCAAAATCGAAGCAGGTCAGCTCACCATTGCCGAATGGCGTGGTAAGCCGATTTTTGTGCTGCATCGCACACCTGCACAAATCAAAGATTTGCCATCGCTTGACGGCGAATTGGCTGACCCAGCTTCCAATGCAGAACAACAACCCGAATACTGCAAAAACCCTGCACGGGCCATCAAAGAGAACATTTGGGTGGCGATTGGTATTTGCACGCACTTGGGTTGCTCGCCCACTTATCGCCCCGATGTAGGTGCAGCCGATTTGGGTGGCGGAAGCTGGAAAGGCGGATTCTTCTGCCCATGCCATGGTTCTAAATTTGACTTGGCAGGTCGTGTTTATGCAGGCGTACCTGCGCCAACCAACTTGGTTATTCCACCATATAAATACGTTAACGATAACGTTATTTTGGTTGGTGAAGACTAATAAAAAGGGAACACACTATGGAAAACCAAAAAAGCTGCAATAAGGCAAAAGCCTTGCTAGACTGGGTGGACGCGCGTTTCCCCTTGTCAAAAATGTACAACGAACACGTTGGACAATACTACGCGCCTAAAAATTTCAACTTCTGGTATTTCTTCGGTTCGTTGGCATTGTTGGTACTCGTGATTCAAATCGTAAGTGGCATTTTCTTGACCATGAACTTTAAACCAGACGGCACGACCAACGCGCAAAACTTGCCTGTTGCCTTTGCAGCAGTGGAATACATTATGCGCGATGTATCGGGCGGTTGGATTATTCGCTATATGCACTCAACAGGCGCATCGTTCTTCTTTATCGTGGTGTATTTGCACATGTTCCGTGGCTTGATTTACGGTTCATACAAAAAACCGCGTGAATTGGTATGGGTGTTCGGTTCGTTGATTTTCTTGGCACTGATGGCAGAAGCCTTTATGGGTTATTTGTTGCCATGGGGTCAAATGTCATTCTGGGGTGCACAAGTGATTATTAACTTGTTTGGCGCAATCCCTGTGATTGGCCCAGACCTATCTACATGGATTCGTGGCGACTTCAACGTGTCAGACGCAACCTTAAACCGCTTCTTTGCCTTGCATGTGATTGCTGTGCCATTGGTATTGCTCGGTTTGGTGGTAGCCCACTTGATTGCCTTGCACGAAGTTGGCTCAAACAACCCAGACGGTATTGAAATCAAAAAACTTAAAGATTCCAACGGTATTCCATTGGACGGTATTCCATTCCACCCTTACTACACCGTAAAAGACATTTTGGGCGTAGTGGTATTTTTGATTTTCTTCTGTGGCGTGATGTTCTTTGCCCCAGAAGGCGGTGGCTATTTCTTGGAAAAACCAAACTTTGACCCAGCTAACCCACTGGTTACGCCAGCGCACATTGCACCAGTTTGGTATTTCACACCGTTTTATGCGATTTTGCGTGCGATTCCATCATTCTTGGGTACACAAGTTTGGGGCGTAATCGGCATGGGCGCAGCGGTTGTATTGATTGCCTTGTTGCCATGGCTTGACCGTGGCGAAGTGAAATCGGTTCGTTATCGTGGTCCAATTTTCAAAACCGCATTGGTATTGTTCATTATCTCATTTATTGGTTTGGGTATTTTGGGCGCGATGGTAGCGACTGACGTGCGTACATGGGTTGCGCGCGTGCTGTCAATCATTTACTTTGTTTTCTTCTTGTTGATGCCAATTTACACCAAAATGGACAAAAACAAACCTGTTCCAGAGCGTGTAACCATGGGTACAACCAAACAAAAAATTATGTTCTTTGTTTACGTTGTCATCACATTGATTGGTTCATACTTGTTTGCAACCAATATTTAAGAGGGCAGTTAAAATGAAAAAAGCATTTAAAAATACCATTGCTGCCTTATTGTTGGCAGCACCCATGAGTTTGGCAGTTGCTTCTGGTGGCGGTCATTATGAACCAGTGGACATTGACCCACGCAACCAAGTTAGCTTGCAACGTGGCGCACAAATTTTTGTGAACAACTGCTTGTCTTGCCACTCTGCGTCTGCAATGCGTTTTAACCGTTTGCAAGACATCGGTTTGAGTGAAGACGAAATCAAGAAAAACTTGATGTTCACAACCGATAAAGTGGGCGATGTAATGCAAGCACATATGCCAGTTGCCGATGCTAAAAAATGGTTTGGCGTTGTACCACCTGATTTGACGTTGATTGCGCGTTCTCGCGGTGCAGATTATATCTACGCTTATTTGCGCGGTTTCTACAAAGACCCAACGCGTCCAAATGGCTGGAATAACACTGTGTTGCCGAATGCCGCGATGCCCCATGTTTTGTGGGAGCAACAAGGTGTTCAAGCCGTTCGCTTGGATAAAGACGGCAAGCCTGTGATGAAAGAAGACGAACACGGTGTTAAAACGCCTGATTTGTATTGGGAAAGTGCAGGCAAGTTGTCACGCAAGAGCAAAGACGGCACAGTCATCACCAAAGAATACGATGACTATGCACGCGACTTAACCAACTTTATGGCATACATGGCAGAACCTGCACAGGTTCAACGTAAGCAAATTGGTTATGTAGTGCTGATGTTTTTGTTGGCAGTGTTGTTGCCATTGGCATACTTCCTGAAAAAAGAATATTGGAAAGACGTACACTAAACAAAAAATGCGCCCTAAATCATTTGGTTTTGGGCGCTTTTTTTACTGCAAGCAGCCTGCACTTTTGTTATGATTGCAGGCTGCTTTTATATGAAGAAAAGGATTGATATGCGCCGTTTGACTGCATTATTACTGGGCATTTGGCTCGGTATTCACATTTGTGGCGGCTACATTGCCACGCACCTATTGTTTACACGCTTGGCGCACTTGCCAGACGGACGCTTGCTTGCCGCACAAATTGCAGGCAGCTTGTTTCATGTCATCAATTATATGACGCTGTTTGTGTGGGTTTTGGTGTGGATAGCAGTCAAGCAAGATGCCAGACGATACAGCCATCGCAAAACACGTTTGCCGTTTTGGTCGGCTTGCGTGTTGCTGTTCACAGGCATCAACGAATTTCTGTTTTCCCCTGTTATCCGCGCCTTGCGTGATGGACAAACCAACTGGTTGCACGATTTAATTGGCGGACGTTTGGGCTTGTGGCACGGCGTATCCAGCTTGTTGTATATCACGATTGGCTTTATTGGTTTGTGCGTGTGCATTCGTTTATTGCGTTTGGACGAGCCACGTTATTAAATTCAATACAAAAAGCAGCCTGCATTTTAATGGTTATTTAAAGTGCAGGCTGCTTTTTATTGGCAAGGCAATCAATTTTATTTTTTTGTACCAATAAACACACCAATCGTTTTTTCAGTTTGGAATACACCGCCAATTTCTGTGGCATTGTTGCCATAGAAACCACCTTTCACAGCTGTGGTTGAACCCGCTGCCGATTCAAAACGATTGCCCATGATATTGGCTTTGATGTCAATATCTGCACCGTATGTGTCCTTGACATCAAACTTACCTGTTAACGTTTTTGCGCCAAAATCCACACTTAATCGTGCAGGCGAGTTGCCTTGTAAAAGATTGGTGCTTTGCGAGACGCTTGTGTATCCTTGATTGTCTGTGTGACGGACATGACCTGCCACATTAACATCATAAGTCGCGATGCCTTGTTTGGGGATTTGTGCTATATCCGTTGCATTACCATTCACAAACGCAAAATTATGAATATGACCGCTAGTGTTGCCATTGCTTTTCGCGCCAATCACACCCACCACCACATTTTTAGAACTACGCGATACCAGTATGTCAGAAATACCAGCAGGAGTATGACTTGCACCCGCAGACAAATTGCCAGAATATAAACCCCAACGACTAGTGCCAGATGTAACATTTGCCATATTGTTGGGTGCAGTAGGCAGTAAATCGATTGAAATGCCATTTAGCGTGATTTTGTAAAAGCTATTGGCATCAAAAGTCAGGGAATGTTTGGCTTCGGCTGAATTTAAATTGGACGTGTTTACACTAACCAAATAATTTGTGCCACCTTGATTGACAAAATTGGCAGCCGTTGGATTGGTTGGAGAGGTGGGTGTTGGTGTATTGTGCGATTGAGTGGCAACCATATTATTGCTGCCACCACTGCTACCACACGCGCTTAAACCTAACGCAGTCGCTGCCAACAATAGCCATGTATTTACTTGAATAGATCGCATAAAATTTTCCTTTTGTTTAGTTAAATTAAGAAAATAACGACAATGAATTATCGTCTATTCTGTAAGATATTGTCAATATAAAGAAGCAGCCTGCACTTTATCATGATTTTAAGTGCAGGCTGCTTTTATATGGTTATTTAAGCAAAAATCAACGTATCGCCATTTGTATCAACACGAATCACGCTATCAGACGTGTATTGTCCATTCAGCAATGCTTTTGCCAATGGATTTTCAATTTCCGCCTGAATGGCACGTTTGAGCGGACGCGCACCGTACACAGGGTCAAAACCAGCATCGGCAATCAAATCCAACGCCGCTTCCGACACTTCCAAACGCAAATTCTGCGCCGCCAAACGATTTCGCAAGCCAATCAGTTGAATTTTCGCAATATTACGAATATTCGCCTGACTCAAACCATGGAACACGACCACTTCATCAATACGGTTAATCAATTCAGGGCGGAAATACGCTTTCACATCGTCCATTACTGCTTCTTTCACCGCCGCATAATCGGACGTGTCGCCCATTTCCTGAATATTTTGACTGCCAATATTGGAAGTCATCACCACAACTGTATTTTTAAAATCCACCGTGCGCCCTTGACCGTCCGTCAAACGCCCATCGTCCAACACTTGCAGCAAAATATTGAACACATCAGGGTGCGCTTTTTCCACTTCGTCCAACAAAATCACGCTGTATGGTTTGCGGCGAACTTGTTCGGTCAAATAACCGCCTTCTTCGTAGCCAACGTATCCCGGAGGCGCACCGATTAAACGCGCAATGCTGTGTTTTTCCATGTATTCCGACATATCAACGCGGATTAAATGCTCTTCGCTGTCAAACAAGAAATTCGCCAGCGTTTTGCACAATTCCGTTTTGCCCACGCCAGTCGGACCCAAAAACAAGAAACTGCCGTAAGGTTTATTCGGGTCTGCCAAACCGCTACGGCTACGGCGAATCGCGTCCGCCACCGCGCGTACTGCTTCATCTTGACCGACAACACGCTTGTGTAAGACTTCTTCCATTTTCAACAATTTTTCGCGTTCGCCTTCCATCATTTTGGAAACAGGAATGCCCGTCATGCGCGACACGATTTCCGCCACTTCTTCCGCGCCCACTTGCGTGCGGAACAATTTATTCGCTTGTTTCAGGCTGCCTGAAGATTCCGCCGCGTGTAATTGCTGCGTCAATTTCGGCAACACGCCATATTCCAATTCAGACGCTTTTGCAAAATCGCCAGCGCGTTTCGCTTGTTCAATTTTTAAGCGCGTGTCTTCAATTTGTTTTTTCACATCATTGGAACTCACAGAAGACGCTTTTTCCGCTTTCCAAATTTCGTCCAAATCCGCGTATTCTTTTTGCAGGCTGCCAATTTCTTCATCAATCAATTCCAAGCGTTTTTTACTTGCATCATCGGTTTCTTTCGCCACGTGCATTTTTTCCATTTGCAGTTGAATAATACGGCGGTCAAGTTTATCCATTTGCTCGGGTTTGGAATCTAATTCCATTTTAATGCGACTGGCGGCTTCATCAATCAAATCAATCGCTTTATCAGGCAAAAAGCGGTCGGTAATGTAGCGGTTAGACAATTCCGCCGCCGCCACAATCGCAGGGTCGGTGATGTCCACACCGTGATGAATTTCGTAACGCTCTTGCAAACCGCGTAAAATCGCAATCGTCGCTTCCACGCTCGGCTCATCAACCAACACTTTTTGGAAACGGCGTTCCAAAGCCGCGTCTTTCTCAATATATTGGCGATATTCGTCCAACGTGGTTGCGCCAATGCAATGCAATTCGCCACGCGCCAAAGCTGGTTTCAACATATTGCCCGCGTCCATTGCGCCGTCCGATTTGCCTGCGCCAACCAGCGTGTGAATTTCATCAATAAAAATCAAGCTGTTGCCGTCATCTTTCGCCAAATCATTCAGCACCGCTTTCAAGCGTTCTTCAAATTCACCACGAAATTTCGCGCCAGCAATCAACGCCGCCAAATCCAACACCAACAAGCGTTTACCGCGCAATGATTCAGGCACTTCGCCATTGACAATGCGTTGCGCCAAACCTTCTACAATCGCCGTTTTGCCGACACCCGGTTCGCCGATTAACACAGGATTATTTTTCGTGCGGCGTTGCAAAACTTGGATTGCGCGGCGAATTTCATCATCGCGCCCAATTACAGGATCAAGTTTGCCGTTGCGTGCGCGTTCGGTTAAATCGGTGGTGTATTTTTTCAGGGCTTCGCGTTGGTCTTCCGCGTTTTGATTGTCCACAGTTTGTCCTTGGTTGAGTTTTTCAATCGCTTGGGTCAATTTGGCTTCGGTTACGCCAGCGTCTTTTAAAATTTTACCTGTCGCACCGTTTTCTTGGATTAAGCCGAGCAAGAATAATTCGCTGGCAATATAAGTATCGCCGCGTTTAACTGCTGCCTTGTCCATTAAATTGAGCGCGTTTTGCAATTCACGGCTAGCAGAAATATCGCCACCATTGCCCGAAATTTTGGGTAGCGCACTCAAAGCAGCCTGCACTTTTTGTTTGATTTGGCTGACATTGCCGCCAGCTTGCACCAGCAATGCCGCCATGCCGTTTTCGTGGTCGTCCAACAAGGCTTGCACAACGTGTGCCGCTTCCACATAAGCGTGGTCGGCAGCCATTGCCGAGCTTTGCGCGGTTTGTAAAATAGATTGGAATTTACTGGTTAATTTATCGTATCGCATTGTGTTTTCCTTTTCAGAAATGATTGTATGGACACAATATAAGGCTGTTTGCAACAAAAACAAGGGCAATATTTTTGAATTTTGTTCTATTTAAAATCACATGATTACAAAATATTGCCATAAAAATACAAAAAACGCTTGCCACACATATCAAACGTCTGTATTATTCGCTTCTTACCACAGCGGAGGTTTGGCAGAGCGGTTTAATGCAACGGTCTTGAAAACCGTCGAGGGTTGATAGCCCTCCGTGAGTTCGAATCTCACAGCCTCCGCCACTATTTCAGCCCCTTGATGATTCAAGGGGCTTATTTTATATTAGTACTTTATTTTTTTGCACAGAAAGTCATTAACATGATTAAAACGGCTGGATTATGGATTGCGATGAGTGGGATTTGGGCAGTCTGCACCGTTGCTGCACCTAGAGAACCTAAATCGGACGCGTCATCGCCACGTTCTTTGGCAGTACAATGGCGCGTGGTGGATAGCTCTGCTATTCGTGCGGATTGGGCACGACATCGCATTGTGTTGGATTGGCGTAATTTGGCGCAGGCGACTGCCGATGCAGGCTGCAATACTTTGACGTATGCAGTGCAGGCGGATACCAACGCGCAAACGGTGCAGATTGCTGTGGTGGCTTCTACGCTCATGGCGTGTAAATCGGGCATGGATATTGAAATGGCGTTAGGGCAGGCATTGAATCAACAAACTTTGCATTATCAATGGGATAAGGCGGATTTGATTTTGCGCCATAGCAATGGAACAACTTGGCGATTGCGTAAACAATAGTGAATACAACTATTAAATGCAGGCTGCTTGCGGATTTTGTGATGAAATTCGCAGGCTTTTTTATGGAGTAAGCATGAGCATCAAACATTGGGAAGAAGGAGAGCGTCCGCGCGAAAAATTGTTGCAACGTGGCGCAGAAGCATTGAGCGATGCGGAATTGCTGGCGATTTTGTTGCGCGTTGGCACGCAAGGCATGAGTGCGGTGGATTTGGCGCGGTCGTTGTTGCAAAACTATGGCGGATTGGGCGGTGTGATGACGGCATCGGTGCAGGATTTGTCGCGCCACAAAGGCATGGGAACGGCGGCATTCGCGCAATTTGCGGCGGTGTTGGAAATTGGTCGGCGCGTGTTAAGCGAAGAGATGCAAGAGCAGCCTGCATTTCATTCGCCCAACCAAGTTGCCGATTATTTGCGTTTACGCATTGGGCGCGAGCGCGTGGAAGTGAGCGTGGCGTTGTTTTTGGATACGCAGCATCGTTTGATTGCGTGCGAAGAACTGGCGCGTGGCACGGTGATGGCGAATCATGTGTATGTTGCCGAAGTGGCGCGGCGCGCCTTGCATCATCATGCAGTGTCTGTAGTATTTGCGCACAATCATCCGTCTGGCAGCCTGCAACCATCGCCCGAAGATTTGGCGTTTACCCATAAATTGCAGGCTGCTTTGCATTGGTTGGATTTGCGTTTGCTTGACCATTTTATTGTTACGGCATATGGCGCGGTTTCGTTTGCAGAACAAAAGTGGCTGACTGAGATTGAGGATTAAAAAGCAGCCTGCATTTTTGGTCAACAAAAAGTGCAGGCTGCTTTGATTTATTTTTGTATTACATCATTTGCAAACGCGCAATGCGGTTATCCAAACTTGGGTGCGTGGAAAGCAGCGAATCTTTCGCGTCGCTGGCAATACCCATTGCCGTCATATCTTGTGGCAACTGGCTTGCACCGCCTTTTAAGCGTTGCAGCGCGGCAATCATTTTGGTTGGGCCAACCAGTTTGGCTGCACCTGCATCGGCACGGTATTCGCGTTGGCGGCTAAACCACATCACAATAATGCTCGCCAAGAAACCGAACACCATTTGTAACACCATGTACACCAGCATATATGTTCCTTGGCTGGTTTCGCCGTCTTTGTTTTGGGCGACAACGCTGGCAATAATCTTGGCAAAAAACACCACAAATGTATTGACCACACCTTGAATCAGCGTCAGCGTCACCATATCGCCATTGCCAATGTGCGCCATTTCGTGCGCTAACACCGCTTCCACTTCATCGCGCGTCATACTGTTCATCAAACCTGTGGACACGGCAACCAGCGAGCTGTTTTTAGTCGCGCCAGTTGCAAAAGCGTTGGGTTCAGGCGAATGGTAAATGGCGACTTCGGGCGTTTGCAAATTCCATTGACGCGCTTGATTTTCTACTGTTTGCAACAACCACGCTTCTACTTCGTTTTGTGGTTCGGTAATCACTTCTGCGCCCACTGATGCTTTGGCAATGCTTTTGGACATGAGCAGCGAAATAATCGAGCCGGTAAAACCAATCACGGCTGCTGAACCGAGTATGCCGCCCAAGCTGTTGGAACGTCCCAAACCTGTGATTTGCAAGATAATGCTGATAACCAGCAAAACCGCAATATTGGTTGCCAAAAAGAGAAAAATGCGTTTCATGGTGGTGTGTCCTTTGTATTTTTGGATAGAAATTGTGGGCGATTATCGCAAAAATGCGCGGTAAAAAATGTGATTAAGCGTAAAACGATGCAAATGTTGGTTGCATAGAAAAGCAGCCTGCAATTTTTGTTTACCAAAAGTGCAGGCTGCTTTTTGCGTATTCAAACTACATCAATACTGAATCAACACCGCGCCCCATGCAAAACCGCCGCCAATGCCTTCTAGCAGCACGTTTTGTCCGCGTTGAATGCGTCCATCGCGAATGCCTGCGTCCAGAGCCAATGGAATAGACGCGGCAGATGTGTTGGCGTGGTCTTGTACGGTTAAAATCACTTTGTCCATACTCAACCCCAAGTGTTTGGCGGTGGCTTCAATAATGCGGCGATTGGCTTGATGTGGCACAAGCCAGTCAATTTGTCCGGTGGTGTAGCCTGCTTCGGTGATGACTTCATCGGCAACGGCAGAAAGCTGTTTGACGGCAAACTTAAATACGCCTTGCCCGTCCATCGTTACAAAAGGCGAACCGCAAATTTGCCCTTCGCTCATTTGGGCTGGCACTTTGAGCAAATCCAAATGTGCGCCATCGGCATGGAGTTTGCTGTGCACAATGCCTGCTGTTTCGCTCGCGCCCAACACGACTGCGCCTGCGCCATCGCCAAACAAAACGCAAGTGGCGCGGTCATTCCAATCCACAATACGGCTAAACACGTCTGCGCCAATCACAAGTGCTTTTTTTGCCATGCCGCTTTTAATATACGCATTGGCGGTGGTAATTGCATACATAAATCCAGCGCAAACGGCTTGCACGTCAAACGCAGGGCAGCCTGCTATGCCGAGTTTGTTTTGCACAATGGTGGCGGTGGCAGGAAATTGCATATCGGGCGTGGCGGTTGCCAACACAATTAAATCGATTTCGTTTGCCGATACACCTGCATCTTGCAAGGCACGACGTGCCGCTTCGGCAGCCAAATCGCTGGTTTTTTCGTGGTCGGCAACGATGTGTCGCGCTTTAATGCCTGTGCGCGTGGTAATCCATTCGTCTGATGTATCAATGCGTTGCGCCAAATCGTCATTGGTTACGCGGTTGGCTGGCAAATAGCTGCCTGTGCCTAAAATTTGAGCATAAAGCATGATGCGCCCTTTGGTTGTAAACATAAAACTTGGCTATTGTATGTAATCTATATGGTTTACTCAATGCGTGTGATAAAATTCGCGCTTTACACAACCACATAGGAATACGATTATGCGTTTACTGCACACCATGTTGCGCGTGGGCAATTTAGAACAATCTTTGGCGTTTTACACCGAAGTGCTGGGCATGAAATTGTTGCGCCGCAAAGACTATCCCGAAGGACGTTTCACGCTGGCTTTTGTGGGCTACGGCGAAGAAAGCGACACCACGGTTTTGGAATTGACCCACAACTGGGACACGCCGTCATACGATTTGGGCGCAGGCTACGGACACATTGCGATTGAAGTAGATGATGCCTATGCCGCTTGCGATGCGGTTCGTGCCAAAGGTGGCAAAGTAACGCGCGAAGCGGGGCCGATGAAACACGGCACAACCGTGATTGCGTTTGTGGAAGATCCAGACGGTTACAAAATTGAATTTATTCAAAAGAGAACAGGCGCGGATACTTATTAATAAAACGAAAAAGCAGCCTGCACCCAGAATAATGATGTGTGCAGGCTGCTTGAACGCGCTATAATTACGTTTCACAGATTTTTTACCCAAACCATAACAGGAGTACACCAAATGAGTGCTATTGTAGATATTTTTGCACGCGAAATTTTAGATTCACGCGGTAACCCAACTGTTGAATGCGATGTATTGTTAGAAAGTGGCGTAATGGGTCGCGCAGCCGTGCCAAGTGGCGCATCAACAGGTCAAAAAGAAGCCTTGGAATTGCGCGATGGCGACAAATCGCGCTATTTGGGCAAAGGCGTGTTGAAAGCGGTTGAACACGTTAATAACGACATTGCCCAAGCCCTGATTGGCATTGATGCCAGCGAACAAGCCTACATTGACCAAATCATGTTGGACTTGGACGGCACAGACAACAAAGCCAACTTGGGCGCAAACGCGACTTTGGCGGTGTCTTTGGCGGTGGCGCGTGCCGCAGCAGAAGACGCTGGCTTGCCCTTGTATCGCTACTTGGGTGGCGCAGGACACATGGCGTTGCCTGTTCCCATGATGAACGTGATTAATGGCGGCGAACACGCTAATAATAGCTTGGATATTCAAGAATTTATGATTATGCCTGTGGGCGCGACTTCGTTCCGTGAAGCCTTGCGTTGCGGCGCAGAAATTTTCCACAACCTGAAAAAATTGTGCGACAGCAAAGGTTTCCCAACCACTGTGGGCGATGAAGGTGGTTTTGCACCGAACTTGAACAGCCACGAAGAAGCCTTGCAGTTAATCGTAGAAGCGGTTGAGCAAGCTGGCTACAAAGCAGGCGAAGATGTATTGTTGGCATTGGATTGCGCGTCTAGCGAATTCTATAAAGACGGCAAATACCACTTGTCAGCCGAAAACAAAGCGTTTACTAGCGCGGAATTTGCCGATTATTTGGCAGACTTGGCAAGCAAATTCCCAATCATCTCGATTGAAGACGGCATGGACGAAAACGACTGGGAAGGTTGGAAATTATTGACCGAAAAATTGGGCGGTAAAGTTCAGTTGGTGGGCGATGATTTGTTTGTGACCAATCCAAAAATCCTTGCAGAAGGTATTGAAAAAGGCGTTGCCAACGCATTGTTGGTAAAAGTAAACCAAATCGGTACATTGAGCGAAACTTTGAAAGCGGTTGAATTGGCAAAACGCAATCGTTACGCCAGCGTGATGAGCCATCGTTCGGGCGAAACCGAAGACAGCACGATTGCAGATTTGGCGGTTGCAACCAACTGTATGCAAATCAAAACAGGTTCGTTGAGCCGTTCTGACCGCATGGCAAAATACAACCAATTATTGCGTATTGAAGAAGAGTTGGGCGATATTGCTTACTACCCAGGCAAAGCGGCTTTTTATCAATTAGGTAAATAAAAATAGGAAAAAGCAGCCTGCACTTTGTTGATTAACGGTCGTCATTCCTGCGTAGGCAGGAATCCAATGTAATATTCAAGTTATTGGAAAATCAATCCTGAAACTGAATAATGTAGATAGATTCCCGCTTGCGCGAGAATGACGGCGATTGAGTATATTGTAGGTTGGGTCGCAACCCAACACATATCGTTTCAATCAGAGTGCAGGCTGCTTTGCCCTTTTGTCCAAATCTTTGATTTGGGTATAAAAGGGTATGCCGTAGGCACTCGTTCCAACCAAATCAATCGTACACATGAAATACATCACTTGGATTTTATTGGCGGCGTTGGCTATGCTGCAATACAGCCTTTGGTTTCATCAAGGCGGTTTGCACGTTCAATATGCTCAAATGGAAAAAAATGCCAATAATATCAAACAACAAAACGATATGCTTCGCCGCGAAAACGAAATGCTCCGCGCCGAAGTGCAAGATTTAGAAAACGGTTTTGACACCAAAGCCGAAATTGCTCGCAGCGAAATGGGCTATATTGGCGATGGCGAAATTTTCTACAATCTCAAACCCGATTAACCATGCCGTGCCGTTGGTTCAACTGCACGGTTTTTCGCAATTAAAGTCATTATGTTAAACGAAAAAAATCCCGATACACATTATCTCCAATTTGTGCAAAATGTGGTGCGCGATGGCATGGTCTATGCCTTGCAAGACCAAAATGATTCTTTTGCCGAATGTACGTCCGAAGAATGGTTTGACCAATGGGGCAACCCATTGTCGGTGTTGTGTTTTTGGGACGATGCCGATGATGCTCTTATGTGTTCGCAAGACGAATGGAGCGAATATCAGTTGGCAGAATATTCGTTGGACGAGTTGATGATTGAAATCTTGCCTGCCATGTACGAACAAGAAGAATTGGTTGGCATTGCGTTTGACCCACAATTATATGGCTCGGAAGCCGACCCATTGCAGTTATTGGTGGATTTGATTAGCGAAATTGAACACCAAAATCTGCACGATGAATACGATTTAGAACCTTTGAAAAAAATTGTGCAAGACGCACAGCAAGAAAATCGTGTGATACATTGATAAAGGAACACCATGCAAAATTATTTAACCCCCAATTTCGCTTTTGCGCCCATGATGCCTGCTCGCGCATTGGGTAGCCGCGTTTGGAGCGAAGACGGCAAAGAATACATTGACTTATCGGGCGGCATTGCCGTGAACGCTTTGGGACATTGCCATCCCGATTTAATCGCTGCGCTTACCGAACAGGCGCAAAAATATTGGCACGTTTCCAATTATTACACCACGCAGCCTGCACAAGAATTGGCACAAAAATTGGTGCAACATTCGTTTGCCGACAAAGTATTTTTTGCCAACTCGGGCGCAGAAGCCAACGAAGCTGCACTCAAATTGGCGCGTAAATACGCCAAAGACCATTTTGGTGCAGACAAAAACGAAATCATCGCCTGCGTGAATGCGTTTCATGGGCGGACTTTGTTTACCGTGTCGGTTGGCGGTCAGCCCAAATACAGTGAAGATTTCGCGCCTTTGCCAGCAGGCATCACGCATATTCCGTTTAACGATGTGGTGGCGTTGCAGGCTGCTATTTCCAGCAAAACTTGCGCCGTAATCATTGAGCCTATTCAAGGTGAAAGCGGCGTTTTGCCAGCCACCCAAGCTTTTATGCAGGCTGCGCGTGATTTGTGTACCGAACACAACGCCGCCTTGATTGTAGATGAAGTGCAAACAGGCATGGGGCGCACAGGCACATTGTTCGCCTACGAGCAATACGGCATCGCGCCCGATATTTTGTCCACCGCCAAAGCCTTGGGCTGCGGTATTCCGATTGGGGCAATGCTGACCACCGACCAATTTGCGCCTGCGTTTTCGCTTGGTTCGCATGGCAGCACGTTTGGCGGCAATCCGCTGGCGTGTGCCGTTGCCAATCGTGCGTTTGATTTGATTAACGCGCCCGAAACTTTGGCGCACGTTGCCGCACAAAGCGAAAAATTGCAGGCTGCTTTGCAACAAATCGCACAAGAAACAGGCGTATTCCAAAACGTGCGCGGACAAGGTTTATTGCTGGGTGCGGTGTTGGCAAAACCGTATGAAAATCAAGTGAGCGGCTTGGTGCAGGCTGCTTTGCAACACGGTTTGATGGTATTGGGTGCAGGCGGTAACGTGTTGCGTTTTGCGCCGTCTTTTTTGCTGTCGGACGAAGATTTGCACGAAGGCATGAATCGTTTGCGCCACGCGATTGCGGCTTGGCAAACCAGTTTAACCGCATGAAAACGAATCGTTTAGCGCAACCAAATGACCTTGCCGATTTGCAACGCATAGACACGCAAAGTAATCCATCGGCATGGACGGCAGCGCATTTTGAAGCAGCCTGCACTTCGCCGCACGACACGGTGTTGGTGTTGCAACAGCAGCAACACATCGTCGCGTTCATTGTTTGGCAAACGGTATGCGATGAAATGGAATTGCATTTAATCGCCACCGACACGGCATATCGTCAGCAAGGTTGCGCCAGCGCGTTGATTGAACACATGCTGCACGTGGCTCATCAACAAAATATTGCGCGGATTTTTTTGGAAGTGCGACAAAGTAACCACGCCGCGCAACAGTTGTATGCCAAACACGGTTTTGTCCACATTGCCACGCGCAAAAATTATTACAGCAACGGCGAAAACGCTTGGATTATGGAGAGATTATGCTAGACACGCGCTACATTCATCTGCACGAAGCCTTGGGATTGGGCGCGATGTGGCTACATCAAAATGCCAAAATATTGGGCAAGCAGCCTGCATTTTCTGCGCCAACACGCGCCCCCGAAACCGCCAAGCAGCCTGCACTACGCGATACCGCCCAGCCCACGACATCACGCAAAAGCAACGAACCACCGTCTTTTGATGCGCTGGATAGATTGCGCCATCAAACCCAAGCCAAAGAAAAAGCCGAAGCGGAAAAGCAAGTGGTTAAAACTGCCGCCGCGCCGATTCCGTTTGCTGTGCCAATGCCGACTCGTATGGCGCGCGTGATGGCGTTGAGCGTGTGCGCGTCTATGCCAGACATCGTGCATAAACGCTTGTTTAGCGAGCAAGATGGCGAGTTGCTGCACAAAATGTTCGCGGCGATTAACTTGCAGCCCAGCGATGTTCATTGCACGACATGGCTGAAAAATTTTGATAATTTCAATCCCAAACCCGATTTGAACCAAGTTCAAGCCGATGCGCCGCAAGTGCAAGCCGAATGGCAACAATGTGGGCAACCGCCGTTGCTGCTGTTGGGCGAATTTTTTGAGCGCGATGACGTGCAACAATGCCTGCGTGAAACCTTGCCACGAGCGCATTATTTTATTATTCCACACCCGTTGCGTATTTTGAAACACCCCGAATTGAAGCGCGATGCGTGGAATGGGTTGCAGAAATTGCAGAAGCGGTTGAATGACAATCCACGTGCAGCCATTTAATTCCCTCACAGGAGAGGGAATAGATTTGCAGAAATTCGTATTTCAAAAACAACCATGACCCAAACCGTTTTACTCAACCAAACCCCGATTGCCTATCGCAACGAAAGTTCGCAAAAGCCGCCACGCGAAGTGGTAGAAGTTACCCAAATCAACGCCGAACAGCTGCTCAAACAAGCGCGAAATGGTATGGCAACGGTGTGGCGTGGCGATTTTCATCAAGCCAAACAAGTGCTATCGGCACTCAAAAAACGCGCCAAAATCCAGCCCAAACCGCAAACCAATCCCAGCGATGTGTTTCATCAACATCGTTTGGCGCAGTCGCAAAGTAGCTCGTTTGCCAATAGATTGCTGGTGCAAATTGACGCGAATTTTGCGCTGAATTTGCCACGCGCTCCGCAAGTGCAGGCTGCTTTGCGCGATGTTTTTGGCGCGGAAAACAGCGAGCCGTTTTTGTTGCCACTCAATCAACTGTTGGGCTACATTGGCGCGCACGAATGGCATAAAAAAGGCGTGTTTGTGCCTGCGCTGCAGCATAATATTCATGTGCCGTTTGGCGTGTTTTCGCCCATTCGCGGCGAATATGTGGATTTGGTGGCAAAAGCAGCCTGCACTTTTGCGCCCCAGTTGGCAATGGACGTGGGAACAGGCAGCGGCGTGTTGGCGGTGGTGTTGGCAAAAGCAGGCGTGGCGCAAGTTTGGGCGACCGACAACAATCCACGCGCCATTGAATGCGCTCGTCAAAATGTGGCGCGATTGGGCTACGCAGCGCGAATTGAAATCGTCCAAACCGATTTGTTTGCCGATGAATGCGTGGATTTGATTGTGTGCAATCCGCCGTGGTTGCCTGCTCGCCCAACGTCTGCGATTGAAACGGCGTTGTATGACGAACGCCATGCTATGCTGCACGCGCTGTTAAACGGGGCTGCCGCGCATTTGAACGCAGGCGGACAGCTTTGGATTGTGATGTCGGATTTGGCGGAACACTTGGGTTTGCGTCAAACAGACGATTTGAACAACTGGTTCGCGCAGGCTGGTTGGCGCGTTAAAAGCAGCCTGCACACGCAGCCGCAACACAGCAAAGCGCAAAATAGCCACGATACGCTCGCTTTTGCGCGACAACGCGAAACGACCACGCTGTATTGTTTGGAGCGCGAATAATGTGGACACGCCAATCTGTGTTGCCTGAACAAGAGCCGTGCGATTTCAATCAAACCGATTATGCCGTGCCACAACTGTGTGCAGGCGCGAGCGATGACGGACAGTTTATCTACGATGCGGTGTACGATGTGCAGGCTGCTTGGTTTGTGCTGACGGCGTTGCACATCAATCCAGAATGGGGCTTTGTGGAAAGCGAAAAGCGCGTGATGTTGGCGACTCGTGCCGAACTGTTGGCTCAAATCGCACAAATAGAAGCCGCCCCTTTGCACTGGCTGGAAAATTAAAAAATGATTGAACACTATGATTTATAAAAAACAATTCATCAAAGAAACCACGCTAGTCGCCATAGGAATTTTTTCGGTGGTGCTGGCGATTTTGCTGTTTACGCAAGGCGTGAATATGCTCGGACGCGCAGCCAGTGGCAGTGTGGCAATTGACGCGGTGGGTGCACTCATTGGCTTTTGGGTGCTGGGCATGACACCGCTGCTGCTGGTGCTGACGGCATACATCAGCATTTTGACCGTGCTGACTCGCTATTGGCGCGACAGTGAAATGGCGATTTGGCTATCCAGCGGCTTGGGCTTAAAACAATGGATTAAGCCTGTTTTGACCTTTGCCTTACCTTTGGCGATGTTGGTGGCGGCGATGCAATTATTTGTGTTGCCAAACGCCGAACTCCGTAGTCGCGAATACGGCGAATTGCTCAAACAAAAGCAGAATTTATCGTTGATAGAACAAGGCACGTTTGCCGAATTAGGTAAGCAAAACAATCGTGTTTACTTTGTGGAGCAGTTTGATGCCGAAGTTGGCGAAATGAGCCGTTTGTTTATCCGCGAAGTAGATGAAAAAGGGCGCGATAGCGTGGTGTTCGCCCAATCGGGACACATGAAACTGGAAGCAGACAACCGCCGCGTGCTGGTGTTGCAAAACGGCTATCGCTACACAGGCAACGCAGGGCAGGGTGATTTTGAACAAGTGTCGTTCCAAGAATTGCAACTGGTCATCAATACCGCACCCAAATTGATTGAGCCGATTAACCATCGCCGCACCATTCCCAGTCAAAACCTCATCGGCAGCGACAATCCGCAATACCAAGCCGAGCTAATGTGGCGTATTTCGTTGCCGATTACTGTGATTTTGTTGAGTTTATTGGCGATTCCGATTTCGTATTTTAATCCGCGCACAGGCAATTCGTATCATGTGGTGGTGGCGGTGGGCTTTTTCTTGTTCTATCAAAACGGCTTAACCTTGCTGCGCGATGCGGTGGAAGACGGTAAAATCCCATTTTGGGCAGGCTTGTTGCCCATGCACATCATCATGGCAGCCTGCATCTTTGTGTTGATGAAAATGCGTTCTATGCCCGCGCAACCGTTTTGGACAGGGGTAAAAAGCGCGTTGTTTGGGGCGCGATAATTTGCCGTCATCACACAAAAAATACACAAACGGTGTTTACTTAATATAAAAAAGCAGCCTGCAATATGAAATTATTATCTCGCTATATTATTACTCGTCTTTCTTTGATGTCTGCCTATGCGCTGTTTGCCATTTTGTCGCTGTATAGTTTTATCGACTTGCTGTCCGAAATCGGTATTGTTGGTCAGAACTACACAATGGCGGTGGCATTGCAATATATTGCGTTGCAAATGCCAGCGCGTGCCTATCAACTGATGCCACTTGCCACGCTGATTGGTGGTTTGATTGCGCTTAATCAACTGGTGTCTAGCAGCGAATGGGCGGTTATTAAAACCAGCGGTTGGAGTAGCAAGCGGCTCATCGGCACGATTTTGCAATTTGGCGCGATTTTTGCCGTTTTTACGATTTTGTTGGGCGAATGGATTGCACCCGAATTAAGTCGCCGTGGCGATGCCATCAAAACATTAGCTAGAAGCCAACAAACCACTTTGGTGCACAACGGCGTGTGGATTAAGCAACCCAATAGCATGATTAACATTGGCGCGATGTTGCCCGATAAAACCTTGTTGGACGTGAAGATTTGGCAGTTTAACGACCAATATCAATTAACCGAAAGCGTTTATGCCAAGCAAGCTCGCTTTGCCAATGGACAATGGCAGCTCAACCAAGTGCAAAGCAGTGAATTAGCAGACAAGCAAATCCGCACGAGCCAACAAGGACAAAGAACATGGCAATTTAATATACAAAGCAATATGTTAGATGTGTTAATGGTGAAGCCAGAGCAAATGTCGTTTATCAACCTAACGCAATATATTGGCTATTTAAAAGACAACAAGCAGCAAACCGAAGCCTATGATGTGGCATGGTGGAATAAACTGGTTTACCCTATTGCTACGATGGTGATGGCGTTGGTTGCTTTGGCGTTTACCTCCAATTCTGGGCGACACGGCAACTTGGGCTTGAAGCTATTTGGCGGTATTTGCTTGGGATTGTTGTTCTTTTTTACAGGGCGATTGTTTGGCTTTACGACCCAGTTGTATCGCGTTCCCGCTTTTGTTTCGGCAGTATTGCCTACGCTTGGGTTTGCCTTATGGGCGATGTGGTTGATTGTGAAGCAAGAGAGACGGTAAATTTAATCCACTATAATCAAAAGCAGCCTGCACTTTTGTTGATTAAAGTGCAGGCTGCTTTTGTTTGATTACGCTTACAAAGCTTCTTCTGTCATTTCTACTTGCCCAACCAATCCCACATAAATCTTTGGCAAACCAAAACTCGGATAACTTTCCAAATCCATTTTATTGGCACGTTGCGTTTGCACATCATCGGGCAGTTGCGCCCACATTGTCCACGCGCTTTCGGGCTGTTTGTCGGGCAATTCATACACCGCATATTGCTGGGGCAGCACCCAAACATCGGCAGCCGCGTCAGGCAAATCCAAATCATTGGGAACCAAATAACCCAACACCGCTTGCTTGTCGCCATTGCTTTGATATTGATGATACACGCAATAAATCGTGCGACTGAATGCGCGAATATCGGATTGCAGGCTGCTTTGTTGCCACGCTTGCCACAGCGCAGACAAATCGGCAGCAGCGTGTTCGGCGCGAATGTTTGCCGCCAAACCAGCCACGCGAAAAATGGGGAGAGTGGTTGTATTCATCATGATGTTGTCCTAAAAAACTGCGATTGTACGCGATTTTTATCGCTGGTTTACGCCCGCAATAGTCGTAACAAAATTACAAATAGTGTACAATTCCAGTCATCTCAACCCCAACCCAAAGGAAAACAACATGACTCCACGCGAGATTTTATCCGCAGGCGCAGTAGTGCCTGTGATGGCGATTGACGATTTAAGTACCGCCGTTGATTTGGCACACGCATTGGTAGCAGGCGGCATTCCTACTTTGGAAATCACGCTGCGTACCCCTGTTGGCATTGATGCGATTCGTTTGATTAAAAAAGAAGTGCCCAACGCGATTGTGGGCGCAGGCACAGTAACCAATCCAGACCAGCTCAAAGCCGTTGCCGATGCAGGCGCGGTGTTTGCCATTAGTCCAGGTTTGCACGAAAGTTTGGCAAAAGCCAGCCACGATGTGAACATTCCGTTAATTCCAGGTGTGGCAACCCCAGGCGAAGTGCAACTGGCTCTGGAACACGGCATTGATACACTTAAATTGTTCCCAGCCGAAGTGGTGGGCGGTAAAGCCATGCTCAAAGCCTTGTATGGCCCGTATGCCGATGTGCGCTTCTGCCCAACTGGTGGGATTACGTTGCAATCTGCGCCTGATTATTTGGCATTACCTAACGTGTTGTGCGTGGGCGGAACGTGGCTCACACCAAAAGATGCGGTTGCCAATAAAGATTGGGACACGATTACGCGTTTAGCCAAAGAAGCGGCGGCTTTGCGTCCTGCTGCATAAATAAGCATAAACAAAGTGCAGGCTGCTTTTTCTGAAACTGAAAAAGCAGCCTGCACTTTATAGTGGATTAAATTTAGATTAGGACAAGGCGACAACGACCGCTGTGTACATCTAGTACATAAGGGAGTTGGCAACGCTGTACTAATCTAAATTTAATTCACGATATTTACATCTATTTAACGCTGACATTGCACACAATAAAACGTACCACGTTGTCCCAAAACCGATTTTTCAATCAATCCGCTACAACGCAAGCAGCCTGCACCTTGTCGCCCATACACTTTGTATTCTTGCTGGAAATAGCCACTTTTGCCATCGCTGTCCACAAAATCGCGCAAAGTGCTGCCACCCGTTTCAATCGCGCGTGCCAAAATTTGCTTGATTGCCACAACTAAATCCGCGCATTCTTGTTTGGACAACGATTGAGCAGGGCGATTAGGCGAAATTGCCGCTTGGAACAAACTTTCGTTGGCATAAATATTGCCTACACCAACCACAATCGCATTGTCCATAATCGCCAACTTAATGGCGCGATGTTTACCACGCAAGCGGTCAAACAAATAATCGGCTGTAAACTCATCGTTCAACGGTTCAACGCCCAAATTTCGCAGCAATTCGTGGTGTTCTGCCACGCCTGCCAGCCACAAAATCGCACCAAAACGACGTGGGTCGTGATAGCGCAATACCGTGCCGTCTTCAAACACAAAATCCGCGTGGTCGTGTTTGCCTGCATCGGGCAGCGTATCGCGAAAAATCCGCAGGCTGCCCGACATACCCAAATGAATCAGCAAAACGCCTGTATCCAACTGAATCAACAAATATTTGGCACGGCGGGTGCATTGGCGTACCGTTTGATGCTGCAAAATATCGGCTAAATCGCTGGGCACTTGCCAGCGCAATTTGGGTTGGCGAACAATGGTTTGCACGATTTTTTTGCCGTTAATATGGGGCGCAATACCGCGCAACGTGGTTTCTACTTCGGGTAGTTCGGGCATGAGGGTCTTTCTATTGATAATATAGTGAATTAAATTCAAACTAGTACAGCGTTGCCAACTCCCTTATGTACTAGATGTACACGGCGGTCGTTGTCGCCTTGTCCTAGTTTGAATTGAATCCACTATATAATTCAAATAAATGGTTTCATTTTTGGTTAAGTTATTCATTTTTATATTTAATAATCAAAAGACGGTCTGAAAAAACGTTCAGACTGTCTTATTGGATTTAGGCTGGGACTTGCCGTTTCAAACACGCTGCCTGATGACTTTCGCTGCCTGAAAGCATGGGTTTAGTTTCCGCGCAATCGCTATCCGCCAATGTGCAGCGCGTCCGAAACACGCAACCGCTCGGCGGATTGATTGGGCTAGGCAAATCCCCTGGCAATAATTGAATCACTTTATTGCGCTCTGCTTCGGGGTCGGGCAACGGCACGGCAGACATTAACGCTTGTGTGTACGGGTGTGTTGGTGCGTCAAAAATTTCCTTGTCCGTTCCCAATTCCACAGCATTGCCCAAATACATCACCAACACGCGGTCAGAAATGTGTTTCACAACCGACAAATCGTGCGCGATAAAAATCAACGCCAAGCCCATTTCTTTTTGAACTTGTTTCAATAAATTAACCACTTGCGCTTGAATGGACACGTCCAACGCGGAAACAGGTTCATCACAAATAATCAATTTCGGCTCTAAAATCAAAGCTCTGGCAATGCCAATACGTTGGCATTGTCCGCCTGAAAATTCATGCGGATAGCGGTTAATTTGATTGGGCAACAAACCGACTTTTTTCATCATGGCTTTGACACGCTCTTGCGCTTCGGTTTTGCTGATTTGTGGGTTAAATGTTCGCAACGGCTCGGCAATAATATCGCCCACGGTCATGCGCGGATTGAGTGAAGCCAATGGGTCTTGAAAAATCATTTGAATATCTTTGCGTTTCAAGCGCATAGATTTTTCAGGCAGCCCTACCAATTCTTCGCCCTGAAATTTTATGCTGCCTGAACGCGCTTTCACCAAGCCGATAATCGTGCGCGCCAATGTGGATTTGCCGCAACCCGATTCGCCTACTACGCCCAAAGTTTCCCCTGCAAATAAATCAAACGATACGCCATTCACGGCTTTGAGCATGACAGGTTTTTGCCAAAAAAATGCGTCGTCTTGTTTAATCGTGAAATGGGTTTGCACATTGCGCACTTGTAATAAAGGTTGCGTGTTCATGCGTGTTCTCCCTGTGTGGCGTGGTATGGGTGTTCCCAATGGCAGGCGCGTTGGCGACCGTTGGGTAGGAATTTCAATTCGGGCGGTTCGCTGCGGCAAATGTCCATAACGTGTTCGCAACGCTCTTGAAATGGGCAACCTTGCGGCAAACGCAATAAATTAGGCGGATTGCCGGGGATGGTTTTCAATTCTTCGCCGTCCGCGCCGTCCAAACGCGGCACTGCGCCCAACAAGCCAATGGTGTAAGGGTGTGTGGGGTGATAGAAAATTTCATTGGTCGGACCATACGCCATTGTGCGCCCTGCGTACATCACGAGTACTTTATCGCAAATGCCTGCCACAACGCCCAAATCGTGCGTAATCATAATAATCGTGGTGTTGAAATCGCGTTTCAAATCATTGAGTAACGCCATAATTTGCGCTTGCACGGTTACATCTAACGCGGTTGTCGGTTCGTCAGCAATCAACAATTTAGGGCGACACAGCAACGCCATCGCAATCATCACGCGCTGGCGCATACCGCCTGAAAATTCGTGCGGATACATTTTAATGCGCTTGGCGGCTTCGGGAATTTTGACCGCGTCTAACATTTTTTGTGCTTCTGCCCATGCGTCAGTTTTGCTCATGCCTTTGTGCAACATCAACACTTCGGCGAGCTGGTCGCCCACGCGCATATAGGGGTTAAGCGAGGTCATCGGGTCTTGGAAAATCATGGCGATTTGTTCGGCGCGGATTTTGTTTAATGATTTTTCAGGCAGCCCTAAAATTTCTTGGTCGTTGAATTTAACTGAACCGTTTGTTGCACCGTTTTTCGCCAACAAACCCATTATGGCGAAAGCGGTTTGCGATTTACCTGAACCTGATTCGCCCACAATGCCGAGCGTTTCGCCTTGATTCAGCGTGAAATTGAGTTGATTGACAGCCGTTACCAAGCCGTCTTCGGTTTTGAATTGCACGCGCAAATCGCGTACTTGGAGTAATGGTGTGGTCATGGTTTTTGTTCCTGTGCAGGCTGCTTTTTTGTGAAATATATTTGATTTTGAAATAATAATTTTTCTATTTCCCAAAAAAGTTGCCTGAAAAAATCAACGGTCTTTCGGGTCAAGCGCATCGCGCAAGCCGTCGCCAATAAAGTTAAAGCAAAACAGCGTCAATACCAAAAAGCTAGACGGCACAAGCAGTTGCCATGGCGCGATTTGCATGGTTTTCGCACCCTCTTCCAACATCGCGCCCCAACTTGTCATCGGTTCTTGCACGCCCAAGCCCAAAAAACTCAAAAACGATTCAAACAAAATCATACTCGGCACAAGCAAAGACGCATAAATCACAACCACGCCCAACACATTCGGCACAATATGGCGCATGACAATATTTTTGCTAGACACACCGCAAACGTGTGCCGCTTCAATAAATTCCTTGCGTTTCAAGCCCAAAGTTTGACCGCGCACAATCCGCGCCACGTCTAGCCAAGACACCATGCCAATCGCCGCAAAGATGAAAATCAAATTGCGCCCGAAAAACGTAACCAACAAAATCACGAAAAACATAAACGGAAACGCATTCAAAATTTCCAAAAATCGCATCATCAGCATATCCACTTTGCCGCCGAAATAGCCCGACACCGCGCCATAAATCGTACCAACCAACACGGCAATCAACGCGCCAGCCAAGCCAACCATCAGCGAAATGCGTCCGCCAACCGCCACGCGCGTCAGCAAATCGCGCCCTAATGAATCCGTGCCAAGATAGTGTTTGTTGTCAAAAGATGGCGCGGCTTGCATATTGCCCCAGTCGGTGTCGGCGTAACCAAATGGCGCAATCATCGGCACGACAATTACAAACGCGGCAATCATCAATAAAATCAACATACTGATTAACGCGGCTTTGTTGCGTTTGAATCTGCGCCATGCGTCGTCCCACAGGCTGCGCCCTTTGATTTCGGCTTCTTGCGCCATTTCGCTAATGGCTTGGGATTGTTGTTTACTTACCAGCATAAAATGTTCCTTTTTGTTCTTTTTATTTTTTTCAGGCTGCTTTTCAATACATGCAAAAATTTTTCAGTTTGTAGTAACTTTGTTCCCTCTCCCACAGGAGAGGGAGTCGATTTGCTTACATACAAAAATTCCTATCATGTATTAAAAGCTGCCTGAAATTTAATAACGGATTTTCGGGTCAATCACGGCGTACAAAATATCCACAATCGCATTAAACACAATCGTCAAAACGCCCACCAAAATGGTTAAGCTCAACACCATGCCATAATCGCGATTGAGTGCGCCATTGACAAATAATTGCCCAATACCTGGTAGCCCAAAAATGGTTTCAATCACAATAGAACCTGTAATAATCCCGACAAACGCAGGGCCTAAATACGAAATTACAGGCAGCAAAGCAGGTCGCAGTGCGTGTTTCAAAACAATGTAGCGCATGGACAAACCTTTGGCGCGCGCGGTGCGGATAAATGGACTATTCATCACTTCAATCATTGAGCCACGCATAATCCGCGAAATGCTCGCCACATACGCCAACGCCAACGCCATCACAGGTAAAACCAGATTGATTGCCGCGCCATCATTCCAGCCACCAGCAGGCAGATATTTCAAAATAATCGCAAAAATCAACACCAGCAAAGGGGCTTTCACAAAACTGGGAATCACCACGCCCGTCATTGCCAAAGTCATCAGCACATAATCCAGCCACGAGTTCTGTTTCAATGCGGCAATCACGCCCAACGCTACACCCAGTACCATAGCAATGATGAATGCGTACAACCCCACTTCCACAGAAACAGGCAAGGCTTGCGCTAATAATTCGTTCACGGAAAAATCTTTGTATTTAAACGATGGGCCAAAATCGCCCTGCACTAATTGTTTGAGATAATTGAGATATTGCAACCACATCGGGTCATTGAGATGATATTTTGCCTCAATGTTTGCCAATACGGCTGGTGGCAAATTGCGTTCGCCTGTGAATGGGCTACCAGGGGCTAGTCGCATCATAAAGAATGATACGGTGATTAAGACAAATAATGTGGGTATCGCCTCTAATAGGCGGCGTAGAATCAGTTTAAACATGGTTTGTGCCTATTTGTTTTTATTTGAAAAATAACATCATCAAAATATTCAGGCTGCCTGAAAACCTAGGCAATCACTTTCAGGCAGCCTGCATTTATTGACGATTAGTGTTTCAAAATCGACCAATTTTTCACTTGGAAATTATCCATTGGGTCTTTGTTGGAATAACCCGCCACATACGGTTTCACCAAACGTGCGCTCACATAGTGGTAAGCAAAAATAGTCGCTGCGTCTTTATCCAACACTGCTTCGGCTTTTTGATACAACTCGCCGCGTTGTTCAGGTGTAATACTTGCGCTTAATGTTTGTTTTATCAAATCATCAAATTCTGCGCTGGCGTATTTGCCGTAGTTGCTACTGTTGTCCGATTTAAACGTATTTAAGAATGAAGACGCTTCATTGAAATCGGCACACCACCCACCACGCGATAATTGATGTTTTTGCGTGCGGCGCGTATCCAAATACGTTTTCCATTCTTGGTTATTCAAAGTCGCTTCAACAAAACCCAATTTTTCTTTCCACAATGCCGACGCTGCAACCGCATTTTTCTTGTGGTTTTCGCTGGTGTTGTACAGCAATTCAAATTTCAATGGATTGCCTTCATTGTAGCCAGCTTCATTCAACAATTTTTTCGCTTCGGCAATGCGTTTAGCCTCGTCCCACGATTTCCATTCAGGCGTAAATTCTTTCATACCTTGCGCGGCTGGTGGGGTAAATTCGTAAGCTGCTGTTTCGCCACGTCCCACAATCTTGCTGGCAAATAATTCACGGTCAAACGTCAAAGACAGCGCACGGCGCACTTTGGGATTATCAAACGGTGCTTTTTTGTGGTTGAATTCGTAGTAATAAGTACACAAATATGGCGATACTTTCATTTGTTCGCCCATTTCCGTTTGCAACGATTTGAATTGTTCAGACGGAATGTCGTTGTACGTTACATCAATTTCGCCCGCTTTAAAGCGGCTCATGTCGGTTACGGCTGATGTTACTGCCAAGAAAGTAACTTGGTTAATTTTCGTGTTTGCATCATCGTAATATTGCGGATTGCGTTCCAAAACGATTTTGTCGTTTACTGCCCACGATTTCAATTTATATGCGCCATTGCTCACAAAATTTTCAGGCAGCGTCCATTTGTCGCCATGTGCTTCAACCGCTTTTTTATTTACGGGTTTCACTGATGTATGAATTAATGAGTCTGGGAAATAAGGCACGGGTTCAGTTAAAGTAATTTCTACCGTTTTCGCATCAATCGCTTTCACGCCCAAAGTATCAGGTTTGGCTTTGCCGTCCACAATTTCTTGTGCGTTTGCCACTTTCACATCAACCAAATAGCTAGAATAGGGCGACGCGGTTGCAGGGTCGGTCAAACGGCGGAAACTGTACACGAAATCTTCTGCAGTAACAGGGTCGCCATTACTCCATTTGGCATCGCGCAAGTGGAATGTCCATACTTTGTTATCCGCGCTTTCCCATTTTTCTGCCATGCCACTAATGGTTTTGCCGTCATTGTCGGTTGTAGTTAAGCCGACCAATAATTGACGCAAAATATTGGATTCTGGTACGCCTGATACTTTGTGTGGGTCAAGCGATTCGGGCTCTGCGCCGTTGTTGATGATGATTTCTTGTTTTTCAGCCAATTCGGTTGAAATAGGTGCAGCGTTGCCAGCAGGGGCAGCGGCTTTATCGCTACCGCCGCCGCAAGCTGCTAATCCAAACGCAGCCGACAATGCCAATAACATGAGTGAATAAGATGTGCGTGGTGTGCTCATGGTGCGTTCCTTTGCATACAGGGTTAAAGATGCCATTTCGTTATGGCTAAATATTTTCGCATCTTTAAGAAAATTTACAAATTTGTCAAGCGATGTATTGTGTTTTACACAAGTGCAGGCTGCTTTTTATTGAAAAAACATTTAAAAGCAGCCTGCACATTTACCCTTTCTTTACACAAAGCAATGCTGCTATAATGCCGATGCAGCACAAAACTACATTCCACTACATTTGAATTAGGAGCAAAAAATGGCACTCGTATCCATGCGACAACTGTTAGACCACGCAGCCGAACACAGCTACGGCTTGCCTGCATTCAACGTAAACAATTTGGAACAAATGCGCGCGATTATGGAAGCCGCAAATCAAGTCAATGCGCCTGTTATTGTTCAGGCGAGCGCAGGCGCACGCAAATACGCAGGTGCGCCATTTTTGCGTCATTTGATTTTGGCAGCGGTGGAAGAATTTCCGCACATTCCAGTGGTGATGCACCAAGACCACGGCGCATCGCCCGATGTGTGCCAGCGTTCTATTCAGCTTGGATTTAGTTCCGTGATGATGGACGGCTCGCTGTTGGAAGACGGCAAAACGCCATCAACATATGAATACAACGTAGAAGCCACACGCAAAGTAGTGCAATTTTCTCACGCTTGCGGTGTGTCGGTTGAGGGCGAAATCGGCGTTTTGGGCAACTTGGAAACAGGCGAAGCAGGCGAAGAAGATGGCGTTGGCGCAGAAGGCAAATTGTCGCACGACCAAATGCTAACCAGCGTGGAAGACGCACGGAGTTTTGTGCAAGACACAGGCGTAGATGCGTTGGCGATTGCGATTGGCACAAGTCATGGCGCGTATAAATTCACGTGTCCGCCCACAGGCGAAGTGTTACGCATTGACCGTATTAAAGAAATTCACGCAGCGTTGCCGAATACGCATATTGTCATGCACGGTTCGAGCTCCGTGCCACAAGAGTGGTTAAAAATCATCAACGAATACGGCGGTGCGATTGGCGAGACTTATGGTGTGCCTGTGGAAGAAATCGTGGAAGGCATCAAACACGGCGTGCGAAAAGTGAATATTGACACCGATTTGCGCCTAGCCAGCACGGGCGCAATCCGCCAATTTATGGCGGAAAACCCTGCCGAATTTGACCCACGCAAATATTTAAGCAAAACGGTTGAAGCGATGAAGCAAATTTGTATTGACCGCTATTTGGCATTTGGCTGCGAGGGTCAGGCAGATAAAATCAAGCCGATTTCGTTGGAAAAAATGGCAACGCGCTATGCCAAAGGCGAATTGAATCAGATTGTGAAATAATTTAAGTGCAGGCTGCTTTTAGTGTAAAATCTAGTCAAAAGCAGCCTGCACTTTTAATGTTTTTTTGTCCAATCTGAAAAAAGGAATAATGCAATGAAAGTAACTCATCCTATTTTATGTTTATTAACAGCTACGGTTTTAGTGGCGTGTGGTGGCGGTGGTGGTTCTAATAATAACCTTAATATCAATAGCCAAAATAGCCAACCCAATAATATCCCAGCCAATCAAAATGGCGCAAATAATCCAGCCCGACCCACTGCATCAAAATTCAATAACAATGGCATTACAAAAGCAGTTGCCCAAGACAAAACACTGTATTCGTTTACCCATTCTTGGAAAGTTGTACCACCAACAGGAGCATTGGCTGCCGAAGTACAAAAAGCCGTCGCTAATACCAATAAACTTCGTGCCGAAGTGGGCGCATCTAACTTGAAATACGATGAAAGGCTGTCTGCTTATGCACAACGTCGCGCAGAAGAAATTGTGCGCTTGTTTAACCACAAGCGTTTGAATGGTCAAGAAATTTATGTCGGATTTGCCAATGGCAATCGTGGCGAAAATATTGCAGCAGGCTACGGTACCGCCGATGCAACTGTGCTAACTCAATGGAGAAACAGCAAAGGACATTATGAAAATATGATTGCCAAAGGCTTTACCAAAATTGGTATCGGTGTGGTGTACGTTCCAGGTAGCACATACCGCTATTATTGGGTGCAAATTTTTGGTAGCGATGCAACCACCAGCAGCTATTATTTTGATTCGTCCATAGCC
Source organism: Kingella kingae ATCC 23330 (assembly GCF_900111845.1). GTDB lineage: Bacteria > Pseudomonadota > Gammaproteobacteria > Burkholderiales > Neisseriaceae > Kingella > Kingella kingae. The sequence continues at coordinate 109,304 of NZ_FOJK01000033.1, read as the reverse complement.
GAAACCAACAATCCCACGCCTTTAAAATCGTTGCGTGTAGATGGCGTGGATATTCCGCTTAATGTGCAATCTGGGCAATGGCGAAACATTCACGTTAATAATCATAGTGGTATGGTAAGTGGCTATGCTCATACCCGTTTTGGTGTGATAAAAAACAATAGCACAAATCTGTACCAAACATTCTATCAAGGCACGCCAACCGCAACGATGCCAACAACAGGTTCAGCAAAATACGTTGGACAAGGTGTGATTGTGAATGGGCAACATGTGAATAATCAGGTAACAGCACAATTTAACGTTAATTTTGTAAACAAAAATTTAACAGGCTCATTGAGCAATAACGGCAAAAATCCGATTAATTTACAAGCCAATATTACAGGAAACACGTTCCACAGCAAGATTGGTGCTGATGTAGAAACGCATGGCGGCTTCTTCGGCGACAATGCCGCAGAATTGGCTGGCGATTTCCGTGAGCAAAAAGCTAATGGCAGAATAGGTGCGTTTGGTGCGCGTAAGCAGTAGAAAATAGTCAAAAGCAGCCTGCACTTGGTAAATAAAAAGTGCAGGCTGCTTTTGTATTCAACGCCACCAAGCCAATATCACAGTCATAGATACAAACAAAGCCAGCGGTGCGGTGGCTGTCGATAGCATGGCAAAGGTTCTTGCGCGAAAGTGGGTAAGGTGAACCAGCCAAAGGCAAAGGGTAGGGCGCACAGCAAGGCAATAATAATGGGGTTGGTCAAAATGGTTTTGCCGATTTTTTTGAGACCGCTGCCCAAGTGGTTGTGGCTTTTTTCCCAGCTCAACAAAATTAGCAGCAAAGGCATAATCACGATGTTTTCGGTCAAAACATTCATGGGAAAATAAACGCTGGCGGTGTTGGCATTGCTTGCCATAGACAAGAGCGGATAGTCGACAAAGCCCGAATTGGCTTGCCCTGCCGCCAAACCGTTGAGTGCTGCTAATTTATGCGGACATTTTCGGCGCACGTTTAATCAATAGCCAATGGCAAATGCCAGCAGCGATGCGAGCGTGTAGTGCGATTTGGGCGTGGGCAAAAAAGCCAAAACGTAAGCTGGCAAAGCCCAATGCCATGAGCAGAAAAATGGGGAGTGTAATATTTAAAATAGTCATAATGATGACGATTTAGTCTGGTGAATGAAAATTTTCTGGCACTTTGGTTTGTACCGAAAAAAGTGCAGACTGCTTTTGATGGCGCAAACGATGTTGGCGATACCAAACGCTCAAAAACAGCCACAGCAAATAGGGCAAGCAGCCTGCAACAATCAAATAGCGCAACGATGTAAACGAAATGGTTTGGCGTTGATGAATCAACAAATCCCACAGCGCGTTGAACCACAGCCATGTGGCAGGCACGCTAAATGCCAGCACAATCAGCGATGCAAACGCGCGTGGCAGTGTCATTGCCAGCGTTTCGCCTGCGTCGCCATATTTTTTTAGGCGCAACAGCGCCCACATTGCCCACAAAATCAGCAATACCATCACGCCATTAATGCCGACTTGAATCCAGCCAAACGCAAATTCGGGCGACACGGGCAACTGGTCGCTGGGCAAAGGCGTGGCAGTGGGCAGTAGAGCGTCTTTGATATTGAAAAACACGCTTGCCAGCAAATCTGCGCTAATAATGTAAACAGGGATATTTTTGATGAAATTCATGTGGTTAAACTCTTTCTATCAACGCTAAACGCAAATCGTCCAAACCTGCGCCACTGCTTGCCGACACGCGCACCGCTGTAATTTGTTGCTGCAAATCGCGCAAGTAGCCTGCACTTTGTTCGGTTTTGGGCAGCAAGTCAATTTTGTTGTACACCAAAATTTGTGGGATTTTGTCGGCTTTGATTTCGGCTAACACATTGTTCACATCTTGGATTTTGCGTTCCAATTCGGGGTCGCTGGCATCAACCAAATGCAGCAACACGTCTGCCAATGCGGTTTCTTCCAATGTCGCGGAAAATGCCGATACTAATTTGTGTGGCAAATCCTGAACAAAACCAACGGTGTCGGTCAAAATAATGCTGGCTTCGGGGTTGAGATACAAACGCCGTGCAGTTGTATCCAAAGTAGCAAAAAGTTGGTCTTTCGCCAACACGTCCGATTTGGTTAAGCGGTTGAATAATGTGGATTTACCTGCATTGGTGTAGCCCACAATCGCAAAAGTTTTGATGTTGCCTTGCAATCGGGCTTTGCGGCGTGTTTCGCGTTGTTTTTTGACGTTGTCTAGCTGGTGGCGCAGTTGCGTGATTTTGGTTTGGATTAAGCGGCGGTCGGTTTCCAGTTGCGTTTCGCCTGGTCCTTTTAAGCCGATGCCGCCTTTTTGGCTTTGTAGATGTTTGTAGCCGCGCACCAAACGGCTGGATAAATGCGACAGTTGCGCCAATTCCACTTGCAATTTGCCTTCTTGCGATTGGGCGCGTTGGGCGAAAATCGCCAAAATCAAGCCAACGCGGTCTAGCACGCGGCATTGCAGGATTTTTTCCAGATTACGTTCTTGCGTGGGCGATAATTCGTGATTAAAAATAACCAGTTCAATGTTGTTTTGCTGCACAACTTGCGCCAATTCTTCGGCTTTGCCTGTGCCAACAAACAGGGCGGAATGAGCTTTGTCGCGTTTGGCAGTTTCGCTGCACACGAGTTTGCCGCCTGTTGCGTGGACAAGCTCTGCTGCTTCGGTGCAGGCTGCTTTGAATTGCTGTTCGCGCAGCTCGTTTGTGCCTGTGTAGCTGCTAGATAGTATGACCGAAACCAGCATAATGCGTTCGGCGTGTTCTAGGGTTTTGTCGGTGCGAAATCGGGTCATGTTGATGGGGTACTCAAAATAAAATCAGCCACTTATTCCCTCTCTTTTGGGAGAGGGTTAGGGAGAGGGAACGGATTTGCAGCTATTTCATCAATTTAATGTAGTTTTAAAGCTGCTCATCAAAATAAAAGCGTGTAAAATAAGAATAACTCTCAAATGGGAGCTAAAAACCAACCGAATTGTAACCCACCCAACCCTTTTTGTATTGAAATGAAAGGAAATAGAGATGAATTGCGGTTTAAATAAAATGACGTGTATTGAAGACTTGCGCCGTGTCGCCAAGTTCAAAGTCCCCAAAATGTTTTACGATTATGCCGATTCAGGCTCGTGGACAGAAACCACCTATCGTGCCAACAGCAGCGATTTTGATGCGATTAAGTTCCGCCAAAAAGTGCTGGTAGACATGGAAGGGCGCAGCTTGGCAACCAAACTCATCGGGCAAGACGTGGTCATGCCCACCGCGCTCGCACCCACAGGTTTAACAGGCATGCAACGCGCAGACGGCGAAATCTTGGCAGCCAAAGCCGCCGAAAAATTTGGCGTACCATTCACGCTGTCCACCATGTCTATTTGTTCGATTGAAGACGTGGCAGAAAATACCAGCGCACCGTTTTGGTTTCAGCTTTATGTGATGCGCGACCGCGAGTTCATGCAAAATTTGATTAAACGTGCGCATGATGCCAACTGCTCGGCATTGGTTTTGACGGCAGATTTGCAAATTTTAGGACAACGCCACAAAGACATCAAAAACGGCTTGTCTGCACCGCCCAAACCGACTTTGTTGAACTTATTGAACTTGGCGATGAAGCCCGAATGGTGTTGGCATATGTTGCACACGCAACGCCGCACGTTCCGCAATATTGTTGGACACGCGAAAAATGTGCAGGACGTGTCATCGCTATCATCGTGGACGGCAGAGCAATTTGACCCACGTTTGAGCTGGGACGATGTGGCGCGGATTAAAGATTTGTGGGGCGGTAAGCTCATCATCAAAGGGATTATGGACGCGGAAGATGCGATTAAAGCTGCCGAACATGGCGCAGATGCGATTGTGGTCTCCAATCATGGCGGACGACAATTAGACGGCGCGTTATCCAGCATTCACGCCTTGCCTGATATTGTGCAGGCTGCTGGCTCGCAAACCGAAGTGTGGTTGGACGGTGGCATTACATCGGGTCAAGACATTTTAAAAGCATGGGCGTTGGGCGCGAAAGGCACGATGATTGGACGTGCGTTCTTATACGGCTTGGGCGCGTATGGCGAAGATGGTGTGCGCCGTGTGTTGGAAATTTTGTATAAGGAAATGGACGTGTCGATGGCTTTGGCTGGTTATCGCAATTTGCACGATGTGGGACGCGAAATTTTGATTGATGGAACGTATCCTGTGGCGCGTGGGAAATAGCGTGGGTATGGCGGCGCAACGCCATGCTCGATAAAAACAGGTAAAATAGTGCAGGCTGCTTTTTGGGTTATTTAAAAGCAGCCTACACTTTTATCCAACAGAAAGAATCAACATGAACATTCCATACGGCAAACAAAACATTTCCGAACAAGACATCGCGGCGGTGGTGTCGGTGTTGCGCTCCGATTTTTTGACGCAGGGCGAACAAGTGCCTGCGTTTGAACGCGCTATCCGCGATTATTGTGGCGCAAAACACGCCGTTGCCGTGAACAGCGCGACATCGGCTTTGCACATTGCTTGCTTGGCGTTGGGCGTGGGGCAGGGCGATATGGTGTGGACAACGCCTAACACGTTTGTCGCATCGGTAAATTGCGCGTTGTATTGCGGCGCAACGGTGGATTTTGTGGACATCGATTCGCGCACGTTCAATTTATCGCCCGAATTGTTATCGCAAAAACTGGCAGCAGCAAAACGTGCAGGCTGCTTGCCCAAAGTCGTGATTCCCGTGCATTTGTGCGGCGAACCGTGCGATATGGCGGCAATTCATGCGCTGTCGCAGGAATACGGCTTTAAGATTATTGAAGACGCTTCGCACGCGATTGGTGCAAGTTACGCCACAGGTAAAGTCGGCAATGGACAATACAGCGACATTACCGTGTTCAGCTTTCACCCAGTCAAAATCATCACCACCGCAGAAGGTGGAGTTGCCATGACTCAACACGATGATTTGGCAAATAAAATGCAGCAACTGCGCTCGCACGGCATCACACGCAATCCGCAAGAAATGGTGGGCGAACCCGATGGCGCGTGGTATTACCAACAAATTGATTTGGGCTACAATTATCGCATGACCGAAATGCAGGCTGCTTTGGGTGTGAGCCAAATGCACCGCTTGGACGAATTTGTCGCACGCCGTCATGTGTTAGCCACGCAATACGATGATTTATTGGCAGATTTGCCTGTGCAGTTGCCGTATCGCAATCCACAAAATTATTCTGCCTTGCATTTGTATCCAATCCAAGTTGCACCCGAACAACGCCTGCGCGTGGTCAATTTTTTGCGCGAACACGGCATTGGCGTGAACGTGCATTACATTCCCGTGCATACGCAGCCGTATTATCGCCAACGCTTCGGCTTTGAGCAGGGCGATTTCCCAAACGCAGAACGCTATTATGCAGGTGCGATTAGCTTGCCCTTGTATTTTGATTTGTCGGACGAGCAACAGCATTATGTGGTGGCGACTTTGAAACAGGCGTTGGTGCAGGGGTAATTCAATCAAACCAATAAAAATGCAGGCTGCTTTTTCTACGGGAAACTCTGTAAAAAAGCAGCCTGCACTTTCTCATGTTGTTTTATTCAATCAACCCAGTCGGATTTTGGTTAATTGGCTTATCAAAACGGCTAAATTTCTTTACAATACCGCCCTTATTCTATTTACAAAAATCACTTAAATAAAAGGTTCTATCATGAGCGATATGCAAATTACCGACTTGCTGGCTTTTGGCGTAAAAAACAAAGCATCAGACTTACACCTTTCGGCTGGCTTGCCACCGATGATTCGCGTACACGGCGATGTGCGCCGCATCAACTTGCCCGAAATGAGCGCAGACCAAGTCGGCAACATGATTAGCTCTATCATGAACGACTTGCAGCGCAAAAACTATCAACAAAACTTGGAAACCGACTTTTCGTTTGAATTGCCCAACGTGGCGCGTTTCCGTGTGAATGCGTTTAACACCAACCGCGGTCCAGCAGCCGTGTTGCGTACCATTCCAAGCAAAGTATTAACGCTGGACGAACTCAAAGCACCGCGCATTTTCCAAAAAATTGCCGACACACCACGCGGTTTGGTTTTGGTTACAGGGCCAACAGGTTCGGGTAAATCCACCACCTTGGCGGCGATGATTGACTACATCAACGACAACCACGCAGGTCATATCTTGACGATTGAAGACCCGATTGAGTTTGTGCATCAATCCAAAAAATGCTTGGTAAACCAACGCGAATTGCACGAACACACCCACAGCTTTGCCAACGCACTGAAATCGGCATTGCGTGAAGACCCTGATATCATTCTGGTGGGCGAGATGCGTGACCCTGAAACCATCGGCTTGGCATTGACGGCTGCCGAAACGGGTCACTTGGTATTCGGTACATTGCACACCACATCGGCATCAAAAACGGTCGACCGTATTATTGACGTGTTCCCAGCAGGCGAAAAAGAAATGGTGCGTTCTATGTTGTCGGAATCGTTGCGTGCCGTAATCGCGCAAACGTTGATGAAAACTAAAGACGGAAAAGGTCGTGTTGCCGCGCACGAAATCATGGTATCCACTCCTGCGATTCGTAACTTGATTCGTGAAAACAAAATCGCGCAAATGAACTCGACCATTCAAACAGGTCAAAACTTTGGTATGCAAACGCTGGACCAATGTTTGCAAGACTTGGTTCGCCGCAATATTGTGTCGTTAGACGCAGCACGCGCCAAAGCACAAAACCCAGATATGATTAACTAACCCACAGAGAGCAGCTATCATGGCAGAACAAGACATCACTTCCCTACTTGAAGGTTTTGTAAACAATTACAAAGTAACCAACGATGCCGCCAAGCCTGCTGCACCAGCAGGACGAGCCGTGCCTGCATCGGCACAAGCCACGGCAACGGCTTCGGAAATTGCGCCAGCCAAAAAATCGGGCTTACACCCTTTGTTGGAAAAAATGGCTGCCGAATGTGAAAAACGCGGTGCATCGGATATTTTTATCAGCGCAGGTTTTCCGCCATCATTCAAAATCAATGGCGAATTAACGCCTGTTCCGCTCAAACCGCTCACGCAGCAAGACACGCAAATTTTGGTGTATTCCACTATGTCGCCAGACCAACGTGCGCGTTTTGACCACGAATTGGAATTGAACTACTCCGTGTCGTCTAGCGAGGGCATTCGCTTTCGTGTGAACTCGTATCACGAACAAGGTCGCATGGGCATGGTGTGGCGTCGCATCACCACCAAAATCTTAACGGTTGATGATTTGCAGTTGCCACAAGGTTTAAAAGACTTGGCGATGCAGCCGCGCGGTTTGTTGATTTTGGCAGGCGCAACGGGTTCGGGTAAATCTACGTCTATGGCGGCGATGCTGGACTGGCGTAACAAACACGCCGCAGGTCATATTGTGACCATTGAAGACCCTGTGGAATATCTGCACAAACCAATCAAGAGTATTTTCACGCAACGCGAATTGGGCGTGGATACGAATTCTTGGTCAATGGCGGTGCAATCGGCAATGCGTCAAGCACCAGACGTGGTTTGTGTGGGTGAGGTGCGTAACGAACACACCATGGAATACGCTTTGCAACTGGCGCAAACAGGTCACTTGTGTATCTTTACCATTCATGCGAACAATGCCGTGCAAACCATTGAGCGTATTATGAACTTCTATCCAGAAGAGCGTCATCAACAAGTATTGATGGACTTGGCGTTGAACACAGTGGGCATTATTGGTCAGCGTTTGGCGCGATTGAAAGGCGGCGGACGTACGGCGATTGTGGATTTGTTGATTAACAGCCCTGCGATGCAAGACCACATTTTCAAAGGCGAGTTGATGGAAGCGATGTCGTTGATGAATCGTTCGGAAACAGACGGCATGCAAACGTTTGACCAAGACTTGTTCCGCTTGTACACCGAAGACAAAATCACTTACGAAGAAGCCTTGCGCCAAGCTGAATCGGTAAACGACTTGCGCTTGAAAATCAAATTGTGGGAAGAGGGTAATGCCAAAGACCACATCTTTGAGCGCGTGGGCGGTTTGAGCTTGCAATAAAAAGCAGCCTGCACTTTAATCAACCAGCAGCCGTATTCCCAACACAATACGGCTGCTTTTTCACGAAAGTCATTCACATGAATTATTCTTTTACCTTGCCAGCTTCCAACGGCGAAACTTTTGACAGCAGCCAACATTTGCCGCTGGTTGTGTATTTCTATCCCAAAGACAGCACCGCAGGTTGCACCACCGAAGGCTTGGATTTTAACCGCTTGCTACCCGAATTTGCCGAATTGGGCTACACCGTAGTCGGCATTTCACGCGATAGCATTAAATCGCACCAAAATTTTTGCAATAAACAAGGCTTTCAATTTTTGCTATTGAGCGATGCAGACGAAACGGTATGCAAACTGTTTGACGTGATTAAACTGAAAAAACTGTATGGCAAAGAATACATGGGCATCGAACGCAGCACGTTTGTGTTGAACGCACAAGGCGAAATCGCACACGAATGGCGCAAAGTGAAAGTGGCAGGACACGCGCAAGCCGTATTGGACGCGATTAAAGGAGCAGCAGCATGACGCAACCGCACAACGAATTCAAAGGCACAAAAGGTTTTAAACGGATTATTAACGCCAGCGGCTATTCCAAAGACGGATTGCAGGCTGCTTTTCGCCACGAAGCGGCATTTCGTCAACTGGTGTGGCTGCACGGCGCATCGTCGATTGCGGTGTGGTGCGCGGATTTGGATTTGGCGATTAAAATGATTTTGGTGCTGGTGTCGCTGGTGTCGCTGATAGTGGAATTGTTCAACACGGGCATTGAAGCGGTGGTGGACGATATTTCGTTAGAGAAACGCGAATTAGCAAAACGTGCCAAAGATGTCGGCTCTGCCGCGCAGATGATTGCGCTGTTTGCGTGGGGGATTTTGTGGATTATGGCGTTGTGTGATTGAAATCGCGCAAAAAAAGCAGCCTGCACTTTTATAATATAAACAAAAAGTGCAGGCTGCTTTGTTACATTTATCAATGTTCGCTATCAAGCCATGCGCGAATGTCCACCGCCACATCTTCTGGCGAGCCCGCGTTGTCAATCACAATGCCCAGTTCATCGCTTTGCAGCGGTTCTAAAATCGCCAGTTGTGAATCGACCATGCTGGCTTTCATATAATGTCCTTGTCGTGCTGCCATGCGTTCGCGGTTGAGTTCAACTGGCGGCGATAGGTGGACAAAATACACGTCGCCTTGTGCACCACGCAAAATGTCGCGGTAGATTTTTTTGAGCGCGGAACAGGTTACAACGGTGTGCGTTGCGCCGTTTTGGGCTTGCTCGCTCATCCAGTCGCGTAGGTTTTCTAGCCATGGAAAGCGGTCTTCATCGGTGAGCGGTATGCCTGCGCCCATTTTGTCGCGGTTGGCTTGGGTGTGAAAATCGTCGCCTTCGGCATAGGCGCAGTTTAGGTGTTGCTCGATGGTTTGGGCGGCGGTGGTTTTACCGCAACCGCAAATGCCCATGATGACGTAATGTTTGGTCATGTTGGTTTCCTTGTTGATTGTGCAGGCTGCTTGGATTCGGAGAGCATAATCAGAGTGGGTATGGCGGCGATACGCTATGTTCTGATATATCTGCAAATATTAAAAGCAGCCTGCACTTTTTGTCTTACCCCAAAATCGCTACGGCAATCGCTGACAGCACAAAACCAATCACGGCAATGAGCGTTTGATTGACTGTCCATGTTTTGAGCGTGGTGGCGGCGTCCATGTTCAACAGGCGACCAACTAGCCAGAAGCCTGAATCGTTTACGTGGCTGGCGGCAACCGAACCTGCGGCAGTGGCAAGCACTACGCCTGCTAGCTGCCAATCGTTGTAACCTGCTGCGGCGACGGCTGGTGCCATCAAGGCGGCGGTGGTCAAGGCAACGGTTGCTGAACCTTGTGCGATGCGCAATACCAGCGCAACCAAGAAACAGCCAAACAAAACGGGTACGCCTAAATCGCCCATGGTGTCGGCAAGGGCTTTACCAATGCCTGATGCGCGTAACACGCCACCAAACATACCGCCTGCGCCTGTAATCAAAATTACGGAGCAAACTGGGCCTAATGTGCTGTCCAGTGTTTTTTCTAGTGCGCTGCCGTTCATGCCGCGTTTGCTGCCCAAAAAGTACATGGCTGCTAGCACGGAAATCAACAAGGCGATGGGGGTTGAACCCATCATGCGTAAGAATTGTACCCAGTTGGCTTTGCCATCAACCCAGTTGCTCGCGCTTGCCATGTGTAAACTTGTGTTCATAAAAATCAAGAACATAGGGATAAATATGAGTGCGACTACCAAGCCTGCACTGGCTGGTGCTTGTGGTTGGTCATCGTCTTGTTTGCCGCCTGATACCAAATCTGGCACGGGAATCGGGAACAGTTTGTTGGACGTTAAGCCCCACCAATAGCCGCTCACTAGCCAAGTTAATAGCGCGACAGGAATGCCCAGCATCAAGATGTAACCTAAGTTTGCGCCATAAAATTCGGCAGCGGCAATTGGGCCGGGGTGCGGTGGCAAGAAAACGTGCATTACGGAAAACGCGCCAATAGACGGCAGCGCGTATGCCAATACGTTGGATTTCATGCGGCGAGCGGTGGCGAACACAATCGGCAACATCACCACCAAACCTGCATCAAAAAACATCGGGAAGCCAAACGGCAACGATGCCACGCCCAATGCGAATGGTGCGCGTTTTTCGCCAAAAATACGAATCATTGCGTCTGCCAGCGATTGTGCGCCGCCCGATGTTTCCACCAAGCGTCCGAGCATTGCGCCCAAGCCGACCAGCAACGCCACGCTGCCCAATGTGCCGCCAAAGTTTTTAAGCAACACATCGCCCACAATCGCACCAAATGGCACGCCTGTTACGATGGCGGTTATTAAGCTGACCAAAATCAGCGTCAGCAAAGCGTGTACGCGGAATTTAATAATCAACAACAAAATCAATGCAATCGCGCCTGCGGCAATGCCCAGTAGCGAACCTGCGCCTAGCGTTTGAGTCCAATCGCCCATTTTGATACTCCCTAGTTTAAGGTTAAAAAATGTTGGTTTTTGTGATTTAAATGTAAGGAATAGTTATCATACGCCTAAAATGAAGCCTAAAAAAGCAGCCTGCATTTTTATACAAAAGCAGGCTGCACTCTATTCATCGCTATCAATCACGCAACTGCGCGGCTTGCAAGGTATTTTCCAACAAGCTAGCAATCGTCATCGGGCCAACGCCACCTGGTACGGGTGTAATCGCGCTGGCACGTTCGGCAGCGGCGTCAAACGCCACATCGCCGCACAATTTGCCGTTGTCCAAGCGGTTAATGCCCACGTCAATGACTACTGCGCCTGCTTTAATCCATTCGCCTTGCACAAAATTGGGTTTGCCTACTGCGGCTACCACAATATCTGCGGCTGCCACTTCTTGCGCCAAGTTTTGTGTGGCACTGTGGCACACCGTAACCGTGCCGCCTGCCAACAACATTTCCAAGGCTTGTGGTCGCCCAACAATATTGGACGCGCCCACAATGCACACTTTTTTCCCTTTAATATCAATTTTGTATTCAGATAACAAAGTCATCACGCCTTTGGGTGTACAGGGGCGCAACAAGGGCATTTTTTGTGCTAAACGTCCCATGTTATACGGGTGGAAACCGTCCACGTCTTTTTGTGGGTTAATGCGCTCCAAAATGTTTTGGCTGTTGATGTGTTTGGGCAGTGGCAGTTGTACCAAAATACCATCTACTTCGAGATTGGTGTTCAATTCGTCAATCAACGTTAGCAATTCGGCTTCGGTGGTTGTGGCTGGCAAAATGTGCGAAAACGATTTGAGCGCGGCTTTGTCGCAGGCTAATTGTTTGTTGCGAACATAAACCGCGCTGGCTGAGTCATCGCCCACCAACACCACCGCTAAACCTGGTACGCGCAAGCCTGCTGCTTTGCGTTGAGCGACTTGTTCGGCAACTCGCGCAATACATTGTTCTGAAACTTGTTTACCGTTGATGATTTGTGCTGTCATGATGGTCTTTCAATAGAGTTGGGGAAAAGAAAAATGAAGTGCAAAAGCAGCCTGCACTAAAAAAATGGACTTGCCTTAACCAAACACGCAATATGCGCTTTGGCACTGCTTGCCAAGCTGCTCAACTGATAGCCGCCTTCTAGCACCGACACAATGCGTCCTTTGGCATAACGGTTGGCAAGCAGCATCACTTTTTTGGTGAGCCATTCAAAATCGGCTTCGGTCAGGTTCAAATGCCCCAATGGGTCATCGCGATGGGCGTCAAATCCTGCCGATAATAAAATCAGTTGCGGTTGAAATTGCTCCAATTTGGGCAACCAAACTTGGCGCACGGCATCGCGAAATGCGTTGCTGCCATCGCCTGCTTTGAGCGGTGTGTTGGCGATATTGGGGTTGCTGCCTGTGTATTCTGTGCCGCAAAAAGGGTACAACGGGTGTTCAAAAGTGGAGAGCAACATCACGCGGTTGTCATCGCGAAAAATGTCTTCTGTGCCATCGCCGTGGTGTAAATCAAAATCCAAAATGGCAACGCGCTCCAAGCGGTATTCGGCAATCGCGTGCATGGCGGCAACGGCAATATTGTTGATAAAACAAAAGCCCGAAGCCTTGTCGGCATGAGCATGATGTCCTGGTGGGCGCACGGCACAAAACGCATTTTTGGCTTGCTTGGTCATGACCAAGTCCACTGCTTTAACGGCTGCACCTGCGGCTTTGCGAGCAGCCTGCAAACTGTCGCGGCTCAAAAACGTGTCTTCGTTGATTTTAACGCTGCCTGTTTGGGGGACTTGGCTTTCTAGGCTACTCAAATAACGGCGCGTATGCACGCGAGCCAGTTGAATGTCCGACACTTCGGGGGCTTCAATTTTTTGTAGCAATATCCACAAACCTGAATTTTTGAGTGCGCGGGCAATGGCATTGGTGCGTTCGGGGCTTTCGGGGTGCAGGCTGCCTGCAAAATGCGCTTGGCAATCGGGCGAATAAATCCACGCGCTGCGCCCTTTTATATCCAACAAACGCAACAATTTTCTGCGCCAATAGCGATATTGGCTCAGCAACTGGGCGATGATAATGGGCGGTTTGCGGTATAAAGACGAGTCCATACGACTAATTGCGCTGCGGTCAAAACAGGCGATATTGTAGCGCGTTTTGGGGATTGAGTAACGCGCATAATTTGCGTATATTGCCTGCGTTTTGATACAAAAGCAGCCTGCACCATGTCCACCGCTTATTTAATGCTTGCCCACCGTCCGCCCTATCATCTTGCCACGCTTGCCGCACAGCAACCGCAAGCGCGTTTCTATCTGCACTACGATGTCAAATCGCCGCTTGCCGATTTGTATTTTCTGCGCGGATTGCCCAACGTCAAAATCCTGAACAATCGTATCAACATTCATTGGGGCGGATTTAGCATGATTGAAGCCACGCTGGTATTGATGCAGGCTGCTTTGGCGGATTCGCGCAATCAGTATTTTCACTTGATTAGCGGCGATTGCCTGCCACTTCAATCACCCGAACACATGACAAACATCATGCAGCAAACGGGTGCAGGCTGCTTGTTTTTGACTTGCCACGTTGAGCTGCGATTGCGTTATCGTGTGCGATTCAACGTGCCGCACGCCGATTCCAACTGGCAACGCAGTTTGGCAGGCAAGCTGCTGACCAAAGTCGCGCAAATTGCCGATAAAATTCTGCCCAGCTCAATCGTGCCATACAGCGGCAGCCAATGGTTTTCTGCCGACCGCGTGGCGTTGCAGCTTTTGTTTAACGAAAGTTTAGGCGATAGGGTGTCGCAGTTTGAACGCAAATTGTGTCCCGATGAACATTTTTTCCAGCACATCGCGCAACAACACCAAAGCAGCCTGCACTGGGTAAACCAAAATCATCGTTACATTCAATTTGCAGGACACGCCAATCACCCCGATTTTCTCACGCTTGCCCAAGTGCAGGCTGCTTGCCGACAAGATTTCTGGTTTGCTCGAAAAGTGCGCCCAGAGATTGCGGTTGCATTTTGGGCAGACAAAATCGCATGCTGATGCAGCAATCGCGATTAGCAAAGTGAAATAAAAATGGTACAAGGCGACAACGACCGCTGTGTACACCTAGTACATAAGGGCGTTGGCAATGCCGTACCATTGCGATTTCACTTTGCTATATAATCACGACTTTAATTTTTATTGATCAGATTCATGTCGCTCCACTATCGGCTACAACAACGCGCCCAAAAATGGTGGCAGAAGCTCTATATGCCTTCTGCCACTTTGCCCGCGCACGTTTTAGACTGCCCCGAATGCGGTTTACGCACCCACATTCCCAAGCTGCGACAAGGACAGCAAGCCAGTTGCCCACGTTGTCATCATCATTTGGTGCGTGTGGAAACCGAGCCTTTTTTGATGCCGCTTGCTTGCGCCATTGCTGCTGTATTGATGATGGGCTGGGTCTATAATCTGCCATTTGCCAATATTTCGATGACAGGTATGTTTTCGCCGCTCACGTTGCCCAACATGATTGGCTCGCTGCTGCACGACAACTGGGGCTTTTTGGGTTTGGTTATGTTCGCGCTCACATTTGGCTCGCCTGTGCTGTTTTTGTTGGCGTGTATTTTTGTGTACATTTGCCTACTGCGCCGCGTTTATCCAGCCATATTATTGCGTACCACGCGCCTGCTATTGCGTTTGCGCGAATGGATTATGGTTGATGTATTTTTCATCTCCATGTTGGTGGCGTACATTAAAATCCGCACCGTTGCCGAAGTGGAATTTGGCATGGCGTTTTGGTTGATGCCGATACTCACATTGCTGCTATTGCGTACCAGCATTGCCATTCCAAGTCATTGGGTGTATTACCAAATTCGCCGCCATAGCCACAGCGATTTATTGCAGGCTGCAAGCGATGAAATTTGTTGCACGCGCTGTTTGTATTTCCGCCCCAAAAGCGAAACGCGCTGCGGTGTGTGCGATTCCGAATTGTTTAATCGCCGACCACACAGCATTAAAGTTGCAGGCTGCTTTTTGCTCGCTTCCATTATTTTGTATCTGCCAGCCAACTTGTTGCCCATTATGATTTCGCAAAACCCGATGGAAAAAGAAATCAGCACCATCATGAGTGGCATTATTTATATGTGGAATGATGGCGATAAACTGATTGCGGCGATTATTTTTTCTGCCAGTATTGCCGTGCCAACGCTCAAAATCATCTCGCTGGCGATTTTGCTGTTTAGCGCGAAATACAAACTGCTCGCCCCGATTGGCACATTGTCGCTGCAATATCGGCTAACCGAAGCTGTGGGGCGTTGGTCTATGATAGACATTTTTGTCATTATTATTATGATGACAACTTTTCACACCCACATTGCGCGAGTAACGCCTGGCCCTGCTGCGATTTATTTTTGTTTGGTTGTGATTTTGACGATGCTGTGCGCCCATTTTTTTGATGTACGCTTGCTGTGGGATAAACACGAAAAACAACAAGCCAAACAAACAGAAATCGACCCAATATAGCCACACAAAAAGCAGCCTGCATTATTTAAATCCCATGTTGGGTTGCGACCCAACCTACTACCCCCATAAAACCATTATGACCCAACACACCCCAGAACCCACTCACACCGCCCAAGTCCGTGGCAGCCGCACGCTGGCATCAACCGTTTGGCTGATTCCTGTGGCGGCAGCCATAACAGGTATTTGGTTACTCACGCAACAAATCAACAGCAAAGGCCCAGAAATCAAACTTCTGATGGACAACGCAGACGGCATCGCCATCAACACCACCACCGTACGCGTGTTGAATGTAGAAGTCGGGCGCGTGAGTCATATCCGCCTGCGCCCCAATCAACAAGGCGTGGAAGTAACCGCGCAGCTAGACCGCGATGTTGCCGACATGATGCGTAAAGACACGCAATTTTGGGTGGTTAAACCGCGCATAGACCAAAACGGTGTAACAGGATTAGGCACATTGCTATCGGGTTCGTATATTTCGTTTGCCCCAGGTAGCAGCGAAGAAGAAGCCAGCGAGTTTAAAGTAGATGAATTGCCGCCCATTACCGCAATGGGGCAACAAGGTTTGCGCCTAAAACTGATTGGACGCAACAGCAAAATGATTGGCGTAGGCAGCCCTGTTTTGTATGAAAATCATATTGTTGGTACGGTAGAATCCTCCAAATTCAACCCAACTACACAAAACGTGGAATACAGTATTTTTGTACAAAGCCCCAACGAGAAGTTGATTCAAAGCAACAGCGAATTTTGGTTAGATAGCGGAGTGAATGTGCGTTTGGACGGCGGTGGTGTCAAAATTGATAGCGCACCACTTTCCGCCATTTTATCGGGTGCGATTTCGTTTACCACGCCTGCGGCAGCGGTTGGACAAAATGTGCAGGCTGCTTCTAATAATCAAGAATTTACCATTCACAACAGCCGCGCTGAAATTGAAAACCAACCTAGCGAACGCACTTTGTATTATGTGGCGTTTTTCAAGCAATCGATTCGCGGCTTGGACGTGGGCGCACCTGTGGAATACAAAGGCATTCGCATTGGCACAGTGGCGCAAGTGCCGTATTTTCAAGACGGCGATAGCCACAAATTATTGCAAAACGGCTGGATTCCCGTGCGCCTACGCATTGACCCAAATTTAATGGAGCAGGGCGATGTCGCACAAAGTCGTGAATATTGGCAACAACAAGTGCAGGCTGCTTTGAACCATGGTTTAATCGCCACGCTGGCAAGCAACAATTTGATTTTAGGCAGCAAAATGGTGGAATTGGTAGAAAACCCAAGCGTGCAAACCGTGAAGCCGCACACGCAATACGATGGACACACCGTTATTGCCACCGCCAGCAGCGGCGGTTTGGACGAATTACAAGCACAGTTATCCAGCTTGTTAGCCAAATTCAACGCCTTGCCACTGGATAAAACCGTAGGCGAACTCAATGGCAGCCTGCAACAGCTCAAAGCGACTTTGGCATCGGCAAACAAATTGATTTCGCAAAACAGCACGCAAAAAATTCCAGCCGAACTGAATGCCACTTTGCAAGAATTGCGTCAAACGCTACAAGGCGTGTCACCCCAATCGCCCGTGTATCAAGACATTCAGCAAACGCTCAACCAATTAAACCGCACCTTGCAAGACGCGCAACCGCTGATTCGCACGTTAAACGAAAAACCAAATGCGTTGATTTTTAACCACAGCGGACGCGACCCTGTGCCACAAGGAAAATAACATGAAAACATGGCTTTATCTTGCCAGCTTAACCGTACTGGCGGCTTGTTCCAGCACACCCACGCAGCATTATCAACTGCCCGATAGCGCGTTGTTGTTGCCCACTCAAACCGCCGCGCAAAAAGTAGTCAGCATCAAAGTGGTGCTGTCCGAACCCTTAAACGGCAGCAGTTTGTTGTATCAAAGCGATGCCAACACGCTGCACATCGCGCAACAGAATCTGTGGGCAAGTCCGCTGCATCAAAGCGTGGCGACTTCACTGGCAAACAAGCTCAATCGCCAACAAAGCAGCCTGCACTTTCGCCCAGCGGATTTGAATCACGCCAACCCAAACACGCTAACGGTTTACCTAGACCGCTTTCAAGGCAGCTACATGGGCGACACCGAAATCAACGGCTACGTGCAATGGCACGACCAACGCATGCGCCCAGTCCGCGCCGTTACGCCACAGCAAGGCAATGGTTACGATGCGATGTTGCGTAGCCTAGATGCTGGGCTGAACCAAATTGCCGCGCAGATTGTGATGCCATAAAGAGAACACAATACTATGCTATCCCTTAATTTAATCAACCACTTATTGCAACAAAATCCAAGCGTTTGCCACGAATTATCGGGCTACAACGGCTTGGTGCTTGCCGTTCGCGCAGGCAGCCTGCACATTGTGGGGCGATTCAACGAACACGGCTTGCTAGACCCGACGCGACGCTACCCCAACGCCAGCTTGATTTTGCACCCCGATGCCATTGGTCAAATCGTGCAAGGCAAAATGCCCAGTTTCAGCGATTTAGCCATTGAAGGCGATGCGGCGCTCGGCATGGGTATTTTGTTGCGTTGTAGCCAGTTGCGCTACACGCCACACGCCGATTTGCGTCGTTTACTGGGCGATGAAGTTGCACAAAAATGGCTTGCCCAAGCGTCCAAATGGGGCAATGTGTTACAAGTGGTGGGACAAGCCTTGCTGTTCCAAGCCAGCCAAATCGGCACGCAAAACACACGCGAACAAGCGTTGCAACAAGAATTAGCAGCCTGCACCGAAGAATTGCGCCAACTGCGCCAACGCATTGAGCAGTTGGAACGCCGCTAATCTTCATCACAAGGAAAACATCATGTCTATTTTGCAGTCAGACCAAATTCGCCCCGAAATTTTGGCGGTTCGCACCGTTGCCCAAACCGCCGTGTTTGAAATTCAATCGGTGGACTTGCGGTTTAGCAATGGCACACAGCGCACTTATGAACGCCTAACGCCTGCGCGTCGTCCTGCCGTTATGGTTTTGCCGATTGAAAATAATGAGTTAATTATGATTCGGGAATACGCCGTTGGCACGGAACGCCACGAACTCACTTGCGTAAAAGGCTTGATTGATGCAGGCGAAACGGCAGCGCAAGCCGCGAACCGAGAATTGCAAGAAGAAATTGGACACGGCGCAAACCATTTGACCTTTGTGCGCGAGTTGTATTCATCGCCCAGCCATATGTATAGCCCGATGCACGTTTTTATCGCGCAGGATTTGTATCCGTCTGTGTTGCAGGGTGATGAGCCAGAGCCGCTGCAAATCGTGCGTTTGCCCTTGTCGGATTTGGACGATTTGATTGGACAAAGCGAAATGGGCGATGCGCGGGTTTTGTCGGCGTTGATGTTGTTGCAGCGTTGGCTGCGTAGTTAAATATAGTGAATTAAATTTAGATTAGTACAGCGTTGCCAACTCCCTTATGTACTAGCTGTACACGGCGGTCGTTGTCGCCTTGTCCTAATCTAAATTTAGTCCACTACAAATCATATAAAAAAGTGCAGGCTGCTTTTTAACGGATTTTTCCGCTACAAAGCAGCCTGCACTTTTCAATACAATCAATTTATTTCGCCTGACAACATTTCCACTTTTGGCGCAACCAAACCACATAGCCCGATAAGCTGTACACAAAAAAGAATACAAACAACACCAAAGCTGGGTCTAGCACAAACAGCATCAAAAACAGCAGCAAGCCAATCATACCCATAAACGGCACTTTTAAATTGGGGCGAATTTCTTTGAAGCTCCAAAATTTCACTTGCGCGACCATGGATAAGCCTGCAAACAATGTCAGCAAAATCACCCACACGCTGGCGTGGTCAAACAAGCCGTTGTAGCCATAATCTAGCCACACCACGCTGGCGATTAAAGCGGCAGCAGTTGGGCTGGGAATGCCGATAAACCATTTTTTGTCCACTTTGCCAATGAGCGTGTTAAACAAGGCAAGGCGCAACGCGGCACACGCGCAATACACAAACGCCACGCAATAACCCAGTTTGCCAAATTGATACAAATGCCAGTTGTACACAATCAGGGCAGGGGCAACGCCAAAGCTGACCATGTCTGCCAAGCTGTCTAGCTGTTCGCCAAACGCGCTTTGGCTTTTGGTTAAACGTGCCACACGTCCGTCCATGCCGTCCAAAATCATGGCATAAAAAACCGAAATGGCGGCACTTTCAAAGCGTCCGTGCATGGATTGGGTAATCGCATAAAACGCGCAAAACAACGCCGCAATCGTGAACGAGTTGGGCAACAAATAAATGCTGTTTTCGCGCAATATTTGGATTTTGCTGCTGGTGCAGGCTGCTTTTTCTGTTTGCGCGGCTGAATCGGTTTCTGCTGTATTATCGGTATCGAGATTTTGTTGACTTTCTGTGTTCATACCTAACTCCGTTTTTTGAGTGCAGGCTGCTTTTTTGTATCACAGCAGCCTGCACTTTTTATGGATACCATTCCAGAAAAGTAAGCTAACAAGGCGACAACGCCTGCCGTATGCAAATAGCACATAAGGGCGTTGGCAACGCGGTTAGATTATTTTTATGGATTGGTATTACTTCAAGCCCAGCACATCTTGCATATCAAACAAGCCTGTATCGCGCTCGCTCAACCACACTGCCGCGCGAACTGCACCTGCGGCAAACGTCATGCGACTGCTGGCTTTGTGTGTGATTTCTACGCGTTCGCCATCGGTCGCAAACAAAGCCGTGTGGTCGCCCACCACGTCGCCTGCACGAACGGTTGCAAAACCAATCGTTTTCGGGTTGCGCGCGCCTGTGTGTCCTTCGCGTCCATACACCGCGCATTCTTTCAAATCACGCCCCAAAGCATTGGCAATCACTTCGCCCATACGCAACGCCGTACCGCTTGGCGCATCAACCTTGTGGCGATGGTGCGCTTCAATAATTTCAATGTCGTAGCCTTCGTTGAGCACACGCGCAACGGTGTCCAAAATGTGGAACGTTAAATTCACGCCCACGCTGTAATTGGCGGCAAACACAATACCGTGTTGCTGCGCCGCGTTTTGAATCGCCGCTTTGCCTGCGTCATCGTAACCCGTTGTGCCGATAACCATTTTAATGCCACGCGCCGTGCAGGCTGCTATGAGCGGCAACGAAGCGTCTGGGCGCGTAAAATCAATCACCACATCGGCTTGATTCAATGCCGCATCGTAGTCTGACGTGATGTTTACATCTGTTTTGATGCCAATCGCGTAACCAGCGTCCAAGCCCAATGCGTCCGATTGAGCGCGTTCCAACGCGCCGACCAAAGTAGCATTGGGATTCGCGCAAACCGCTTCCACCAACACTTTGCCCATACGTCCGTTTACGCCTGCAATCGCGATTTTTACTGTGTTACTCATTGTGCTGTACCTTGTTGTTTATTGGCGATTTCTTGACGTGCATAATCCAAAGCATCGCCTTCTACGCGAGACACCAAGCCATTTGCATCAAAAAATACCGCCAAAGTGCGCGATTCTTTCACTTTGCCGCCGCGTGTTACTTGATAAAAATAATCCCAACGGTCTTGACGGAAGCTCGGGCGCAGCAACGGCATACCAATTTCCATGGCAACTTGTTGGCGTGACATACCTGTTTTGACCGCCAACACCGCTTCGGCTTCCAATGGAATGCCTTGTACCACAGGCAATTTATAATAAGGCAGTTTTTCTACCACAGTCGGGGTGCAGGCATTTAAGCCCAATAATGCAGCAACAGCTAAAACAAAGGGTTTCACGTTTGCAACCTTTCATTCAAAAATCAGATAAATTGGAAAGATACCACACTCGCCCTTGTCAAAATAGTTTTATTGAAAACTTTTATCATCAAAGTACTGGGCAAATGGATAAAAGATGCTATTATACGGCAATTCATACGCTTACTAACACTATCTCAATCAACAGGAAAGAATTTGTATATGAACAATATTTCACAATTAAAAGACAATGGTTTAAAAGTAACAGGCCCGCGCCTAAAAATCTTGGATTTATTTGAAACCCACGCAGGTGCACATTTGAGTGCGGAAGATGTTTATCGTATTTTGCTGGACGAAGGCATTGAAATTGGCGTGGCAACCATTTATCGCGTTTTGACTCAATTTGAACAAGCAGGCATTTTGTTGCGCCACCATTTTGAAACAGGCAAAGCGGTGTACGAATTAAATCAGGGTGGACATCACGACCACATTGTGTGCGTCAAATGCGGCTCTGTAACCGAATTCCACAACGAAGAAATCGAAAAATTGCAAGACAAAATTGCCCAAGAAAACGGTTTCCGCATTGTGGACCACGCATTGTATATGTATGGTGTGTGCAGTTCGTGCCAAAGCAAAGAGAAACGATAAAAACCCAAAAAAGCAGCCTGCACTTTTGTTGATTTAAAGTGCAGGCTGCTTTTTATATGGCGGATTTAATTTATAGTGAATTAAATTTAGATTAGTACAGCGTTACCAACTCCCTTATGTACTAGTTGTACACGGCGGTCGTTGTCGCCTTGTCCTAATCGAAATTTAATCCACTATACTACATTAAGCAGCCTGCAACGGCTTCACTTTATCAAACAAACGATAAAAATTCGCGCTGGTTGTGGCGGCGATGTTTTCTAGCGAATCGCCACGCAGTTGTGCCAAAAATTCGGCGGTGTGGCGCACATAAGCAGGCTCATTAGGTTTGCCGCGATGTGGGGCTGGGGCTAAAAATGGTGCATCGGTTTCCACCAAAATGCGGTCTAGCGGACAATATTGCGCGGCGGCTTGAATGGCTTTGGCGTTTTTGAACGTGAGTATGCCCGAAAAAGAAATATAGCCGCCCATGTCCAGCACCGCTTTGGCAAAATCGGTATCTTCGGTAAAACAATGGATTAGTATTTTTTCGGCTTGTTGTTCGCGCAACAGGCGGAGTGTGTCGGCAGCGGCATCGCGTGTATGCACAATCAACGGTACTTGGGCGCGTTTGGCGGCGCGAATGTGTGTGATAAAACGGTTGTGCTGCCACGCCAAATCGCCCTCGCACCAATGGTAATCCAAACCTGTTTCGCCAATGCCGACCACTTTGGGGTGTTGCGCGTGTTGCACCAATTCGTTTTCGGAGAACTCGGCAGCGGTTTCGCTATCGGGGTGAACGCCCACGCTGGCATAAATGTGTTCGTGCGCTTGGGCTAGGGCAAACACTTCGTCAAAGGTGTTGCGGCTCACGCTAATGGCAAGGGCTTGGCGTACTTGGTTGGCGGTCATGTTGGCGAACACTTCGGGCAGGCGGTTGGCAAGTCCTTCAAAATTGATGTGGCAATGGGAGTCTATTAAAAACATGATGTTATGTATGATTTAAAAAGCAGCCCTGAACCCTTTGCAAAACCATCTTTGGTGCATTTCTTCGTGATGCGCTTCTCTAATGCTTGACAATATTTCAATATTGCCTGCGCGTTATACGATGCTATCACTTTGAACTGCACTCAAATCTGGGGCTTTGCAAAGGGTTCAGCCTGCACTTTGAATCCAGCAAAAAGTGCAGGCTGCTTTGTGGTTGCAAAATAGTTTACAGCGTATAAGTAGCGCGTTCGTTTGCCAGCAAGCCCGACAAAATCGCTTCAAACAAGGCTTTGGCTTTTACGCCCGAATCGTCCGAACTAAATGCCAAGCCGATGCCTTTGGGGCGACCGCTCGCGCTGGGATTGGCGTTAATCCAGCATACATTGGATTTGATGAACAATTTATCGGTACGCGCAGGGCCAACCAATTCCAATACCAACAACACTTCTTCGCCCATTGTGAATTTGTCGTTAGACGGCAAAAACACGCCGCCGTATTCCAAAAACGACATATAGCTCATGTAAATAATCGGTTTACTTTCCAAGCGTAGTTGCAACATACGACCTGGTGCGCTAGCTGGGGCGGCGGCAGGTGTGGCTTGCGGAGCAGGAGAACTCATAATAATTCCTTCAAAACAACAAATAAATAAAAAATGCAGGCTGCTTTTGTTTATTTAGACTTCGCAGTCAGCATCAACAAATATTCGCCCAATAAATTTTCGGCTTGCATTTTAACATTGAGACTGTGATGTCCGTAAGGGTGCAAGCGATTTAGCTGGGCAATCAACGCAAAAAGTGTGGCAGGATTGGTTTTTTGCGCCATACGTTGCAGGCTGCTTGCGTGGTGCGGATAGTACAACGGTGGCATAGATTGCGTTGCCAAAGACATATCAATCAACCATTTATGTAGCCAATCCAACAGCACCGCCAACGGTAATTTTTGTTTATCAAATTCTGCTGCGTAATCCAAAATCGCCAGCAAACGCGGTTCTGCCAAAATCGCCAACAAACGCTCGCGCAAATCATCTTGCTCGGGATTGTGTTCAAACAACGGCGCGTGGCTGTGAAATGCCAGTAGCTGCTCGGCTTGTTCTGCGTGCTCGGGCTGCTGGTCGCGCCAATAGTGCAAGGCTTGTTCGGGCGATGGCGCAGGCAAGGTCAAAGCGCGACAACGGCTTTTGATGGTGGGCAACAAGCGGTCGCGGTTGTGCGACACCAGCAAAAAAACCACAGCTTCGGGCGGCTCTTCCAGCATTTTGAGCAAAGCATTGGCAGCCTGCACATTCATGCTTTCGGCAGGATAAATCAGCACCACACGCCGTCCGCCACGCACCGAAGTCTGCGTTAAAGGCTCTAAAATCGCGCGAACGGCATCGATTTTGATTTGTTGCAATTTACGCGCATTGCCTGTTTCGCTGCTATCGGGCTGTTCGGGCGTGAGCGAATAAAAATCGGGGTGCGCGTGTTGGGTAAACAAATGACACGATGGACATTGCCCACACGCTTCGTGATTGGATTGTGGCTGCTCGCACAACAAGGCTTGGGCAAAATGCGTGGCAAATGCGCTCTTGCCTGTGCTTTCTTTGCCAACCAGCAACCATGCGTGATGTAGCTGCTGCCAATGCTCGGTCAGTTGTTGCCAAGCGGTTTGATGCCAAGGGTAAATCATGTGCAGGCTGCCTTATTTTCGCCAGCTAATTTTGTCGGACAAAGGAACTTCGTGCGGATTGATTCGCGCATTGTCTTCCTGCCCCAAATTAACCAGTTTTCGTAATTTGGTTATATAGTTATTAACATCTAGTCCACGCCCAAAGCGTTGCGCTTCCCACAGCGTTTCTGCCAAGGCTTCCATCATATCGTGTTCGGCGCGAACCCAATCGTCATTGTATTTGGCGCACAGTTGCGCGTGAATGTCGCGTATGCCAAACGGCTGGTCAATCGCCACTTGCTCTTGAATCGATAAGTGCATAGACAAATGCAAAAATGGGTTGCTTTCGCCTTTATCGGGTGTCCATTCGTAGTCCAAATATTGCTCAATATTGTCCAAAATGGGCGCGTATTCGGTGTGCGCTTGCAAAATGCGTAAGGCTTTGGTTTGCAGCGCGTCCAGTTGCACGGGCGCGAAACGCAATCGCCACACATGGGCAAAAAATTGGCGAACATCGTGGGTGTTTACGTCATACATATCCAAGCAGCCTGCACTTCTATACAAAATAAAAGCGCGTATTATAAAGGATTGTTTTGCAGGCTGCTTAAAACTTGTGTACAATCGCCATTCTCATTTGGGGGCGACTTTGGTTTCGACGGGGGTTGCAAAGCAAATGCGGGCATACCGAGTTCTCAGAGACTCGTAAAACACTGAATCAAAATAGTCGCAAACGACGAAACTTACGCTTTGGCTGCTTAATGCCAAGCTGTTGCAGCAGTTGGTCGATGGACTGTGTAGGGTCAAACCTACGGCAACATCATTTTACATTGACTGGTTTTGTGTCGGGTTACTTGGCACAAAATAAGATTTAAGGTAGCTGGTTTTCTGAAAGCCTGTCTGTCGGCGCGATGAAGACGAGACTTTTAAGTTGGCAAGACTAAGTATGTAGAACGCTTTGTAGAGGATTTTCGGACGGGGGTTCAATTCCCCCCGCCTCCACCAAATATCAAACACCTGAAAATTTTTGGATTTTCGGGTGTTTTTTTGTTTGATGTTGTGCAGGTTGCTTTTTATCCTCCCGCCAAATCCAACACAAAAATCTTCGATTGTCGCGCTTGGGCAAGATATTGTTCACGCCGCTCGTTAGGCAAATCGGCAACGCTTGCTGGCACAAAACCGCGCTCCTGAAACCAATCGGTTGCGCGAGTGGAAAGCGCGAATAATCGTGTTTTGCCCTGCGCTTTGGCTTCTTGCACCAAATGTGCCAGCAAATGCTCGCCATAACCACCGTCTCGCGCGTGTTGCGACACGGCAAGACACGCCAATTCTGCGGCATTGGCTTGGTTGGCAAAGGTTTTCAATTCCACGCAACCGCTAATCTGGCGGTCGTGTTCCAGTACATAAAACTGCGCCAAATGCGCTTCCAAATATTCGCGGCTGCGCGGCAACAACACGCCCTGCTCGGCAAGGGGCTGAATCAGCGCGATGATGTCGGCAATGTCGCGGCTTTGGGCGCGGCGAATGTGGATAAACGGATTTTGGGCGATAGATGTGCCTGCACCGTGTCGCGTAAACAATTCGCGCAATAAATCGCCCTGCTGCACGCCCGATAGAATTTGTACGCGCGATATGCCCTGCTGCACGGCATCAATCGCGGTTTGCAGCAAATGCGTTTGATGCGGCAAGATTTGTTGTTCGCGCAATAATTGTTGTGCTTGTTCGGCGGTCAATTCGGAGTGCAGGCTGCTTTGCGCGTTCATGATGCCTGATTCGGGTATCAAAAAAATCAATTTTTCGGCGGACACGGCTTGTGCGATGTGTTGGGCGACTTCGTCCATTGGCAAATGGTAAATTTGCCCACTTGCCGATGCGGCGAGCGGCGACACTAGCACCACTGAACCATCGTTAAGCGCGTGGGTGATGCCTGCGCCATCTACTTTTCGCACGCCGCCTGTGTAGAGCATATCCACGCCGCCTAACACGCCCAGCGGTTTTGCCGATAGGAAATTGCCTTGTGCAATGCGTAGGCGTGGCGTGCGTTGCGGCGAGTGGGCAAATCCGAGCGACAAAGCAGCCTGCACATCGTAATTTAATTCGCCGTTAATTTGTTTGACCCAGCGGATTAGGGTTTCATCGCAAATCAGCCGTTGCGATTGTTCGCGTATGATGTATTGATTTTGTTGGCATAATTGGCGCAACTGGGTGTCCACGCCATGCACCAGCACCAAGCGTACACCCAATGCGGCAAGCAAATTCAAATCGGCAGCCAAAGTCGGCAAAATAGACGGCTGCAACAAGGCACTCGCCAGCCCAACCACCACAGTTTTGCCGCGCAAATAGTGAATATACGGCGCGGCTTCACGAAAAGCGTGAACAAAAGTATTTTCCATAAACACCTAATAAAAAGCAGCCTGCATAAAAAAAACGCGGCTTTCAACACCGCGTTTTTCAATCAACCAAACCAATCTACGCGCCCAACAACACCCAGTAAAACAACTGCATCACCAGCACTGCCATTGCAGCAATCGTGGCAATCGTCCAGTTGGTGTCGTTTGCTGCTTGCACCACCACAGGCGCAACCGCAGCAGGATTGACTTGTGTGCTAGGCAAGCCGCCTGCCGCGATTTGCGTGGACGGCAACGACATACCCTGACCATCGCCCACCAGCGTGAATACCAAGCTATCGGTATGAATCGTAATATTATTTTGTGGCGAATCCGCACTCAAAGACGCGCTCATCGCAGGCGTGTTCACCGCAGGCTGTACCGAAATTTGTGGCAACTGCGCATTCACGCTGTCTCTGTCCATTAGGTTAAACGCAAACGGCTCGCCCACTTCGGCAAAAGTCGGCTTGTCGGCGGCTTTCGGTTCGCGGTAGGTAAGCGGTTTTTGTGCGTGTTTTATCGCGCTCATCGCGGCAACGGTTTTAACCAGTTTGGGCGATTGCGGTGGCTCGGGCAGCACTTCGGGTTCGGCTTTTTTGGCGACTTCTGCATCGCGCGATTTGCCAAAACCAAACCAAGAACGCACGTGCTGCTCGGCATCATCGTCCATGCTAGTGGACGATTTTTTTGCCGCAGGTGCAGGCTGCTTTTCCTGCTCAATCACATCATTTTGTGCTTGCTTTTTGGACTTTTTGACCAGCTTAAACGAATAATCGCAATGCGGACACAAAGCCTGACCGTCACTTTTTTTCAAATCTTTGGTATCCAACGACACTTGCTCGGTGCAGTTGGGGCAGCTAACAGTAATTTTACTCATTGCTATTTCTTTCCATTATTTCTTCGTGCCACTCAAACACGCCCAGCCTTGCTCGGTTTGCGCTGGGTGCATATCAAACCATTGGGCATAAATCGCGCTCATTTCGTCAATTTGCTCGTCTAGCAAACCCGACAGCACAATGCGTCCGCCTGTTTTGGTGCGGCTTGCCAACATTTCGCCCAGCATACGCAATGGATTTGCCAAAATATTGGCAACCACGACATCAAATTGCCCAGCAGGAACTTGGTCTGGCAAATAAAAAGCAGCCTGCACTTGGTTTTGCGCGGCGTTGTCGTTGCTGGATTTAATCGCTTGTGGGTCAATGTCCACGCCTGTTGCGCTGCCTGCACCCAGTTTGAGCGCGGCAATCGCTAAAATGCCCGAACCGCAACCGTAGTCCAACACGGTTTCGCCGCCTTTCAGGTTTTGGTCTAGCCATTGCAAACACAAATGCGTGGTTGGGTGGCTGCCTGTGCCAAACGCCAAACCTGGGTCAAGACGCAAGTTAATCGCGTTGGCATCGGGCGTTTCGTGCCAAGTGGGCGTTATCCACAAACGCTCGGAAATGCGAATTGGGTCAAACTGCGATTGAGTCAAACGCACCCAATCTTGTTCTTCTAGCGATTCTACTTCATACGCAGGCAGTGGCATTTCGGCTTCTTGAGCGGCGGCGGCAATAGCAGCCTGCACATCGGCATCGGCATCAAACAAAGCAATAATGCGGCTTTGCTGCCAAATTTGATGAGACGGCATATCGGGTTCGCCAAAAATCGGCTGTTCGGCATCGGTGCCTGCGAATGCGTCTTCAATCGCGCTGGACAATGCGCCGTGGTTCATGAGCGCGTCTGAAAACGCTTCGGCTAGGGATTCGGGTAGGGGAATGTAGGCTTGTTGGTAGGACATAGTGGTCAGTCTGTGCAGGCAGCCTGCACGTTAAATTCATAAAAAAATGAGCGTATTTTAACGTAAACAAGCAGCCTGCATGGGATTTTTTACGCGAAATCGGATGCAGGCTGCTTGATGCGTTACAACAAAAACACAGTCGCCAAACCCAAGAAAATCAAAAATCCGCCCGAATCGGTAACGGCGGTAATCAAAACCGAGCTGCCCAATGCAGGGTCGCACCCCAGTTTTTCCATTGCCACAGGAATCAACACGCCCAACACGGCGGCAAGCAGCAAATTGAGCGTCATGGCGGCAACCATCACCAAGCCAATGCCCACGCTGCTATACAGCAACCACGACACCAAGCCCATGACGCTACCCCAAATCAAGCCGTTTACCAATGCCACGCCCACTTCTTTTTTAAGCAAGCGAGCAGCCTGCGCGGTAGAAATTTGCGCGTTTGCCATGGCGCGGACAATCATGGTAATGGTTTGATTGCCCGAATTACCACCAATGCCTGCCACAATCGGCATCAAGGCAGCCAGCGCAACAATTTGGGCGATGGAATGCTCAAACGCGCCAATCACGCGGCTGGCAACAAACGCGGTTACTAAGTTCACTGCCAACCAAACCCAGCGATTTTTAACTGAATCCCACACAGGCGCGAACAAGTCTTCTTCATCGCTCAAACCTGCCATGTTCAACATATCGGCTTCGGTTTCTTCGCGAATAACGTCCACCATTTCGTCCACCGTTAAGCGGGCGATGAGTTTTTTGTTTTCGTCTACCACAGGTGCGGTAATCAAGTCATAACGCTCAAACGCGGTGGCGGCTTCCACCACATCATCGCTGGGGCGGAATTTGACGACTTCTCGCGCCATGATGTTTTCCACCAAATCTTCGGGGTCGGCAACCAGCAATTTGCGAATGGGCAACACGCCTTGCAAGATGTCGTGGTCGTCCACTACAAAGATTTTGTCGGTGTGGTCGGGCAGGCTGTCAAAGCGGCGCAAATAACGCAGCACCACTTCGCAGGTAACATCGGCACGAATGCTGACAATATCAAAATTCATAATCGCGCCGACTTGATCGTCTTCGTAGGACAAAGCAGCCTGCACTTGGGCGCGTTCTTCTTCGTCCAAATCTTTTAGGACTTCTTGCACCACGTTGTCGGGCAAATCTTCCACCAAATCTGCTAAATCGTCTGCGTCCATGTCTTCCATAGCCGCAACCAATTCTTGTGTGTCCATGCTTTCAATCAGGCTTTCGCGCACGGCATCGGACACTTCTAGCAACACGTCGCCGTCTTCTTCGGGAATCGCCAATTTCCACACCAACACGCGCTCTTTGGGTGGCAAACTTTCTAGCACCAACGCCACATCGGCTGGGTGCAATTCGTGCAGCACGCCAATCAGCATTTGCAGCTGGGCGTTGATGAGTGGTTCTTCTAGCGTGTTGTTTTCGGTGATGAAGCTATAAAACGGTAATAACTGTGATGCGAGTTTGTGGATTTGTTCGATGTCGGCAGCCATGCGTTCAGCATCGTTGGCAAATTGTGGTTGATTTTGTTCCATAAAATACTCCGCCTGCCTGCTGGCAAGCGAACCATTCAGGCAAGATGATTAGGGGTGTTGAATAATAATTGCGAACAAACTGGGAAGGTCGTCCATATTGTTGTGTGCCGTGTGGCAAATGGTTGAAAACGGCGCGTATTGTACACGAAAAAGTGCAGGCTGCTTTGTTAATCTAAAAGCAGCCTGCACTTTATTTAATAGATTTTCTGTGAAACAAGTGTTTCATCAGCCGTAAGGTGGGATAAATCCCAGACCTGACAAGTTTTAAATTAAAAGTATAATGCGCGAAGTTTAAACAACCAAATGGACAACACCATTCATTCACTAGAAGAATATTTCGCTCGCATACCCGATACCAGACGTGGAGCAGGCAAACGCTATAATCTAGCCAAAACACTTACAGTCATTGTCGTTGCCATTTTGGGCGGTGCGAAAGGTAATCGCGAAATAGGTGCATTCCTTTCTAATAATATTGATGAATTAAAACAATATCTTGCATGGGATAGAGATAATACACCCAGTTACGAAAAAATCCGCACATCAGAAACCTAGAGACCAAAGGTTTGGTTTTGACATTAGATGCCTTACATTGTCAAAAAAAGTCTCGTAGAGATTGATGAATTGGGGCAGTTTTACGTTGTGGGTGTTAAAAAAGGCGCAATCCGATTATTCAAAGAGTTTCAAGAACTTCAGAATAATCAAATACTTTCCAAAATTCAAACAACGGAAAGACAGAAAGGCGCACAAATTCAACGTGAAGTTGCTCTTTATCCATGTACACAATGGGTTAGCCAAAATTGGCAATCATCTAAACGCATGATTGTTGTTACAAATACGAAAATAGAAGCAGATGGTTCGCGCAAAGTGGAACAACACTTTTATTTAAGTAACTATCATCATGATAATGTAGAATTTTTTGCTAAAACGATTCGCAACCATTGGGGTATTGAAAATAATCTCCACTGGGTTAAAGATGTTCACTTTAAAGAAGATAACTCTTTAATTCGCAATAGCAATTCAGCATTTATTTATTCTATATTATTTAGTTTAGTGTTAAACATAGTACGGCTTTACGGTTACAAATCTTGGAAACCATGGTTAGCTCATTTTGCGAATCGCATTGACCGTATTGTGGCTGTTATTTAAAACTTGTCAGGTCTGGGATTTATCCCACCTTACGCATATATCAACATACCATGTGAATACCGCTCAATCCAAGAACTCAAATCACAAAAATATTCTTTTGATTAGGGCAGATTTAAAATGTCTCACACCCGTCAAATTCTGCTACCATACTACTGCGCAGTACCGTTTTAGTTAAAGTTTTACCACTTTTTAATCAACCTAAAAACAAGAGGTCTTTTTATGATTCGCCGCATTCTCCCTATATTGGTTCTTGCCATTTTAATTTCAGCCTGCGGTTCAGAAACGCCTTCATCTCAAAATTCAAATAATAGTGCAGCACCTGTTGCTTCCGCAGCCAATGTTGCCACATCTCCCACCGCCAATCCCAATATGGAAACATTATTGGTTGGCAGCGAAGTTCTCTATGAGCCATTTGAATTTAAAGATGAACACGGTCAGCCGCAAGGTTTTGAAATTGAAATGATGACCGAAATTGCCAAAGCTGCTGGCATGAATATTCAAGTGATTGATGTTCCGCGTAATACAGCGGAAACAACACTTAACAGCAACAAATACCAAGTATTTATTTCTGCCATGTCTCGTTCGCCTGAACGTCTTGAAAAATTAGATATGGGTGAACCTTATTTGGAATACGAACACGCCTTATATGTTTTGGATACGCCAGAAAATGCTAATTTGCGCACAATAGAAGATTTCAAAGGTAAAAATATTGCTGTTCACAAGGGTAGCAGTGGCAATATTGCCAAAATTAAAGAATGGGAAGCTAATCCTGTTTTATCAGACTCGTTCTTCTTGAGTCTGAAGAACACATCAGCAGATAAAGCAGATGCAACTTTGGGTGACTCGCGCGTTATGCAATATTATCTGACTAAAAATCCAGGCGTCAAAGCAAGGTTGATTATGATACGTGATGGCAAAACAGGTATTTCGTTTGCAGTTAAAAAAGGAAACACCACATTGCTTAACAAGTTAAACGATGGTTTGGCTAAAATTAAAGCTAATGGCACATTTGATGCACTGATAATTAAATGGTTTGGTAGCAAAGAATAATTCATTTTGTCATCATAAAAATGCAGGCTGCTTTTTCAATCATCAAAAAGCAGCCTGCATTTTCATTTAATCACTAAAACGCTTCCCCAACCTTAACCCCACCTGCCACATCTTTGGGCGAAGCCAGTTGCGCGGTCAAGGCTTGCGCGGCGGCAAATTCGGGCGTGTTCATCACTGATTGCGCTTGTTTGGGCGACAACGTGCCAGCCATGTTTTGCCAACGCGCTGCCAGATGCGGATTGTGTGGCGCAGCAAAATCTTGGCGCAATTCGTCCACCAAATCAGGGCGATTGCACACCAGCACAATATCGCAACCTGCGGCAAACGAAATCGCTGCACGTTCGCGAATGCCACCCACACCGCACGCGCCTTCCATCGTTAAATCGTCCGAAAAAATCACGCCGTCAAAGCCAATTTGTTCGCGCAACACGGTTTTGAGCCAATGGCTAGAAAACCCAGCAGGCTGGCTATCCACTTGCGGATACACAACATGAGCAGGCATAACCGCAGCCATGCCCTGCACTGCCAACGCAGCAAATGGCGCGATGTCGGCTTGCCACAATTCATCAAAATGACGATTGTCTTGCGGCAAAACATGATGACTGTCGCCCTCCACAAAGCCATGCCCTGGAAAATGCTTGCCACACGATTTCATGCCACCGCGATTTAAACCTTTTTGCAACGCCAATGCCAAATCCAGCACGATTGCAGGCTGCTTGTGAAAACTGCGGTTGCCAATCACAGCGCATTGTCCCCAGTTCAAATCCAGTACAGGCGTAAACGATAAATTCACGCCACACGCGGCTAATTCGGTTGCCAATACCCAGCCCACTTGCTCGGCAGCGTGTTGCGCGACTTCTGCGCCTTGCGTGTCCCACAATTCGCCCAACACGCTCATGGCAGGCAAGCGCGTGAAGCCTTGAATAAAGCGTTGCACACGTCCGCCCTCGTGGTCCACCGCAATCACAAGTTCTGGCGAGCGTAATGATTTGATGTCGTGGCACAATTTTTTAAGTTGGGCGATATCTTGAAAATTGCGGCGGAACAAAATCACACCGCCAATGGCTGGGTCTAGTAAGCGTTGGCGGTCGTCTGCGGAGAGTTCATAGGCGACAACGTCTGCCATGACTGCGCCACGTGGAAGTTGAATGGTCATTTAGTGGTTCTCTTATTCAAAATATCAAGCAGCCTGCACTTGATGGTTGATTCAAAGTGCAGGCTGCTTTTTGTATTAATTAAACAACCAAGGTTGCGCTTGTTTGCGTTTGGCTTCAAATGCCTTGATTTCGTCTTC
Source organism: Kingella kingae ATCC 23330 (assembly GCF_900111845.1). Taxonomy (GTDB): domain Bacteria; phylum Pseudomonadota; class Gammaproteobacteria; order Burkholderiales; family Neisseriaceae; genus Kingella; species Kingella kingae. The sequence goes on along the minus strand of NZ_FOJK01000033.1, from coordinate 75,627 downwards.
GTGTTGCAAAGTCAAACCAATTTCGTCCAAACCGTTAAGCAAACAATGTTTTCGGTGTTCGGTAATGTCAAATTTGAACACATCGCCGCTGGGTGTGGTCAATTCCTGTTTTGCCAAGTCAATAGACAGTTGATAGCCCTCGTTAGCAAAGGTTTCTTGGAATAATTGTTCCACTTGCTCTTCGTTCAACACAATCGGCAACAAGCCATTTTTGTAGCAGTTGTTGAAGAAAATATCGGCAAAGCTCGGTGCAATCACAGCGCGAAAACCGTAATCGTCCAAAGCCCAAGGCGCGTGTTCGCGACTTGAACCGCAACCGAAATTTTTGCGCGTGAGCAGAATTTGTGCGCCTTGATAGCGTGGGAGATTGAGCGAAAATTCTGGGTTCAACGGGCGTTTGCTGTTTTCCATACCTGGTTCGCCGTGGTCAAGATAACGCCATTCATCAAAACAATTCACGCCAAAGCCGCTGCGTTTGATGGATTTGAGAAATTGTTTGGGGATAATGGCATCGGTATCGACATTGCTGCGGTCTAGTGGGGCAACAATGGCGGTTATTTGTGTAAAGGCTTTCATAGTTTGCGTTCTGTTTTATCTAAAAAAATAGTAAAAGAAGGTGCAGGCTGCTTGTTGACATTGCAAAGCAGCCTGCACTTTTATCCATTAACGGAAAGTTGGCACGCCGTTTTTGTACACACGTTGTGCTTCGCCGTGACGTGCAGTTTCCTGTTGTTGCTCGTCCAAGTCTTGTTTGGCTTTGCCTACTTCGTATTCTTTATGTTCCCACGAAGTCGCATTGCTGCTGATGTGGCTGCGTGTGTCAGCACAAGCTGCCAAAGTTAGAGTGATTACACCTAAAATCATTGCTTTTTTCATACAAAATATCCTTAATAAGTAAAATAAATAGAAAATAAAACAGAACAAAAAACATCATGCAATTATCGTGCAAATTTCTGTTTATTTTTTTAATTTAACGTTTTTTAACTTAATGGTTATTTGAAGTAGACGGCTCGGTTGAAATGTTTAGACATCTCGCTCGATAGTGAGCCATCAAATTCTGTATTTCCAAGTGAATTTATCGCCTAAAATTCAATTGGATTTTGAAGCTTGCATTTTATAGTGAATTAAATTTAGATTAGTACAGCGGTGCCAATTCCCTTATGTACTAGTTGTACACGGCGGTCGTTGTCGCCTTGTCCTAATCTAAATTTAATCTACTATAATTAATTTATTGAATTGATGCCAAGAAAATAAACGAATGCCCCGAAATACGGGGCATCCATTCAAAATCAAACGGCTGATTACATTGCTTGTTTAACTTCTTGAGCCGTATCGGTTACAGCATGGCCTGCTGCGCTAATGTCTTTGCCTGCGCCCGAAATGGTATTGCAAGCAGATAATACTGCCATAGAAGTCAATGCGATTAACAACAATTTTTTCATGTGTAGCTCCTTATAAAGAGTGGAAGTCAATTTGCAGTTGCCTGCACAAGCAGCATAACAAGATTGCATCAAAAAAACAAACTAATTTTTAAAAAACGGGTTATTTTTACGTTTTATAGTGCAGGCTGCTTTTGATTTACGCCATTTCGCGCACATCAACAAAATGCCCCATCACCGCCGCCGCCGCTGCCATTGCAGGGCTAACCAAATGCGTGCGACCACCATTGCCTTGACGACCTTCAAAATTACGGTTGGACGTAGAAGCACAGCGTTGTTGCGGTTCAAGGCGGTCAGCGTTCATCGCCAAGCACATTGAGCAACCCGGTTCACGCCATTCAAATCCTGCGTCAATAAAGATTTTGTCCAAACCTTCTTGTTCCGCTTGCTGTTTCACCAAACCCGAGCCTGGCACGATTAACACGCGCTGCACATTTGCCGCTTTCGTGCGACCTTTTGCCACTTTCGCTGCTTCACGCAAATCTTCAATGCGGCTGTTGGTGCAAGAGCCGATAAACACGATGTCCACAGGAATTTCATTCAATGGCGTGCCAGCCGTCAAACCCATGTATTCCAAAGCGCGTTCCATGCCAGCGCGTTTTACCGCGTCTTGTTCATCGGCAGGATTCGGAACTACGTTGCCGATTTCCAACACCATTTCAGGTGATGTTCCCCAAGTAACTTGCGGTTCAATGTCTTCCGCTTTGAAACGGTAAACTTGGTCAAATTCCGCACCTTCGTCTGAAACCAAAGTACGCCAATATTCAACCGCTTTATCCCAATCTTCGCCTTTTGGTGCGAATGGGCGACCTTTTACATAATCAATCGTCGTATCGTCCACCGCCACAATGCCCGAACGTGCGCCTGCTTCAATTGCCATATTGCACAAAGTCATGCGACCCTCCATGCTCAAACTGCGAATTGCCGAGCCGCCAAATTCAATCGCGTAACCCGTGCCGCCAGCCGTGCCGATTTGTCCGATGATGTAGAGAGCCACGTCTTTTGCGGTAACGCCAAATTTCAGGCTGCCTGAAACGTCAATCAACATAGATTTGGATTTTTTCGCGGTAATACATTGCGTTGCCATCGTGTGTTCCACTTCGGACGTGCCAATGCCGTGCGCCAACGCACCAAACGCGCCATGTGTAGAAGTGTGCGAGTCGCCGCAAACGACGGTCATACCAGGTAATGTCGCCCCTTGTTCAGGCCCCATAACGTGAACAATGCCTTGACCTTTATCCATAAATGGAAAATACGCCAATGCGCCAAATTCTTTAATATTGCTGTCCAACGTGTTCACTTGCAATTTAGAAATCGGGTCTTGAATGCCCTTATCCCAATCGCCTGTTGGCGTGTTGTGGTCGGCGGTAGAAACCACGCTGTCAATGCGCCATAATTTGCGCCCTGCCATTTTCAAGCCTTCAAATGCTTGTGGGCTGGTCACTTCATGCACCAAATGGCGGTCAATATACAGCAGCACCGTGCCGTCTTCTTCTTCGCGGACGATGTGGCTATTCCAAAGTTTGTCGTATAGGGTTTGTGCCATGACTTTGTCTTTATATATATCAAATAGAAAGGCGGAATTTTAGGTTTTTTGGACATAATCTGCAAGAACATTTTGTCAATCGCACAAAATAAATCGGTATAAATTAGACATTGCGACTTATTTTAGACAAATTGTCCAATTTGATTATGGTAAAATACGCGTTTTTAAAGTGCAGGCTGCTTTTTAAGATGAATCCAACCCGAAAAATCATACACATAGACATGGACGCATTCTACGCATCGGTAGAATTGCGCGAGCAGCCGCATTTGTGCGGATTGCCTGTGGTGGTGGCGTGGGACGGTGCGCGCTCGGTGATTTGCGCGGCATCGTATGAAGCGCGGCAATTTGGTTTGCGCTCGGCAATGCCTGTTGCCACGGCAAAGCGACTGTGTCCGCAAGCGGTTTTTGTGCCGCCGCATTTTGATTTGTATCGGCAAGTGTCGCAACAAATTCACACGATTTTTCAATGCTATACCGATTTGATTGAGCCGATTTCGTTGGACGAAGCGTATCTGGACGTAACGCAAAACAAGCAGCAGTTGCCCTATGCCAGCCAAGTCGCCAAACAAATTCGCGCCGAAATTTTGGCACAAACAGGATTGACCGCCAGCGCAGGCATCGCACCGAATAAATTTTTGGCAAAAATCGCTTCGGATTGGCGTAAACCAAACGGACAATTTGTGATTCAACCACATGAAATTGAATATTTTTTGCGTGATTTACCTGTGGGAAAAGTGTGGGGCGTAGGCAAGAAAACATTGTTGAAAATGCAGCAACACGGCTGGCAAACGATTGGCGATTTGCGTCAAGTATCGCGGGCGGAATTGGTGCATTGGTTTGGCAAATTTGGCTATCGTTTGTATGATTTGGCGCGCGGCGTAGATGAGCGCCCTGTGCAGGCGGAGCGCGAACGCTTGCAAATTTCCACCGAAATGACTTTGTCGGATAACCTAAATAAACAGGCGATTAGCATGTATTTGGACAATTTGTCCAAAGATTTATGGCAGCAAATGCAGCGCAAAAAAATGCAGGCATACACGCTGACGCTAAAATTAAAAAGCACGGAATTTCAGGTGTTTACGCGTTCGCAAACGTATTCAGCAGCCTTGCCAGAGCAGGGATTGTTGCAGGCTGCTTTGCAACTCATTGCGCGTATGCCCGATGGCGAATTCCGCTTGATTGGCTTGGGTGTGAGCCATTTGCAGCCAGCAGGGAGTCAGCTTGAATTGTTTGGGTAATATAGTGAATTAAATTTAGATTAGTACGGCGTTGCCAACTCCCTTATGTACTACGCGTACACGGCGGTTGTTGTCGCCTTGTCCTAATCTAAATTTAGACCACTATAAAAAGCAGCCTGCACTTTCCATAAAAAAGTGTAGGCTGCTTTACCCTTTTGTCCAAATCTTTGATTTGGGTATAAAAGGGTATGCCGTAGGCAGGCATTTACTGATTAAAACTACTCATACTCCGCAATTTGGCATAGTAGCCGCCGCGTTCCATAAGCTGTTGATGCGAGCCTTCTTCAATGATTTTGCCTTCGTCCATCACCACAATGCGGTCTGCATTTTCAATCGTGGTTAAACGGTGCGCGACAATAATATTGGTTCTGCCGTACATCAATCGCTCCAAGGCTTGCTGTACCAAATGTTCCGATTCGTTGTCCAATGCGCTGGTGGCTTCGTCCAACAGCAAAATCGGCGCGTCTTTCAAAATGGCGCGAGCAATGGAGACACGCTGGCGTTGTCCGCCCGATAATTGGCTGCCATTTGCGCCAATGGGTTGATGCAAACCTTGTGGCGATTTGCGTACTAAATCGCCCAAATTCGCCGCTTCCAAAGCAGCCTGCACTTCTTCTTCGCTGGCATTGGGGCGACTGTATCGCACGTTTGCCAGCAAGGTGTCATCAAACAAAAACACGTCTTGCGACACCAGCGCAAATTGGCTGCGAAGATTGTCCAACTTCAAATCGGTAATATCCACATCGTCAATCAAAACTTGACCTGATGTCGGCTCAACAAATCGTGGCAACAAATTCACGGCGGTGGTTTTACCGCTGCCCGAACGTCCAACCAATGCCACTTTTTCGCCCGCTTTAATATTCAAATTAAAGTTATCCAACGCTTTTTTGCCGTCTTGTTGATATTGGACGTTGATGTTTTTAAATTGCAGGCTGCCTGCGGTGTGGTGCAGTTGTTTGGTGCCTGTGTCTTTTTCGGCATCGCTATCCAAAAACTGACACACGCTGTCTGATGCTAAAAACATGGTTTGCATAGGGATACTGATGTTTGCCAAGTTTTTGATGGGTGACAACATTTGCAACATTGCCACAATAAACGCCATAAATTCGCCAATGGTGGTATGCCCTTGTTGGCTTTGCCACAGCGCGATAAAAATCACAATCGCCAACGCAAACGATGCGATTAACTCGCTAAACGGCGAACGTGCGGCAGTGGCTTGCGTGATTTTTTTGTTCAGGCGAACAATAATGTTCACCACCTCGTTAAATTTGCTTTGCGCTTGTTCTTGTCCACCAAATAATTTGACTACGCGATGTCCTTGATGCGTTTCGTTTACCACATTATTCAACGAACCAATACTAAACTGTGCGCTGCTAATGACATCTTTTAGGCGTTTGCGATAGTAACGTGACAACAGTGACAACACAGGAAACATCAACGCCACCACCAAACTGAGTTGCCAGTTCAGATACAACAGCACGCACACCAAACCAATCACAATCAACGTGTCACGAATCAACACAATAAACACATTGCTTGCACCGCTAATGGAGCTTTCTGCCATTTGCACAATATTCATCAGCATATTGCCCGATGGATTGCTTTGATAAAAAGACGACGGCAGCGACAACAATTTGGTAAACATATCGCGGCGAAGTTGGCTAATCGCCATAACCGACACCCAAGTCATCAAATAAGTGCTGGCAAAACGGCACACGCCACGAAATACTACCAAGCAAATAAAGAAAACAGGCACAATCCAGACTTTGTTTTCTGTACCCCAAATCAGATAAGTGAATTGATTTTTCAGATTTGTGAGCGTGGTAATGAAGCTATCGCCCACTAATACTTCGGGCGGTGTGGTCGGCGCGGCAAAACCGAGATTGACCAAAGGCGCGATAAATGCGGCAAGATAACTTTCGGTGAACGCCACGCCCATAATCGCGAGAATCGCCCAAAATAATCGGAATTTATACGGCTTGATATAAACCAATAAGCGCGTAAAACTACGCGCATCTTGTTCGGTGAATAAGCCAAAGGTAAGTTTTTCTATCATATTGTTCGTATCAAAATAAATTGCAGGCTGCTTTGTGGCAAACCCAAATGAAGCAGGGCATTCTACTGGATTTTGAATATGGCTGAAATATAGTGAATTAAATTTAGATTAGTACAGCGTTGCCAACTCCCTTATGTACTAGATGTACACAGCGGTCGTTGTCGCCTTGTCCTAATCTAAATTTAATCCACTATCAATTTGCGGATTTCGAATGTTTGGTTTACAAAAAGTGCAGGCTGCTTTTTCATCAACAATCCACACCACGCTTGTATTTTCAGGACAAGCCTGCTTATAACTTGTGGATAAGTTGTCCAAGTCATTTAAATCAAACACAAAAATCAATATGCCTAAAAAATAGGCAAATTCTCAACTGGGTGGCAGCGCGGCAAACGGCTTGCGTTGCCACCATTTTTTTTGCTGTTCAATCAATTCAATCGCGCGATGGTTGCCCAGTTCAAAGTGCAGGCTGCCTTGCGTGTCGGTGCGCCAAAGTGCAATTTGTCGGCTGGCTAAACGCTGCTGTACATCAGGGTGTGGGTGGCGAAAATGGTTGGCAAAACCGCTGCTGGCAATGGCAACGCTGGGCGCAACGTGGTCTAAAAAACGGGCGTGGCTGGACGATTTGCTGCCGTGATGCCCCAGCACCAATACTTGACTTGCTAGTTGTTCGCCATATTGACGGAGCAGGGCGGTTTCGCCATCGTTGCCCACATCGCCCATTATCAGCAACGCCTGTTCGCCAGCCACAATTCGCAATACGCAGCTTTGGTCGTTGTCGTTGTCGGATTGCGTGTTGGGCGTTAAAAATTCAAACCACACGCCGTCTTGTTGCCAATTTGTGCTGTGTGTGCAGGGCTTGGCATTGGCGTAATGTGCAGGCTGCCCTGCCCATGTTTGGCGGATTGGCATAGCGCGGTGCAATGCTGCGTAGCCGCCATCGTGGTCGTTGTCGTGGTGCGATAAGACGAGCGTGTCTATTTGCTGTATGCCGAGTGCACGTAGATTGGGTAACAATGCCATTTCAGCGGCTGGTGTGCCTGTGTCAAACAAAAGATTGTGGTGGCGCGTTTGCAATAGCACCGACAAGCCTTGCCCTACGTCCCAAACGTGAACGGCAAGCGGTGCGCGTGGGGCAGGGGGCGTGTAGAGCAAAAAACTGGCGATGATGACGCAAGCGAGCGGTTTGAGTGCTGTGCCGCGTGGTAACAAAATAATCAGCGTGGAAAAAATGGTCAGCCAAAACAAGAAACTAGGCGGTTGTGCGAAGGCTTGTTCGGGCAGATGTCGGCTTAATGCGAGCAAGATATGTATGGTGTGTTCGCCCAACCATGCGGCTAGGCGTTGCAGTGGTGCGAATGGCAGGGCGGACGCGACTAATGCCAGCGGTGTGAGTATGCTAGAAAAAAACGGTATGGCAACAGCATTAACCAATGGGCTGTACACGGCGAGTATGCCAAACAAAAAAATCGTGGCAATGCCGCCCACCAGCGTTGCCGCCCATTGCCCGATGAATGCTTGGCGCAATGTGTCGTATGGTTTGGGGCGACTAGGCAGCCTGCACGATAACGCCCACAACAACGCGCCCACCAAGCCAAACGATAGCCAAAACCCAACCGCCAGCACCGATGTGGGTTGATACAGCAACACGGCGGTGCAGGCTGCCCACCACGTTTGCCACACGCCCCAATGTCCACGCGCCAGCCACGCGATTGCCCACACCGTGAGCATGATTAAGCTGCGAAGTGCAGGAATTTCCCAGCCTGCCAAACCCGTATAAACCACCGCCGCCAACCAGCCCACGATTATGCTGATGACTTTGGGACGCGCTGGCAACACAGGCAGCAGTCGCATACAACGCTGCGCCAACCACGCTGCCAACACGCCCACCATGCTAATGTGCAAACCCGAAATGCTAATTAAATGATTCAGTCCCAACGGACGAAACGAATCCCAAGCAGCCTGCGACAAATCGCTGCGATTGCCCACCGCCAAAGCCGTCATCAAGCCCACGCCTTGCGGATAGTCTGCGCTGGCGTTGCGCTGCCATGTTTGCACGATGTCGGCGCGAAGTTGGTTAAAAAAGTGCAGGCTGCTTTTGGTGGACACGGAGACTGCTTCACGTTCTTTGCCCAACGATGCCATGCCGTCTATGCCGTTTGCTAATGCCCACGCTTCGCGGTCAAAGCCTACTGGATTGCGCGTGGCAACCGCCGCACGAATACGCGCAGTCGTTTGCCACACATCGCCCACGCGCCAGTCTCGCGCATAATAATCTTGGAACAGCACGCGATAGTTTTGTTGATTGGCTGTTTGGGCGATGCCAATAAAGCGCGTTCTGCCGTTTTCATCGGTTTCAGGCAAACCCGTTACCTGTACGCGAATCGTTTGCGAAGTCGGATACAGTTGTGCTGGATAGGCTTGCGATAGCGCGATTTCGGTACGCTCAATCGCATAAATCGCGCCCAAAAGTAGGCACAAAAAAGTGCAGGCTGCTTTTTGTTGCCACGCGACACGGCGTAAACAAAAAGCCAAACCTGCACACAATAGCAAACCCACACACCACGCCCACACATTGCCTTGTTCGGGCAAATAAAAACTGCTTATCGCGCCAATGCAAAAGGCAGCCAAGTAGCGTGTTGGGGGCATGATGTGTCCTTTGGTTGATTGAAGTGGTGGGGCAATTTTACGATTTCAGCCAATCCGCTCCTCTCCTGTGGGAGAGGGCAAACTTTACTATTGCGATTTCATTTCACTATTATCCGCGAGTTACCCTCTCCCATAGGAGAGAGAACAGGATTGCTGTAACCGAAAGCTGTTGGATTTAAAAACGGCGTTTTAACTTACATTCTTGCATAATAGAAACCGCCAATTCTTCCACCGATTTATGCGTAGTGTTGGTGTGCGGAATCGCATGACGGCGGAACATTGCCTGCGCGTCTGCCACTTCGCTGCGGCAAGTGTTCAAGCTGGCATAATTGGAATTGGGGCGGCGTTCTTGGCGAATGTCGTGCAAACGCTCGGGCTGAATCGTCAAGCCAAACAGCTTGTGTTTATAGGGCTTAACCATGCGCGGCAAGTCGGTCGTGTCCAAATCATCGGGCGTGAGCGGATAGTTTGCCGCACGAATGCCATATTGCAACGCCAAATACAAACAAGTTGGCGTTTTGCCCGAACGCGATACGCCCATCAAAATCACATCAGCCACTTGCAAATCTTTGTCGGATACGCCGTCATCGTGGTTGAGCGCGAAATTCACCGCTTCCATTCGCGCATCGTATTTTTCGATATTGTGGACGCGGCTTTGCACCGAATGGCGAGCCGATACGCCCAATTCTTGTTCCAGCGTGGTTAAAAACGCATCAAAAAAACTTAAATGTAAGCCTTTGGACGTTTTGATGATGGCGCGAATGTCGTCATTGGAAATGCTGCTAAACACCAATGGATTTGTGCCCGATTCTTCGGCAGCGTGGTTGATGATTTGCACCGCGGCGTGCGCTTTGTCGAGGGTATCGACAAAGGGGTAAGTGGTGCGTTTGAATTTGAAGCCGTCAAATTGTTCCAGCAGCGCATCGCCCATGTTTTCGGACGTGATGCCCGTGCGGTCAGAAATAAAAAAGGCGCAACGGCGTGTTTGGTTGGTTGTCATAAAAAATCGATTCTTCACAAAACAAATAGGTTGAGTGCAGGCTGCTTTGTTTATTTTATAAGGCAGCCTGCACTTGTTTTAACACATCAGCAACAACGTCCACCATTCGCACCGCAACGGCGCTTACGGCAATAATCGTCAAATTGCTGTTTGCTCATCACAGGCACGTTGGGATTGTGTTTACGCTGCTGGGCAACGTAATTATCGTAATCGGGAACGCCTGCCATTAAATTGGCAGTCAATTTAGCGGTTTCCCACCAATTTGCCAATTTGTGTTTAATGGATTGATTAATTTTCATTGGTCGCGCTCGCTTGTGTGCCATCGCGGAACACGGCTGGGACTTCTTTCGCGGTGCTCCAACCCACTTTACGCGCTTTCAATGCCACGCGAATGCCATAGGTTGCCACGATGACTACCACCGCCATAAACAATGCCGTCAAACCCGAATTGATGTAGTCGTTGAAAATAACGCGCGACATTTCTTCAGCGGTTTTGGCTGGTTTCAAGATTTCGCCTTTGCTCAACGCATCGCTGTATTTGCTGGCGTGTGCCAAGAAGCTGATTTTGGCATCGGAATGGAACAATTTTTGCAAACCAGCGTAACACGTTACAAACAAAACGCCACACGCAGGCACAAGCGTTACCCATACATATTTATCGCGTTTCATTTTTACCAGTACGACAGTACACATAATCAACGCCACACCTGCCAACATTTGGTTTGCGATACCAAACAAAGGCCACAGCGAATTGATGCCACCCAATGGGTCGGTTACGCCTGTGTATAAGAAGTAGCCCCACAATGCCACCGCCATAAATGTAGCGATTAAGTTGGCAGGTAGGCTGTCTGTGTTGCCAAATGGTTTGTAGAACACGCTACCCAAATCTTGAATCATAAAACGTGCCACGCGCGTACCTGCGTCCACCGCCGTCAAAATGAACAAGGCTTCAAACAGCAGCGCGAAGTGATACCAAAACGCCATCATCGCTTCGCCAGGGATTAGCTGGCTCATAATGTGCGCCATGCCGACTGCCAAGGTTGGCGCACCGCCTGCGCGAGACAAAATCGTGTTTTCGCCGACTTCTTTTGCAGTGTGCAGCAAGGTTGCGGCATCAACTGGGAAGCCAAGTTTATTGGTGATTACATCGGCTGCGTGTGCTGCATCTGTGCCGATTAAGGCAGCAGGGCTGTTCATCGCAAAATACACGCCTGGGTCAAGTGAAGCCGCCGCCGCCAATGCCATAATCGCCACGAAACTTTCCATAATCATGCCGCCATAACCAATCATGCGGACATGGGTTTCGTTTTCCACCATTTTAGGCGTTGTGCCAGACGAAATCAGCGCGTGGAAGCCCGATACCGCACCACAAGCAATGGTAATAAACAAAAATGGGAACAAATGACCAGAGAATACAGGGCCAGAGCCGTCAATAAATTTGGTTACATCAGGCATCTGCAAAGTTGGATTCACAATCACAATACCCAATGCCAGCGCAATAATCGTGCCAATTTTTAGGAATGTGGACAAATAGTCGCGCGGCGTCAGCAACAACCACACAGGCAACACAGCAGCCACAAAGCCATAAATCATAATCGCCCAAGTTAATTGAATGCCGTCCAAATCAAACCATTTGCCAAATTCACTGTGTGCCACATCTTCGCCAAACACAATCGCACACATCAACAAAATAAAGCCTACAATGGAAATTTCGCCAATTTTACCTACACGAATGTAGCGTGTGTAAATGCCCATAAACAACGCAATCGGCATGGTTGCAGCAATCGTGAACGTACCCCAAGGGCTGTGTACCAATGCTTTGACAACAATCAATGCTAACACCGCCATGATGATGACCATAATCATCAAAATGCCAATGGACGCAATCACACCTGGGATAACGCCCAATTCTTGTTTTACGATGTCGCCCAAAGACTTACCGTCTCGGCGCATAGACACGAACAACACCATCATGTCTTGTACCGCGCCTGCGAACACCACGCCAAAAATAATCCACAGCGTCCCCGGTAAATAGCCCATTTGCGCTGCCAAAACTGGCCCAACCAACGGGCCTGCACCTGCAATCGCCGCAAAATGGTGTCCGAACAACACGCCTTTGTGCGTTGGTACATAGTCCAAGCCGTCATTGTGGCGTTCGGCTGGTGTTAGGCGGTTTGGGTCAAGCTGCATCACGTTTTTGGCGATGTATAAGCTGTAATAGCGGTACGCCACCGCATACACCGAAATGGCGGCGGTTACCATCCAAATTGCGCTCACTTGTTCGCCGCGGCTAATAGCAAGCGTGGTAAACGATGCCACGCCCACTAAAACCACGATACCCCAAATCAGTATCTGTTTGAGTTTGTCCATGATGATTACACTCCTTGAAGTTGAGATGAATATATCGACTTGTAATAGCGTGTAATATTAACATAATGTTAAAAAATATTGATGCAAATTTACATAAAAAGCAGCCTGCATTTGATGTGATACAAATGCAGGCTGCTTTTTATGTTTATGAATTCTATTCCAACGCTTCTTGTAAACGGCGTTCAATTTCATCGGCATCAAACGATTTGGCGATGAGTTCAAAACGGCTGTCGCGTCGCCACGACACTTGATTTGCGCCCCATTGCCCATCAACCCAGTTGAGCCAAACCCAAGTGTCCATCACTTGAAACACACCTTTTGCGCGTACCAAACCCTCGGTAAATTGGTTTAGATTGTTGAAAAAATGCGTGATTTTTTCGCCGTCAAAATTGCGTCCAGCAGGGAAAGTGAAGCCTTGCGATTGGTAGCCCAATGTGTTTTCGGGCAAGGCTTTAATGCGATAACGCGATTTTTCGGTAACAGGCGTATCCAGCCATTCGAGTTGCAGTTGCGCGTTTTGCACTTCCACAATCAAGGCTTTGGGCGGAAACAGTTTGGCTGCTTGCGTTCTAAATTCGTCCAACTGCTTTGCGCTGCACAAATCAATTTTGCTTGCTACCAACACATCGCACACGCCAATTTGGTCTTTATACAATGGGTTAGCTGAATAATTCGGGTCGATAAATTGGCGCGGGTCAATCAAGGTAAACACGGCGGCAATGTCCAATACATCGCGAAATTCGGGTGCTTTGAGTTCGTCAATTACGCCTGCCGCGTGTGCCAAACCGCTCGCTTCAATCAACAAACGATGCGGTTGATTTTGTTTGAGCATTTGTTTGACTGTTACGCCCATTTGCGCCCCAGCCGTGCAACACAAGCAGCCGCCCGAAATTTCTGCCACAGGAATGCCGTTGTCGGCAAGTACCGGGCCATCAATGCCAATTTCGCCAAATTCATTGACGATAATCAGCCATTGTTCGTCTTGCGGTTTTTGCGCGATTAGGCTGCGAATGGCGGTGGTTTTGCCTGTGCCTAAAAAGCCAGAAAATAGGTGGACTTGGGTTTTCATGTTGATTCTTTCAATCGGAAAAAAGTGCAGGCTGCTTATTCGTCATCATCGCCGTAATATTTCACACCAATTTTAATTGGTTCGCGCCCTTTTTCGCGTCGCCATGCGTTGGTGTCGCGCAAGGAATAGGCGCAACCGCAGTATTCTTGTTGATAAAAATGCTCGCGCTTGCTGATTTCAATCATACGCGCCGAGCCGCCGCCTTTGCGCCAGTTGAAATCCCAATACGCAATATTCGGATATTTGGCAGCGGCGCGATGTCCGCAATCGTTGATTTGATTCATGTCTTTCCAGCGCGAAATGCCCAAGCTGCTGGAAATAACTGGGAAGCCGTGTTCGTGGGCATACAAGGCGGTGCGCTCAAATCGCATATCAAAACACATAGAGCAACGAATGCCGCGCTCGGGTTCGTATTCCATGCCTTTGGCGCGTTCAAACCAGTTGTCCACATCGTAATCCGCGTCAATAAACGGCACGCCGTGTTGTTCGGCAAATTTGATGTTTTCGTTTTTGCGGATTTCGTATTCTTTGAGTGGGTGGATATTGGGATTGTAAAAATAAATTGTGTAGTCAATTTCGCTTGCCAACAAGGCTTCCATCACTTCGCCAGAGCAAGGTGCACAGCAAGAATGCAGCAATAATTTGTCTGCGCCATTGGGCAGAACCAGTTTGGGGCGATTAATTTGGGTTACGCGGGGTGTGTTCATGATTTTATTTTGTTTGATTGAAATAATAGGGTGCAGGCTGCTTTGTATGTTGTTTAAAAGCAGCCTGCACAAAGTTTAATGATGATGACCGATTTCGCCGTCTAAAAAATACGTTGTGCCACAATAAGGACATTGAATTTGGCTGTGCGATTGAATCGGCAAAAATACGCGTGGGTGTCCGTTCCAAGTCTCATTTTTTGGGCCATTGCAATGCAAAGGCAAATCGTGTGGTGTCAGCACAATTAAATCTTGGGTTTTGGTCGTGTGGCTCATGGCGTTATCCTTATCAAAATAATGGCGACATTGTAACGCAAAATAACGAGATTTGACAAAACTCTGCTGCGCTGCGATAATAGCGCCCAATTTTATTTGAATAAGAGTGCAGCCGTTGAATAAACGGCTGTGTTTTTTGCGGTTTGTGCCAAGTGCGGCAGCGACAAATCGTGTGAGTTAGGGGGTGATGTTTATCATCGGGCGCGTGTTGAATGCCCACTTAGTTAAGTAAAATCAACACAAAAACACTTTCTTATTTTCAACATTTTTTATTTAATTTAATAAGGAAACATCAAAATGCCTTCTATCCGTGTAAAAGAAAACGAACCATTTGAAGTGGCGATGCGCCGTTTTAAACGCTCTATCGAAAAAACTGGCTTGCTGACTGAATTGCGTGCGCGTGAAGCGTATGAAAAACCAACCACAGAACGCAAACGCAAAAAAGCGGCTGCGGTTAAACGTTTGCAAAAACGCTTGCGTAGCCAAACTTTGCCACCAAAAATGTACTAATCGTTTTTGTTAAAAGTGCAGGCTGCTTTGAATGGAAAAAGCAGCCTGCATATTTATTTAGCCGCTATTTCGTTTTGAAATACGCGGTTTTTTGTTGGCGTGATAGCGTGTAGTGATAAATAAAAACCGCTATAATGGCGTGGTTTTTGATAAGAATTCTGATAAAAGGAATACAAAATGGCATTTTTACAAGGCAAAAAAATCTTAATCACAGGTATGATTTCTGACCGTTCTATTGCATACGGCATCGCCAAAGCTTGCCACGAACAGGGCGCGGAATTGGCGTTTACGTTTGCGGTGGATAAATTGGAAGACCGCGTGCGTAAATTGGCAGCCGAATTTGGCTCGGAATTGGTGTTCCATTGCGATGTGCAATCTGATGACGAAATCAACCAAGTGTTTGTGGATTTGGGCAAACATTGGGACGGCTTGGACGGTTTGGTACACGCGATTGCGTTCGCGCCTAAAGAAGCATTGAGCGGCGACTTTTTGGACGGTATGTCGCGTGAAGCGTTCCGCGTGGCACACGAAGTATCGGCGTACAGCTTACCTGCATTGGCAAAAGCGGCGCGTCCGATGATGCAGGGTCGCGATGCGTCTATTTTGGCGTTGTCGTATTTGGGTGCGGTGCGTGCCGTTCCAAACTACAACTTAATGGGCATGGCAAAAGCCAGCTTGGAAGCAGGGGTGCGCTTCACGGCTTCATGCTTGGGTAAAGAGGGTATTCGTTGCAATGGTATTTCGGCTGGCCCAATCAAAACGTTGGCGGCGGCTGGCATTGCAGACTTTGGCAAATTGTTGGCACACGTTGCCGCGCAAAATCCGTTGCGCCGCAATGTAACCACCGAAGAAGTGGGCAATGCAGCAGCATTTTTGCTGTCGGATTTGGCATCGGGCATCACAGGCGAAATCACTTATGTGGACGGTGGTTACAGCATCAATGCGTTGAATGATGGCGAATAAGTAAACATCATCAATAAATAAAAGTGCAGGCTGCTTTTGAAGATTGAAAAGCAGCCTGCACTTTTTGTTTACCACGTTTACCAATTAAATAACACCAAACTCAACGCCATAATCGCCATACCTGTTACCAAACCGTACACCGTTTCGTGTCCTTCTGCATAGCGTTTGGCGGCTGGCAATAATTCGTCCAACGCCAAAAACACCATCACGCCAGCGATAACGCCAAACACCGAGCCAAACACTATTGGCGATAAAAATGGTCGCAACGCCACATAGCCCAAAATCGCGCCGAATGGTTCAGCCAAGCCCGATAGCAAACACATCAACACTGTGAACTTTTTGTTTTGCGTGGCAAAATAAACAGGCGCGGCAATGGAAATGCCCTTGGGGATATTGTGTATCGCAATCGCCAACGCCAAAGGCAAGCCAACAGACGGATTTTCCAGCGTAGCAAAAAAGGTTGCCAAGCCCTCGGGAAAGTTGTGCGCGGTAATCGCTAATGCCGCCATTGTGCCGATTCGGGCGATGTGTTGGCGATTTTTTGGCTTGAATTTTTTGTCATTGGGATCAAGCGTTTCGTGCGGATTGGGAATTAAGCGGTCAATCAACATCACCAGAATCACGCCAGCCAAAAACGCAAACGTGGTATAAGCAAAACCCAGTTGTTCGCCAGTAGCCTGCACAAACGCATCGCGCGATTTGCCAAAAATTTCCGTGAGTGACACATACACCATCGCGCCGCCAGCAAACGCCAAACCAAACGCCAACACACGTGGTGACGGCGTTTTGGAAAAAAACACCAACGCGCTGCCCAATACCGTTGCCAGCCCAGCGGCAAAGGTAATACCAAAAGCGGTCAATAGATTGGATAAAGAAATCGCGGTCATAACTTATGCTCAAATAAAAATCATTCTCAAATAATAGCACAAATAATAAAGGCAAATCGTATTATTTGGGTTGATTGAAATAAACAATCGCATTACCAACAAAGCAGCCTGCACATTTTTCGCTTATAATTCGCATAATTTTTTTATGTTGATGAACACCATGACCGAACACAAAGCTCGTAAACGTTTTGGGCAAAATTTCCTACAAGACACGCGCATTATTAGCGATATTGTGAACGCGGTTCGCCCTGTGCCTGATGATATCGTGATTGAAATTGGACCTGGGTTGGCGGCGATTACCGAACCACTCACGCGCAAATTGAATCAATTACACGTTTGCGAAATTGACCGAGACATTATTACTTTTCTGAAAAAACAATCATTTGCAAACAAATTGGTTATTCATGATGGCGATGTTTTGCAGTTTGATTTTCGCAGCATTGCGGGGCGCAAAAAAATTGTTGGCAATCTGCCCTACAATATTTCTACGCCTTTGCTGTTTCGTTTGGCGGAAATTGCTGATGAAGTGATTGATATGCATTTTATGCTGCAAAAAGAAGTGGTTGAGCGCATGGTCGCCACGCCAAAAACCAATGATTACGGGCGATTGAGCGTGATGTTGCAATATTTCTTTGATATGGAAATGTTGATTGAAGTGCCGCCCGAATCGTTTAACCCTGCACCGAAAGTAGATTCTGCTGTGGTTCGCATGATTCCGGTAGAAAATCGGATTGGCAAGGCGGAAAATTTCAAACATTTCAGCGATTTGGTGCGCGATGCGTTTCATCAACGCCGCAAAACCATTCGCAATAATTTAAAAGAAATTGCCAGCGATGACGATTTGCAAGCAGTCGGCATTTTGCCGCAACAACGCGCGGAAGAAATTGCGCCTGACACATATGTGAAATTATCTAATTATTTGGTAAATAAATAATTTTCAGGCTGCCTGAAAACAACGAAAGAAACAAAATGACTGTAACCAATGCAGAAAAAATTATGGTGAGCTTTAAAAATGTTCACAAGCATTTCAAAGATTTACACGTTATCAATGGCGTGAATTTGGATATTAAACAAGGCGAAGTGGTCGTGGTTTGCGGGCCTTCGGGTTCGGGCAAATCGACGTTGATTCGCACCGTAAATCAGTTGGAAGGCATTCAATCGGGCGAAATTTGGGTAGATGGCGTAAACGTAGCCGACCCCAAAACCGATTTAAATAAAATCCGCACCGAAGTCGGCTTTGTGTTCCAACATTTTAATTTGTATCCGCATTTGAGCGTGTTGGACAACATCACGTTGTCGCCCATCAAAGTCAAAGGTATGAGCAAGACGGACGCGGAAAAATTGGCGTTGGAATTGTTGGAAAAAGTCGGCTTGTCGCATAAAAAAGACGCGCTGCCAACGCAATTATCGGGTGGACAACAACAGCGCGTGGCAATTGCGCGTGGTTTGGCAATGCAGCCTGCGGTAATGTTGTTTGATGAACCGACTTCCGCGCTTGACCCAGAAATGGTTGGCGAAGTGCTAAAAGTGATGAAAGATTTGGCGCAATCGGGCATGACGATGATGTGTGTAACGCATGAAATGGGTTTTGCGCGTGAAGTGGCTGACCGCATTATTTTTGTGGACCACGGGCAAATTTTGGAAGACCGTAAACCCGATGAGTTTTTTACCAATCCGAAAACAGAACGCGCGAAACAATTTTTAAGTCAGATTATGTCGCATTGATGGATATCGTAAAAAGCAGCCTGCACTATGTTTAACCAAGTGCAGGCTGCTTTTTCATTTAAAATATAATATAAGGCATATTGCTTAAAAAATATAGTAAATTCAAAATAAAATAGTACAATTCTAATTTTATAGCAACAAAGATGCGTCCAAATCCGCCAGTAGTCTGCATCAACGAGATACTGATGTAGCCTTGCGTGGCTTGGTCTTGGATATGATTGTTTGGTCATCATGAGGTTTTCACATCATTTACCAGCAAAGCAGCCTGCATCTTGCTGATTTTTTTATTTAATAAATGGCAGTTTCAATTTGCGAAATAATCCATGCTTGCTAATGTGTTCGGCATAGGCGCGGTATTCTGGGAACTTCATTAGGTGTCGCTCTTCGCTGCATGCACGCCCATAGTAAACCAAACTAGTACCAAACAATGCAAGCATATTGTGCCACCAATTTGCGCTAAACCATGCCACACCGCAAAAAGGCAAAGTATGCAGCCACCAATACAAATTTTTGGCTACATAGGCTGGGTGTTTGGTGTAGCGATACACGCCCGTATTAACCAATTTTCGCCAGCTTAAATTGGAAAAACCCATACCAAATTCAATGGTTGCCAGCCAATAAATAATCCACAACACATTAATCGCACCAAACATAATCCAGTACACAATGCTATTACTGGGCAAAATGTCAGACCAAATCAAATTATCGGTTTGCTGATGCAGATTGTGCAACAAATCAAAAAGCGGCGGGTAGCACACCAATGCAAATGCCCAGCCCAAAAAATTTCTATCGGTGTCTTTAACTTGGTTGTTGATAAGCGATGAAGTAACCAAATAGCCAAATACACCGATTAGCATATCAATCGAAATACCAATATTAAACAGCAAGAGGCTCAAAGTGACAGGATTGGCAGCAACAGGCGTGCTCAATAATAGGGCTAGATTGTCAATAAATCCGCCATACATATAGGGAATAAAAATCGACTTAACCAATGTTTTGAGCATAAACGATTTGATGATTTCTACATCGATTTTATTTTTATCGACAAACATTGTACCTATTTTGGCATATTCATCTTCTGGATTGGCTAATCTTCTGTCCACAAATGTAATATAAAATGGAGATAACAAAATAATTACAGGTATGATAAATATCATGTCCCCTACAAATGTCATAAACGTTGCTGCATATTCACTCGCCACTTGCATCGCCAAAAATGCCATGCAAACCACACAAACCAACTGCAATACAAAGGCTTTCATTTTTCCTATGATTCGTTGTTTATTAAACGCATTTAATGTGGGCGATAATTTGGCTTGGTTTTGTCTGAACGCGATACCAACCAAAGGAACAAGACAAATCAAAAACCAAATTCTGATGATGTAGTCTTGATTATCAATCCAATCGCTCAGCCATTTGGCATTTGCCCAACCCAATAAAAAACTGATTAGCAAAACAAAAGAAGCTGCCCATGCAGAATTATGAACAGAAAATTTAGAAGAAATTATTCATTGTGGCTGTGCTCGAATGTTAAAAATTGGGGCTGTCCTAGATAACTAGGATAAACTCAATTTCACTAATTGTTTTAAAATAGAACAAGAACTTTTATCTCGCTGCTGTTAAAACGCCATTCGCACTCCTTTAAATATAGCTCAAAATGCTTTTTGGGAATGCCGTTAAACTTGCGTAAATGACGTTTTTGCTTGATTCCAAAAGTGCTCAATTCCGTTGATATGGTTTTGTCGTTCAGCAAAATGTGTGCTGTGATTGATACGAAAACGAAGTTTCAGCGAAGCTAAAATGGCTTTGTCGCTTACATCTAATACATCATAGCTACGATAACAATCCGTATAAACAATGCTGTCAGGTTTCACTTGTTCACGGATAATAGGCAATAAAGTAGCGGTTTGAGTATTCACAGTAACCGTATAAATCTTGCCATTTCGCTTCAAAAGACCGAATACAGCGACTTTTCCAGCAGCACCTCGACCGCGTTTACCTTTTCGTTGTCCACCAAAATAACTTTCATCTGCTTCTACTTCGCCATCAAACATTTCTAAATGATGTGGACTGTTTTGATAAATAAGTAATCGTAAACGATGAAAATAATAGGCTGCGGTATTTTTATTAACACCTACTAACTCTGCTGCTGTTCTTGCGGTTACACCTGCGACAAATAGCTCAATGAGTTTATTTTGTTTATACTGGCTTAGACGACTTTTTTTCATAGGGATAATTCTAACTTAATTTGAATTTCCCTAGTTATCTAGGACAGCCCCTTTTTTAATTTCCCGAAATAACACACGGTAATCTTCATATTGTTCATAAATATGCTGCGTATTCACCGTATCAACAAATTGCCAAAATCTCGGTAACAAAACATCGGGAATTTTTTCCGCTAACGCCAGTTGATAAATCCCCCAACAACAATCCATAAACACATCAAGCAATTCTTCAAAATCGTATTCCGTATCATTCGTTAAAACCACGCCCAAATGTTCCGCGACCAAAATTTTAACCAACGGCGAATAAAGCTGATGTCGGCTATATTTTCGCAAAGTTTTTTTGGCTTTGGCAGAATCCGCGTAATACTCGTCCATCATGCGCGAATAGGTGTAGAAATTTTGCTTCTTTTGCTTTTTGAATGTGGATTCAAATTCTTCAGGCGATTGATATTGCCCGTAGTATTCAAAAATGGCTTCGCGTGTGTCTTTGCTAGATTTTGCCAAATCAATCAATAATTTTCGCAATTCATCTGCACTTTTATTAGCTAATAATTTCGGTAAAGTCGGTCGTGTGGTCGTCATGATTTAATCCAATTTAAATTTCAAAACTGTACCGTTTTCATCACATTCAAATTCAAAAATTTTAACTTGAAAATTGGCACAATAGTAGTCAAATACTTGGTCTTTTAAATAAGGAATACTCTGTTTACTACGAAATACAGTAACATCTTCTCCATTAATCACTTCATTAGAAACGATAATAGAAGAACTAAAACGTGAACTAATACGACTGGCACGTTCTGTTTCAAATACAGGCATTTTCATTCTCCCGAAAAATTCAGGCTGCCTGAAAGTCCATTTTTAAACTTTCAGGCAGCCTTTTTCACATTAAATCAAATTTTTAACAAAAGCTTCCACGCTAGCCAACGTTTCAGGCAGCTTGGCAACATCCGTACCGCCAGCTTGCGCCAAATCAGGACGACCACCACCTTTACCGCCAACTTGTTCCGCCGCGAATTTCACCAAATCGCCCGCTTTCACTTTTGCTGTCAAAGGTTTAGATACACCAACGCACAACGCCACTTTGCCGTCATTCACCGCCGCCAACAACACCACCGCCTTGTCCGACTTACCAGTCAAATCGGTAACGATGTCGCGCAATGCGCCAGCGTCCGCGTCAATTTGCGCCACAACCAAACTTGCCGCGCCCAAATCTTTCGCGTTATCCAACAATTTCGCGCCAGCGTGTACCGCCAATTCCGCTTTTGCGGCTGCCAATGCTTTTTCGGTGGCTTTGGCTTGGGCTGCGTTGGCTTGGATTTTGGTCAATACGTCTTTTTCGGTTTGTGCTTTCACTTCGGCGATGATGTTTTTAATCAAGGTTTCTTGATTTTGTACCAAATCCAACGCCACTAAACCTGTTACCGCTTCCACACGGCGCACA
Organism: Kingella kingae ATCC 23330; assembly: GCF_900111845.1. Taxonomy (GTDB): domain Bacteria; phylum Pseudomonadota; class Gammaproteobacteria; order Burkholderiales; family Neisseriaceae; genus Kingella; species Kingella kingae. The sequence goes on along the minus strand of NZ_FOJK01000033.1, from coordinate 53,529 downwards.
CCAGCCGCGATACCGCCCTCGCTGATGATTTTGAACAAACCAATATCGCCCGTCCGCGCAACGTGTGTACCGCCACACAATTCGGTTGAATACTCGCCCATCGTTACCACGCGAACGAAATCGCCGTATTTTTCACCAAACAACATCATCGCGCCCGATTTTTGCGCGTCTTCAATGGACATGGTTTCCACTTTCACAGGCACGTTGGCGATGATTGCCGCGTTTACTTTGCGTTCAATTTGCGCGATTTCATCAGCCGTAATGGCTTGATTATGCGAAATATCAAAGCGCGTTAATTCCGCATTTTGCAGGCTGCCTTTTTGTTCAACGTGTTCGCCCAACACATCGCGTAAGGCTTTGTGCATCAAGTGCGTTACGCTGTGGTTGCGTGTAATGCTGTCGCGGATGGCGTTGTCCACTTCCGCCACAACCGTGTCGCCAATTTTCAGGCTGCCTGAAACAACCGCGCCGAATTGACCTGTAACCGCCGCTTTGATTTTTTGCGTGTCGCGCACTTCAAAGCGATTTGCACCAGCAATAATATTGCCCACATCGCCCACTTGACCGCCACTTTCTGCGTAGAATGGGGTTTGGTCTAACACAACTGCGCCAGTTTCGCCTTCGCGCAATTCATTCACGGCTTCGCTGCCTTTGTATAAGGCGATGATTTTCGCGCTGCCTGAACGGTTGGTGTAACCTGTAAATTCGGTGTCTGCGCCATTGTAATCCAGTTGCGTATTGGCTTTGAAATTTTGTGCTGAACGAGCGCGAGCGCGTTGGGCTTCCATTTCGCGATTGAAGCCGTCTTCGTCCATTTCCACATCGCGTTCACGGCAGATGTCGGCTGTCAAATCGTATGGGAAACCGTAAGTATCATACAATTTGAAAATCACTTCGCCTGATAATGTTTGAGTGCTTGTGTTTAAAGCGTTTTCCAATAAACCCATGCCTTTTTCTAACGTTTCGGCAAAACGGGTTTCTTCGTTTTTCAGCGCGTCCATGATTTGCGCTTGTTTTTCTTTCAATTCAGGGTAAGCGTCGCCCATTTCTTTAACCAAATCAGGCACTAATTTATGAAAAAACGCGCCTTTTTGACCCAATTTATAACCATGTCGCACCGCACGGCGAATAATGCGGCGCAACACATAACCGCGCCCTTCATTTGACGGCAACACACCGTCCGCAATCAAAAACGAACACGCACGAATGTGGTCGGCAATCACTTTCAAGCTCGGCACGTCCATGCTAAACGCCACGCCAGTCTCACGCGCCGCCGCTTTCACCAAATTTTGAAACAAATCAATTTCATAGTTGCTGTGAACGTGTTGTAATACCGCCGCCATACGCTCCAAGCCCATGCCCGTATCTACGGACGGTTTTGGCAACGGATTCATATTGCCTTGCTCGTCGCGGTTGAATTGCATAAACACGTTATTCCAAATTTCAATCCAACGGTCGCCATCTTCTTCTGCGCTGCCTGGAATGCCACCCCAAATTTCTTCGCCGTGGTCGTAGAAAATTTCGGTGCAAGGACCGCAAGGACCTGTGTCGCCCATTTGCCAGAAGTTATCGGACGCGTATTTCGCGCCTTTGTTGTCGCCAATGCGGACAATGCGCTCGGCTGGAATGCCGATTTCGTTGTGCCAAATGTTGTAGGCTTCGTCGTCTTCCGCGTACACGGTTACGAGCAATTTTTCTTTTGGAATGTTCAACCATTCTGGTGATGTCAAAAATTCCCAAGCGTAATGAATGGCTTGTTGTTTGAAATAATCACCGAATGAGAAGTTACCCAACATTTCAAAGAATGTGTGGTGGCGAGCGGTGTAGCCCACGTTTTCCAAGTCGTTGTGTTTGCCGCCTGCGCGTACGCATTTTTGGGCGGTGGTGGCGCGGTTGTAGGCGCGTTTGTCAAAGCCGAGAAACACGTCTTTAAATTGGTTCATGCCTGCGTTGGTAAACAGCAAAGTTGGGTCTTCGTGCGGCACAAGGCTAGACGAACGGACGATTTGGTGTCCTTTGCTTTCAAAAAATTGTAAATATTTTTGGCGTAGTTCAGATGTTTTCATGGTGTTTTGTCTATCAAATAAAAAGGGGAAAGGGAAAAGTGCAGGCTGCTTTTTTTTGCGAAAACGATTATCTGCCGTCATTCCTGCGTAGGCAGGAATCCAACGCACTATTTTTAAATAACAGAATATTATTCTGATAACTGAATGGGTTAGATAGATTCCCACCTGCGCGGGAATGACGGCAATGCGTAAGTGCAGGCTGCTTTTTATTGTGCAATTTGGTATTTTTTCAACAAATCTGCATAAGCCTTATCTGCGGCTTCTTGCGCGGCTGGCAGCGTGTCCATATTCGCGGTAATGGCTTGCACTTCGCTTTGTTTGCCTTGCTGTATCAATTCTGCTGCATTGATTTGTGCTTCGCTGGCTTCGGCAAACAAGGTCATATATTTTGCAAACAAATCGCGTGTTTGCACAACTTCGGCATCAGCTAACGGCAACTTTTGCAAATCTTGTGCGGCTTGGCGAATGGCAGCGGCTTCGGCGCGGATAATTTCTATTGTTTGCGCGGTGCTGGGCTGCATTGTGGTTTTGCGGATTTCGACCACACGTTGCGCGGCTTCGTCTTTGAAGCGTTCAATCGCATCGTGCAGCTGTTTCGCTTGCTCGGCAGGGCTGGCAGTTACAACGGGTGTGGCTGCTGCGCTGGCGGTGCTTGTTTGGGCAACTGGCTCGCTGGCAACGGCTGGGCTGCTGGCTGGTGCAGATGCTTCGGTTTTTTGTGGACTAGCTGGCGGTGTGTCGGAACACGCGCTCAATGCCAATAAAGATAAGGTGGTTAGGGTAATTAAATGTGCTTTCATGATTGAATAAATGGGTTTTTAAGGTGGCGTATCTTACTGGAATTTATGCCATAAATCTATGCAATTCATCACATTGCAGTCGCGCATCGCCCAGCTCGCTGCTGCTGCGAATATTGGCAACGGCAACACATTGCCCCGCTTCGTTGCAAGCAATCGCCCAAAGCGGTCGTGCAAATGGCGGAACGTGTTTTTCTTGCAACAAGCGGAACACGTTTTTGCGCCCGATTGATGTGTGTAGCACGTCATCGCGTGTGGCAGCACGATAGTGCAGGCTGCTTGCGTGTTCGGGCGGATTATGCCAACGCAGTTCGTTGGGTAGATTGGTTTGCGTGCGGTGCAACCATGTCCAGCTTGCGCCCAAATCGTGCGGAATGGCAAACAAATAATCGCGATACAATACCGCTCGTCCGCGTGGCAACGTCCATTCGCCCGATTGTGCATGGCGCAGTTGTTGGGCAAATTGGTGCAGGCTGCTTTTGCTGGGTGCGCCCAGTTCGTTGCGTTGTGCGAATTGGTGTAGCATTTGATGTTGTCGCGCTGGACTTAATGTTTGCCATAAGCGTTGAGAAAACAAGGCATTATGCTGAATGCGTTGCCAATCTTCGGCGATGATTTCGTCTAGCAGGGCGCGTTCTTCTTGCAGCGTGGCGATGCTGTGTAGCAGGTGTTGCGCGTGTGCAGGCTGCTTTTGCACGATGCTGGGCAGCAAATGCAGGCGCACCCAGTTACGCAAAAAATTGGGATTGTCGTTGCTGTTGTCGTACACAAAATCCAGTTGATTTTGCTGTGCGTATTGCACGATTTGTTCGCGTGTAAACGGTAACAAGGGGCGCAACAAAGTCAAGCAGCCTGCACGATTTTCGCGTGGCAAATCGCGCATTTTGGGCATGGCAGACAAGGCACGTAGGCTGCCTCCGCGCAATGCAGCAAGCCAAAACGTTTCGATTTGGTCGTTTTGATGATGTGCCAGCGCAATGAAATCGGCATTTTGTTGGGCGAAGATTTGATAACGCGCTTGTCGGGCGGCAGCTTCAATCCCCAAGCCGTTTGTTTGTATGCGAACCGATTGTGCGGTAAACGGAATATGCAGGCTGCTGGCGTAATCCGCGCAAAATGCTTGCCATTGGTCTGCTTGCGCGTTTAAGCCGTGATGAATGTGTAGTGCAGATAAGCTGGTAAGTTGCAGGCTGCTTTGGGCTTGCGCGAACAAATGCAGCAACACCACCGAATCTACGCCGCCGCTTAATGCGACACAAACGTGTTTGCCGCGCAAATCGGGCAACTGCGCGGCAAATAAATCAACAGATAAACCATGTTTCATGATTATTTTTTGCGGACTAGGGTTAAGCCATCACCCAAAGGCAGGGTTAAAGGCACAATGCGTGAATCGTGGGGCAGGCTGGCATTGAAATCACGCAAAATCGCATGGCTGGCTGGGCTGTGCGCCGAAGCAGCCTGCACAATGCGTCCACCCAACAATAAATTGTCTATCGCGATAATGCCGCCCGAACGCACCAGCTGCAACGCACGTTCAAAATAATGTGGCGTGGGCGGTTTGTCGGCATCAATAAACGCCATGTCGTAGCTATTGTTTTCGCCTGCTGCGATGAGTTCGTCCATCGTGATGAGTGCAGGCTGCAAGTGCAAAGTGATTTTGTGCGACACGCCTGCGTTGCACCAATGCTGTTGCGCTTCATCGGTGAAGGTTACGTTGATGTCGCAACAAGTGAGCCGCGCGTCATCGGGCAACGCCAACGCCATTGCGGTGCTGCTATACCCTGTGAACACGCCCACTTCCAAATATTTGCGAACGCCCAAAAGTTGCGCCAACCAAGTCAGCAGCGCGGATTGTTCGGGCGCAATCGCCATTTTACCCAAGCGATGCTGTGCCGTTTGAGCGCGAATTTGCGCCAACACAGGTGATTCGGTCGCACTGATTTGGCGCAAATAATCCAGCAATTCGGGCGTGAAGTTTGTGGCTTGAACCGTCATGTGCAGGCTGCTTTGGGATTAGTCGGGTTGGTAGGCGTAGGGTTTTTTTGGTAATTTTGCCGCTTCAAAGCCTGCTTGTTCTTCGGGATTGAGTTCCACGTCCCACAACAAATTGCGGTTGTTTAAGCGTTTGGCTTCTTCTTCGGGGTGTTGTTTTAAGTATTCATTTAAAAATTGCGTGGTATCGGATTGGTATTTGTCGTACATGGTGGTGTTCCTTGTGTTGGGAAAATGGGATTATATAAAATTTGTGGGAGAATGTGCAGGCTGGTTTTTTGGGGGATAAAAGCAGCCTGCACTTTTAATCAACGCATTTACACTGGCGTTTTCGTATGCCAATCGCTATTCAACTGCATTTGATGCGCTGTGCCCAAAATCTTCGCTTCGCTGAAATAATTGCCAATCAACTGAACGCCAATCGGCAAACCGTCCGCGCCCATGCCTGCTGGCAAACTCAACGCTGGCAAACCAGCCAAATTCACCGCAATCGTATAAATATCAGACAAATACGCTTGAACAGGGTCTTGATTTAAACTGTTCAACGCAGGCGCAGCAGTCGGCGCATTCGGCGCTAAAATCACATCACATTTCGCAAAGGCAGCCTGAAAATCATTCGCCACCAAACGGCGCAATTTCTGCGCTTTCAAATAGTAAGCGTCATAATAACCGTGCGACAACACATAAGTGCCAATCATAATGCGGCGTTTCACTTCGCTGCCAAAACCTTCGGTGCGCGTGTTGCTGTACATCTCGTCCAAATTGCCGAACTGCGCGGCGCGGTGTCCGTAGCGAACGCCGTCATAGCGCGACAAATTCGTACTCGCTTCCGCCGAAGTCAACACATAATAAGCTGGAATAGACAATTCCGTTTGCGGCAACGACACTTCCACCAATTCCGCTCCTTGTTGTTGCAACAGCGTTTTCGCGTTTTCCAAAGCAGCCTGCACGTCCGCGCTGTTGTTATTCGTGAAATATTCTTTTGGCAGACCGACTTTCAAACCTTTAAGCGGTTGATTTAAATCGCGTGTGTAATCTTCGCGCTCGCGTTCTAAACTGGTGGAATCGCGTTCATCAAAACTTGCCATTTGGTTCAACAAAATCGCGCAATCTTCCGCGGTTTGCGCCATTGGACCAGCTTGGTCAAAACTTGAAGCGTAGGCAATCATACCGAAACGCGACACCATGCCATAAGTCGGTTTCAAGCCCGTAATGCCGCAATGTGAAGCAGGTTGGCGGATTGAGCCGCCCGTGTCCGAACCCAACGCAACAGGGGCTAAACGTGCACCCACCACCGCCGCCGAACCGCCCGAAGAGCCGCCCGCAACGTGTCCGTGATTAAACGGATTGTGAACCGCGCCATAGAATGAATTTTCGTTGGTTGAACCCATCGCAAATTCGTCCATATTGGTGCGACCGAGCGTTACCATGCCCACGTCCAACAGGTTTTGCACCACAGTTGCGGTGTAGGGCGCGATGAAATTGTCCAACATTTTGGACGCGCAAGCGGTGCGCCAACCTGTTTGACAGAAAATGTCTTTGAATGCGACTGGTACGCCTGTTAATGCGTGGGCGTTGCCTGCGGCGATTTTGGCATCGGCGGCTTCGGCTTCGGCTAGGGTTTTGTCGCGTTCTAATGTGATGTAGCCGTTGATGGTGGCGTTTTGCGCGTCAATGGCGTTTAGGTATTCGGTTGCCAATTCTACGGCAGAGATTTGTTTGGTTTGCAGCAATTCGCTGGCTTGTTTTAGGGTGTAAGTTGGCATTGTTTTCTTTCTGTTTTTTGACAATAATTTGAATAGAACGATTGTAGGTCGGGGTTTGACCCCGACATTTTCCAAATTCAATGATATTTACGGAGAAAATGTTAGAGGCAAGACCTCAACCTACGTTTGACGTTCAAAAAGCAGTCTGCACTTGGCACTTATTCGCCAATCACTTGCGGCACAATATACAAGCGATTTTTTACTTCGGGCGCAACGGCTTGGTATTCAGCGGCGTGGTCGGTTTCGGTAACCGCATCATCGCGCAAACGCAAGGCAACTTCGTGTGGGTGGGTCAGTGGCTCTACGCCTGTGGTATCTACGGCTTGCATTTTTTCTACTAGCTCAAAAATGGAATTGAGTTTGTCCAACGTGGCTTGTTTTTCGGTTTCGTTTAAGGCAAGGCGTGAAAGTTGGGCAATTTTTTCTACATCGTTCATGGTTAAAGACATGGTTAAATCCTTTAAATTTAATTTTGCAATGGCTTGATTTAGGGTATCATTGCGCGTTATTTTATCCGCAAATTGCGTGATTATAACCGAAAAAAGATTCATAAGCATGATGATTTTGCAGGCTGCTTGCTAAGATTATCATGCTTTACTAGTTGTTTATATTTAATATTTTATTCAGGATTTTGACATGTTTGATTTTTTGACTCGCTATTTTTCTAATGATATCGCGATTGATTTAGGCACTGCCAACACATTAATTTATATCAAAAGCAAAGGCATTGTGCTGGACGAGCCATCTGTGGTTGCTGTGCAAACGGACCAATATGGCAAAAACGATACGTTAGCAGTGGGTGCAGATGCAAAAAAAATGTTAGGTCGTACACCAAGTGGTATTCAAGCAATTCGTCCTTTAAAAGATGGCGTGATTGCAGACTTTTATATCACAGGCAAAATGCTCAAAGAATTTATCCGCAAAGTAAACAACAGCAAATGGGCGGCGTCGCCACGCATTGTGATTTGTGTACCTTGTGGCGCAACGCAAGTAGAACGCAAAGCGATTCGCGACTCTGCCAAAGAAGCGAACGCGTCAGAAGTATATTTGATTGAAGAGCCTATGGCAGCGGCGATTGGTGCAGGCTTGCCAGTTGATGAGCCAACGGGTTCGATGGTGGTGGATATTGGCGGTGGCACAACCGAAGTGGGCGTGATTTCTTTGTCGGGCGTGGTGTATTCACACTCTATTCGCATTGGTGGCGATACCTTTGACGAAGCGATTATTCAATATGTGCGCCGTAACTATGGCATGGTCATTGGCGAAGCGACTGCGGAAGAAATCAAAAAACGCATTGGCTCGGCGTTCCCAAGCACCGAAGTAACCGAAATGGAAGTGAAAGGTCGCAATTTGGCAGAAGGTATTCCACGCGCGTTTACCATTACATCAAACGAAGTATTGGAAGCCTTGGCAGACCCATTGAGCCAAATCGTGCAGGCGGTTCGCAATGCTTTGGAGCAAACACCACCCGAATTGGGTGCGGACATTGCCGAACGTGGTATGGTTTTGACTGGCGGCGGTGCATTGCTCAAAGGGATTGACCGCTTGCTTGCCGAAGAAACAGGCTTGCCTGTTTTGATTGCAGAAGATGCTTTAACTTGCGTGGTGCGCGGTTCAGGTCGTGCGCTGGATATGATTGGTAAATTGAATTCGGTATTTGTGAATAATCTTTAATATTAAGGTGCAGGCTGCTTTTGCACGAGAAACATTATGTCTGACCATTCTTTGTCGTTTTCCAAAAAAGGTATTAGCTCCGCCAACAAACTGATTTGTTTGTCATTGGTGGCGATTGCCTTGTTGATGCTCGATAGCCGTTATGCGGCGGTACAAAATGCCAAGCGATATGTCGCTACGGCTTTGTATCCGCTGCAATGGCTCGCCAATCAACCGATTGAATGGTACGAATACAGCAGCGCATTGTTTCAATCGCAAAATTATTTATTGGCTGAAAATCAACGCTTGACTTTGGAAAACACGCAATTAAAAATGCGAACACGTCAGGCAGAAATTCAGTTGCGCGAATTAAACGATGTTAAGTCTTTGTTATCGTTAAAACAAAAAGCATTAAGCGATGGTTTAGCAGCCGAAGTCATCTCCAATGGTCGCGAGCCTGTGGGCAGCCGATTGGTGATTAACAAGGGCAGCAATCATCACATTCAAGTGGGCGATGCGGTGGTGGACGATGCAGGTTTGATTGGACAAGTGAGCCAAGTCCATCCAATTTCTGCCGAAATTAGCCCTTTAACCGATGGCAGCCTAACCATTCCAGTGATGGTGATGCGTACAGGTATGCGAACTTTGGTGTATGGCGGCAGTGGCAGCTTAACTTTGCGCTATTTCCCAACCGATTCCGATTTGCAGCCCAATGATGTTTTAATCACATCGGGCTTGGATAGCATTTATCCTGCGGGGATTCCTGTGGCGCGTGTGATGCAAACCAGCCGCAATGCAGGTACGCCGTTTTATCGTGTGCAGCTTGAACCTATTGCTGCCTTGCATCGCAGCAAATTTGTTTTAATCTTACCGCAACAACCTGTGCAGGCTGCTTCTGCGCCTGTATCTGCACCGATTACCACGCCATGATTGAATCCGAAAATTTTTACAGTAGAATACCAAAGCATCTGATTTATATTAGCTTTGCTATTGCGATGCTTTTGGACTTTATTCCTTTATCGAGCGATTTGTTTCATTGGTTACCCGAATTTACTGCCATGATGTTGATGTATTGGCTGATTAATCGCCCACAAAGTGTAGATATTGGCACAGCATTTTTATTAGGACTATTAACCGATATTGGTGTAGCTGCGCCTCTGGGGCAGCATGCGTTGTCTTATATGTTTTCTGCCTATTTGATTATTCGCAATCGCCGTCAAATTGTGCTGCACAATTATGGTATACAAGCCGTTGTGGTTTTTGTTGCTCTGTTGTGCAACGAAGTGGTTTTGACGTTGGTGCGTTTGCGTTTTACTCATCATTTTTCTGACTGGTTGGTGTTCTTATCTCCGCTTGTGGGTGCATTGTTGTGGCCGCTGCTCAACAAAATCATGGTTTCCATTTTGAACTTCCGTTATCTACGTCGTTAATTTCATGAAAACATCTCGCCAGCTTTCAGGTAATTATTCCAATTCCAACACCCGTCAGCGTGATTTCGCGCTTCGACTGGTGGTGGCTTTTATGTTTATCTTATTGTTTTTTGGGATTTTGATTGCGCGATTTGTTTATTTACAAGTCGAAAAACACAATGAATATGTGGCACAAGCCGCCACCAACCGTATTAGTTTAATCCCCACACCACCCATTCGTGGCGAAATCACCGATGTAAACGGTGTGGTGTTGGCGCAAAATTATCCTGCTTATTCTTTGGAAATTATCCCCAATCAAGTCGAAGGCAAAATCGACGATTTAATCGAATCGCTACGCAGCTATGTGGCGTTGGACGATGCCGATTTGCGCCGTTTTCGCAAATTTCGTGCCGACTATCGTTCGTATGAAAAAGTACCGCTCAAACTCAAACTCACGCCCGATGAAGCCTCGCGCCTTGCCGCACAGTTGTATCGCTTTAAAGGCGTAGAAATCAACGCACGCACGTTTCGCGAATACCCATTTGGCTCGCTCACCGCGCACTTTTTGGGCTACATCGGACGCATCAGCGACCACGATATGACCAAATTAACCGAAACCAATCGTGCCATTGCCTATCGTGGCACAACCCACATCGGCAAATCGGGCTTGGAATCGTATTACGAAGAACAGCTACACGGCAAACCTGGTTATCAAGAAGTGGAAAAAGACGCAGCAGGCAATATTATTCGCGTGATTCGCTCCGAACCGCCACAAACAGGGCAAACCTTGCGTTTGTCGATGGATATTCGCTTGCAGCAAGAAGCCGACCGCTTAATGGGCAATAAACGTGGCGCAATGGTGGCGATTAACCCACAAACAGGCGGCATTTTGGCGTTTGTGTCCAAGCCCAATTTTGACCCGAATATTTTTATCGATGGCATTGACAGCGACAGTTGGAAAGCTCTAAACGAAAACTGGCAACGTCCGCTTATCAACCGTGTTACGCAAGGTTTGTATCCACCAGGTTCGACTTTTAAACCGTTTATGGGTATGGCGTTGCTGGAAAGCGGCAAAATCAATCAACACACGGTTGTGTCTGCACCAGGTGTGTGGAGTATTCCCAATACATCGCACTTGTTCCGCGATTCGGTTCGCAGCGGACACGGCTCGGTAAATTTGAGCAAGGCGATTCAAGTATCATCAGACACGTTTTTCTATAAGCTCGGCTTTGAGTTGGGCATAGAAAAAACCGCGCCTTATTTGGCGGCATTTGGTTTGGGGCAAAAAACAGGCATCGACCTGCCCAACGAATACCAAGGCATTTTGCCCACGCCCGAGTGGAAAGAAAAACGTTTTGCGCGCTTGCCCGAAAACAAACGCCGTTGGAATATTGCCGAAATGGTGCCTGTGAGCATTGGTCAGGGTTACAACACCTACACGCCATTGCAAATGGCACACGCCACCGCGATTTTGGCGAACAATGGCGTGGTGTATCGTCCACATTTGGTCAAAGAAATGCTCGACCACGAAAACCAACAAATTACTGTGATTGACCCACAGCCCGAGCGTAAACTGCCCTATTCTTTAAGTAATTTCAATTACTTAAAACGTGCGATGCAGCGCGTATTGCAAGCAGGCGGCACGGCGCGAAAAATTGGCGAAGGTTTAAGCTATACCATGGGCGGTAAAACAGGCACGGCGCAAGTGGTGCAAATCGCACAAGGCAAAACTTATAACGCCGCAGCTTTGCGTGAACAGCACCGCGACCACGCATGGTTCATTGCCTTTGCACCTGTGGATAAACCGCAAATTGCCGTTGCTGTTATTTTGGAGAATGCAGGCTGGGGCGCAAACGCCGCACCTTTGGCACGACAACTAACCGACTTTTATTTATTGCGCCTGCAAACAGGGCAAGTTAGCGCAGAAGTGCAAGGCGCAAGACGCACGTCTAACCCATTGTTGCAATTAACTGCACCCTTGAATACGAAAAAAAGCCCAGTGCAGGCTGCTTTTGAAGCCGTAGCGCAGGAAAAAGCCGCAGTGCAGGCTGCTTCATCACCGAGTTTACAACCATGAGCATGAAACAACCAACTGATAACTGGCTTATCAAAATCAAACGCCTGCTATGGGATCCATTAGACCCATGGCTGTTTTATGCCGTGTTGGCGGTGTATTTGATGAGTATGTTTTTGCTGTATTCCGCAGATGGACGAGACATTGGGCGACTGGAAAACAAAACCCTACACACCATTTTGGGCGTGGGCTTGTTGCCGATTTTTGCCCGAATTCGCCCACAAATATTAAGCAAATTCGCCTTGCCGATTTATGTGATTGGCGTGGTTTTGCTGCTGGGCGTACATTTTTTTGGCATCACCGTAAATGGCTCAACACGCTGGCTTAATTTGGGCATTGTGCGCTTGCAGCCGTCCGAAATCATGAAAATTGGTTTGCCAATGACGGTGGCATGGTTTTTCCAACGCTATGACGGACGCTTGGCGTGGTATCACTACATTGTCGCGCTGGGCATCATCATTATCCCAGGTGGCTTGATTTTGAAGCAGCCCGATTTAGGCACAGCCACGCTGATTATGGCATCGGGTTTGTTTGTGATTTTCTTTGCAGGATTGCCGTGGAAAGCTCTGTTTGGCTCGCTTACTTTATTTTTCGTATCGCTGCCCTTGATTTGGAATTACGGCATGCACGACTACCAAAAAACGCGCGTACTCACGCTGCTCGACCCAACCAAAGACCCATTGGGCGCAGGCTATCACATTTTGCAATCGATGATTGCGATTGGCTCGGGCGGCGTTTGGGGCAAAGGCTGGCTCAACGGCACACAAACGCATTTGGACTACATTCCCGAATCCACCACCGACTTTATTTTTGCCGTGTATGGGGAAGAGTTTGGTTTGCTGGGCAATATTTTGCTGCTGTTGGTGTACACCATTATTTTGGGGCGCGGTTTGGTGATTGCTGCTCGCGCACCGACTTTGTATAGTCGCACTTTGGCTGGCGCATTAACCATGACTTTTTTCTGTTACGCTTTTGTGAACATGGGCATGGTAAGCGGCATTTTGCCTGTGGTGGGCGTGCCATTGCCGTTGGTGAGCTACGGTGGCACAGCAACTTTGTCGATTATGTTTATTTTGGCTTTGTTGATGGGCATTGCCAATCAAGGTAAAAAGAAAGAATAAACGATAAAAAGCAGCCTGCACTCCCAAAATTTTGAAAGCAATCTTTAATATGGCAACGATTAAAAAATCTGTTTTGGTGCTACACAGCGCGGAAAAGATGTATGCGCTGGTGGACAGGGTGGAAGACTACCCGCAATTTTTGCCGTGGTATGGCAAAACCGAAATTTTGTCGCGCACCGACACCGAACTCAAAGCGCGGCTACACATGGATTACATGGGCATCAACCAGTCTTTTGCCACGCACAACCACAACCAGCCGCTGCGTCAAATCCAAATGAATTTGCTGGAAGGACCGTTTAAATCGCTGCACGGCACTTGGCAATTTGTAGATTTGGGCGATGGCATGTGTCAGATTGAATTTACGCTGCACTACGAATTAACAGGACTGTTGAGCCGTGTGATTGCGCCTGTGTTTTCGGTGGTAACCAATCGTTTGGTTGATGCCTTTGTGCAGGAAGCGAATCGCCGCTATGGATAAAATCGCCGTGGAAGTGGCATACGGCACCGCCACGCAGCAAAAATTGTATCGCTTGCACCTAGCCGCTGACTGCACGGCGCGACAAGCCGTTTTGGCAGCACCGATTTTGCACGATTTCCCCGATGCCGATGTGCAGGCTGCTTTGTTGGGCATATTCGGCAAAGCGGTTAAAGACGACACAGTATTGCGCGATGGCGACCGCGTGGAAGTGTATCGCCCCTTGCTTGCTGACCCAAAAGACGCTCGCCGCAAACGAGTCGCGCAGAAAAAATAGGAATCTCATCAACATGAAAATTAAATTGATTGTCGGCTTGGGCAACCCCACTGCCGAATACGAAAAAACGCGCCACAATGCTGGTTTTTGGTTTTTGGACGAATTGGCGTGGCAATGGAAAGCCAGTTGGAAAAACGAAAAGAAATTTTTTGGCGATGTTGCTCGCGTGTCGCGCCCCGGTGGCGAAGTGTGGTTGCTCAAACCCGATACTTATATGAATTTGTCGGGCAAGGCGGTGCAGGCGTTGGCGCAGTTCTACAAAATCGCGCCCGAAGAAATTTTGGTGGTACACGATGAACTGGACATTGATTGCGGTGCAATTCGCTTCAAACTGGGCGGCGGCAATGGCGGACACAATGGCTTAAAAGACATTCAAGCGAAAATGGGTACGCCCAATTTTTATCGCCTACGCTTGGGGATTGGACACCCTGGCGACCGCGCTTTGGTGGTGGGTTTTGTGTTGAACAAGCCATCGGCTGCCGAACGCGAATTGGTGGATGCGGCAATCGCTAAATCCTTACGCGCTATGGACGATATTATGGCAGGCAAACAGGAAGAAGCGGTGCGGTATTTGCATAGTAAGAATGCGGTTTGAATGACAAAAAGCAGCCTGCAACTTTTCATCAACAAAAAGTGCAGGCTGCTTTTTTGTTGTGATACACTTGCCCCCTATTTATTTTTCAATTTCAGAACAAAACGATGTCTTTATCTTTGGTACAAAAACTCGCTGCACAAACCGTGTTGGCGGTAGCAAATGGCAAAAATCTTGCCGATGAATTGGCAAACATCATCGCCCAAAATCCCGATTTAACCGCGCAAGACAAAGGCATGCTGCAAGACTTGGCATATGGTTGCCAGCGATTTTTGGGCAGCCTGCGTTATATGCTGGGCAAATTGCTCAACAAACCGTTGGACAACCCATTGCTAGAAGCGCATTTACTGGTGGCAATGTATCAACTCAATCACACCAAAAACGCGCCACACGCAGTTGTAAACGAAGCGGTGGAATACATCGGCAAAATGGGGCGTGGACAATACCGCTCGTTTGCCAATGCGATTTTGCGCCGTTTTCAGCGCGAACAAGAAGGGTTGAATAAATCGTGTCAATTCAATAATATAGCCAAATTCAATTTGCCGACTTGGTTGCAAAGCAGCCTGCAAACGCAGTACCCAAAACATTGGCACAATATGGTAACGGCGTTTCAATCGCACCCACCGCTCACCTTGCGCGTCAATCGCCGCCACATGAATGCCGATGCTTATTTGCTGCTGTTGGAACAAGCAGGCATTGCCGCCAAAAAATTGGACGATTATGCCATTCGCATTACCACGCCTGTGCCTGTGAACCAGTTGCCGCAATTTGCCAATGGCGCGGTGTCGGTGCAAGACTGGGGCGCACAGCAAGCGGCGTATTTGCTCAATCCGCAAAACGGCGAACGTGTGTTGGACGCTTGCGCTGCTCCAGGCGGCAAAACAGGGCATTTGTTGGAACTGGCCAATTGCAGCGTCACCGCGTTAGACATAGACAAAAAACGTTTGGCTCGCGTGCAAGACAATTTGGCGCGATTAAAATTGCAGGCTGCTTTGTATTGCTCACCTGCCCAAAATTTAGCCGAATGGTGGGACGGTGTGCCGTTTGATGTGATTTTGGCAGACGTACCTTGCACCGCATCAGGCACAATTAAACGCAATCCCGACATCAAATGGTTGCGCCGCCCCAACGACGCGCTCAAAACCGCGCAACAGCAAGAAATCATGCTAGATGAATTGTGGAAAACCTTGAAACAAGGCGGACGAATGTTGCTGGCAACGTGTTCTATTTTTGAAGCGGAAAACCAGTTGCAATGCCAAAAATTCCTGCGCCGTCATGCCGATGCCACTTTGCTAGAAGAAAAAGTTTTGATTCCCAACGAAAAACAAGATGGGTTTTATTATGCGCTTATTCACAAAAAATAATGTGTTAGCCAAACCAAAGCAGCCTGCACTTTTTTGGGGTGCAGGCTGCTTGCGCGTGTTTGTGTTGATGATTGGCTTGATGACGTTGCCCATTGCCCATGCCGAAAACATTCAGTCCACGCGCCGCGAAGCACAAATCTTGCCCAACGGACAACTGGCGATTAGCACACGTTTTGCCACCGAATTGCCCGAACAGCTAACCGATGCGCTGCAACAAGGCGTGTCGCTGGATTTTGAGTTGTCGTATCAACTGGAACGCCCGACATTTGCATCGTATCGCAGCAAAATCACGCAACTGGTCAGCAACGAAAACCGCGTAAACTATCGTCTATCGTATCACCCACTCACCAGCCGTTATCGCGTATCGGTTGGCACATTTTCTACTGAATACAGCAGCTTAACCACCGCACTCAAAGCAGTCGGTGCGATTGCAAATTGGCGCACGCTCAAACAAGGCACGTTGCTCAACGCCACGCCAAGCGATGTAGAAGCCAGCGTTCGGTTGAGTTTGAGTGTGAGCAAATTGCCCAAACCGTTTCAAATCAACGCCATCACATCGCGTGGCTGGAATTTGGATTCGGGTTGGCAAGATTTGATTATTCGTTAAAAAGCAGCCTGCACTTGCAACAACCGTCATTCCCGCGCAGGCGGGAATCCAATGCTTTATTTCGGTTATACAAAATCCATTTCTATAACTGAATCAGCCAGATAGATTCCTGCCTACGCAGGAATGACGGCAAATCCATTAACTCACGAGTTCCCATGCGCCGTTTTCTCATTTTCTGTGGCATCGCATCATTTGCCGTTTTGTATTTGCTCACGTTTTCCACCGACAGCGACAGCCGTTTTGCGCCTTATTTTTGGTGGATTGCGGTGGCGGCAGCCTTGTTGGCATCGATGCTGTTTACCGTCATCGTCCGCTATATTTGGTTGATTTTAAGCGACAAAAACAACCAAGTATTCGGCTCGGTCATCGCACGAAAATTGTCGGGTATGTTCACGTTGGTTGCCGCCTTGCCTGCCATTTTCTTGCTGGGCGTTGCCGCGCAGTTCATTGCATACAGCATTGACTCGTGGTTTGGCAACGACACAAAAGAAGCGTTGGAGCGCAGTTTAAAACTCAGTCAATCGGCGTTGAACAATGCCGCGCAACACAGCATGGTGCAGGCTGCTTCGGTTCGCGCCCATGTGCTAACCGCAGTCATGCAGCAAAACGATGTCGCCCCAGCACTCAACACCACCGAAGCGCGCGAATTTGCCCATCTTGCCGTGTGGAATTTAGATACGCGCCAACCGCTTGTTGAACGCAATCCCAATCAATTTACGCCGCCCGAATTGGACGAAAGCAGCCTGCACAAAATCCACCAATCCGACACGCATCACAGCATAGAAAGCATCAACCACACGCTTTATACCAACGGCTGGCTGCTGTTGCCCAAATACAATCATCAGCAATACGCACTGTTTTTCCGCCAAGCCGTGCCGCAGCAAGTGGCGCAAGATGCCGAATTAATTGAAGCCGCCCGTTCCAAATACGCCGAACTAGCCTTCGCGCAAAAAGGCTTACAAACCTTTTTCTTGGTCACTTTGTTGATTGCGGCATTGTTGGCGATTTTGTTAGCGATTGCGGCTGCCTTGTATTTTGCACGACGTTTTGTTGAACCGATTGTGCAGTTGGCAGACGGTGCGCGAGAAGTGGCGCAAGGCAATTTTCAACGCCGATTGCACATTATTCGCCAAGACGAATTGGGAAAATTAACTTTGTTGTTCAACCACATGAGTGAACAACTTGCCATTGCCAAACAAGCCGATGAGCAGCATCGACAAGAACAAGAAGCCGCCCGACATTATTTGGAGCGCGTGTTGGACAGTTTGAGCGCAGGCGTGATTACGCTAGACAGTGCAGGCTGCTTGAATACCTATAATCGCAGCGCAGAAACGATTTTGGATTGTTCTTTGTCGGCTATTTTGGGACAAAATCCGCAAGACTGGGCGCAGCAATCGCCGCAATACCACGCACTCAACCAAGCCCTAACGCCGTTGATTGAAAGCGAAAATGCCAACAAAGCGATTGAATTGACCTATCTTGCCCAAGACGAAAGCCGCATTTTGCTGGGCAAAGCCGTGCGCCTGCCAGCCGAAAACGGCAACGGCTTGGTTTTGGTGTTTGACAACATCACCACTTTGGTTCAAGCGCAAAAAGAAGCCGCATGGGGTGAAGTGGCAAAACGCTTGGCACACGAAATCCGCAATCCACTCACGCCAATCCAGCTTTCTGCCGAGCGATTGGCATGGAAATTGCGTGATAAACTTTCCGACCCCGATGTGCAAACGCTAGACAAATCCACCAACACAATCATTAAACAAGTCGCCGCACTAAAAGAAATGGTAGAAGCCTTTCGCAATTACGCTCGTGCGCCGTCTATTCGTTTGAAACCTGTTGATTTAAATGTGTTAATTGGTGAAGTATTGGTGCTATACGAAAGTGTACCTTGTACATTCCATACAGAATTGAGTAATATACCTATGTGGCTCAATGCCGATACCACGGCAATGCGTCAAGTGTTACACAATTTGTTCAAAAATGCTGCCGAAGCTGCCGAAAGCGACGTCAAACCACAAGTTTGGGTTAGCACACAAATCCAAAACGAACAAATTCACATTAGCGTGAGCAACAACGGCAAATCGTTTAGTCACGAAATGTTGCAGGCTGCTTTTGAGCCATATAAAACCGATAAATCCAATGGTACAGGCTTGGGGCTAGCGGTTGTGAAAAAAATTGTAGAAGACCATAATGGACGCATCACGCTCCACAATCGTGCAGAAGGTGGTGCGTGCCTAAACCTTTATTTTCCTTTTGTAGCAAATTTAACTGAACCATCAGAAAAATAATAATCATGAAAAGCACAGATATTTTAATTGTTGACGATGAAATTGGCATTCGTGAAGTATTGCAAGAAACCTTGGAGGACGAGGGCTACACCGTTGCTGTTGCCGAAAATGCCGAAGAAGCACGCAAATTGCGTATCAAAACGCGCCCATCTTTGGTGTTGCTGGATATTTGGATGCCCGATAGCGATGGCATCACGTTGCTCAAAGAATGGGCAACCAACGGCTTGCTGACCATGCCTGTGGTGATGATGAGCGGACACGGCAGCATCGACACCGCCGTAGAAGCCACCAAAATCGGCGCGTTGGACTTTTTGGAAAAGCCGATTCCGCTACAAAAATTGTTGCAAACGGTGGAACGCGCACTCAAATACGGCGAATCGCAAACCCAAGCCCCGATAACAGCAAACAATTTGGGTAGCAGCGCGGTGATTAAAGAATTGAATAAGCAGTTAGAACTAGCGTATCGCCACAATAATGCAGTTTTATTGCTGGGTGAAGCAGGCTGCCCATTTGAAACGGTGGCGCGGACATTCCACAAAAACAACACTCCTTGGGTGGAAGCACATAAACCCGAACATATTTCCAGTATGCCTTTGGATTTATTGGAAAAAGCATCAGGCGGCATTTTGTATTTGGGCGATATTTCACAATACGACAAATGTATTTTGCAAAGCATGGGCGTGATATTGGGCAAGGCAGAGCGGTTCAATGTGCGCATTGTGTGTTGCAGCAGCACACCTGTAAACGAATGGTTAAACGTCCAATCGGACACGCGCTTATCCAATTTATTGTCGGGCGCGGTGATTTCGTTGCCGCCGCTGCGTCATCAAATTGAAGACATTCCGTTTTTGGCAGGGCAAATTCTGCGCGAATTATCCAGTAGCCTGCAAGAAGAAACGCACGTTAAATTTACATCAGCCGCCTACAACCGCTTGCGCCAATACGACTGGCCGGGCAATTTGGAGCAATTTCGTAATGTGATTAAAAGCCTTGCGCTCAACTGCGAGGGCAACGAAGTCCACGACGGCGCAGTAACGCGCGTATTGAGCCAGTTTAATCAAAACGAAACCGCGCAAGAAGTAAAAGGCGGTTTTAACTTCAACTTGCCGCTGCGTGAATTGCGCGAAGAATTGGAACGCCGTTATTTTGAGTTCCACATTCAGCAAGAAAACCACAATATGAGCCGCGTGGCGCAAAAAGTGGGCTTGGAACGCACGCATTTGTATCGCAAACTCAAACAACTGGGCATTTCGTTTACTCGACGCGGTGGCGAGAAAGAGTAAATCTACATCAAACCAATCATCGCCGTCATTTTTGCTTGATGCAGAAATGACGGCGTAGTCGTAGTAAAAAAGCAGCCTGCACATGAAACTACATCAACTCATCGAACAACATTGGCAAACGCCCAATCCAATTTTGCGTGTTTTGCTGACTCCGCTTTCGCGTTTGTTTGCGCTGATTGCACAACATCGTCGCCAACGCTATCAACACAATCCGCACAAAATCCAAAAATTGCCTGTGCCTGTGGTGATTGTGGGCAATATTCACGCGGGTGGCACGGGCAAAACGCCCATTACCGCTGCTTTGGTTCGCGGCTTGCAACAACGTGGCGTGCGTGTTGGCATCATCAGTCGCGGCTATGGCAGACAAAGCAGCGAAATTTATGTGCTGCACGCGCACAGTCAAGCAGCAGATGTTGGTGATGAACCGTTGATGCTGTATCGTCAAACCGCTGCACCGATGGCGGTGGGAGCGAATCGCTATGTGACTGGGCAAGCGTTGTTGGCGCATTATCCCGACATTCAACTGTTGGTGGCGGACGATGGTTTGCAGCATTACGCGTTGCACCGCGATATGGAAATTGGCGTGTTCCCAGCCGCCGATTTGCGCCGATTAAGCGAATTGGACGTGTTGCCCAACGGCAGCCTGCGCGAACCGATTGCACGATTGGGCGAATTAGACGGCGTGGTGTTAAGCCAAGCCAACGCAGACGATATAACGTGGGCGCAAGAACAAACGGTTTTTCCGCACGATTTATTTGCCAGCAGCGTGGTTTGCGGTGCGCCGTATCGCTTCAATCAAGCAAACGAAAAGCTAGACCCAAGCAGCCTGCACCCCAATCAAACCTGCGTGGCGGTGGCTGGCATTGCACGTCCCGAACGGTTTTTTCAGTCTTTGCGCGATATGGGGATTGAATTGGCGCAAACGCTGGCTTTGGCTGACCACGCGGTGTTGTCGCTTGATGATTTGCCTGCTGCGGATTATGTGTTGATTACGGAAAAAGATGCGGTGAAATTGCCGACCCATGCGCCCGATTGCATTTGGGTGTTGCCGATTGAAGCGCGGATTGAGCCTGATTTGGCGGATTGGGTTTGCGCGAAATTGGGTTTGTGATGTGAGTGATTTAAATCAAACAAAAAAAGTGCAGGCTGCTTTTTTGAGTATTTCAAAAGCAGCCTGCACTTTTTCTATTCAATATCCTAGTGTGATTATTTCACCGCCAATCTTTTGCTCAACGGCAAAATCACAGCGCAGCAAATCACGCCCACAATCAAGCCTACGACTAAATCAAATCCTGTGGCAATTAAAGCGTTGCTCCATTGAATGTGGTGCAGCGCGTCTATGTTGTGGGTAAAAATGCCGCCACCCACCAAGAACATTGCTAGCGTGCCAACAAACGCCAGCGCACGCATCACCCAAGGCATAATGGCGATAATCATGCGTCCAATCGCGCGTTTGCCAGACGAAGCAGCCTGCATCAAATACAAGCCCACATCATCGGCTTTGACAATCATCGCCACCAAGCCGTAAACAAAAATCGTAATGCCGATGCCAACCGCCGACAAAGCGAAAATTTTAACCATGAGCGTGGATTCTTGTACCACACCCAACGCGATGATGATGATTTCTGCCGACAAAATAAAATCGGTGCGAATTGTACCTTTGATTTTGTCTTTTTCGCTGTCGAGTGAATCGGGAATGTGCGTGGCTTCATGCGCTTCTTCGTGGTGATGTAAAAACTTGTGCAGCAATTTTTCTACACCTTCAAAACACAAATATGCGCCGCCTATCATCAGCAACGGCGTAATCAACTTTGGCAAAAAAATCGACAACAATAGGGCGATGGGAATCAAAATGACTTTGTTGATGAGCGAGCCCTTTGCCACCGCCCACACAATCGGCAATTCGCGGTCGGCTTGTACGCCTGTTACTTGGTTGGCATTCAACGCCAAATCGTCGCCTACCACGCCTGCGGTTTTTTTGGCTGCCATTTTGGTCATGAGTGCCACATCGTCCAGCACCGATGCGATGTCGTCCAACAAGGTAAACAAAGATGCAAAAGCCATTTTAATATCCTAACAAATTGAAAAGGCAAGATTATAGCGTAAAAAGCAGCCTGCACTTTTTGTTGATTCAAAGTGCAGGCTGCTTTGTTTAGCATTTAGGTATTCTAGTTGATTAAAATTGCAATGATACAGCGTTGCCAACGCCCTTATGTACTTATCGTACACGGCGGGCGTTGTCGCCTTGTCTCATTTTTATTTTAATCAACTATACTTCGCGCTTTGCCAAACGTTTTCCAAATAATTCAACGTCAAAAAGCTGGTGTCAGCCACAATCGCAATATCATCGCCCAAATCGCTGGCTTTGCCCACGCCAATCGGCAACGCGCCAGCCGCTTTAATCGCTGCCACGCCAGCCGCCGCGTCTTCAATGCCAATGCAGTTTTCAATCGCTACATCCACACCAGCCGCCGCTGCCAAAAAAATATCAGGTGCTGGCTTGGATTGCGCGATTTTTGCAGGGTCGGCGATGCAATCAAAATATTCCGTTAATTGCATTTGCTGCAACAATTTCGGGCCATTTTTGCTTGCTGATGCCAACGCGATTTTTTTACCACTCGCACGCAACGCTTTGAGCAAATCCAAAATGCCAGCGTAAACATCATTCGGCGAAACCGCTTCAATCATCGTCAAATAATTCGCGTTTTTGTGTTCGGTTAATTGCTTAAATTCTTCTGGCGAAACGGTTTTATTGCCGTGCACCAAAATGCGTTTGAGCGAATCATCACGCGACACGCCTTTCAGTTGCTCGTTGAATTGGCGGTCAATGCTAATCCCCAATTCTTCCGCCAACTTTTGCCACGCGAGAAAATGATATTCCGCCGTGTCGGTAATCACGCCGTCCAAATCAAAAAGTACCGCTTCAAAAGTCATGCTTATTCTCCACGTTGCAATGCGGTTACAAATTCGCTTTGTAATTCAACTTCTTGACCGTAAACGCTCAATTTCAATGCGTCGCCTTTGAGCAAATTCAATTTCACATTTGCGCTATCAACGGTTACTTTAATCAAGCGACCGCGATAATTGATGTGGAATGCGTAACCTGTCCAAACGCTTGGCAAGAATGGCGCAAAACTCAATTTGCCGCCCCAAGTTTTCATTTGTGCGAAACCTTGCACAATGCCTAACCAAGAACCCGTCATAGACGTGATGTGCAAACCGTCTTCCGTGTCGTTGTTGTAATTATCCAAGTCCAAACGCGCCGTGCGTTGGTACATTTCAACTGCTTTTTCTTCTTTGCCCAATTCCGCTGCCAAAATCGCGTGGATTGATGGCGATAATGAACTTTCGTGAACGGTCATCGGTTCGTAGAAATCAAAATTGCGGCGTTTTTCGTCCAATGTGAAACGGTCGCCGAAGAAGTAAATCCCTTGCAACACGTCCGCTTGTTTGATGAATGGCGAACGCAAAATTTTGTCCCAAGACCATTTTTGGTTCAATGGCAAATCGTCTTTGGACAATGCCGAAACTGGGCGCAAATCTTTGTCCAAGAAACCATCGTGTTGTACAAATACATTCAATTCCGCGTCAAACGGACGGTACATATTCGCGATAATATCCGCCCATTTTGCCAATTCTTCCGCGCTCACGTTCAAATCTGGGCGTGGGTATTTTGCCAATGCCGCAGACGTGTATTCCAATACCCAAGCAGCTAAATTGTTGGTGTACCAGTTATTATTGATGTTGTTTTCGTATTCGTTTGGACCGGTTACGCCGTGCATCATGTATTTGCCGTGGCGGTTTGAGAAATGCACGCGGTCAGCCCAGAAACGTGAAATTTCTACCAACACTTCCAAGCCTTCTTTTGCCAAATAGCTTTCGTCGCCTGTGTAGTTGGTGTAATTGTAAATCGCGTAGGCAATCGCACCGTTGCGGTGAATTTCTTCAAACGTGATTTCCCATTCGTTGTGGCATTCCACGCCTGTGAACGTAACCATTGGGTACAACGCGCCTGCCAAACCTTGTTGTCCTGCGTTGTGTTTCGCTTGCGGTAATTGATTGTGGCGATATTTCAACAAGTTGCGTGTAACTTGTGGTTCTGCCAACGCCAAATACAACGGCACAGCATAGGCTTCCGTATCCCAATACGTTGCGCCACCGTATTTTTCGCCTGTGAAACCTTTTGGACCGATATTCAAACGCGCATCTTCGCCGTAGTAAGTCGCGAATAATTGGAATAAATTGAAGCGGATACCTTGTTGCGCTTCATTGTTGCCGCTAATCACCACGTCCGCGCTTTCCCAACGTTTCAGCCAGCCTGCTTTGTGCGCCGCCAACAAATCGGCAAATGATTGTTTAGCCACTTTTTCAGACAATTCGCGTCCTGCTTTTTGCACAGCTTCCAAATCAGCATAATCGCGGCTTGTGGTAATAATCACACGTTTTTCAAAAAATTGCGTTTCGCTGCCAACGCTGCCTGAAAATTCATTGCTTACTTGCCAATCTTGTTCTTGGCTGCTTGAAACGTTGAAATCGCCTGCGAAATGTTGTTCCGCGTTCACGATAAATTGTTCCACGCCAAATGGATTGGCAACGGTTTGAGTGGCAATCGCCGAAGTTTCCGCGTTCACTTCACGCGCCAACACTTGCCAGAATTTTTCTTCGTAGTTGGAATCTTCGTTTTTCACGTCAGCGTCAATCATAGAATTGATGCGGACTTCGTGCGTTTTGCCGTCCACCGCAACCATTTCCCAACGGATGGCGGCTAATTCTTTTTGTGCCACCGACAAAAATTTGGTAATCGCAAATTTCACGCCAAACACGGTAAATTGACGGCGGAATACGCCTGTTTTCATGTCCAATTCAATCGCGAAATTAGCAACTTCATTTTTCGCCAAATCCACTTCTTGATTGTCCACAAAAATCGCTACTTTGCTGAAATTTAAGGCGTTAATCGCTTTACCGAAATATTTTGGATAGCCGTTTTTCCACCAACCCACACGCGTTTTATCGGGAAACCACACGCCTGCGATGTAAGTACCCAAATGGCTGTCGGCAGAATACGTTTCTTCAAAATTGCCGCGCATACCCATGTAGCCATTACCGATACTGGTCAGGCTTTCTTGTAAGCGTTTGTGTTCTTTTTCCAATTTGGTTGAGCGAATCGCCCATGGCAGAACGTCCATAATTCTCAAATACATAGTGTTATTCCTTATGAAAATTGAAGCGAAAAAATTGAATTTTTGAATGGATAAATTTTATTGAAAAAGCAGCCTGCATATTTTCAGGCAGCCTGAAATATACGACAAAACTTTTAGTTGCAGTAATCTTGTTCCCTCTCCTTTGGGAGAGGGCTAGGGAGAGGGAAAAATCGCTGAATAAAACAAATCTTTAGTTAAGGCTGAAAAGTTTTCCGTTCTCCCACAGGAGAGGGAGTAGATTTGCTTATATATAAAAATTTCTGTCGTATCAAAAAGCAGCCTGAAACATTTCCACCATTTTCAGGCTGCCTGAAATGGTTAATTACCGTGCGTTTCTTTGATCAAAAACACCGAGAATGCGCCCAACAGTAACACAATCCCTGCCATGATAAACATATTTGCTTGCACACCGCCCAACATCGGGAACAGTGCGAAACTCAACAACGAAGCCACAATTTGCGGCAAACAAATAGACGTGTTAAACAAACCCAAATAAGTGCCTGTGTGTTTGCCCGACAAAGCATTGGTAACAATCGTCAATGGGTAAGTCAAAATACCCGCCCAAGCAATCCCCACCAAAATAAACGACACGATTAACAAATATTGATTGGTCGCAAACGCAATAGACAAGAAGCCCAACGCGCCCAACGCCAAGCAGCCAAAATAGCTTTGTTTATGATATTGATTGGGAATTTTCGCCAAAACATACGAACACGCCACCGCAGCCACCGATTGCACCGCCGCCAACACGCCAAACCAGTTGCCCGCTTCCTGATAACCAGCCGAAGCCGCATCGGTTGCATTCCACACATTCGCTGCAATCGCGCCAGCCGAATACGTCCACAAATATTGGAACGCAAACCAGCAGAAAAATTGCGTAAATGACACCGTCCAAAATGCTTTTGGCGCACGTTTGAGCAATTCAATCCAGCTTACTTTTTCTTCATTGGCTTTTACGTCAATGCCGTGATAACGCGCATAGGTTTCAGGGTCGTACTCTTTCACTTTGAACACGGTCAATGCGCTGGTAACAATCAACAACGCCGCGCCCACATAAAACGACACGACAACCGTTTGCGGCACAACGCCTTTTTCCGCCACGTTGCTCAAACCAATAATCGCAAACAAAAACGGCAAAATTGACGCAACAATACCGCCTGTATTCGCCAAGAAACTTTGAATGCCATACGCATAGCTTTTTTGTTCTTCGTTTACCATGTCGCCGACCATCATTTTGAATGGCTGCATCGCCATATTAGACGACACGTCCAACAGCGCAATCATCAACGCACCAAACATCAACGCCATCGCATAACTCAAACCCAAGCTACCTGAATTGGGTATCAACAACATCACAATCACCGCAATCAACGAGCCATAAATCAAATACGGCAAACGGCGACCACCCAAACGCGGCGACCAAGTGCGGTCAGAAAAATGCCCCACGATCGGCTGCACAATCATGCCAGCGAGCGGTGGCAAAATGAAAAACCAACCCAAACTGTGTGGGTCTGCGCCTAGCGTTTGGAAAATGCGGCTCATTTGAGAACTTTGCAGCGTAAACGCGGTTTGCACACCCAAAAAACCGAAACTCATCATCCAAATGGTGTTTTTGGATAGCGTTGGCAGCCCTTGTTTGGTTGGGGTTTGATTGTCTGTTGCCATAGTATTACTCCGAGAGGTTTAAAATAAAATCATTTTGATGGTAGTTTACTGTTTTGGTGCGGATAACGATACGATATGCGCCAGATTTTGCTAATTTTGTGTGCAAATAAAAATAATATTAGTTATATCAGTTAGCTATTTTAAATAATCGGTTTTAGCGAGTTAAGCGCGTCTAATACTATTTCAGGGGTTGTAAAAAGTCAAAGGAAATTCATTATTTGTTGCAATAAGTCAAAATTAAGTAAAAAAGCAGCCTGCACTTTTTGTTGATTCAAAGTGCAGGCTGCTTTGCCCTTTTGTCCAAATCTATGATTTGGTTATAAAAGGGTATGTCGTAGGCATGCTTAATCAATCAATGCAGCAAAACCGAAGTCATGCTAATAGACCCCATATCCATTTGATTATTGAACAACGCCACGCGGTCGCTATCGTCTTGTTGCGCCAACACATACAGCAGCGGCAACAAATGCTCGGGCGTGGGCACAGACAGCCGCGCGACGTCGCCAAATTGATGATAGTTGATGATGTTGTCGTGCTGGCGATATTCAATCGCATGGTTGATGTGCGCCAAAAATTGCTCTGCCCAATCGTATGCAGGCGCGTGGTCGGTGCGTTGCGCGGCGCGTAGGTTATGCACAATATTGCCGCTGCCCACAATCAACACGCCTTGTTCGCGCAACACACGCAAACGCTGGGCTTGCTCGTAATGCCATTGCGGCGGCTGCGATAAATCCAAACCCAGTTGCACCACAGGCACATCGGCTTGGGGGGACAAAAATTTCAGCACCGCCCATGCGCCGTGGTCTAAACCGCGAGTAGGGTGGATTTGTGCTTCGGGCAATAAATCGCATAATTGTTGCGCCAATTCGGGGCTGCCAGCGGCTGGATAATTTTGTTGATACAAGGCTTCGGGAAAGCCATAAAAATCGTAAATGGTGTCAGGCTGCGCTGCGCCCGTTATCCACAAACCGTCATACCAATGCGCCGACACGCACACAATCGCTTTGGGTTTGGCAAAGGTTTGGGCAATGCGCGTGATGTTTTGGTTGATGTCTAATTCGGGGCGCAACATGTTCATTGGGCTGCCGTGTCCCAAAAAAAGTGCAGGCTGCTTTTTGTTTGGATTGGATTGCATGATAGAATTTCTTTGTGTTTTTAATATATCGCCAGTTTAATTTTGTTATACAAGAAAATAAATAGGCATTTTATCAACACAATTTTAATCTACATGAAACAACGGAGAACATCATGCAAACCTTAACCCACTATCTGCAACAACACAGCCAACAATACGTGATTGCACCCGAGCTGATTAGCACGGTTGGCAGCATCGTGGCAGCCTGCACGCAAATTAGCCGTCATGTGCGATTGGGCGCGTTGTCGGGCGTGTTGGGCGAGGCTGGCACAGGCAATATTCAGGGCGAAGCGCAAAAAAAATTGGACGTGCTTGCCAATCAAATCTTAATCGACACTTTGCGCGACAACGCCAATGTGGCAGGCATCGCCAGCGAAGAAGAAGACGATTTTGTCGCCACTAGCGAGCAGGGCGGTTATTTGGTGTTGTTTGACCCGTTGGACGGTTCGTCTAATATTGATGTAAACATTTCTATTGGCACGATTTTTTCGGTGCTGGCAAAACCAGCGGGCAGCCTGCACACGCAATCGTTCTTGCAAGCAGGCAGCAAGCAAGTGGCAGCAGGCTATGTGTTGTATGGCGTACAAACGATTTTGGTGCTGACATTCAAACACGGCGTGGCAGCGTTCACACTCAACGAACAAGGCGAGTTCATTCAAACGCAGGCTGCTTTGCAAGTTCCCACGCAAACGGCAGAATTTGCCATCAATATGTCCAACCAACGCCACTGGGAGCAGCCGATTCAGCAATATATTGGCGAATTGCTGGCAGGCAAAGACGGCGTGCGCGGCAAAAATTACAATATGCGCTGGGTGGCGAGCATGGTGGCAGAAGTCCATCGCATTTTGACGCGCGGCGGCGTGTTTCTCTATCCCAAAGACAACCGCGACCCCAGCAAAGCAGGCAAATTGCGTTTGATGTATGAAGCCAATCCGCTGGGCTTGGTGGTGGAACAAGCAGGCGGCAAAATCACCAATGCGCGTGAAAATATGTTGCAGATTCAACCGACTGGCTTACATCAACGTGTAGCGGTGGTGTTGGGTAGCGTGGAAGAAGTGGATAAAGTACAAACATTACACAGTGGATTATCTTCAAACTAGCACTGCGTTGCCAACGCCTTTATGTACTATAGTGGATTAAATTTAGATTATGACAAGGCGACAACGACCGCCGTGTACGAATATAGTGAATTAAATTTAGATTAGTACCGCGTTGCCAACTCCCTTATGTACTAGATGTACACGGCGGTCGTTGTCGCCTTGTTCTAGTTAGAATCTAATCCACTTTTACCCATATGATTCGGTACAATCCACAGGATAACTTGTGGATAAGTCATCTAAATCATTCAACCCACAACAAAAAGTGCAGGCTGCTTAAAAAATAAGCAGTCTGCATAAATCATACGCCATGCTCACACTTATAGACCCAGACAATCCCCATTTCCCCAAGCTCAATCCCAGCAACACACCACAAGACGGCTTAATTGCCGCTAGCGAAATCATCACACCAAACATGGTGCAGGCTGCTTATCGCAACGGACTGTTTTCATGGCTCAAAGCACATGGCTATTGGCTATGGTTCACCCAACACCCACGCGCCGTTATCTTTCCAAACCAATTGCACATCGGACACAATCTACGCAAAGCCTTGCGCCAACAACGCTACCAAGTCAGCGTCAATCGCGCCTTTGATGACGTGATTCGCGCCTGTTCCACCGTGCCACGCGCAGGACAAAACGGCACATGGATAAACCACGACATCATACAAACCTACGGCGCACTACATCAACAAGGCAAAGCCCATTCATTTGAATGCTGGTATCCCGACCATGCGGGCAGCCTGCACTTGGCAGGCGGATTTTATGGCGTACAAATCGGGTGCGTATTTTATGGCGAATCCATGTTTTGCCAGCACGACAACGCCTCCAAAATCGCCTTTGCCCACGCCGTGCCGTATTTGCGCGACTGCGGTATCGCCCTAATAGACTGCCAACAAGACACCGACCACATGTGCCGCTTCGGCTCACAGCTCTTGCCGATAGACCAATATTGCAGGCTGCTTTTAGATTTAAACGACCAGCCGTTAAACCAATCAATCCAAGCCATAAATATCGCCCAAAATTAAGTTTACGTTTGCCTATATGATCTCGTTCGTACATGGCGTTGCGCCGCCATACCCACGTCCCTGCACATAGCCCAATTTACCGTGTAAAAAAATTCCCAAGCTGTGTAAAATTAGTTTATGATTTAGACAGTTTCAAGCCGTTTATCACAGTTTGCAAACGTCAAACAAGAAGAAAACCATTTACATAAGGAACAAAGCAATGTTACAAGAATACCGTCAAGCCGCAGCAGAACGCGCTGCCTTGGGCATTCCCGCTCTTCCATTGACCGCCGCACAAATGGCTGATTTAGCCGATTTGCTGAAAAATCCCCCTGCTGGCGAAGGCGAATTTTTGGTTGATTTATTGACCAACCGCGTCCCTGCTGGTGTGGACGATGCTGCCAAAGTGAAAGCATCGTTTTTGGCGGCGATTGCCGATGGCAGCGTAACCAGTCCGCTCGTGTCGCCTGAATTGGCAGCCAAATTATTAGGCACGATGCTGGGCGGTTACAACATTCACCCATTGATTGAATTGTTGGACAATGAAAAATTAGCCCCAATCGCGGCGGAAGGTTTGAAACATACTTTGTTGATGTTTGATTCATTCCACGACGTGAAAGAAAAAGCCGACAAAGGCAACGCACACGCCAAAGCCGTGTTGCAATCTTGGGCGGACGCGGAATGGTTCACTTCGCGCCAAGCTGTACCTGAAAAAATCACCGTTACCGTGTTCAAAGTAGATGGCGAAACCAATACCGATGATTTGTCGCCAGCCCCTGACGCTTGGTCGCGCCCTGATATTCCGTTGCACGCATTGGCAATGTTGAAAAATCCACGCGACGGTATTACGCCTGATAAAGCGGGCGAAGTCGGTCCAATCAAATTGTTGGAAGAATTGAAAGCCAAAGGCAATTTGGTGGCGTATGTCGGCGATGTGGTCGGCACGGGTTCATCACGCAAATCCGCAACCAATTCCGTGATTTGGCATACAGGCGAAGACATTCCTTTTGTTCCAAACAAACGCTTTGGCGGCGTGTGCTTGGGTGGCAAAATTGCCCCGATTTTCTTTAATACACAAGAAGATAGCGGCGCACTGCCGATTGAAGTAGATGTGAGCAGCCTGAAAATGGGTGACGTGGTAGACATTTTCCCTTACGAGGGCAAAATCGTGAAAAACGGCGAAACCGTGTCCACGTTTGAGCTGAAATCGCAAGTGTTGTTGGACGAAGTTCAGGCAGGCGGTCGCATTAATTTGATTATTGGTCGCGGTTTGACAGCCAAAGCGCGTGAAGCCTTGGGTTTGCCCGCGTCAGACAAATTCCGTTTGCCGCAAGCACCTGCCGCAAGCAATGCTGGTTTTACGTTGGCGCAAAAAATGGTTGGTCGTGCGTGTGGGCTGCCTGAAGGTAAAGGCGTTCGCCCCGGCACTTACTGCGAACCACGCATGACTACGGTCGGTTCACAAGACACAACAGGTCCAATGACACGCGATGAATTGAAAGACTTGGCGTGTTTGGGTTTCTCGGCAGATTTGGTGATGCAATCGTTCTGCCATACCGCGGCGTATCCGAAACCTGTGGACGTAAAAACCCACAAAGAGCTGCCTGAATTTATCTCAACGCGTGGCGGCGTATCGTTGCGCCCTGGCGATGGCGTGATTCACTCGTGGTTGAACCGCTTGTTGATGCCTGACACAGTCGGCACGGGCGGCGACTCGCACACGCGTTTCCCGATTGGTATTTCGTTCCCAGCAGGTTCGGGTTTGGTGGCGTTTGCCGCGGCAACTGGCGTGATGCCGTTGGATATGCCTGAGTCGGTGTTGGTGCGCTTTTCAGGCAGCCTGCAAGCTGGCGTAACGCTGCGCGATTTGGTTAATGCGATTCCTTTGTATGCGATTAAACAAGGTTTGCTGACGGTTGCCAAAGCAGGTAAGAAAAATATTTTCTCGGGTCGCATTTTGGAAATTGAAGGTTTACCAGATTTGAAAGTGGAACAAGCCTTTGAATTGACAGACGCTTCTGCGGAACGCTCGGCGGCTGGTTGTACGGTTAAATTGAATCAAGAGCCGATTATTGAATACATGAAATCCAATATCGTGTTGATGAAAAACATGATTGCGGACGGCTATGCAGATGCGCGTACTTTGGAACGCCGCATTAAGACAATGGAAGCGTGGATTGCCAATCCGCAACTGTTGGAAGCGGACAAGGACGCGGAATACGCTGCCGTGATTGAAATCAATATGGACGACATCAAAGAGCCGATTATCGCGTGTCCGAATGACCCTGATGACGTGTGCTTCATGTCTGAAAAATCAGGTACGAAAATTGATGAAGTGTTCATCGGTTCGTGCATGACGAATATTGGACATTTCCGCGCTGCGTCTAAATTGTTGGAAGGCAAAGCGGATACGCCTGTGCGTTTGTGGATTGCGCCGCCAACCAAAATGGACGCGAAACAGTTGTCAGACGAAGGACACTACGGTGTGTTGGGTCGTGCAGGTGCGCGTATGGAAATGCCTGGGTGTTCATTGTGCATGGGCAACCAAGCGCAAGTACGCGAAGGCGCGACTGTGATGTCCACTTCTACGCGCAATTTCCCAAACCGCTTGGGTAAAAATACCAATGTGTTCTTGGGTTCGGCGGAATTGGCGGCGATTTGTTCTAAATTGGGCAAAATTCCGACTGTGGAAGAGTATCAAGCCAACATCGGCATTATCAATGAAAACGGCGATAAAATTTATAAATACATGAATTTTAATGAAATCGCTGAATATAATGATGTGGCGGAAAGCGTAAACGTATAAGCGTTTTAAAATAACAAAGCAGCCTGCACTTTTTGTTAAAAAGGATGTGCCACCTACGGCATACCCTTTTTATACCCAAATCAAAGATTTGGACAAAAAGTGCAGGCTGCTTTTCACATATTTCATATTATTCAAGAGAAATCATCATGATACGTTCACTTTCTATTATCTTGGGCTGTTTGGCGTTGGGCGAGCTGATTATTTATCTAACCCACATCAAATTGCCGTCAGGCATTATTGGCTTGTTGATTTTATTTGGTTTATTGCAAGGCAAATGGGTCAAGCCCGATTGGTTTAAACCGATTACCGATTTTTTAATGCAAAATTTGATGTTAATTCTGATTGCGCCGTGCGTGGCGTTGGTGCAATACCTTGATTTATTGTCAAAAGATATTGGCGCAATTTTTGTATCGGCAGTCGGCAGCAGCGTGTTAGTCTTGCTCGCCACCGCCAAAACCTACGAATGGGCGCGGAAAAAATTCAGCCAAAACAACAAAAAAGGAAAATCTGCATGAAAACCAGTTTTGCATCTAATTCGTTTTTGCTGCTGTTTATGCTTGTGAGTTTGTATTGGCTGTGTATTGTGATTCGCAAACGCACAGGCAGCCCTTTTGTGAATCCTGTGCTGATTTGCACGACTATTTTCATTATTTATCTGAAAGTTACCGATACACCCTACGCCGATTTCCAAAAAACAGGACAATTAGTGAGCGTGTGGTTGCAGCCTGCGATTGTGTGTTTGGCTGTGCCGTTGTATTTGCAATGGCAGAAAATTCGGGCGCAATGGTTGTCGATTTTGTTGTCACAACTGGCTGGTAGCGTGGTGGGCGTGGTGTCGGGCGTGTGGATAGCGCATTTTATGGGCGCAGCGCGTGAAGTGAGTATGGCGGTGGCGGCAAAATCGGTTACGTTGCCGATTGCGTTGGAAATTACGCAAGTTTTGGGCGGTATTCCGTCCATTAGCGCGGCTGGCGTGATTTTGGCAGGGCTGACGGGACAGATGTTTGGTTTTATGTTGATGAAAAATTGGACAAAAAATCCGATTGCCAAATCATTGGCGCAAGGCACGACTTCACATGCCATGGGCATTGTGGCGTGTTTGGAGAAAAGCGGACATTTTGCCGCGTATGCGACTGTTGGCTTGATTTTGAACGGTGTCATCACTTCGTTGATTGCACCATTGATTGTGCCGTTTTTGATTTGAATAATACAAAGCAGCCTGCACTTTGAATCAACAAAAAGTGCAGGCTGCTTTGTATTTAAATCAGCATTACTTCGCTTGTTTTTCTTTGCGTTCTTGCAACCAATGTTCCAAGTAGTGAATGCTCACACCGCCTTGAATAAAGCCAGCATCACGGAACAAATCACGGTGCAACGGCGCATTGGTTTTGATACCTGTAACCGCCAATTCGTCCATTGCCACGCGCATTTTGGCGATGGCTTGGTCGCGGTCTTTACCATGAACGCAGATTTTGCCAATCAAGCTGTCGTAATTGGGCGGAATGCGATAGCCTTGATAAATATGGCTATCCACGCGCACCCCCAATCCCCCAGGTAAATGGCAAGATTCAATTTTGCCAGGGCTTGGAATAAAGTTGTATGGGTCTTCGGCATTGATACGGCATTCAAACGCATGACCTTCAATCACGATGTCGGATTGCGCGTATTGCAACGGCAAACCAGCCGCCACGCGCAACTGTTCTTGCACGATGTCCACGCCAGTAATCAGTTCGGTAACAGGGTGTTCCACTTGTACACGTGTATTCATTTCAATAAAGAAAAACTCGCCGTCTTCATACAAAAATTCAAATGTACCTGCACCGCGATAGCCAATGCGCTTGCAAGCGTCCGCGCAAGCCGTGCCGATTTTTTCACGTTCTGTTGGTGTGATAAACGGTGCAGGGGCTTCTTCAATGATTTTTTGATGACGGCGTTGCATAGAGCAATCACGTTCGCCCAAATAAATCGCGTTGCCGTGTTCGTCCGCCAATACTTGAATTTCCACATGGCGTGGACGTTGCAAAAAGCGTTCCATGTAAACCATAGGATTACCAAATGCTGCTTCCGCTTCGGCTTTGGTCATTTCCACCGATTTGAGCAAATCTTCTTTCTTTTCAACGACACGCATACCGCGACCACCGCCACCGCCAGACGCTTTGATGATGACTGGGAAACCGACTTTATCGGCGATTTTCAAAATTTCATCAGGATTATCGGGCAATGCGCCATCTGAGCCTGGGACGCAAGGTACGCCAGCCGCAATCATCGCGTGTTTGGCAGACACTTTGTCGCCCATTAAACGGATGGTATCGGCTTTCGGACCAATGAAAATAAAGCCTGATTTTTCAACTTGTTCTGCGAAATTCGCGTTTTCCGCCAAAAAGCCATAACCTGGGTGAATCGCGTCCGAGCCTGTCACTTCTGCGGCGGCAATCAACGCTGGAATATTCAAATAACTTTGTGGCGACGGTGCAGGGCCAATACACACGCTTTCGTCTGCCAATTTAACGTGCAGGCTTTCGCGGTCGGCTTCGGAATGCACGGCAACGGTGGCAATGCCCATTTCACGGCAAGCGCGTAAAATGCGTAAAGCAATTTCGCCACGGTTGGCAATTAACACTTTTTTTAACATGGTTTTATTCCAAATTATTTAGGCTACTCAAAAGCAGCCTGCACATTATTCAATAATAAACAAAGGCTCGCCGTATTCTACTGGCTGACCGTTTTCCACCAAAATCGCTTTGATTACGCCTGATTTCTCGGCTTCAATTTCGTTCATCAATTTCATCGCTTCAATGATGCAGATGGTTTGACCTTCTTTTACCGTTGCGCCAACTTCCACAAACGGTGCAGCCGTTGGGCTGGCTGCGCGATAGAATGTGCCAACCATAGGCGATTTTTGCGCGTTTGTTGTATCTGCTGCCGCAGGTGCGCTAGGTGTAGCAGGCGCAGCAACGGGCGCAGCGACAGCAGGTGCGACTTGTGGTGCAGCAACAGGTGCAGGCGCGTAAACCGTTTGCACCGTAGGCGCAGCCACCGAGCGTGTGATACGGACTTTTTCTTCGCCTTCGGTGATTTCTAATTCGGCAATGCCAGAACCTTCAACCAATTCAATCAGTTTTTGTAATTTGCGTAAATCCATTTTGTGTGATTCCTATGCGTGGATAAAAAATATTGCGATTCATGGTTAAATAATGTGAGAGTGTTTAGACCATGAATCCGTAATCTGAAAAAAAAAGAAAAAACGATTTTGGCGAAAATGCTGCAAAAAGTCTAGTTTTATCATCAAAAAAGCGACTTTTTTATGAAATTTCGCGCAAATCATATTTTAGAACATAAAATCTATTTTACCAAGTGCAGGCTGCTTTTTATTTCAAACGTTGGCGCATTTGCTCAAACAAGCAAACAGTCGCGGCTTGGGCAATATTTAGCGATTCGGTCGCGCCCAGCATTGGGATTTTGACGTTGGCGGTGGCGATATTTTGTATTTGGGGCGACACGCCGCTGCCTTCGTTGCCAAAAATCCACGCGCTCGGTTGCTGCAAGGTTAAATCGTATAGCGAAAAATTGTTGTGTTCGCTCAACGCGGTAACCAAAACACGGTCGTGGTATTGGCTGCGCCATTGGGTTAAATCTACGCGCTCGTGAATGTGCAGCAAAAAATGTGCGCCCATGCCTGCGCGTAACACTTTGGGGGCGTAGGCATCGGCACAACCATCGCTCAAAATAATGTGGACAATGCCTGCTGCGGCCGCACTGCGTAACACCGCGCCGACATTGCCTGCGTCTTGTATGCGCTCCAATACCACGCAATCGCCTTGCTCGGGCAATGGGCTGGGTTGGGGCAGGGCGATGAGTGCCATGATGTCATTGGCATCGGCAAGGCTGCTGATTTTGCGTAGCGCGTTGTGGCTGACCAAGTGAACGCGGTTTGCAGGCAGCCTGCACAATAGCGCGGCAATTTCGGGGCTTTGGGCGCGATGTTCGGGTACATAGACTTGTTCGGGCGTGTTGCCTGCGTCCAAGTAGGCAGACAGTAAATGTACGCCTTCTAGCACGGTTTGTTGGTGTTCGCGGCGGTGTTTGCTGGCGGATAGCAGTTTCGCTAAATGTTTGAGTTGGTTGTTTTGGGGGGATTGAATAACTGGGTTCATTTTGTGTAGCACATGTGGGCAAGGGTGTGGATAAGTGGGTTTGTGGCTTGATTGTATGATGAAAAGTGCAGGCTGCTTATTTTTTGAGCAACTAAAAAGCAGCCTGCACTTTAAATCAACCAAAAAAGCCCATTTTCACTTGAATCAATTTTTCCAATTCGCGCAACACGCGGCGGCGCGAAACGAAAAAGACAATGTGGTCGCCATCGTGCAGGGTTTGGCTGTGGTCGCGCCCCATGATGACTTCATCGCCACGCACAATCGCGGCAATGTGGCAGCCTGCGGGCCATTTGACTTCATCTACGCGCCGTCCAACCAAAGCCGATGTGTGTTTGTCGCCATGCACCACGACTTCAATCGCTTCGGCTGTGCCACGGCGTAATGGATACACGGCGGCAATGTCGCCACGCCGAACGTGCGACAACACGCTACCAATCGTGATTTGATGCGGCGACACGACAATATCAATCTGATTGCCTGTAAGCAAATCCACATAACGCGAACGGTTGATGATGCTAATCACGCGCTTCGCACCCAAATTTTTTGCCAACAAACCTGCCATGATGTTGTTTTCATCGTCATTGGTCAGGGCGCAGAATACGTCAATTTCGTCAATGTATTCTCGGTTGAGCAAGTCTTCATCGGTGGCAGAACCGTGTAGCACCAGCGCGTTGTCCAAATTTTCTGCCAACCATTCGGCGCGGTTTTCGTTGTATTCAATGATTTTGACGTTGAATTTGTCTTCCATATGTTTGGCTAGGCGATAACCAATGCTGCCGCCGCCTGCAATCATAATGCGGTGGTTGGACTGTTTGTAGTGAAACAGCACATACATCACGGTTGCCATGTATTGCGCGTCTGCCACAAAACAGATTTCATCGCCTTCCAAAATCACGGTGCTGGGTTGCGGCACAATCATGCGCGTGCTGCGGTAAATCGCGCAAATTTGACAATCGGAATGCTCGGGCAGCATGGTCATGACTTCTTCTAGCGTTTTGCCAACGATTTCGTCTTCGGCTTTGACTTGGACGATTATCATGCGGACTTGGTCGCCTGCAAACGGCAAAACTTGCAAGGCGCGCGCGTAACTTAATAAGCCGATTAAATGCTCGGTTACCAAATGCTCGGGGTGAATCGAATCGGTTACGGCAAAGGCGTTTAGGCTGCTGGATAATTCATCGTCTAGCGTGGCTAAATCGGTTTGTTCGCGCCCGTATTCCAAATAGTC
Source organism: Kingella kingae ATCC 23330 (assembly GCF_900111845.1). Lineage (GTDB taxonomy): Bacteria > Pseudomonadota > Gammaproteobacteria > Burkholderiales > Neisseriaceae > Kingella > Kingella kingae. The sequence goes on along the minus strand of NZ_FOJK01000033.1, from coordinate 15,476 downwards.
CGCCAAACGAACTCGCGCAATGCGTTGCGGAATGTTGAACAATTCGGCAGCCAGTTTGCAGGCAACCAAATTGGTTTCATCGCTGCGTGTGAGTGCGAGCAGCATATCGGTGTCGTGTGCGCCTGCGCGTTCCAACAGTTGGGGCGATGCGCCGTTGCCAATCATGGTTTGCACGTCCAAACGGCTGCTGATGTTGCGTAGGGCGGTTTCGTCTGTATCAATAATGGTTACATCGTGATTGGGCATGGACGCGAGTTCGTGGGCAATGGTTGAGCCAACTTGTCCGCTGCCTAGAATGATAATTTTCATGTGCAGGCTGCTTTTTATAGAAAACGTGATTATATAGCGAAAGCAGCCTGCACAAAATTAACGTTTCTTAATTAAATTTGAAAATCATTATCATTTCATTTACAATGCGCGGAATTTAGTTCATCAACCAACTTGAAATGGAGTACAAGCAATGAAGCGTTCTTTTTCAGCAGTAGCAACTGCAATGGCTTTGGCATTGAGTAGTGCTTTGGCAACTGCTGCACCTGTGGAAGTAACCGATATTTTAAATCGCAAAGTAAAAGTAGATTTGCCTGCCAAGCGCGTGGTGTTGGGCTTTTATTATCAAGACTATATGGCGGTGGGTGGCAATAAGGCTTTGGACAATGTGGTGGGTTTTTCTAAAAAAGTGTGGTCTGGTTGGGCACCACCTAGCTGGGAATTGTTTAGCAAAGCCGTTCCTAAATTAAATCAATTAACCGATGTGGGCGAAGTGGAAGAAGGCACGTTCTCTATTGAGAAAGTGTTGGCATTGAAACCCGATTTGTTGATTTTGGCGGATTGGCAATACAAAGCATTAGGCTCGGATTTGGATAAACTAAAAAACGCGAATATCCCAATCGTGGTGTTGGACTACAACGCGCAAACCGTTGCCAAACACGTTCAATCTACCAAATTGCTGGGTCAATTAACGGGACAAACGGCGCGCGCCAATCAAATCGCCAACGAATACCAAGCGGCGGTGCGTCAGATTCAAACACGCGTGCAGCAAGCTCGTTTGCCTAAACCAAAAGTGTATGTGGAATTTGGACGCGGTGGCCCTGCGGAACAAGGCTTCACGTTCTCGTCTAGTATGTGGGGGCCGATGATTGATTTGGTGGGCGCACAAAATGTTGCCCCTAAATCTATTGGTGCGTGGGGTGCGATGACGGCAGAAGCGGTATTGGCAGCCAAACCCGATGTCGTGATTATGACTGGACGCGAAACCGAGTTAAACAAAAACCGCGAAGGTATGGTGCTGGGCTTTAATATTCCCAAAGACGAAGCGCAACGCCGTTTGAATGGCTTTAAAGCGCGTGCAGGTTGGAGTGCTTTGCCTGCGGTGAAAAACAATCGTGTTTATGGCGCATACCACGCCAATTCGCGCACGATGTCGGATATTGCATCGGTTCAATTCGTTGCCAAAGCGGCGTATCCAACGCTGTTTAAAGACATCAACCCAGAAAAAACCTACACCGATTTCTATCGCAAATATTTGCCTGTTGTGCCAACGGGTACGTTGTATTTGTATCCATAAGTCGGTTGATGTGCAGGCTGCTTTGGTTAGCTGAAAAAAGCAGCCTGCACGATGATTATGTTTACATAATTTGAAAATTGTTATCACTTGTTTTACAATGTTTCAATAAATGTTAAACCAACGATGTAGGCTGTTTTTTCCAACAAAGCAGCCTGCACATTATTGATAAAACCCAATATGACAAACTCTACTCAAATTACAGAAATTGTGCGCCAACAACGCGCGGTGGAGCGCAAACGCTGGCTGGTGTTGATTGCGTTTGCTGCGGTGGGCCTGATTGGTTTGGTACTGGACGTGGTAACAGGCCCGTCCATGTTGCCTGTGGGCGAAGTGGTTAAATCGCTATTGGGCGCAGCCGATGTAGATGAAATGACCCACACCATTGTGCACGATTTGCGCTTGCCGATTGCCTTGATGGCGTTGGTGGTGGGTGCAGCTTTGGGCGCAGGTGGCGCAGAAATCCAAACCCTACTCAACAACCCCATGGCAAGCCCCTACACATTAGGATTGGCGGCTGCCGCAGGTTTTGGCGCATCGCTGGTGATTGCGTTTGGCAGCTTTGGTTTGTCGTTGCAATATGCTGTGCCTGTGGGCGCGTTTACTATGACTATGCTGGCGGCGGTGGTGCTGTTTTTGTTTGCGTCCATGCAACGATTTGGCTCGGCGACTTTGGTGTTGGTGGGCATTGCCTTGTTGTTTATTTTTCAGTCTATGTTGTCGCTGGTGCAATTTATTTCCGCGCCCGAAATCTCGCAACAAATTCTGTTTTGGCTGTTTGGCAGTTTAACCAAAGCCACTTGGGAAAATTTAACCGTGATTAGCGTGGTAAGCGCGGTGTGCATTAGCCTATTGTTGCGCGATGCGTGGAAATTGACCGCCGTGCGTTTGGGCGAAGACCGTGCCGCTGCATTGGGCGTGAACTTAACCGCTTTACGCATCAAAACGCTGGTGTTGGTCGCCATGATGACAGCAACCGCGATTAGTTTTGTCGGCGTGATTGGCTTTATTGGACTGGTCGCGCCACACGTTGCCCGAATGCTGGTGGGCGAAGACCAACGCTTTTTCTTGCCTGTGACTATTTTGGCAGGTGCGGCATTTTTATCCGTGTCGTCCGTGTTGTCCAAAGTGATTATCCCAGGCGCGTTGTTTCCTGTCGGGATTGTGACTTCGTTTGTGGGCGTGCCATTTTTCTTTTGGATTATTTGGAGCAAGCGGTAAACGGTTTGCGATATTAAAAGTGCAGGCTGCTTTTGATTTATTTATAGTGCAGTAGGGTGGGTGCCTGCACCCACGCGCACTCAAATTTTAGGAAACCCCAAGTTGCGTGGGTGCGAGCATCCACCCTACGAACTATGTGGGAATGACGACTTAAATACAAATGCAGGCTGCTTTTGATTTGTTTTTTGAACAAGGAAACACATAACATCATGAAATCAAACATCAAAAAAAGTTTAGCCATTGCGCTATTGAGCCTATTAACCAGCCAAGCCTACGCGCAAGTGCAAACCTTGACTGACGTGCGCGGACGCGAAGTTAAAGTAGATGTGCCAGCCAAGCGCGTGGTGTTGGGCTTTTATTTTCCCGATTACATCGCTGCCGCAGGTGTGGACAATTTCAAAAACGTAGTCGGCATTTCGCGTGAATTTTGGGAAAAATTCAATTCGGGCAGTTGGTCTTTGTTTGCCGAAAAAATACCCGAACTCAAAAACATTGGCGACATTGGCAACGTGAACACAGGCACATTTTCGCTGGAAAAAACCTTGGCAATGAAGCCCGATGTGTTGGTGCTTGCCGATTGGCAATTCCAAACCCTGTCTAGCGAAATTCCCAAAATAGAACAGGCAGGCATTCCGATTGTGGTGGTGGATTTCAACGAACAAAGCGTGGCAAAACACACCGCCAGCATTAAATTGTTCGGTCAAATTGCAGGTACAGAGCAACGCGCCGAGCAAATTGCCAATGAATACGCACAAGGCATTGCCGATATTCAAAAACGAGTGCAGGCTGCCCAGTTGCCCAAACCCAAAATTTATGTGGAATTTGGTAACAAAGGCCCGCAAGAACATAGCTTTACCTTTGGCAAAAATATGTGGGGCGCGATTGCCGACACGGTGGGCGGCGACAATGTGAGTAAGCCTTATGTAGAAAACTGGGGCCCGATTAACGCCGAGCAATTATTGGCAACCAAGCCCGAAGTCATCATTATTTCTGGTACAGAAATGAATATTGATAAGCAGCCCGAAATCATGGCAATGGGGATTGGCGTTACCCAAGCTGATGCCCAAAAACGCTTGGCTGGCTTTTTGACACGCCAAGGTTGGCACGATTTGCCAGCGGTTAAAAACAACCGTGTTTACGGCATTTACCACACCGCATCGCGTTCTATTAGCGATTTGGCATCGGCGCAATTTATGGCAAAAACCTTGTACCCCGATGCGTTTGCCGATGTAAACCCCGAGCAAACGTATCAAGATTTCCACAAAAAATATTTGCCGATTGAACCCAAAGGCACGTTTTTTATCCAGCTAGATTGCAACCAAGCTGCTTGCGCTAACGATGAAAAGCAGCCTGCAACGGCATCGGCTGCGACATCTGCGCCTGCAACGGAAGAAACACCGTCTTTGTGGCAACGTTTTATTAATTGGCTGTTTGGACTTTTCTCGTAATTGACGCACTATGAATCACAGCAATCTTCCCATTTTGTCGCTCAACCAAGTCAGCATTCGGCGTGGCAGCCTGCACGTTGCCCAGCAAATTGATTTGGATTTGCACGCAGGCAAAATTTATACCGTGTTGGGGCCCAACGGCACAGGCAAATCCAGTTTAATCAAAGCAATTTTTGGCGAACTGGCGCACACAGGCACGATTTCGTGGCAAGGGCAGGCACAAACGCAAACCGCTCGCAGCGATTGGGTTAAGCCGATTGGCTATATGCCGCAAGATAGCCATGTTGATGCCGCATTAAGCACGCTAGAAGTCGTATTGCTAGGGCGAATGGACGCGCTGCATATGCACGTTGGCGATGACGTTTTGAACCAAGCCGCCAGTTTGTTAGACGAATTGGGTATCGCGCATTTGGCACATCGCCCCATCACAGCATTGAGTGGCGGACAACGACAGCTTGCCATGTTTGCCCAAGTGTTGTTGCGCCAACCTAAAATTTTGTTGCTAGATGAACCTGTTAGCGCGTTGGATATGTATCATCAACTCAATTTGCTGGAACAGGTTAGCCGCTACACACGCGAACATCAAATCATCACGCTCATGGTGTTGCACGATTTGAGCTTGGCAGGACAGTTTTCTGATGAATTGATTTTGTTGGCAAACGGCAAAATTCAAGCGCAAGGGCAGCCTGCACAAGTGTTGCAGCCCGATGTGTTGCGTGATTTATATCGCGTGTCGGTAGAAGTTTTGACGTGTAGCCAAGGTTTGCCTGTTATTCGTCCGCAACGTCATTTTTTGACCATATAGGAGTGATATTCATGAAAAAAATCTTATTCTGTGCCACTTTATTGGCAGCGATGTCGGCTCATGCTGCCAATTACGACATCAAAATGCTTAACACAGGCAAAGACGGTAGCATGGTGTTTGAGCCAGCGTTTGTGAAAGCCAAAGTCGGCGACACGGTTACATTCAAAGCCAGCACAACTGGGCATTCGGTTAAAAGCCAAGCCGTTCCAAAAGGTGCAGAAAGCTTTGTTTCGGGAGAAGATGAAGAATTGGTGGTGAAATTGACCCACGAAGGCGTGTATGTGTACAACTGCCCACCGCACCGCATGATGAATATGAGCGGTATTATTCAAGTGGGCAAGCCGACTAATTTGAGCGAAGTGAAACCTGTTGTGGCAGAGCTAGAAAACCGCTCTATGCAAAACAAAGGACGTTTAACAGGTTATTTAAATCAGGTTAAATAAACCATGTGCAGGCTGCTTTTGAACCAGAAAAAGCAGCCTGCATTATTTATAGCGCGCTATATTCAATATTCAAGAAAACACCCAAATGCTCACCATCACCACTTGTCAAAGTTACCCCGAACCACCCAGCAATCTGCTTCCCGTGCAGGCTGCTTTGCAACAACGCGGCATCGCTACCCAATTTGCGCCATGGCAAACTTGTCCAGCTACGCCTTATATTTTGCCTTTGTGTGCATGGGATTACGCCCAAAGGTTTGACGCATGGGATACATGGCTAAACCAAATGCAAAGTGCAGGCTGCTTGTTTGCCAATTCGGTTGATTTAATGCGCTGGAACAGCCGTAAACATTATTTGCTAGATTTAATTCGCGCTGATTTTCCTGTTGCGCCCACGCAAATTGTCTCTACTCACGCCAACGATATTTGGCAAACCATGCAAGCGCAATCATGGCAACAAGCCGTACTCAAACCAGCCGTAGGGCAAAGTGGTTATGGCGTACAAAAAATTCAATCGCCACAAGATATTAAGCTAACCGACACATCAGGCGATTGGCTATTACAAGCCTATTTGCCCGAAGTGGCAGAGCAGGGCGAATGGTGTCTGATTTATTTTGCAGGGCGATTTAGCCACGCCGTGCGCCGATTGCCAGTACAAGGCGAATGGCGTGCCAATTCCGCTTATGGCGCACAAGTGCAGGCTGCTTGCGCTCCCCAAATTGCCCAGCAAACCGCACAACAAGTGCTAAATTGGCTGCCACAAATGCCACGCTATGCCCGAATAGACGGCGTAATGCGGCAAAACCAATTTTATATCAACGAAGTGGAGTTGATTGAACCTGCGTTGTATTGGTATTTGTGTCCCGAAAGCGTGGCGCGTTTTGTTGATGTGGTGGCGGAGTGGGTCAAACAATAGAAAGCAGCCTGCACTTTTTGTATGATGCAAAGTGCAGGCTGCTTTTTATTTATGGTTATGTTCGCATAAACGAATGATATGTTATTCTACAAATTCAGGCAGCCTGAAAATGTAGTGTGTGCTTTTCTTTCTACCGAGCCATAGGCGCAAAAATGGTCAATGGCAGCACAACAATGCCAATCATTGCGTCCATCGCCAATGCAATGGGTGTAAACAGAATATTTCCTATCAAATTTTCTCCATTGATTTTGCTGTGTGTGATTTCTTGCGACAGTTTTACAGGCACAACTTGCTCAAAGCGGTAATCTACGGGTGATTGCGTGGGTTTGGCAAATAACGTGCCGTTGGTGTAGAAGCAACGCGCATAGGTTTTAGGTTGCTTACCCAATGGTTTAAATTGCAAGGATTGCAGCGTTTGTGCTTCTTGCGTTTTCAGGCTGCCTGCTGGTGTGTATTTCAAACAGAAATCGCTGCTAAATCGTGATTTTTCTGTTAGCACCACAGGCATTGCGGTTAAGATTTCATCGCCGTAATAGATTTGGTAGCGGTTGGTTAATTTTGCATTCAACACGGGCAATAAATTGGTTGAATCGTCTGCGTCTAGCGCATACCAATATTTATCGCCCATCATCAGCAATGAACCTGCTTTGAGTTGGTTGCTGTCGAGTTCGGCTCGTCCAAAAGCATGAACTTGGTCGCTACCTATATCTTGGTAAGCGGTGGTGTGGGTGGTAGGTGGATTCTTGCCCCATAGAAAGAGCGTTGTACAACTTGATTGTGATAAAACGGCTGCGGTTAAAATCGTGCATAACGATTTTTTGAACATTTCAAATCCCTTTAATTAGCATATAAAAAAGGCAGCCTGAAAAATAGTTTCAGGCTGCCTGAATCACATTACAAAACCGACTTCACAACCGAAACCACATTCTCAACCGTGAAACCATATTCTTTAAACAACAAATCAGCAGGTGCAGATTCGCCAAAGCGATTGATACCCACAACTGCGCCATTACCAACATATTTATACCAACCGTCTGTTACACCAGCTTCCACAGCCACTTTCGGCAAATCCGCAGGCAACACGCTCGCTTTATACGCCACGTCTTGTTTATCAAATACATTGGTGGACGGCATAGAAACCACGTTCACAGAAACGCCTTGTTCTGCTAACGCTTTTTGTGCGTTCAATGCCAATTCCACTTCCGAACCTGTGGCGATAATCACGGCTTTCGCGTTGTCTTTTGCGGAAATCACATAGCCGCCATGTTTCACATTCGCCAACTGCTCCGCGCTGCGTGGCACAAATGGCAAATTCTGACGGCTGAAAATCAAGCAGCTTGGGTGGTCTTTCGCTTTTGCTGCTTCCGCCCACGCAATCAGGCTTTCTGCTGTGTCGCAAGGACGCCAAACCGCCATATTCGGAATCATACGCAAAGTCGCGGTTTGCTCAACAGGTTGGTGCGTTGGGCCATCTTCGCCTAAACCAATGCTGTCGTGCGTGAACACGAAAATCGGGTTAATTTTCATCAACGCCGCCATACGCAAGGCATTACGCGCGTATTCGCTAAACATCAAGAATGTCGCGCCAAACGGTTTCACGCCGCCGTGCAATGCCATGCCATTCATAATCGCCGCCATACCAAATTCGCGCACGCCATAATGAACATAGTTGCCGCCTTGTTGCGGTTTCACGGAAACGCTGTTAGACCAATCGGTCAAATTAGACGGGGTCAAATCCGCCGAACCGCCCACAAATTCAGGCAGCACTTTTGCCAAAATTTCAATGCTGTTTTGGCTGGCTTTGCGTGTGGCGATTTTTTCTGCTTTTTCGCTGATTTCGGTTAATGCAGCCTGCACATGAGCGTCAAAGTTTTCAGGCAGCGTTCCGTTAATGCGGCGCGTAAATTCGGCTGCTTTTTCGGGGAATTTAGCGGCGTATTGCGCGAACAACTCGTTCCACGCGCTTTCCAATTTCGCGCCTTTTTCTTTTGCGTCCCAAGCGGCGTACACGTCGGCTGGCACTTCAAACGGTGCGTATTCCCAACCCAAATGGGCGCGAGTGGCGGCGATTTCGTCTGCGCCCAATGGTGCGCCGTGCGTTTTGTGGCTGCCTTCTTTGTTGGCTGCGCCTTTGCCGATTAAGGTTTTGCAGCAAATGATTGTTGGTTTGTTGGTTTCGGCTTGGGCTGCCTGAATGGCTGCGCGGATGGCTTCGGGATTGTGTCCATCTACATCGCGGATTGCTTGCCAGCCGTAGCTTTCAAAACGCGCTGGGATATTTTCGGTAAACCAGCCATCTACTTTGCCGTCAATGGAAATATTATTATCATCATACAAAACAATCAGTTTGCCCAAGCCCAATGTGCCAGCCAATGATGCCGCTTCGTGCGATACGCCTTCCATTAAACAGCCGTCACCCAAGAAAACGTAGGTGTGGTGATTGACGATGTCCAAACCGTCTTGGTTAAATTCTTTTGCTAACAAGCGTTCTGCCAATGCCATGCCGACTGCATTCGCAATGCCTTGACCGAGTGGCCCTGTGGTGGTTTCCACGCCGTCCGCGTAGCCGTATTCTGGGTGTCCTGCGGTTTTGCTGTGCAGTTGGCGGAAATTTTTCAAATCGTCAGCCGACAAATTGTAGCCGCTCAAATGCAATACGCTGTAAAGCAAGGCTGATGCGTGTCCGTTTGACAAAACAAAGCGGTCGCGGTTAGGGAATTTGGGATTGGCTGGATTGTGTTGCAAAAATTCGCGCCACAAAACGTCTGCCATGTCTGCCATGCCCATTGGCGCACCGGGGTGTCCAGAGTTGGCTTGTTGAACCATGTCCATTGACAGGAAGCGGATAGCGTTGGCGGTTTTGGTTGCCATAATTTGTCCTTTGCGTTGAGTGATTAAAAAGTGTGTCATGATTTCAGGATGCCTGATTTGCTATTGTTTTTTGTTTTAAACCAATGAATACCGTCTCTTAACAGCAAAATGATTATTGCTAAAACAATAGCAAAAGTGGCAATCATCAATCCTTTTAATGTCGGAAACATTGCATGGATACAATAAATAGTAAAAATCCCTGTGTTAGCCAATGATTCCAACATTGTTTGAACCAGCGTGTGAACCTATTCATAACTGCACCTACTTAAATAGGAAAGAAATTTGATTATGGCAGCTTTACAATCTGTTTACAATGTGCAGGCTGCTTTTGAAGTGCGAAAAAGCAGCCTGCAAACATTTTGCAATATCCCATAGCCGTGTAAAATAGCCGTTTCTTGTTGATGCCGATTCGCTATGACCCACATTTCATCACTTTTAACTGTTGCCCTGATTACCAAAAACGAAGCCAAACATCTGCCCGACTGCCTAAACAGCGTACAACCGTTGGGCTGCCCGATTGTCGTCATTGATTCAGGCAGCAGCGACAACACGCTAGCAATCGCCAAACAATTTGGTGCACAATGCCACACGTTCACGGATTGGCAAGGCTTTGGCGTACAACGCAATCGCGCGATTCCATTTATTCAAACGCCGTGGGTTTTGTGGCTAGACGCAGACGAGCGATTAAGCGAAACCACGCGCCAAGACCTAATCCGCCAACTTTCGCAAACGCCAGCAGACGGCAAAACCGTTTTTGCAATCAACCGTTTGAGCGTGGCATACGGACGAGAAATCCGTCATTGCGGTTGGTATCCTGATAAAGTGGTGCGTGTGTATCCGATTGAATTTGCAAAATATAGTGATGATTTGGTGCATGAATCTGTGGTTGTGCCGAGCGGTACAAACGTGGTGGATTTGTCGGGCGATGTGTTGCATTATACTTATGACAGCGTGGCGCAATATCTCAATAAATCCGCCAATTACGCTTTATTGTGGGCAAAACAAAAACAGCAGCAGGGCAAACAAGCCAGCTTATTTTCAGCGGTCATTCACGCATTAAATAGTTTTGTGAAAATGTATGTGTTCAAGGCGGGATTTTTGGACGGTAAACAAGGCTTTTTGATTTCTGTTTTATCGGCTTATTCGGTTTTTTGCAAATACGCACAACTTTGGGTACAAAATCATGCCAAATGCTAAATCAACCATTTTATTCATCAGTTTAGCCAAAAAATTTGGTGGCGGCGAAGTGCAAACCGAATTGTTGATACAAAATATTCGCCAACTGGGTTTTGATGTCGCGTTTTACGGCAAAGCCAATGGTGTATTGGGGCAAAAATTAGCCAAACAGAGCATTTTGGTTTTGCCGAATTTATGGACAGTTGGGCAATTTTTGCGACAGCATTCTTCGGTGTTAATTCACGCTTGTGACGGGCGTTCGGTACATTTGGCGGCTGCTCTAAAATTTTGTTTTAAAAAACCTTTGTTGATAACGCGCCACGTTATTTTTCCCTTGAAGCGCAAATCATCGCAAATCAGTTATCGCTATGCCGATGCGGTGGTCGGTGTGAGCCAAACCGCCAGCGATAAACTCAAATCGCTCAACGCACAAACCCACACCATTTACGGTGGTATAGAAAAATTGCGTGAACACAAAAGTATAGATGCTTATTTTCAATCAGCACCAAATACGCTGAAAGTCGCGCAAATTGGTAATTTTCAAGCGGTTAAAAATTTTCCTTTAACGATTGAATTGGCGAAATCTCTGCCGTCTGTGCAATTTTATTTGGTGGGTTCGGGCGAGTTGGAGCAGGAATTGAAAACCGCCGCCAAAGATGTGGCTAATATCACATTTGTTCCGTTTACGCCTTATATTGGCAGCGTGTTCAAGCAGGTTGATGTGCAAATTTTGCCGTCTCATTCGGAGGGTTTGTCTATGGTTATTTTGGAAGGTTATCAATACGATGTGCCTATTTTGGCGCACGCGGTGGGTGGCATTCCTGAAATTGTGGAACACGGTAAAACAGGCTATTTAATAGAACACAATCAAATGGAAAACTACCGCGTTTATTTGCTTGAATTATCCAAGCAGCCTGCACAATTAGCGAAACTGAAACAAAGCACAGCTTTGTATTGGCAACAGCGTGATTTTTCAGGAAAACGTATGGCGCAGGAATATGTGCAGTTGTATAAAAAACTGTTATAAAAAATCAATAACCGAGAATAACCCCATGATTACCAAACAACAATACCTAAACCAAGTCGCGCAAGGCTACAACCGCATTCCGCTTGTGCAAGAATTGCTGGCGGATTTGGACACGCCATTGTCGCTGTATTTGAAACTTGCCAATCAACCGTTTACTTATTTGCTGGAATCGGTGGTGGGTGGCGAACGCTTTGGGCGATATTCGTTTATCGGGCTGCCGTGCCATACTTACATTAAAGTTTCAGGCAGCCGCACCGAATTGTACGAAAATCATCAACTTACTCAAACTCATGATGGCAATCCACTTCCATTTATTGAGCAATTTCACGCGAAATTTAAAACACCAGAGATTGACAAATTACCGCGTTTTACAGGCGGTTTGGTGGGTTATTTTGGCTATGAAAGCATTTATTATTTTGAACACATCGCGCACCGTTTAAAGCAGCCTGCAAAATCTAATCCGTTGAGTACGCCTGATATTTTGTTGATGTTGTCGCAAGAATTGGCGGTCATTGATAATTTGAGCGGCAAAATTTATTTGATTGTGTATGCCGACCCAAGCAATCCGCAAGGCTATGAATTGGCGCGTGAAAAATTGGAAAATCTGCGCGAAAAATTGCGCCAGAGTGTTGCGATTTCGCTTTCGCTTGGCAGCCAAACGACACAGCCTGAACATTTAACAGGCGAAGAGACATTTAAATCGTATGTGCGCCGTGTGCGTGAATACATTTTGAATGGCGATTGTATGCAGGTTGTGCCAGCTCAAACGATGAAATTACCGTTTACCGACAAGCCGTTGCATTTGTATCGTGCGTTGCGGACGCTCAATCCATCGCCGTATTTGTTTTACTACGATTTTGGCGATTTTCATATTATTGGCTCGTCGCCTGAAATTTTGGTGCGCCGTGAACGTGAAACGGTGGTGGTTCGCCCGATTGCTGGCACACGTTTGCGCGGTGCAACGCCAGAACAGGACGCGGCAAACGCACAAGATTTGCTCAACGACCCGAAAGAAATCGCGGAACACACGATGTTGATTGATTTGGGGCGCAATGATGTGGGGCGAATTAGCCAAACGGGGCAAGTGGCGGTTACGGATAAAATGGTGATTGAGAAATATTCGCACGTTATGCACATCGTTTCCAATGTGGAAGGCTGCCTGAAACCGAATACGACTAATATGGACATTCTCGCGGCGACTTTCCCTGCTGGCACATTGTCGGGTGCGCCGAAGGTTCGCGCTTTGGAAATTATTGAAGAATTAGAACCGATTAAGCGCAATATTTTTGGTGGCGCGGTGGGCGTTTGGGGTTTTAATGGCGATATGGATTTGGCGATTGTGATTCGTACGGCGATTGTGAAAAATGGCGAGCTGTTTGTGAGTAGCGGTGCGGGCATTGTCGCGGACAGCGTGGAAGAAAGCGAATGGCAGGAAACGCAAAATAAAGCGCGTGCAGTTTTGCGTGCGGCGCAAATGGTGCAAGAAGGTTTGGATTGTTGATTGAAAGTGCAGGCTGCTTTGATACAGAAAAAAAGCAGCCTGCAAACTATATCGCTTATAGCTTTTTTTAATCTTGACTAAAATAGTCGGATATTAGACAATCGCGTCCACAAAACCAATAAAAAAGTGGAGTACATAAACCATGAGATTGACCACAAAAGGACGTTTCGCCGTAACCGCCATGATAGATTTAGCGATGAATGCACAAAGCCACGCCGTTAAACTCAACGCGATTAGCGAACGCCAACAAATTTCACTTTCCTATTTAGAACAACTGTTTAGCAAACTTCGCCGCGCAGGCTTGGTAGAAAGCATACGCGGGCCAGGTGGCGGTTATGTGTTGGGCAAGTCTGCCGACCAAATCAATATTTCGCAAATTATTGCCGCCGCCGAAGACCGTTTGGACGCGACTTTGTGCAGCGGTAAAGCCAACTGTCAAAGCGGCGCGCCCTGTTTAACGCACAATCTGTGGGAAAACCTAAACCACACGATTGACAACTATTTGAGCAGCGTAACACTCGCCAGCTTGTTGGAGCAGCAACAGCCCGACAAAGCCACGCAAATTGTACGCATGACCCATATTCACGTTTAATTTTCAATAAAAACACACATTAAGGACAAAAAACCATGACTCAAAAACAAAAACCGATTTATCTGGATTACGCAGCCACAACCCCGATTGACCGCCGTGTCTTGGATAAAATGTTGCCGTATATGACTGAAATGTTTGGTAATCCAGCGTCAAACAGCCACGCTTACGGCTGGGAAGCAGAAGAAGCCGTAGAAGAAGCGCGTAAAAACATCGCCGATTTGATTAATGCCGACAGCAAAGAAATCGTATTCACAAGCGGCGCGACTGAATCCAACAACTTGGCAATCAAAGGTGCAGCGCAATTCTACAAAACCAAAGGTAAACACCTGATTACCTTAAAAACCGAACACAAAGCTGTGTTGGACACCATGCGCGAGTTGGAGCGTCAAGGCTTTGAAGTAACTTATTTAAATGTGCAAGAAAACGGCTTGTTGGATTTGGAAGAATTAAAATCCGCCATTCGCCCCGACACGATTTTGATTTCTGTGATGTGGGTAAACAATGAAATTGGCGTAATCCAAAATATCCCAGAAATCGGCAAAATTTGTCGTGAACACAAAATTATTTTCCATGTGGATGCAGCCCAAGCCTGTGGTAAAACGCCTGTGGACGTAGAAACCGCAAATGTAGATTTGCTGTCTATGTCGGCACACAAAATCTATGGTCCGAAAGGCATCGGCGCATTATATGTTCGCCGCAAACCACGCGTACGCTTGGAAGCGCAAATGCACGGTGGCGGACACGAACGCGGTTTCCGTTCTGGCACATTACCGACACACCAAATCGTAGGCATGGGCGAAGCGTTCCGTTTGGCAAAATTGGAATTGGAAAAAGACACGGCACACGCTTTAAAATTGCGCGAAATTTTCTTGAACGGCATCAAAGACATCGAAGAAGTTTACATCAACGGCGATTTGGAAAACCGCGTGGCAACCAATTTGAACGTGAGCTTTAACTTTGTGGAAGGCGAAAGTTTGATTATGGCAGTGAAAGAAATCGCCGTATCCAGTGGCTCGGCGTGTACTTCAGCCAGCCTTGAACCCAGCTACGTTTTACGCGCACTCGGTCGCAATGACGAGTTGGCGCACTCATCGCTGCGCATCACATTCGGTCGCATGACAACCGAAGACGAAGTGAAATTCGCCGCCGAACTCATCAAATCGCAAATCGGCAAATTGCGTGAAATGTCGCCGTTGTGGGAAATGTTTAAAGACGGTGTGGATTTGAGTACGGTGGAGTGGGCGGAGCATTGATTTTTTTGATGATTTAAGTGTGCAGGCTGCCTGAAAGTGTGGGAAATTAGAACCTGTATTCACAAAAATAATAAAATATCTTTATGACCAGAAAATCCTACCCAACAGACTTAACAGATGCCCAATGGCAAGCGATTGAGCCATATTTTAACCAGCTACGCCACTACAAATGGGATAAACGTAAATTATTAGTGAATGCCGTTTTGTACATGACCAAAACAGGTTGCCAATGGCGTATGCTGCCCAATGATTTTCCACCTTATTCAACCGTATGGAGTTTCTATCGCAGAGCCAATCAATCAGGCTTATGGGATAGAATTCTTTTGGCATTGGTTCAAAAAAACGTTTAATCCATCAAAAACAAGCAATGCCAACTTATGCCATTATTGATTCACAAAGTGTCAAAACAGCTTCTAGCGCACATGATAAAGGTTTTGATGGAGGTAAAAAAATCAAAGGTCGTAAGCGACATATAGCTGTTGATACGTTGGGTAATCTATTGTCTGTTGTGATTCATGCAGCCAATATTCATGACACAAAAGCAGGTATTTTTGTAGCAAAAAAAGCGTTTGAGACCTATCCGAGTTTAAAAGGTTTCTGTGCAGACGCAGGTTATCGGAATACATTTGAGCGTGAAGTATCAGAGCAATTGGGTTTAACTGTTG
>NZ_FOJK01000032.1 GCF_900111845.1 Kingella kingae ATCC 23330 | reverse complement strand
ATTCGTTTTATTCCAAGGCATTGTGCTACTTTCATCATTCATGTTGGTATGTTGATGAGGGTTTACTGAATGGAATGTAAACGATGTCTTCGGGTTGTGATGTAAACTATGTTATCAGGTTGTACCCGTGTACGCCTAGTACATAAGGGGGTGGCAACGCAGTATTGATTTGAATTTAATTCGCTATAAAAAAATGATTTGCATAATAAACCGCTTTAATGCCATATAAAATCCAGCTACAATGCAACCTATTTTTACCTTTCTTGCCACGAGATAACGCTATGTTTAATTTATTCAATAAACTGTTCAACCGGAAAGCCGAAACGCCGCCCAACACCGAAAAAGAACCAGAACAGGTGCAGGCTGCTTCTGCGCCCGAAACTGCGCCTGCGGTTGCCAATGAAAATGTGCAGGCTGCTTTGAGTGCAGAAACCGAAGTCGCGCAAGAAAACACGGCAGATGAAGTACCACAAGCTGAAGCCGAAAGCACGGAAACCGCAGAAGAAAATGTGCAGGCTGCTTTGAACGCAGAAACCGAAGTCGCACAAGAAAATACGGTTGAAGCAGAACCCATGCGCCATAGCTGGGCAACGCCTGTGGTGGAAGAAGTCAAAGAAACGGTGCAATCTGCCGAGCAATGGGCGGAAGACATGGCGCACGCGGTGGCAGAAAAAGTCGATGAATTGGAAATGCGTGCCGAAATCTTGGCAGAAGAAACCAGCGAAAGCGTGAGCCATTGGGCACAAGGCATGGCACACGCGGTAGAAGAAAAATTGGACGAGCTGGAAATGCGCGCCGAAATTTTGGTTGATGAAGCCAAAGAAGCAGTGGTGGAAAGCGTGCAGACGTTGGAACACGCGCTGGAAGGCGAAAATGCGCTGCCCGAACCCGAATTGTTGCCCGAAGAGCCAGTCGCGCCTGAAGCGGAAGAATCCTTGGGCTGGACGGCACGTTTGGCGCGTGGTTTGAGCAAATCGCGCAATCAAATGGCAAAGTCGTTGGCTGGCGTGTTTGGCGGCGGCAAAATTGACGAAGATTTGTACGAAGAACTGGAAACGGTGCTGATTACCAGCGATATGGGCATTGAAGCGACCGAACAGTTGATGAATGAAGTCCGCAATCGTGTGTCGCTCAAAGGCTTGAAAGACGGCGCGGAATTGCGTTCGGCACTCAAAGACGCGATTTACGATTTGCTCAAACCATTGGACCAGCCGCTGGTGTTGCCCGATAATGGTCAGCCGTTTGTGATTATGATGGCTGGCATCAATGGCGCAGGCAAAACCACGTCTATTGGCAAATTGGCGAAGTATTTTCAATCGCAAGGCAAAAGCGTGATGTTGGCGGCGGGCGATACCTTCCGTGCGGCGGCGCGTGAGCAGTTGCAAGAATGGGGTGCGCGAAACAATGTTACCGTGATTTCGCAAGAAAAAGGCGACAGCGCGGCGGTGTGTTTTGATGCGGTGGAAGCGGCAAAAGCGCGTAAAATTGACGTGGTGCTGGCGGACACGGCTGGACGCTTGCCAACGCAATTACACTTGATGGAAGAAATCAAAAAAGTGAAGCGCGTGTTGCAAAAATCCATGCCCGATGCGCCACACGAAATCATGGTGGTGCTGGACGCGAACATCGGTCAAAACGCGGTCAATCAAGTGGTGGCGTTTGACGATGCGTTGGGCGTAACAGGTTTGATTGTTACCAAGCTGGACGGCACGGCAAAAGGCGGCGTGTTGGCGGCGTTGGCAAGCAGTCGTGCGATTCCTGTGCGCTATATTGGCGTGGGCGAGAGCATTGACGATTTGCGCCCGTTCAATGCCAAAGCGTTTGTGGACGCGCTGTTGGACGAGTGGTCGGCATAATTGGATACATATAAAAGCAGCCTGCACTTTGAATCAATCAAAAGTGCAGGCTGCTTTTTCTATTTTCTGATTTCCGCCAACACCGCATCGGCAGCGAGTTTATCCGTATCCAATTTCAGCATTTCGTGCAAACGTGTGAAATCTTGTTCCAGCGCAGCAATTTTGTCTGGATTGCGATACCAGTCCAACATCGCAGCGGCAAGTTTTTCGGGCGTGGCATCGTGTTGCAACAATTCTGGCACGGCTTCTTGGTTGAGCAAAATATTTGGCAAGCCAACGTGCGGCACTTTGATTTTGCGTTTGACCAGTGCGTAAGTGAGCGCGGAAATTTTGTAGCTAATCACCATGGGGCATTTGCACAACGCGACTTCCAGCGTTGCCGTGCCACTGGTTACGAGTACGGCATCGGCGGCGGTACAAGCCAAATCGGTTTTTGCCGCCTGCAAACGAATTGGCAATTTTTCAAATTCTGGTTGCGCCAAATAATGTTGCAAACGCTCGCGCGCGGCGGCTGTGGGATAGGGCGAAATAAATTGCGCGTTGGGCAATTCGCGCAAAATCAGCCACGCGGTGCGTAAGAAAATCGGTGCCATATAGTCGATTTCGCTGACTCGGCTGCCAGCCAAAATCGCGAAAACAGGTGTGTCGTTGTCCAGTTTTAGGCGTTTACGCGCGGCGGTTTTGTCGGCAACCATCGGCAAAGTTTGCGCCAATGGGTGTCCCACAAACAAGGCGCGTCCGCCTGCTTGTTCGTAGAGCGGTGCTTCCATTGGGAATAGGCACAATACTTGATTGACTTGGTTGACAATTTTGTTTACACGCTCGCGTTTCCATGCCCAAACGGACGGCGACACATAATGCAACGTGGGAATGCCTGCCGCTTTGAGCTGTTCGGCAACGCCTAAATTGAAATCGGGTGCATCTATGCCCACAAACACATCGGGGCGCAGATTTTTGAGTTGCGCGACCAATTCGCGGCGAATTTTGAGAATTTCGGGCAAGCGTTTGATGACTTCTATATAACCGCGCACGGCTAGGCGTTCTTGGTCAAACAGGCTTTGGCAGCCTGCGGCTATCATGCGCGGGCCGCCAATGCCGATAAATTGGGCATCGGGGCGTTGCGCTTTAATAGCTTCAATTAAGTGTGCGCCAAGCAAATCGCCAGAGGCTTCGCCAGCGCATAGGGCTATGGTTAAGGGTTTGTGAGACATGAGATTTTAATCGTGTGAAAATGTTTGCGATTGTAGCGCGAAATGAAAAAGTGCAGGCTGCTTTTTATTGCACCACCGCATTCCAAACATACCGCAACAGCCCAAACGCCAAATACCACATCATCGCGTCGATAACGCCTTCTAGCACTTTCCATGAGCAATCGTGCGCCGTAGCCAATCCCTAAAAACCAATTTTTTGTTCGGGCGACAAGCTGGCTGCCACGCTACCGACTAACATCACCGTGTCAATGTAAACGTGCGGATTGAGCAGTGTAATCGCCAAAGTGGCAAGCACGGTTTGGCGCAGGCTGCTTTTGGGCGTGTCGCTGTTGTCCACAATCAACACGGATTGTTCTGTGGATAACATGGTGCGAAACGAGCGTAATCCGTACCAAAGCAAAAACAATCCACCCAATAACGACAAGGCTGCCGATAAAACCATGCTGCGACCCAAAAAGCCGCTCACGCCCAATACGCCCAAGCTCATTAAAGTAAAATCGCATAAAAAACAAATGAATGAAACTCAAAATATGTGGTTTTTGAGCAAGCCTTGTTTGAGTACGAATGCGTTTTGTGCGCCAATCGCGATGATGAGTCCGCCTGAAATCATTGCACCGTTAAGTATGCTGGATAAAGTCACAATGTGTGGATAAAGTTGTGTGTAAGTTTGTGAATAAGATTGGATAATGTTGTGGATAAAAAGTGCAGGCTGCTTTTTTGATGTAAAAAGCAGCCTGCACGTTTGTTTGCCGATACAATCAACCTGTTAATTGTTTGCTAATCAATTTTTTTAGCGGTGGCAAATTGTTGCTCACACGCAGCACCGCGTTTCGCAGCAATTTGGCTGGCGCGCTTTCGGTGGTAAAGAACGTAACCATCGCGTTTGTGCCGTGATATAGCGGGCGGGTGTGCATTTGATGTTTGACGTTATACATTTCCAACACATCGCTGCTGCCAATGTCTTTGCCACGCGAATTCGCCTGCAAAATTTGTTTGGACAAAATGTCGGTGCTTTCCAAGCCCAAATTGTAGCCGTGTGCGGTAACAGGGTGCATGCCCACCGCTGCATCGCCAATCAAGGCACAGCGTTTGCCGTAAAACTTGTTGGCATGAACGCCCATGAGCGGATAATGATGCACCGTGCCTGCAATTTCCATTTCGCCCAATTTACCGTTGAGCATTTTTTGCGCTTCTTTGGCAAGCTGTTCGGGCGACAAATCCAGCAATTCGTGGGCTTTGGTGTTGGTAATCGTAATCACGCAGTTGGTCAAATGTTCTTCCAATGGCAACAGGGCGAGCGTGCGTCCATAGAAAAAGCATTCGCTAGCGGTGTGTTGATTGGAAATGCTGTGTTTGGTGCGGAACACGATTACCGTGCGTCCAAAGTCGTGCATATCGGCAGCAATGCCCAGCTGGCGGCGTGTTTGCGATAGGCGGCTATCGGCAGCAATCAGCAATTTAGCGGTGAGTGTGTCGCCGTTGTCTAACTCAACCAAAGCGCGTTCATCGTTGGTTTCAACGTGTTTGACACTGACACCGCAATGCAGCTCTACATTATTCATTTGCGCGACTTCTTCATACGCGGCGCGGCGAATATTGTGATTGGAAATTAAGTTGCCCAAACGGTCGGTTTTGCCGCCACGCGCTTGGGTTGGCTCGGGAAAGTGCAAGGTGTAGTCCGATGTGCCGTTATAGACTTTGGCATCGCGCAGACGATAGATTTCGTTTTCGGGAACGCGTTGCCACATGCCCAAATGTTGCATGATTTCGCGCGAACGGTGGGTTAGTGCGATTTCGCGTCCGTCATAAGCGGGATTTTGTAAACTTTCCAACGGGGCTTTTTCAATCATGATGATGCGTAGGCTGCTGTTTTTGAACTGACGCGCAAACGCTAAACCTGCTGGGCCTGCGCCCACAATCAGAATATCGGTATCCATGCTGATTCCTTTTTTGGGTTGATAAAGAAACAGGCGTTATTGTAGCGTAGCGCGATAAGATTTGCGTGATAAAAAACCTTATGTGCAGGCTGCTTTTTTGTGGGTGCAGGCTGCTTTGCTGCTGTGGTGCGTGATAAAATACGCGCTGTTTACATCATCAAACAAGGAAAACGCCGTGAACAAATGGATTGCACTTGCCCTAGCAGCCTGCACTTTAACCGCCTGCACTTGGGAAACGTATGACACAGCCGATGGCGGTACATCGTTGCGACAAAAATACCCAACAGGCACGAACGTGTATTACACCAACGGCGCAGCATCGCAAAACACGAATTACCACACCAATCGCCCACAACCGCACGCGATTGTGCCGCAAACAGATGAATAAATCGGCAAAAAGCAGGCTGAGACCTTTGCAAAACCCCATCTTTGGCGCATTTCTTCGTGATGCGCTTTTCGAACGCTTGAAAATATTTCAATATTATCTGCGCGTTCTGCGATGCTATCACTTTGAACTGCACTCAAATCTGGGTTTTGCAAAGGACTCAGCCTGCAATTTTCATTATAAGGATTACCAAAATGTCATTACACATCATCATTCTCGCGGCAGGCAAAGGCACGCGAATGTATTCCAAGCTGCCCAAAGTGTTGCACCAAATTGGCGGTAAATCCATGCTGGAACACGTGATTGACACGGCGCAAACCTTGCAGCCAGCCAGTATCAATGTTGTGATTGGACACGGCAAAGATTTGGTGTTGCAACAACTGTCGCACAAAAACGTAAACTGGATAGAGCAAACCGAACAGCTCGGCACAGGGCACGCGGTCAAAATGGCGTTGCCCCACATTCCACCACAAGGTAAAACGCTGGTGTTGTATGGCGATGTACCGTTGATTGACACAGAAAACTTAACCGCCTTGTTGCAACAAGCAGGCGACGGCGTAGGCATTTTGACCGACATCATGCCCAATCCAACAGGCTACGGACGCATTATCCGCAACGCGCAAAACCAAGTAACCGCTATCGTGGAAGAAAAAGACGCCAACGCCAAACAAAAAGCGATTACCGAAGTCAATACAGGCATTTTCGTGTTGCCCAACGCGCATTTGGCAAACTGGCTAAACGCGCTGCAAAGCAACAACGCGCAAGGCGAATATTATTTGACCGATGTCGTTGGTTTGGCGGTGCAAGACCAAGTTGCCGTTGTGCCGTACCCCGTGTCCGCACATTATTTGGCAATGGGCGTAAACAACAAATTGCAGCTAGGCGAATTGGCGAACATTTACCGCCATCACCGCGCAGCAGAAGTCATGTTGGCAGGCGTAACCTTGCTGGATAGTTTCAGCTTTCATTTGCGTGGCAGCCTGCAACACGGTCAAGACGTGGTCATTGATGCAAATTGCCTTTTGGAAGGCGATGTTGTGTTGGGCGATGACGTTCACATTGGCGCGAATTGTGTGATTAAAAACGCAAAAATTGGTGCAGGCACTGTGATTGCACCGTTTAGCCATTTGGAAGATTGCGTGATTGGCGACAACGCACAAATTGGACCATTTGCCCGATTGCGCCCCAATGCCGTGTTGGCAGACGAAGTGCATATTGGCAATTTTGTGGAAGTCAAAAACAGCACCATTGGCAAGGGCAGCAAAGCCAATCATTTGACTTATTTGGGCGATGCGGTGATTGGTAGTCAAACCAATATCGGCGCAGGCACGATTACCTGCAACTATGACGGCGTAAACAAATACAAAACCGTGATTGGCAACGAAGTTCGCATTGGTTCAGACACCTTGCTGGTTGCGCCTGTTACCGTGGGCGACAAGGCAACCACAGGCGCAGGCAGCGTCATCACCAAAAATTGCGAGCCAAACAAATTGGTGATTGCCCGAGCCAAACAAACCACGATTGAAGGCTGGGTGCGCCCTGAAAAAACAGCAAAGTAAAAGTGCAGGCTGCTTTTTTATATTTTTTTAACCACTTTTCCAGAAAGGAAATCAACATGGAATTGGTATTTATCCGCCACGGATTAAGCGAATGGAACGCGAAAAACTTGTTTACAGGTTGGCGCGATGTCAAATTATCAGAACAAGGCATTGCCGAAGCCACCGCCGCAGGTCAAAAGCTCAAAGCCGCTGGCTATGAATTTGATATTGCGTTTACATCGGTGCTGACTCGTGCCATCAAAACCTGCAACATCGTGTTGGAAGAAAGCGACCAGTTGTTTGTGCCACAAATCAAATCTTGGCGATTGAACGAACGCCACTACGGCGCATTGCAAGGCATGAACAAAAAACAAACCGCCGAAAAATATGGCGATGAGCAAGTCCACATTTGGCGCAGAAGCTACGACACCTTGCCACCGTTGTTAGACAAAGATGACGAATTTTCCGCACACAACGACCGCCGCTACGCCCATTTGCCAAGCGATGTGGTGCCAGACGGCGAGAACTTAAAAGTTACTTTGGAGCGCGTGTTGCCATTTTGGGAAGACCAAATTGCCCCAGCGATTTTGGCTGGCAAGCGCGTGTTGGTGGCAGCGCACGGCAATTCACTCCGCGCTTTGGCAAAACACATTGAAGGCATTTCGGACGACGACATCATGGCGTTGGAAATTCCAACAGGTCAGCCATTGGTGTATAAATTGGACGACAATTTAAAAGTGATTGAGAAGTTTTATTTGTAATGCTAACTAAATGTGCAGGCTGCTTTTTTGTGTTATCAAAGCAGCCTGCATTTTTTATCCACATCACATCAAACCCCATGAACAAAACCATACGCATACTAGGCATAGACCCAGGTAGTCGCAGCACAGGCTTCGGCATCATCGACTGGGTTGGGCGCGAACCCATTTATGTTGCATCGGGCTGTATCCAAACCATTCCCAAAGACGAGTTAGCAGGGCGCGTCAGCATTATTGTGCGTGGCATTGCCGAACTGATTGACACCTATCGCCCCAACCAAGCCGCAGTAGAACAAGTGTTTGTGAACGTCAATCCAGCCGCCACGCTCATGCTCGGGCAAGCGCGTGGTGCAGCCATTGCCGCGCTGGTGTTGCGCGATTTGCCCGTGTATGAATACACCGCCTTGCAAGTCAAACAAAGCGTAGTCGGGCAGGGCAAAGCCGCCAAAGAACAAGTGCAACACATGGTTGTGAAGATGCTCAATCTATCTGGCACGCCCCAAGCCGATGCCGCAGACGGTTTAGCCGTTGCCATTACGCACGGTTTGCGCCATCAAGGGCTGGCTGGCAAATTGGGCGGATTGGCGATAAAGGGTGGCAGATTGCAATCGCCTTAATGTTTATCCACGATTTATCCCTGTGTTATCCCTGCGTTATACAGAGCTTATTCGCCATTTATCCCAAATTTTATCCACAATATTTTTTGATTTAGCCAGTTGAAAATAGATTATTTTTTTGTTGATTTAAATTTTTATCCACAAAATCAATCACACAAAAGTGCAGGCTGCTTGGCATCGTTTACAAAAGCAGCCTGCATCATTCAAAAATCCGTTATAATTTGCGCCTATTCTATTGAGATATAACCCAAAATGATACGATTTGAATCCGTTTCCAAAACTTATGACGGTGGATTTCAAGCACTCAAAAACATCAGCTTCAACATTTCCAAAGGCGAAATGATTTTTGTGGCTGGACATTCGGGTGCAGGCAAATCCACTATGTTGCGTTTAATCGCAGGCATCACGCGCCCCACTTCGGGCAAAGTGCTGATGAATAAACACGATTTGGGCAGCCTGTCCGACAATCAACTGTGTTATTTGCGCCAGCACATTGGCATTGTGTTCCAAGACCACAAAATTTTGTTTGACCGCAACGTGTTACAAAACGTGATGTTGCCGCTACGCATCATCGGCTTTACCAACAAAGAAGCCGAAAAACGAGCGCGTATTGCCATCGAAAAAGTCGGTTTAAAAGGGCGCGAAAAAGACGACCCAAACGGTTTATCGGGCGGCGAACAGCAGCGTTTGTGCATTGCGCGTGCGGTGGTGCATCACCCCAGCATTTTGATTGCCGATGAACCGTCGGCAAACCTAGACCGCGCCTATGCTTTGGACATTATGGAACTGTTCAAAACCTTCCACGAAGCAGGCACAACCGTGATTATTTCGGCGCACGATGAAACGCTGATGCAAGATTACGGTCATCGCATTTTGCGTTTGCAGGGAGGGCGTTTTGCATCATGAGTAATTATGTATCGCTGCACTTGGAAAGCGCGAAACGGGCGTTGGTGTATTTTGTGCGCCAGCCTGTTGCGACTTTGCTGATTTTGTCGATGCTGTCGATTGCGATGACTTTGCCACTCACGCTGTATTTGGGCGTACAAAGCGGCAAAAACGTGTTGGATAAATTGAGCGATGTGCCACAAATCACGCTGTATATGGATTTGAGCGCGGTGCAAACCGATAGCGACAATGTCCGCAACTTGCTCACATCAGACAAACGCATTGATAAGGTGAAATTTGTGAGCAAAGCCGATGGTTTGGCAGAAATGCAGGCTGCTATGGGTTCGCAAGACATCGTGTCCATGCTAGACGAAAACCCTCTGCCCGATGCGTTTATTGTGAAGCCAGCCAACAGCACGCCCGATGCGATTACCGCTTTGCAAAACGATTTGGCGCACTATCCCATGGTAGAAAGCGTGCAGCTAGACAAAGAATGGATGCAAACTTTGTATCAATTCAATCAACTGCTTAACCGCGTGTTTTGGTTTTTGTCGTTTACGTTGGGGATTGCATTTGTGCTGGTGGCGCACAACACCATTCGTTTGCAGATTTTGAGCCACAAAGAAGAAATTGAAATCACCAAATTATTGGGTGCGCCGTCGTCGTTTATTCGCCGTCCGTTTTTGTATCAAGCGGCGTGGCAGAGTTTGCTGTCGGGCGCGTTGAGCTTGGGTTTGTGTTATTGGATTATGACCAGCACCAAGCCGTTGGTAGAGCAAATTTTTCAGCCCTATGGCATCACGCTGCAATGGCGCACTTTAACCGAAGTGGAAATGGTGGTGGTGTTGCTGGTTGCCAGCTTTTTGGGCATTGGTGGTGCATGGCTTGCCAGCACGCAGCATTTGTTAAGCTTCCGCGCCAAACGTTGATTGGGATTGATGGCATACTGCGTTGTGCGGTATGCCATTTTTGGTGGTGTCCTGAAAAGTGTGCTGTAAAACTAAACAATGCCAAAGTGAATATCAAAGAAAGCTAAATCAAAAACTTTCTTGTGATAAAACATACTTTTAGAAAAGCAACACGTTTTTCTAAACGCTCGCCTTACTTTGTGCCGTAAACGACAGTTATTACCCTCAATGCCAACTGTGTGTTGCTTACCAACTAGATGCCATTCTTCATTTGAAAAGACATTTAAAAATGCAG
>NZ_FOJK01000019.1 GCF_900111845.1 Kingella kingae ATCC 23330 | reverse complement strand
TGTTTTTCCACAACTTTTATTTTTCAACTTCTTGGAAATTGGAATTCGGTAAACTCAACACAGCACAGGTAGAGCGACTCAACGCTATGCTCTCTCTTAATCATGTAAATGAAAATAACAATGTGCAGGCTGCTTTTCTACACAAACAAACCGTGAAAAAGCAGCCTGCACTTTGTTATCGCTTATTTAAACCATTTCTTCAACGCGCCCACGCGTGAAATCAACAGCCAATCCAGTAAAGCTATGACTGCAATTGCCACCAAAGCAGTCGGGAAAATCGCGGCAACAATCAGCAAAACGATGGCTGCGGTTTTCCATGTTGGCAAATCGTGTCCTTGCGCTGGCGGACACAATGCTGCGCCAGTTGGGCGGCGTTTCCACCACATGATATAGCCGCTCACACACATAAAAATGACTAGCAAGCAGAATACGACATTCAACGCTACGCTCCACCAGCCCATTGTTCCCATGTGAAAGGCAATGCTGGCTGCCATAAATTGTCCAAACCAAGGGTAGTCGTCAAATTTGATGTCTGCCAACACTTTGCCGCTGTATTTGTCTATGTGCATGGTGCGATCGGCGGTTGGGCTGGGGCTGTCATAGCTCATGGAATCTTGGTTCAGCGTCCATACACCTGTTTCGCCTTTGGGGAAATACAGTTGATAACGCCCCACAAAACCGCTTTCGCGCGCAAATCTGTCCACCGTTTCCAGCGTCATGGGCACGTCTGGCGCAATGCCGTCTTTGCCCAAAGTAGTGCCAGACACAGGCATGGGCGTTAATTCCAGCACCCATGGGATTTCTTTGGTTTTGCCATCGTTCAATTCGCTGTGCAACGGTGCGGATTTAGGGATTGGCTCAATGCCCCATTTGCCAGCAGGAAATTGTGCCGACCACGCTTGCACCACTTTGCCGCCCCAAATGCCTGCCCAAGCCATGCCCGACAAACAAAACAGCAATAACATCAACGAAATATAGCTACCAAACACGCCATGCAAACCGCGCCAAACCGAACGCCCCTGCCCCAATTTGCCTGTGCCGAGCATTTTCGGTACGCTGCGTTGGCGCGAACACCACCATAAATACCAGCCCGATAAAATCATCAGCACGGTTAAGGCAGCGGCTGTTTCCAGCAAATAATCGCCTGTTTTGCCCAACAAAATATCGCCGTGGATTTCGTCCATCAAGTGATACCAATCTTGGTTGCGCGGATAGGTTTTGACCACTTGGGCGGTGTATGGGTCAATCGCCACCATGGTTGCTTTGCCCTCGCCATTGTTTACGCGGAACACCGCCACCATATCTGCCGCTCGTGGCGCGATGTATTGCACCACCATGCCAGAATCTTTGTCCACCGTATCCAATGCCATTTGCGCTTGTTCTGATAGCGGTTTGACTGTTTGCAACACGGGGACGGTAATGCGTTCGCCGTCTCTGCCGCTTGTGTGGGCGAATAAAATCATTGCCAAGCCTGTTGCCGCCAGCAACATCAAAAACGGCGCAATCAAAATGCCTGTGTAAAAATGCCAACGCCATAGCGTTAAATAACGCTGGCTGTTACTTGAAGTGTTTGCCGATTCTGCCATAGCGATTGTTCCTAAAATAATCGTTTAAGTTATATCTTAACAAAAAGCAACATTATAACAACAAGCGTTAAATATTATCAAAATGGATAGGCTTAATTATGTGGATTAAATGCACGGCGTTTAATTTAAATCAAACGAAAAAAGTGCAGGCTGCTATTTGTGGATTTCAAAAGCAGCCTGCACTTTAATTTATATTGTTTATTTACGCATTTGCCAACACATCGGCAATCACATCTTTTGCGCCATCGTCCGCCAATTTTTTGGCTACGGCGCGACCCAGTGCATCGGCATATTCGGCTGGGGCTTGTGCTTGCACGGTCAGCATAACCGAACCATCTGGGTGCGCCACCAAACCGTGCAGCGTTAAAACGCCGTTGTCGTCTGCGGTACAATACGCTGCCAACGGCACTTGACAACTACCGCCCAAAGCACGAGCCAAAGCCCGTTCTGCGGTAACGCAAGCGGCGGTTTTGGCGTGATTGAGTGGCAACAGTGTTTGCACTAAATCGGCACGATGCGCGGCAATTTCAATTCCCAACGCGCCCTGCCCCGCGGCTGGCAAACTATCGGCTGGCGACAACACGCTACGAATGCGCTCGTGCAGCTCCAAGCGTTCCAAACCTGCGGCGGCAAGGATAATCGCGTCATAATCGCCGTTGTCCAATTTTGCCAAGCGCGTTTGCACATTGCCACGCAAGGGCTTGATGTTCAAATGCGGAAAACGGGCGCGAAGTTGCGCTTCTCGACGCAGGCTAGATGTCCCTACGATTGCGCCTTGTGGCAAGTCTTCCAATCGCGCGTATTGGTTGGACACGAATGCGTCAAACGGGTTGGCACGTTCGCCAATCGCCACCAATGCAAAGCCTTCGGGCAAATCCATTGGTACATCTTTGATGGAGTGCACGGCTAAATCGGCGCGATTTTCTTGTAATGCGGTTTCCAGTTCTTTGATAAACAAACCTTTGCCGCCAATTTTGGACAGGGTTTTGTCTAAAATTTGGTCGCCTTGCGTGGTCATGCCCAAAATGTCAATTTGGCAATCGGGATACAGCGCTTGCAACTGCGCTTGAATATGGCGAGCCTGCCACATGGCTAACGCACTTTCGCGGCTGGCAATAGTGAGTTTTTTCGGTGCGGTCATGATGTTTTTTCCTAAATCAATCAAAAAAAGCAGCCTGCAAGTTTATCACGATGTGCAGGCTGCTTGTAGTTGGCTCAACTAGCGTTTTTGTCGATTTCGATGCGATACAGCATTTTTTGCGTATCACTGTTAATTAAATCTGCCAGCGTATATTTATCCAAATGGCTCAAAAAGACTTTTAAACCCGAATTCAAAATACCAGCCAAACGACAATGTGGCGAAATAAGACATTCGTTGCGGTCGCCAAAACATTCGACAATGGTGAGCGGCTCCATTAAGCGCACCACTTCGCCCACATTGATTTCGGCAGTAGGTTTACCCAAGCGCAAGCCGCCGCCTTTGCCGCGAATACTATACAAAAAACCGCCTTTAACCAGCGCGGTTACAACTTTCATTAAATGGCTTTTGGAAATGTTATACACTTTGGCGATTTCGGCGATATTAACCAAGCCGTCATCGTTGATGGCAGCGTAAATCAAAACGCGCAAGGCGTAGTCGGTTTGTTGAGTTAGGTGCATGATAGTGGTCTTGTAGGTTAAAATAAGGCTAGTGCTAAAAAAGCAGCCTGCAATGGAGTTTTATTACGCTGGCACTATATACCCAATTAAAACAAACAACAAGAAAGATGAGCAAAAAATGAAACGACATTCGCTTTTAATCAAACTTTCGCAGGAACATCATCACACTTTGGCGTTGTGCGTACGCATTTTGCGCGACCCTGCTGCCAATCATCAGCAAGACATTACCGCGCATTTTGTGGACTTGGAAGCACATTTTGCCGAAGAAGAAACGCTGTTTGCGCCGTTGTGGGACAAATTAAATCGCCCCGATTTGCGCCAACGCTTTGAGCAGGAACACGCTCAACTGCGCCATTTGTATGCCACCGCGCAATTTAATCATGCCGATTGGAATACCGAATTTGCGACATTGTTGCGCGACCATGCACGTTTTGAAGAACGCGAATTGTTTAATGTGATACAAGATACGGTGTTGCCAGCAGAATAACGCGCAACGTAGGTCGGTGTCTCCAACCCGACAAAGCAGCCTGCACTTTTTTGAAAGAATCCAACATGACTCGCCGTCAAAGTTTTTTGATTTTAACTGTCTTATTTTCACTACTGTTTATTGCGCTGATTGGTGCAGGCAGCTATTTGTTGTCTATCCAAAGCAAGCAATATGGTATTGCGGCGTTTTTGTTTGCCTTTGGTGCAGCGTTTGGGCAAATCGCTTGCTTGGCGTTGTATGTACGACAAATGGCACGAGACAAAGCCGCTCAAATCGCCCAAAATCAGCAACAGCCGTCTAAATAAATTTGAAAGCTCGCCATGTCTGAAGCCCTATTCCACACCAGCTGCCCTAGTTGTGGCGCACCCATACACACGCATTCTGCTACTGCCGTTACGGTGGTGTGCAGCTATTGCAACAGTATGCTCGTGCGCCAAGACAGCAGCCTGCACGACACAGGGCGCGACAGTACTTTGTTGCAAGACTTTTCGCCACTGCAAATTGGCACAACAGGCAAATACGCCAATCGCGGCTTCACGCTGATTGGGCGTTTGCAAGCGCAATACGATGCAGGCGTGTGGAACGAATGGTATGCCTTGTTTGATGACGGTTCGCACGGTTGGTTGTCGGAAGCAGGCGATTTGTATGTGTTGCTGTTTGCCGTGTTGCCGCCCAATTCCATTCCCGAATTTGCCAGTATTCGCGCTGCCGAAACCACAATTAGCCACAGCAAACGCTTCATTGCCAGCGATGTCCGCCAAATCGTGCTAGACCAAGCAGCGGTGCAAGGCGAATTGCCGTTTGTCGTGCCAAACAAAATGCACAATCGAGTTGCCGATTTCCGTTGCGAAGAGCAATTTATGACTTTGGACTACGGCAGCGAACCGCCACAATGCTTTGTTGGACGCACCGTTGCGCTTGCCGATTTATCGCTTGCCAACACGCGCACCGATGAACAAATCCGCCAAAGTGCAGGCAGCCTGCGCGGCACACGAGCCGCAGAACAATGCGGTAACTGCGGTGCGCCGATGCACTGGGTACGCGGTATAACCCACACCGTTATTTGCGCCAGCTGTGGCAGCGATTGGGATTTGAGTAGTGGCAAAGCAGAACTGCATTCGGCAAACTCCATGCGCCTTGCCCAAGAAGACGCGCTGCCTTTGCCATTGGGGCAACAAGGCACGTTAAACGGCATTCGCTATACCGTGATTGGCGCGGTGTATCGCGTAGAAATCAACGCGGTTGATGCCCGCTTGGCATTGGAAAACACGCCCCAATTAGGCGTAGTGCCACAAGGTTGGTGGCGCGAATATTTGTTGTATTCCATGCAACACGGCTTTGCATGGCTGGTAGAAACATCGGACGGCGAATGGAGCTTATCGCAAACGCAGGCTGCTTTTCCGCGCCTAAACGCACACGGCGAACCACAAGGTGCAGCATTTTTATACGATTATGGCGGACAAGTTGCCTTTGCAGCAGGCGCGTTTTACTGGCATATCCGCAAAGGCGATGTACAGCTATACCGCGACTACCGCGTGGGCAACGGCAAACTCTCCGCCGAAATTTCCAACAGCGAATTGGCATGGAGCAAAAGTACACCGATGACTTATCGCACCATTGCCCAAGCCTTTGGATTAAAAGTACAAACCACGCAATACACCGCCAAAATGGAAGCGGACAAAGTAGAACCCAGCACGGTGTGGTACACGATTGCCGTGTTTGTACTCATCAATTTGCCAGCCTTGTGGACAACCGATGATGTGTTTAGCGTGTTGTTCATATCGAGCATTGCGATTTGGATTTTGTACTCTATGGCTGGATTAAATGAGGATCAAACCATGTCCAAACCGATGTATTTGATTTTTGCTACCATTGTGATTTTAGGCGCAACTTTTATGAATTATTCCACCAGCAACGACAATGGCAACGGTTCACGCAGCTACATCGGCACAGGCACAAGTGGCGGTGGTTTTTCGGGCGGACACAAATGACAGCATATTTCCCCGGACAACACGGTTTGCTGGATTTGTATGATTGCGATGCCGCAATTTTGTGCCAACCAAGCAGCCTGCAACGCGCTTTACATCAAGCCGCACAAAGCGTGGGCGCAACCATTTTGTTTGACCATTTTCATCATTTTGGCGCAGGTGGCGGCGTAACAGGCGTGTTGTTGCTGGCGGAATCGCACATCAGCATTCACACTTGGGCAGAACACCGTTTTGCAGCGGCAGATATTTTTGTGTGTGGCGAACTCAATCCACAGCCAGCCATTGCCGTATTGCAGGCTGCTTTGGCGGCAGAACGGGTTGTGTGGACGCAATATGCGCGTGGCGAACAAATCGTGCAAAAAGTGCAGGCTGCTTTGGTTGAATTGTAACCATAGGTATCTACACAAATTTATTAGCTTGTTTATTGTGAAAATTTTGAATATTCAGCGTGTGCAACATAAACATAGTTTACATTTTTCCCTAAGGACATCGTTTACACCTTCAAGGTTTAGCATGCCAGTTCATTGCAGGTTGTAACTTCCCTTCTCGCTCATCAAACTGACCGAGAAAATGGAAACGATAAAAAATATGCCAAACACCATCAGCATAAGGAACAAAGGCTACTGCCTCATGCGCTAACACTTGGCTTAAATAGTAAGTTTTACCTTGCCATTTAATTTCACCACTGCCTTTTACTTGGCGCAGATGAACACCATCACCGTAATCATAAGGCTCTATCTTGCCCGTATATAAACGTGTCGAGTGTGTGTAGCATTGCGCAGGTGTTTGACGGTCAATCCCTTCGTGAGAAGGTTCATGATTGTATTCATGAATACATGCTTTGATAAACAGGGTACGTTGTTGCATGATATTCGTTTTATTCCAAGGCATTGTGCTACTTTCATCATTCATGTTGGTATGTTGATGAGAGTTTACTGAATGGAATGTAAACGATGTCTTCGGGTTGTGATGTAAACTATGTTATCATGTTGTACCCACGCTTTGATTCGCTCTCTGCCCTTTGAACTTCGGGCAATATATAAGGTTTCAGCCTGCACTTTTGAGTTTACAAAAAGTGCAGGCTGCTTTGATTTTGTTTACAATATGCGCCGTTCAAATGCAAAGAAAGCGATAGTCTTATGGTATGGTCTAAACAAAAAATACACAAAGCAGCATGGTTCGTGGGCGTGGTTTTATGCGGCGTGATGGGCTACGTGGGTTGGCAGTTCATTCAAATTGCCGAACAAAGTGCTGCCAATATCAAAGACAATGTGGCGCAGCCCGTGCCTTTGCCGCAAACCGATTGGCGCATGAATCAAGCATCTGCGCCTGCATTTGAATACAGTAGGGCGAGCGAACCCGAAATCAACCCAAGCAATGGCAAAGATACGCTAATACAGCAAGGTACATTGATTCAGCAGGACAACGGTTTGAATTTGCAAATTAAATTGCACAATCAAGCCAAATTTGACATCGGGGCGGTGCATATCAAAGTAACGATTTATGCAGACGACAAAAAAACGGTATTAGGCACGATTAAATCGCTACCAATTAAATTGGAGAGCGCGTTGCCGATTGCAGAAGAAACCGTAGCAACCGTGCATTTGGGCAATCCCGATTGGTTGCAGGCTGCTTTGTTGGCGCAAAACAAAAAAGCTTTGGTGCAAATCATTGCCGTGAGTGATATGAATCTGCCCGATATTGGCTATCCACAAAACAGCAAAAATGTGTGGTTGAGCGAATTGCCCAATATTGCCAACGCAGACAACAATCAAGCCCCAGAAATCGCCAACAACGACAACCGTATGCCGACTGCTACGGACGAAACAGAAACCCGTGCCAAGCCAAATGAAGACGCGGTTGATGCCATTTTAAAAGACTATTATGCTGCACCAACAGGCGAATCGCGCGTTTTATCGCATGAAGTCAAACAAGGTGTGCAGCCTGCACCCGATGCAGACAAACCCTAAACAGGAGTAAAAAATGTTAAAAAACAAAAAAGTATTGGTAGCAGGGCTGGGCGGAACAGGCTTGTCGGTTTTGGCATATTGCGCCCACATTGGTGTACAAGCCGCAGGCTACGATGCCAAACTTTCCGATACCCAACGCGCCAATCTAACCGAAAAATTTCCCCAATTCCCCTTGCATTCGGGCGATTTGCAGGCTGCTTTGCGTGATTACGATGTGCTGGTGTTAAGCCCAGGCATCACACGCCGCCAGCCAGCCATTGTCGCGTTTGAACAGCGCGGCGGCAAAGTGGTGGGCGATGTCGCTATTTTGGCGGATTTATTGCGCGGTCAGCCCGACAAAATCATCGCCATCACAGGCAGCAACGGCAAAACCACCACCACCAGCTTGGTTGGACATTTGTGCCAACAAAGCGGTTTGGACACTGTTATCGCAGGCAACATCGGCACGCCCGTGTTGGAAGCGTGGTTGGAGCGACGAGGCAAGCCAGCCGATGTGTGGGTGCTGGAACTATCCAGCTTCCAGCTAGAAACCACCGATTGCCTGAACGCCACCGCCGCCACTTGCCTGAATATTTCCGAAGACCACCTAGACCGTTATGACGATTTATTGGACTACGCCCACGCCAAAGACCGCATTTTCCACGGCGACACCGTGCAAGTGCTGAATGCAGACGACGTATTTTGTCGCGCCATGAAACGCGACCACCGCACCGTGCATTATTTTTCGCTGACTCAATCGCAAGATTACCATTTGGACGCAGCCACAGCGCAGCTCAAACATCGCCAAGATAACCTGTTGCCACAAAACGCGATTCCATTGCAAGGCAGCCACAATGCCGCCAATGTGTTGGCAGCGTTGGCATTGTGCGAAAGCATTGGCATGGAACGCGAAACCCTGTTGTGCCATGTCCAAACTTTTAAAGGCTTGCCCCATCGCGTAGAAAAAGTGGGCGAAAAAAATGGCGTGGTGTTTATTGACGACAGCAAAGGCACAAACGTGGGCGCAACCGTTGCCGCGATTGCAGGTTTGCGCGAAAAAATTTGGCTGATTGCAGGCGGCATGGGCAAAGGGCAAAATTTCACGCCCCTGCGCGATGTATTGCAAGGCAAAGCAGGCGCGGTATTTTTGATTGGCGTGGACGCACCCCAAATCGCCCAAGATTTAGACGGCTGCGGCGTAGATTTGATTTTCTGCGACACCTTGCCCCAAGCGGTACAACAAGCGTTTTCCGCCGCGAAATCAGGCGAAATTGTGCTGTTGAGCCCCGCTTGTGCCAGCATGGATATGTTTAAAAACTACGCGCACCGTTCCGAAGTGTTTGTTGAAGCAATGAATGCGTTGTGATGCGTTAAAAAAGTGCAGTCTGCTTTGAATGATAAAAAAGCAGCCTGCAATTATGTGGTTTGTGTTTAGTAGCAGCCGTAGATACTGTCGCTCAAGTCAATCCCAAAAACTAAGAACCTGTATTCACAAGCAACTATTTGATAAATTTTAATATTTGTGAAACATGCCCTAGTTTAACAAAATTTTCAGCAGATAAATTCGTCTGCTCAAAATCTTTTGCTAAACGTCGAGACCAACCTAACTATGCAAACGTTCGTTCTACAATCCAACGTTTGGGCAGAATATGCCAAGAAATATCTTGAATTCTCTTTGAAATCTCAACAGTTAAACCCAATTGCTCTGATATATGTCGCTTACGGCCTTTGATTTTTTTACCTCCATCAAAACCTTTATCATGTGCGCTAGAAGCTGTTTTGACACTTTGTGAATCAATAATGGCATAAGTTGGCATCGCTTGTTTTTGATGGATTAAACGTTTTTTTGAACCAATGCCAAAAGAATTCTATCCCATAAGCCTGATTGATTGGCTCTGCGATAGAAACTCCATACGGTTGAATAAGGTGGAAAATCATTGGGCAGCATACGCCATTGGCAACCTGTTTTGGTGATGTACAAAACGGCATTCACTAATTGACGTTTATCCCATTTGTAGTGGCGTAGCTGGTTAAAATGTGGCTCAATCGCTTGCCATTGGGCATCTGTTAAGTCTGTTGGGTAGGATTTTCTAGTCATAAAGATATTTTATCATTTTTGTGAATACAGGTTCTTATGATTGCCTGAACGTGTGCTTGACGATTGTTGATGATATACTGTAACATTTTTACTTTCTTGAGCCTAAATTTGCACATTAAATATGAATTATATTAAAAATCAAAATCTTGCTTCTATTTTCTTTTTGATGTTCATCAGTCAATATGGTTATGCCGATGACATCAGCGAACAAGCCTTACCCACCGTAACCGTCAAACAAAAACGCCTGACACGCAGCGACAACCTGCTCAAAGGGCGCAAAACCAGCGACCGCGTTATCAAAGGCGAACAATTCCGTTCGCGCGGCAGTACCATCGGCGAAGCCCTCAACCAGGAATTGGGCATTCACGCCAATTCGTTTGGGGCTGGAGCGAGTGCGCCGATTATTCGCGGTCAGGAAGGCAAACGCATTCGCGTGTTGCACAATCACGCCGAAACAGGCGATATGTCCAATATGTCGCCCGACCACGCCGTAATGGTAGACAGCATCTTGGCAAAACAGATTGAAGTGCTGCGCGGTACGCCAACCTTGCTGTACAGCTCGGGCAATTCGGCAGGCGTGGTTAATGTCATTGACAACAAAATCCCCACTAAGCTGCCTGAAAAAGGTTATGAAGGCGAAGTCGGTGCGCGTGTCAGCAGTGCGAATTTGGAAAAACTCACGGCAGGCGGCATCACTTTTGGTTTGGGCAAGAATTTTGCCGTCCACGCCGAAGGCATGTATCAAAAAGCAGATAATTACCGTGTGCCGTATTTTTCCTATGGCGGTCAAACACATAAGCGCGTGCCAGATACTTGGGCAAAATCACGCAACGGCAGTTTGGGCTTTTCGTGGTTGGGCGAACGCGGTTACTTGGGCGCAGCGTATTCCGAACGCCAAGACCGTTACGGGCTGCCTGCACACACCCACAAATACGACAATTACAGCATAGACATTTTGTGGGAAAGTCGCCGCATCATGAAACGCTATTTGCGTTATTATCCGTTTTTGGCAGACGAATCGGATATTGATTTTGAAAATCCGGGTTTATCGCTGAATCACACGCATATTCCAGGTGAATCACACGCCGATGAAGCGCACGACCACACACACGGCAGAGCGTGGATCGACCTGAAAAGCAAACGCTACGACTTGCGCGGCGAATTGAAACAGCCGTTCAAAGGCTTTGATTTACTGCGAACCAGCATCAGCTACACCGATTACCGCCACGATGAAAAAGACGGCAAAACAACGGAAAATTTCTTTAAAAACAAAGGGTATAATGCACGTTTGGAGTTTGTTCACAAACCAATTGGCAACTGGCAAGGCATGTTTGGTGTGCAGCACAATACGCAGAAAAGCAGCGCGTTTTCGCCTGCTTCGCAAGTTGCTCCCAAAGGCGCACAGCAATTGTTACACGACAACCGCAGCACACAGACCGCCTTATTTGGCATTGAACAATATCAAGGCGACAAACACGGTTTTGAAGTGGGTTTCCGCGCAGAAAAACAAAAAATTACTATTGATTATGATATTGATTTAATTAAGGAAAATAATTCATTTAATTTCCCCTTGCCCAATCTGAATCCGCACAAAGAGAAAGCGTATTCGTTTGCTGCCAGCTACAATTGGTATTTTGCGCCCAAACATCAGCTCAGTATCACAGCTTCGCATTTGGAGCGCATTCCCAATTCGCAGGAACTGTACGCGCACGGCAAACACATCGCCACCAATTCTTTTGAAGTGGGCAACAAAGATTTGACCAAAGAGCGTTCCAATAATTTTGAAATCGGCGTGAAATATTCAGGCAGCAAGTGGGATTACAACGTCAATGCCTATTACAACCGTTTCAGCAACTACATTTACCTGCTGACTATGAATGACGGTCGCGGCCCCAAATCATTGGACGAAGAGTTTCCATTACAAGTAAACCGTTATTATCAGGCAGGAGCGCGTTTTTACGGCTTGGAGGCGGCTGTGGGTTACCGTTTCAATCCCAAATACAAATTAACCATATTCGGCGATTATGTGAACGGCAAATTGGTCAATATTCCCAAAACAGGTGCGGAATACGATTGGTGGGACGAAGTCGTAACCAAATGGCGCGAACACCCAGACCGTCCGACACCACGTTTGCCGCCTTTGCGTTTGGGTATGCGTTTGGACATGAATTTCAACGACAAATGGCAAGCTTCGCTGGATTTCCACCGCATGTTCTCACAAAACAAAACCAGTTATCTGGAACAACCTACCAAAGGGCATAATATGTTGAATGCTGATTTGTCTTATCAAAACAAATACAAAGGTCTAGACTACAAAATTTACGGCAAAGCGGACAATCTGCTCAATGCAAAAGTGTACCGCCACGCCACGTTCCTGCCCTACATTCCGCAAACAGGACGAAACTTCACCGCAGGCGTGAATATCCGTTTCTGAACGAACAGGCAGCCTGAAAACGGATTTTCCCGACTTTCAGGCTGCCTGAAACCGCTGTTATGAAATATCAAATCATTGAAATCATTTTTAAAAAAGGGGCTGTCCTAGATAACTAGAATAAACTCGATTTTACTAATTGTTTTAAAATAGAAATTTGAACTTTTATCTCACTGTTGTTAAAACGCCATTCGCACTCCTTTAAATACAGCTCAAATGCTCTTTGGGAATGCCGTTAAACTTGCGTAAATGACGTTTTGCTTGATTCTAAAAGTTCTCAATTCCATTGATATGGTTTTGTCGTTCAGCAAAATGTGTACTGTGATTGATACGAAAACGAAGTTTCAGCAAAGCTAAAATGGCTTTGTCGCTTACATCTAATACATCATAGCTACGATAACAATCCGTATAAATCTTGCCATTTCGCTTCAAGAGCCCGAATACAGCGACTTTTCCAGCAGCCCCACGACTGCGTTTACCTTTGCGTTGTCCACCAAAATAACTTTCATCTGCTTCTACTTCGCCATCAAACATTTCTAAATGTGGACTGTTTTGATAAATAAGTAATCGTAAACGATGAAAATAATAGGCTGCGGTATTTTTATTAACACCTACTAACTCTGCTGCTGTTCTTGCAGTTACACCTGCAACAAATAGCTCAATGAGTTTATTTTGTTTGTACTGACTTAGACGACTTTTTCGCATAGGGATAATTCTAACTTAATTTGAATTTTCCTAGTTATCTAGGACAGCCCCTAAAAATTATCCGAAGATAATTCAAACTGCGCCACATTATCTTTTTCAGGCTGCGTCCCTTCGGACGTGCTGCGCGACCTGAAAAATCCCAATTTCTCATGCAATTTCAAACTAGCGATATTGTGCGGTAAAACTTGCCCGATAATTTTCGCCGTGCCCAATTCCGCAAACGCCCATGCCAAAGCCAGCCGCCCCATGCGTGAACCTTGTCCACGCGAACACGTTGGCGCGAGATAGAAACCCCATTCCCACGCATTGTCTGATTGGTGCGTAAAACTCACATAACCTTGCGCGACACCATTTACTTGATAAATCAACATGATAAAGTCAGGATTGCCCAACTGTTTCGCAAACCAAGCCGCGTGATTTTCCCAAATCAATTCATCGGTGTTAAACATAAATTTCCGAATATCGGCATGATTGCGCCATTCAAAAATTTGGCGACAATCGTCCAATGTGGCGCGGCGAATGTTGGCGAAATCCGCGTTTTTCGTTAAATCTTCAATGTGTTGCGCGACACGTTTTGCGCCAAACGCATCACACAAACGCGCCGCTTTTTCCGACATTTGCGCCAAATGTTCAGGCTGCCTGAAAAAAGCCACGCATTCGGTAAATTTTGGCGTGTCAATTTCCTGTGCGTGTAGCGAAATCGCCGCGCCAACTTGTTGTAATTGTTCGGCAATCGTGCGTTGATTGTCGGCAATCACCAGCAGCAAAGTCGGCAAACCCAAACAGCAACGCTCCCAAGACGTGCTGCCAGCCGCGCCAATCGCCCAATCGGCTTGCGCCATCAGTTCCGCCATATTGTTTGCGTTTACAAGCACTTGGCACTCAAACGGTGCGGTTTCGGCGAATTGGCGAATGCTGTTGATGTGGGGCGCGGTTTTGCCCATAACTATGGTAATTTTCAGGCTGCCTGAATTTTGTTTTTTCAATGATTTCAATATAGATAGCGTGTAATTGTCTTTGTCTACGCCGCCTAAATTGATTAACACATTTTGCGTTTGCAGGCTGCCTGAAACGGTTTTTCTTCGCGCTAAACTGGTTTCGCAGAATGTCGCAAATTCATCACGCAACAGCGCGTATCGTGTGCCAGCCAACACGCGGCAGGTTTCAGGCAGCAAGTGGGCGTAATCTTGCGCGGTGTGGGCGTGGTTTTGGTCAAGCAGCAAATCGGCGGCATGTGGGCGGTCGTGTAAATCGTCTATCACCATGATTTTGCTGCCACAAATATTTTTCGCGGCGGTCTGCCAAATCGCGGAAAGCGCGTAATGGTCGGCGATAATCCAGTCGGGCGACAAGGCGCGAATGTGCGGTTCGCAATCGACAATATCTTGCGCTTGCGTTGTGCCGAGCCATGCGGAATGGGGGAATTGGGGTTCGTTTTCGGTTTGCAGGCTGCCTGAAAATTTAGGCAGCAACACGCATTCAAAGCCTTGTTCGCGCACAAAATCTGCCAAATGCCCAACGTGTTCGCGTGTGATAAATTGCACGAAATGCCCATTTTCGCGCAAGGTTTTGGCGAGCGTTAAGCAGCGCATGATGTGTCCGCTACCGATTTGTAAACTAGCGTCTGTGCGGATTAGGAATTTCATGTTTGTGTAACCTTTCAGGCTGCCTGAAATTGCGTTAATTGTTCTTGTAAATAATCCATGAAAATGGTTGCTGTGCGTTCATCATAACCCGCCAAAACCAAAAAAATGGTTTGTCCGCATGTCATTTTATTTAAATAGGCAATGAAATGGGGCATAGCTTTTAATTGAACAAGATATTTTTCAGGCTGCTTGGTGTGAACAATAATCATATATTGACCATAATGGCGAAGTTCAAAAGCATTAATATCTTGCCATTCAATCAACTGGTTGTATTGATACATGCTGCGATTGACGATACCTTGTTCTGTTACTTCAATGTTGGGTTGCTTGTTTAATATCTCGCGTAACCAAGCCAAGGTCAACAGGATAAAAAAAACAACACCAAAAAGGAATATAACTGCATGAAAGTTATCACCATTGTAAATAGCAGCTTTGGTATAGCGGATACTGAGAAAGACAAATACGATAGAGCCGATTAAACATAGCCATTTTCTTTTTTTGGCAAAATAAATTTTTGAATAGTCATAACTCATTGTTTTATCCTTTCAGGCTGCCTGAAAAATCATTTCCAAATTCCGCCAACACATGCCACATCATTTCTGCACGTGTCCAATCTTCCAATGTATCAATATCTTGCACCCGATAACGCGGCAATTTGACCGCAACGCTGTGGCTATTGAAAATCGGTTTTTGCGCCAACCAAGCCATCGCCGTTCCCCAATAAAATTGCCCAGCATCGTGCCACGCTTCGGGCAAATCTTGCGAGCGCACCGCGAAATTTTCAGGCGAAAACATGGAAACCGTGCCATTTTCTGCCAATTTCAAAGCGCGTTGAATCGGAAACGGAAAACTGGTTACACTAAACGCAAATTCCGCCTGATTGTCGCGCAAAGCAAGCAAACCGCGTTGTAAATCATCGGCTTGCACAAATGGCGCAGTCGCGTACAAACAACACGCGCTGTCGCCTTTCCAGCCGTTTTTCTGCATAAAATCAATTACATGGACGACAACCGCGCCTGTTGTAGCGAAATCGTCCGACAATTCGGCTGGACGCGTAAATGGCACGGTTGCGCCATATTGTTGCGAGATGTCGGCGATTTCCGCGTCATCGGTGGACACGATGATTTGCTCAAAGCAGCCTGAATTTTGCGCGGCTTGAATGCTGTGGGCAATCATCGGTTTGCCGTTGAATAATTTGATGTTTTTGCGCGGAATGCGTTTGCTGCCGCCACGCGCTGGGATAATGCATAAGGTCATGATGTTTATTTTTTAAATCAATAAAATATAAATTTGCAGGCTGCTTTATGAGACGGTTTAAAAAGCAGCCTGCACTATATTATGTATAGTGAAATGAAATAAAAATAGGATAAGGCGACAACGTCCGCCGTGTGCAAATAGCACATAAGGACGTTGGCAACACCGTACTATTGCGATTTCATTTCACTATAACAGACAATTTGCAGCATTTTAGGGCTTATCCACTTTTCAGTCTATTGGAAAGCGAGTAAAATCGCGCCCATTTTAATCCGCACGTTAAACAACGCAGAGACGTGTTATTTCATAAACCTGTATAGGAGCATTCATCATCGCACAGCAAGAACGCGAAGCACGAATCAACGGCGAAATCACCGCCAAAGAAGTGCGTTTAATTAGTGGCGAAGGCGAGCAACTTGGCGTAGTCAGCATCAAGCAAGCCTTGGCAATGGCAGAAGAACAAGACGTGGATTTGGTTGAGATTTCCCCAACCGCCAAACCACCTGTTTGTAAGTTAATGGATTTCGGCAAATACAAATACGAACAATCCAAAAAACGCGACGAAGCCAAGAAAAAGCAAAAGCAAGTCCAAATCAAAGAAATCAAGTTCCGCCCAGGTACAGATGACGGCGATTACAACATCAAAATGCGTAAAATCCGCGAATTTTTGGGCGATGGCGACAAAGTTAAAATCACGTTGCGCTTTCGTGGACGCGAAATGGCGCATCAGGAATTGGGCGCACAGTTGCTAGAGCGCATCAAGGCGGAACTTGCCGAAGAAGGACAAGTGGAGCAATTTCCAAAGCTAGAAGGTCGCCAAATGGTGATGATGGTTGCACCCAAGAAAAAATAACAGTATAATTTCGCGCTTTCCTAATTCAACGCTGCGTTAGGAAAGCGTTTATTTGAGCAGCGAAAAACCGTGGTTGTGGGTTTTTAAGCATTGATTTAGTTTGTGATTCAATCGCCTACAATCTTATCTAATAAGTATATGGAGTTATCCCATGCCTAAAATGAAAACCAAGTCTAGCGCGAAAAAACGCTTTAAAGTCTTGGGCAATGGTGGTGTAAAACGCGCTCATGCGTTCAAACGTCACATTTTGACCAAAAAAACCACAAAAAACAAACGCCAATTGCGCGGCACTTCTATGGTGAACGAACGCGATTTGGCTTCTGTTGCTAAAATGTTGCCCTACGCTTAATCAAGGAGTTGAACTATGCCACGCGTTAAACGCGGTGTTACCGCACGTGCTCGTCACAAAAAAGTGATTGCGTTAGCCAAAGGCTACCGCGGTCGTCGTAAAAATGTCTATCGCATTGCTAAACAAGCAGTAATGAAAGCTGGTCAATATGCGTACCGCGACCGTCGCCAACGCAAGCGCCAGTTCCGCCAGTTGTGGATTGCTCGTATCAATGCGGGTGCTCGTCAAAATGGCTTGTCATACAGTAAATTCATGAACGGTTTGAAACGCGCTGCAATCGCATTAGACCGCAAAGTATTGGCTGATTTGGCAGTATTTGATAAAGCAGCGTTTGCTCAATTAGTTGAAAAAGCAAAAGCAGCTTTGGCTTAATCGCTAATCTAAACAAGCAAGGAAATTCGGATTTCGGGTTTCCTTGCTTATTTTTATATGGGTTGTGCTATGAAATTAACCACACCGCCACTTGCGCCCAAAGTGGTACAAACTTTGGCAACTTTGCAAATCCATACCGCAGAAGATGTGCAGGCTGCTTGTCCTTGCCGTGCTTTTTTGTTGCTCAAACAAACAGGGCTAACAGTCACGCAAAGTGTTTTTTGGCAACTGGTCGCCATTAGTTTGCACAAAACGGTGGCGGATTTGAGTGACCCAGAAAAGCAATATTGGCAACAAAAATTGGAACAAACGCCGCCTGTT
Source organism: Kingella kingae ATCC 23330 (assembly GCF_900111845.1). Lineage (GTDB taxonomy): Bacteria > Pseudomonadota > Gammaproteobacteria > Burkholderiales > Neisseriaceae > Kingella > Kingella kingae. The sequence goes on along the minus strand of NZ_FOJK01000019.1, from coordinate 8,913 downwards.
GCGATTTTTCCAGCACAAGCAGAAATGGAACGATTGATGCAGGCTGCTTTGGTGCAGGCTGCTTTGGCGGCGGAATGTGGCGAAGTACCTGTGGGCGCGGTGGTGGTGCATCGTGGCGAAATCATCGCACAAGCGCACAATCGTTGTATTGCGGATTGCGACATCGGTCGTCATGCCGAAATGAATGCGCTGGCATTGGCTGGCAAGACGTTGGGCAATTATCGTTTGGCGGATTGCGATTTGTATGTGTCGTTAGAGCCGTGTACGATGTGTGCCAGCGCGATGATTCAAGCGCGAATACGGCGCGTGATTTTTGCGGCAAGCGAGCCGAAAACAGGTGCGGCTGGAAGTGTGATAAACTTGTTTACAAACAGTCAATTAAATCAACATACAGCGGTTTTAGGTGGCATTATGGCAACCGAAGCGCAGCAGCAGTTACAGGCATTTTTCGCGCAACGCCGTCAGCAAAAAAGATAGGAAAACGTGATGCAACTGATTTTATGGCGACACGCCGAAGCCGAAATTGGCGAACAAGATTTGGTTCGTGCTTTAACTGCGAAAGGGCGCAAACAGGCGAAAAAAATCGCGGCGGAACTGCACAAGCGTTTGCCTGAACACTACGATTTGTGGGTGTCCGAAGCGGTGCGTAGCCAGCAAACGGCGGCATTTTTGCAACATGATTGGCAAGTGCAGGCTGCTTTCAATCCTGATGAAGATGTACAGCCTATGTTAGCAAAGTTGAATGCAGCGCGATTATCGGGCGTGCAAACTTTGGTGTTGGTGGGGCATCAACCTTGGATTGGCGATTTATGTGCTTATTTGCTCAACCAAAATTGGAACGCAACGGCATATTGGTCGGTCAAAAAAGGGGCGTTTTGGTGGTTTGATTGCCAAGGTGAATTGGGCGTTGCGCCTGTTAAATTGCGTTTGATGCTTGCACCTGCTGAAATTTAAAATTTGTCAAGCGTTTTGCGGTTTTCTTGGCGTGTTTTTACACACAAACTGTGGTTTTTAAGTCAAAAATGTGTATAATTGACTGCGTTTCGCACCCAATGTGGCGCGAATAATACGATAAGAAGAAAGGGAAAAGAATGAATTTCGCATTACCCATTCCTAGCGGTCATGGCAGCTTGGAGCAATACATTCACACCGTCAATAATATTCCGATGTTGTCGCTGGAAGAAGAAGTGGGTTTGGCAGAACGCCAAATCAAGGGCGATTTGGAAGCGGCAAAAAAATTAATTTTATCGCATTTGCGCGTGGTGGTATCGATTGCGCGTGGTTACGATGGCTACGGTTTGAATCAGGCGGATTTGATTCAAGAAGGGAATATTGGTTTGATGAAAGCCGTTAAACGCTACGAGCCCAATCACGGGGCGCGTTTGTTTTCGTTTGCGGTGCATTGGATTAAGGCAGAAATTCACGAATTTATTTTGCGTAACTGGCGATTGGTGCGCGTGGCGACGACCAAACCGCAGCGTAAATTGTTCTTTAATTTGCGTAGTATGCGTAGCAGTTTGAGCGCGTTGTCGCCCAAAGAAGCACAAAGTATTGCCGATGATTTGGGCGTGAAATTGTCCGAAGTCATGGAAATGGAACAGCGCATGACGGGACGCGACATTGGTTTGCTGGCAGACAACAACGATGATGACGATGCAGCATTTGCACCAATAGAATGGTTGAGCGATGCCAGCCACGAACCAAGTCAGCAGTTGGAACGCAAAGCGCACTATGCTTTGCAAACCGATGGCTTGCAGGCTGCTTTGGCGCAGTTGGACGAGCGTAGTCGCCGCATTGTGGAAACGCGCTGGTTGCAAGACGAAGGTGCTTTAACTTTACACGAATTGGCAGCCGAATACGGCGTATCTGCCGAGCGCATTCGCCAAATTGAAGTCAAAGCCATGCAAAAACTCAAAGCCTTGTTAGCTGAACAAGCTGATGATTTGATTGATTAAAATAGATAAGAAAAGCCCAAGAGCCGTGTTGATTCTTGGGCTTTTTTCATATTACAGTTTGTGGCACATATCGCCAAACACAAACCCCTGCCAATCCACATCAACCTGTTTACCAAAAGCCATCACTTTAAACAATTCGCCCATTTCGTGTTGCGCGGTCAGTTGTTGCACAGCAAAAGCAGCCTGCACATATTCCTTGCTATCGGTTTGCGGATAATCCTGCGCCAAATAATCCAAAATCCCCAAATTAAACAAAAAATTAGCCTGAATGGTATAGCCAATCAAATCCAAACCAGCCGAGCAGCCTGCATCAGCAATATCACTAAAATTAACGTGCGCGGTCAAATCGGTTAAGCCCACGCAATAAAACGGGTCGTGAATACTGTGGTGTTTGTGATGCCCAATAAGCGTGCCGTCCTGCCTCTGTGGGTGGTAATACTGCGCCGCGTTAAAACCGTAATCAATCCAAATCATCGCGCCACGTGTCAATTTTTGCGCCAATGTGGTGATAAAAGCGTGCTGGGTCAAATGCAATTCGCTGGTATAAGGCGCAATTTCGGGGAAATATTGCAAAGCAGCCTGCACCATATCTTGCTTATCTAATTCTTTGTATTCCAATAAAAATTCATTATTTTGATGTTGAACATAGGCGCGTTGCCATTGTCCATTTTCGGCGCGGCGTATGCGTTCGATTGGCATCGCGTCCAACACTTCGTTGCCCAATAACACGCCGTCTAGCGTGTCGGGTAATTCGCCAATCCAACGAACTTTGTGCAAGAAATCGGGCGCGTGTTGGGCGATGTAGTCGCGCTGTCTGGCGACTAAATCGGGCGACAATTCAACAATATAATAATGTTGCAGGCTGCTTTGACAATGCGCGAGCAGTTGCGCTGCCAATACGCCTGTTCCTGCACCAAATTCGTATAAATTGCCTGCGGTTTGCGGCAACAGCGTTTGAATTTGTTTGGACAAAGTTTTTGAAAACAAAGGAGAAAGTGTGGGTGCGGTTATAAAATCACCGCCTGCACCAATTTTGTGTGCGCCGCCTGTGTAATAGCCCAAACGCGGTGCATACAACGCCAATTCCATAAAACGCGAAAACGGAATGCTGCCATTTTGCGCGGCAATTTCTTGGGCAATGACTTGATGCAGGGCTTCGCTGGCAGCTTGCTCGTCTGCGGAAAGTGTGGGGATTTGAATGTTTTGCATACAGTTAAAATTTGTAAAAAAATAAATCAAAAAGCAGAAATAAAACGCGACGAATTTTAGTGCAAACATTCTGCACAGCTTGTTTTATTTGAAAATTTTTGTTGATGTGGATAAAAGTAGGTGCAAAAAGCAGCCTGCACATCAAAAAAGAGACAAATAACCTAAAAATTATTGTTTAAAACCGAAATCTTACGCTTGGTTGTTGGTTTGACCAATCGTTTTTTTTTGCTTATAGTACAGCGTGGTGGGGCGAAGTGGTGCAAAGTGTATCACTTTTCCAAAATATTTAACTAACCGTAGCGCATTAAAATGTTTCGTGGCACACATGAATTAACCATAGACCCGAAAGGACGTTTGGCAATCCCAGCCAAATTCCGCGAGGCTTTGTCACGCCATTTTTATGCCGAAGATGATTCGCCCAAATGGGTGGCAACGCTAGACAAGCGCGAACGTTTGCTGTTTTACCCCGAATGCGAATGGGAAAAAGTTGAACTTAAATTATTGAATTTAAACACCAATGGCAAGCCAAACTTGCAGCTATACCAAAATTTGCTGCTGCACAATGCCGACACGTTGGAAATGGACAGCGCAGGACGGGTTTTGTTGCCACCCAATTTACGCCGCTTGGTCAATTTTGATAAAGACGTAACCTTGGTTGGGCGCGTGAATCGTTTGGAATTGTGGGGGCGTGAACAAAAATTAGCCGAAACCGAAGCGGCGTTGTCCATTAACCCAGATGAATTGAACTTGGATTTGAGCCAAACCGATTTGCAATTATGAATACACAAACTTTTGAACATATTACGGTTTTGCTGCACGAAGCGGTGGCTGCGCTCAATATTCAACCCAATGGCGTGTATGTCGATGGTACGTTTGGACGTGGCGGGCATTCGCGCTTGATTTTGTCGCAACTGGGCGAACAAGGTCGTTTGATTGTGTTTGATAAAGACCCGCAAGCGATTGAAGTCGCCCAAAAATTAGCGCAACAAGATGCGCGTGTGAGCGTGGTACATAACGGTTTTGCAACTTTTGAAGCAGCCTGCACCAATTTGGGGCTAGATAAAATTGACGGCGCGTTGTTTGATTTGGGGATTTCATCGCCACAAGTTGATGACGGTTCACGCGGATTTAGCTTTCGTTTTGATGCACCGTTGGATATGCGTATGGATACCACGCGCGGACAATCGGCAGCAGAGTGGCTGGCGGTGGCTAGCGAACAGGAAATACACGAGGTAATCAAAAATTATGGTGAAGAGCGGTTTAGTCGCCAGATTGCGCGCACCATTGTGGCGCAACGCAGCGAAAGTCCCATCAATACAACCCGCCAGTTGGCGGCGATTACGGCACAATGCGTCCGTAGTCGCGAACGCGGTCAAGACCGCGCAACGCGTACGTTCCAAGCCATTCGCATCTTTATTAACCGCGAATTGGACGAAGTGGAACAAGTCTTGCCGCAAGTCGTCAATCGGTTAAATGTGGGCGGACGTTTGGCGGTGATTGCGTTTCATTCGTTGGAAGACCGCATTGTGAAGCAGTTTATGCGCCAACACAGCAGTCACGCGCCTTTGCCAAAATGGGCTGCGATTAAGGAAGCAGATTTGCCACAACCGCCATTGCAGTTAATTGGCAAAGCCAGCAAAGCCAGCGTGCAGGAAGTACAACACAATCCACGCGCCCGTTCGGCGGTGCTGCGTGTAGCAGAACGCACAACTGGGCAGTTTGATGTGCAGGCTGCTTTGTAAACAAAGGCAACACAATGTTTTCTAAAATAAATTGTATTTTGTTGATAGCAGTAACCTTGTCGGCTTTGTATGTAACCGACTTACGTTTGGGGATTAAACGCCAAACGCATTTATACGCCAAAGGTCAAGAAGAAGAAATCCGTTTGAATCAAGATAAAGCGGAATTGACGTATGAACGAAGTCGCTTAACCGATGCCCGTGCGATTGAACAAGCAGCCGAAATGATGAAAATGCACCAACCAACCGAAAAGGATACTGTATCGGTGCAATATTGAATGTAACTATTTAAAATATTTGATGAAAAAATGCTAATTCGTAATGAACATAAGCCTTACATGGCACAGAAAGAAGTAAAAACACCTTTGGTTGCCCAAGGTGGCGGACGCTTGTCTTTGTTGTTTTGCTGCATTGGTGGCGTATTTGCGACTTTGCTGGGATATAGTTTTTTGGTTCAAAGCAAATACCACGATGAATTAAATTCCAGTAGCGAAGCGCGTGTGGTTCGCAGCATTCGTGAGCCTGCTTTGCGCGGTGTGATTACCGACCGCAACGGCACACTTTTAGCGGTAAGCCGTTATATGAAAGTGGCAACGTTTAATCCAAAGGCGATTTACGAACCCAAACGCAAAGGCGATGCAGTTAATTGGAATGTGATTTCTGACCAACAATTTGCTCAATTAGCGGATTTGTTGAAATTACCCGAAGCCGAAGTACGCACCAAATTGAAAGATACAACCAGCCAATATGTGCAATTTAAAACCGAATTGTCTTTGCAAGAAGCCGATAAATTAAAGGCTTTGCGTATTCCTACTTTGCGTTTTGAAGAGCGTTCCGAGCGCACCTATCCAACAGGCAATTTGTTTTCGCACATTGTCGGTTTTGCCAATAGCAATGGCAAAGGTTTGGAAGGCTTGGAATTTAGCCAAAATGAACAATTAACAGGTTCAGATGGCAAACAAATTGTGTTGCGCGACCGACATCAAAATGTAGTAGAACTGATTGATTCGCCAGAAAATATATCAGCCAAATCAGGTCAGACCATTACCCTATCGCTAGATGAACCGATGCAGCGTTTGGCACGCGAGCAGTTGCAGGCTGCTTTGACCCAATTCAATGCCAAAGCAGGCGGTGCGGTGGTTTTGGACGCGCAAACAGGCGAAGTGTTGGCAATGAGCAGTTTGCCTGATTACGATGCCAATTTTTACGAACAATATCCCGAAGAAAATCGCCGTAATTTTGCTGTGGGTGCGATATTAGAACCTGGTTCTGTGATGAAGCCCTTTGTTGTGGCAAAGGCTTTGGACGATGGCAAAATCACACGTGATACTTGGTTTAACACCGAATCATATCAAGTTGCTAATAAAATGATTCGCGACTCTCATGCTTATAAGTCATTGAATACAGAAGGTATTTTGCAAAAATCTTCTAATGTTGGCGTGAGCAAAATTGCTTCCATGTACGAAAATCAAGATTTGTATGATTACTTTTCATCTGTTGGATTGGGACGTAAAACGCAGTCTGGCGTGGTAGGCGAACAAGTTAGCCCACTGAAAGCGGCACTACAATGGAGTCGTTTGGATAAAGCGGTTATGTCTTATGGCTACTCTATCACAGCCAATTTATTGCAATTGGCACAAGGCTATACAATATTTACCACTGATGGACATCTGATGCCAGCCACAATTTTTAAGCAAGCCCATACACCCAAAGGCGAGCCAGTTCTGAAACCTGAAACGGCAAGATTGATGCGTGAAATGATGATTAGTGTTACCCAAAAAGGTGGCACAGGTCAGGCTGGTGCAGTGGCTGGCTACGATGTAGCAGGCAAAACGGGTACAGCACGAAAAGTAGTCAATGGTCGCTACGAAGGCAAATATCGTTCTAGTTTTGTCGGTTTTGCGCCTGCAAAAAATCCACGATTGATTGTAGCGGTTACGATTGATGAGCCAAGTGGTAGTTATTATGGCGGCACGGTGGCAGGTCCTGTATTCCGCGGCATTATGGCAGGTGGATTAAAACTGATGGGCGTGAAACCAACCTACGCCCCAGCAGAAGCCACCACTCAAACAGCCAAGCGATAATGTATAACAACAGACCTTTGCTGCGCTTGCGTAGCAAGGGTCTTTGCATTGTGCAGGCTGCTTTTGTGTTTTGGAGAAAAAAGCAGCCTGCACTTTATTATATTGATAGAAAAGCATATTTTAAATAAAAATACAAAGGATTAACAAAATGTTTAGCAAAATCGCTACCCCAAAAAATACCGAATTACCCGAATTAAAATACACCGTTTCAGCCAGCCAAACGCTGCATTCGGACAGCCGAAAAATTCAACCAAATGATGTATTTATCGCGTGTCAAGGCGAATACGCGGACGGACGCAATTACATTCAATCCGCGATTGAAAAAGGTGCAGCGTTTGTGTATTGGGACGCGGACGGCGATTTTGTGTGGAATGAAAATTGGCAAATTCCCAACCAGCCGATTGCGGAATTACGCCAACGCGCTGGGATTTTGGCGAATTCAGTTTATGGAAATGTTTCAGGCAGCCTGAACATTATTGGCGTAACTGGCACGAATGGCAAAACGTCAATCACGCAATGGTTGGCACAAGCGATTGATATTTTGGAAAATAAATCTGCCTGCGCGATTATTGGCACGGTTGGGAATGGCTATTGGGGCGCATTGCAAGAAACCACGCACACCACGCCCGACCCTGTTTCCGTGCAAACTTTGTTGCGCCAATTCCAGCAATCGGGCGCGAGCCATATCGCCATGGAAGTGTCCAGCCACGGCTTGCACCAATTCCGCGTAAATGGCGTACCATTCCAAACCGCCATATTTACAAATTTAACGCGCGACCATTTGGACTACCACAACAGCATGGAAGAATACGGTGAAGCAAAAGCGCGATTATTCCATTGGCAAGGCTTGCAAAACGCGATTATCAACAGCGATGATGAATTTGGCGCAAAATTGGTTGCTGAATTAAAACAAAGCAGCCTGCACGTTTATTCTTACGGTTTCAACGAACACGCCGACATCAAAATCACAGAATTTGTGGCGAACACGCAAGGCATGAAAATTGGTTTGCAAACACCTTGGGGCAATGGCAGCGTACAAACGCGCTTGCTGGGGCGATTCAACGCACAAAATTTTGCCGCCGCGTTGGGTGCATTGTGCGCGGAAGGTTACGCGTTTCAGGCAGCCTTAAAGGCATTGGCGCAAATCCGCGCAGCCACAGGGCGCATGGATTGTATTATCAGAGAAAACAAGCCGTTAGTGGTGGTGGATTACGCCCACACGCCTGACGCGCTGGAAAAAGCATTGTCCACTTTGCGCGAAATTCAGCAGCCTGAAAGCCAGCTTTGGTGCGTGTTTGGCTGCGGCGGCAACCGCGACCGTGGCAAACGTCCGTTAATGGGCGCGGTGGCGGCACAGGGCGCGGACAAAGTGGTTGTTACCAGCGACAATCCGCGCATGGAAGACCCAAACGCAATTATTGCTGACATCTTGCCTACCGTACCCAATGCTGCCTTGGTGCAAGTGGATAGACAAACTGCGATTGAGCAAACCATCGCGCAAGCAGCACCGCAAGACATTGTTTTGATTGCAGGAAAAGGACACGAAACCTACCAAGACGTGCAAGGCGTGAAACATCATTTTTCAGATTTTGAAATTGCTCAATTGGCGTTGGTGAAATGTTGATTTTTCAGGTGACCTGAAAGGATAGATTAAGAAAATGGAAGCATTATTGAAACTTATACCAATTTTTGCATTTTTAGTTGGTTTGTATAAAACGTATTACGATGTATTTTCAAAAAGAGAAATTTCTAATTTTGAACAGATGAAAAAATATTTTTGTGGTGAAAAAGCGGAAAGTTTAAAAAAAGAACCTGAATATATAAAGGATATGTTTTGTCAGACAATTTCTTTTTTGAAAGGTCATAAGCACAAAGATATGTCTTATTTATTAGAAAATAAAAATTTAAATTTATTTGATTTAAAGG
>NZ_FOJK01000030.1 GCF_900111845.1 Kingella kingae ATCC 23330 | reverse complement strand
CTGCATTTTTAAATGTCTTTTCAAATGAAGAATGACATCTAGTTGGTAAGCAACACACAGTTGGCATTGAGGGTAATAACTGTCGTTTACGGCACAAAGTAAGGCGAGCGTTTAGAAAAACGTGTTGCTTTTCTAAAAGTATGTTTTATCACAAGAAAGTTTTTGATTTGGCTTTCTTTGATATTCATTTTAGCATTGTTTAGTTTTACAGCACACTTTTCAGGACGCCACCAAGCATGGAAAGATGTCCGCCTAACCGAATTAAGTAACCAAAAAGAAATTCTGAAAACATATTTGGAAGAAACATTCAAAGAACGCAGAGAAATGATTGATGGTTTATTTGATGCGTTAGACAAAGGCATGGATTCGGGCAATATGGACGTTATCAATGCTGCGATTGATGGCATTATCAATATTTCCAAAGATTCTCCATTGCAAAATGTGAATAAAATTATACACGCTATGAAAGACAATGACACAAAAGTCATTAGCTTTTAATGAGTAAGTTAGAACCTTTTCCCTGTACTGCTTGCGGATTGTGCTGTAAAAAAAAAGTGCATTTAAGCGGACAAACATCATGGCTAAATCGTGGCGATGGTGTTTGTCGCTATTTTGATGAGCAGACAAATTTATGTACGATTTATGAACAGCGTCCTTTGGTTTGTTGGGTGGAAGAGTATTATCTGCAACACTTAACGCAGCACTATTCTTGGCAAGAATTTGTGCGTATCAATCTAGAAGTATGTCAGCGATTTCAATCTGAATGTGATGTAGATTGAATGATGTAAACAAAAAAACAGCCTGCACTTTGTATTCAATCCAAAGTGCAGGCTGCTTTTCCTATTATTTGCAGTTAATCCCTTGCATTTGCGGCGGATTGCCATTACTAGTCGGGATTTTACAGCTTGTGCCGTTGCTGCCTGTTACCACAACCACCAGTTTGCCACCGTTTTGCGTGCTGCTAATGCTCAGCGGTTCGGCTGCGCCCATACCGACTGATGCGTTGGTAATATTGGTCAAAAAGCCTGCATCGCTAATGCCAGAAGTGTTGCTGCTGATTTGTGGCTCTTTTGCCATCGCAAATGGTGCAAGCATTGCCAAAGTGCAGGCTGCTAATAAACGAGATGTGGTGTTTTTCATTTGTGATTCCTTTCTGTGGAATAATTGGTATAAGTGCATCTTACTGCAATTTTCTGGCAAAACCGCAATCTTTACACGATTTTGAACAACAAAGCACGCAAAGCGCGGCTGTTTTCCAACAAATTTTCGTGCGCTGTGCCAGTTATAGCGCAATCCATCAACAAGATGCCGTTTGGGCGTTTTTGATGCAAACTGGGGCGAATTTGAGCTGGCATAAACGGCAAATCATAGTGTGCAGCAAATTGTTCGGCGCGTTGGTTAGCAAGGTGCAGCATGGGCGCGAGTCGTACATTCAAATGAAAATGGCGCACGTTTAGCACAATGATTCGAGCGGCAAACCAATCGGCTTCATCAGTAAATTGAGCTGGGCTGGCTTGGCTAAAATCGTGGCGACTGGCAGCAATCAGCATGGCAACGGTGCGGATTTCGGGCAGCATGGCTTCGCTGATTTTATCGTTGTGGGCAAAATCCAGATTGTGTTGCGCCAATAAATCGGTGCGATGCGCGTTGCCGTCGGTAAGCAAACAGCATTGGCGCAGGGATTTGATTGCAGGTGTAATTGGGTCAATAAGAGAGATGGCTTGCATGATGATTCCTTTGTAAACATAAATAAATGCTGTGGCGGAAATTCGGTCATGCGATAAAACGGCAAAAAAAAAACCGCCACAAAAATCGGGGCGGTTGTTTTGATAGCAAAAGTGGTTATCCACGTGCAACAAAGCTGTACCGCACCGAAGTGGGGTACCAATAATATGAACGTGTGAATAAAGCGTTTTGCATGATGTAAACTTTCTGTTAAAAGATGTAGCGAATTTTAGGACTGCGATAATGGGTTTGTCAAGCATTGTTCAACATATAGTGAATTAAATTTAGATTAGTACCGCGTTGCCAACTCCCTTATGTACTAGATGTACACGGCGGTCGTTGTCGCCTTGTCCTAATCTAAATTGAATCCACTATAAAAAGTGCAGGCTGCTTTTTAACGTGAAAAAGCAGCCTGCAATTTGTTTTATTTACTGATTTACTTCTTTGCAAAGCCCTGTGATTGCAAATACGCCAACGCATTCGGGCGCACTTCGCCACGCAAATTGGCGGCAATTTGTTGCGACCACGTCAAATCCATATTGCTGCGCGTCAAGTAATATTGATGTACCACTTCATCGTATTGTGCCAATTCGTCTGCGCTGGCTGGGCGATAACGGTTTTCGCTCACCACTACCGTTGCAGGCAAGCGCGGACGCTGTACAGGCTCTTGCGCTGGGTGTCCCAAGCACATACCAACCATGGGCATGACGCCGTGTGGCAAGTCCAACAATTTGCTAATCGTGGTCATGTCGTTACGCAAACTGCCGATGAACACGCCGCCCAAACCCAATGATTCGGCTGCCAACAACACATTTTGCGAGAAAATGCCCACGTCCACCGCGCCTGTTAGCAAGACTTCTGTCCACTCAATTTGCGCGTCTGGCACAAGTTGGGTGTGGCGCGCGGTGTCCACGCAAAACACCAGAAATTCGGCGCAGTTTTCAACATAATGATGACCGAGTTTGCCTTGATAGGCATTGGCGCACACTTCGCGGATTTGGGCGCGAATGGCACGGTCAGTAACGCGCACAATGCTCACCGCCTGCATAAAGCTAGACGTGGAAGCCATTTGCCCTGCGTGAATAATCGCGTCAAACATTTCGGCAGAAATCGGCTCATCGCTGAATTTGCGGATAGAGCGGTGCGCGAATGCGGTTTCCAGAGTGGGTTTGCTGTTTAACATAGGGTAATCCTTTGTGTGGGAAAAGCAGCCTGCATTATTTTTGTTGGGTCATGCCAACCTACGACTACGGCAACATTAAAAATGCAGGCTGCTTTTGGTTTTAAATAGACGGCACAACTTCGCTGCCATCTGCGCGTAAAAACTTCGGTAACACTTGGTTTTCAATCACATTTTTGTTTACGACCACGGTAGCAACATCGTCCAAAGTCGGCAACAAATACATCGTTTCCAGCAAAGCGCGTTCCATAATAGAGCGCAAACCACGCGCCCCTGTTTTGCGTTTCATTGCCAACTGCGCGACCACTCGCAACGCATCATCATCAATTTGCAATGCTTTGTTTTCCATGGCGAACAAGGCTTGATACTGTTTGACTAGCGCGTTTTTCGGCTCGGTTAAAATGCGAACCAACGCCACTTCGTCCAATTCTGCCAACGAAGTCAGCACAGGCAAGCGACCAATCAATTCAGGGATTAAGCCAAAACGGATTAAATCTTCGGGTTCAACCTGTTCAAACAGTTCGCTAATGCGGCTGTCTTCGTCTTTGCTATGCACATTCGCGCCAAAGCCAATGCCACCTTTTTCGGTGCGCTGACGAATCACTTTGTCCAAACCTGCAAACGCGCCACCGCAAATAAACAAAATATTGCTGGTGTCCACCGCGATAAATTGTTGATTGGGATTGCGGCGACCACCTTGTGGCGGCACATTGGCAACCGTGCCTTCAATCAGTTTAAGCAAGGCTTGTTGCACGCCTTCGCCCGACACATCACGCGTAATAGACGGGCTGTCGCTTTTGCGCGAAATTTTGTCAATTTCATCAATATAAATAATGCCTTTTTGCGCTTTTTCCACGTCAAAATCGCAGTTGCCCAGCAGTTTGGTCACAATGCTTTCCACGTCTTCGCCCACATAGCCCGCTTCGGTCAGCGTGGTTGCATCTGCCATCGCAAACGGCACATTCAAATGTCGCGCCAACGATTGCACCATATAAGTTTTGCCCGAGCCAGTCGGCCCAATCATCAACACATTGGATTTGGACAATTCCACTTTGTCTGCCGTATCGGGTTGGCGCAGGCGTTTGTAGTGGTTATACACCGCCACCGCCAGCGATTTTTTCGCTTGTTCTTGCCCGATAACGTGTTCGTTTAATTGCGCGACCAGTTGCGCTGGCGTGGGTAAGGGCGTGTTGTCTTGTTCGGCTTTGGTTTTGCCTGTTGATGTCGTTTTCGCTTTGGATTCGTCTTGCAACATCGTGTTACAGGCTGCTACGCATTCGTTGCAAATAAACGAATCTTCGCCTTCAATTAACATTTTGACTTCGTGTTCGGCTTTGCCACAAAACGAGCAAGCGTGTTCTTTTTTGTTCATATTCTTTACTTTTGGTTGATTAAAATTCGCGTGATTATAACGCAAAACGGTTTATTGAGATGCGAATGTAGCCATTATATAAAGCAGCCTGCACATGGATTAAATGTGCAGGCTGCTTTTTTATAGGGCTATCCAGAACACTTCGTATTCAAATACTGTTCAAATTTGGTTAATAATTCCTTGCCCCCTACCCGCATGATTGGCGTAATCATTGCCGATAAATGGCTTTTGTTGGTGCGATTCTTTTGTTTTGCACACCAATAAATGAGTTAGTTGATTGCTCTGTTCTGCTGCAAATTTACTATCTACCAAGCCAATCCACAAAATCCATTGTTCACGATAGCGCAAAATCATCAGTAGTTGCGCGGCAACGGTAATCACCGTTGTCATGCCGTCCAAGCCTGTGGAGCTGCCGCCTGCTGCGTTGAGTGCTTGCACAAACAGCAAAGTGCTAACCACCAGCGACACCACCAACGCAATCCAGCCCTTTGCGCTTAATTTCTTGGCGCGAACCGCTTCGCCTGTGCCGTCTTTTTGCAAATGCTCTTTCCAGACAAAATAGCCAATAAATTGCGATAGCAAATACACATACAACACGGTATTCATTTCGCCCAAAAAATTGGCTTTCCACGCCACATAAAAATAGGTATAGGCAAAAATTAAGCCAAACAAATAATTAACCATTTTGCCTTTGCTGACCAAAACCACACAAATAATGCCCGATATGCCCGAAATCATAACAAGCCACGAATCGGGTTGCTGCCAATATGCCCAACCTTGCGCTGCCAAAAACGCCGCCAGCCAAAATAGCTCAAACGGTTTCTAGCCGCTGCATAAGTCGTTCCACAAGGCTTTTACATCATTTGAATAGTTCATGATTTTCTCCTATGAGTGGTTATTTTGTAAGCTATTCTACCTTGTAATTTTACTGTGCGACAACGTTAATCGTGTCTTCCAAAGCAGCCTGCATTGTGTTTTAATGCGTTACCCATTTTCCACAGGCTTATTCAATATGCTCAACATTCAATCGCTGTATTTTTCTTATGACGACCGCATCGTGTTGCACGACATCAACGTGCAGTTAGACGAAGGTAGCATCACAGGTTTAATCGGACCAAACGGCGCAGGCAAATCCACGCTAATGCGCTGCATGGCTGGCTTGGAAGTCCCCAGCGATGGCGAAGTCTTTTTAAACGGCAAACCGATTTTGGACGACCCACGCGCCAGCTTCGCGCAACTGGGTTATTTGCCCGACTTTTTTGGTTTACCGCCCGATTTAAGCGTGATTCAATGCCTGACTTATGCCGCCAAATCACGCGGTTTGCCCGACAACAAATTGGCGCAAACCATTGGCGAAACGGTAGAACTATTGGGCTTGCAAGACAAGCTCTATCACAAAATCGGCGCGTTATCGCGTGGACAAAAACAGCGCGTTGGCATTGGGCAAGTGATTGTGCATCGTCCCAAATTTTTGCTGTTGGACGAACCTGCCAGCGGTTTAGACCCCGAAGCACGACACGAATTATCGTTACTGTTGTTGCGACTCAAAGCTGAGGGCATGACGATTTTGGTATCCAGCCACATTTTGTCGGAGCTGGACGAATATTGTACGCATATGCTGGTGATTAAATCGGGCAGAATCCAAGCGCACCAAGCCTTGAACGCTGCTGATCCCATCGCCCAAACGCAACAAACCATTACGCTGCACTTTGTTGGCAATGCGCGAGATTATTTGCCAATCGTGCAAGCCTTGCCCAATGTGCAGGCTGCTTTGGTGCAGGAAAACAACGCGCAAAGTTTGTTGGTAACACTGCCCAATGGCGATGATGTGCGCGTTGCCCTGTTGCGCGATATTGTGCAGGCTGCTTTGCCATTGAGCGAGGCGCAGCGCGTCAAAACCACGATGTTGCAAAGCTATCAAAACAGTTTAAACACCGCCAAGAAAGGTGAAGCATGAAAAAAGTAATTCAAGTCCCCAAAATTTATGTAAACGCAGAATTTCAACGCCTGTTGTGGCTCAACTTTGGTTGGGGGCTGCTGGCGGGTATTGTGCTAATGTACGCGCTGTTTTTGCTGTCGGCGGACTATGGCGATGAATATTGGCAAAGAAACTGGATAATGATTGGCTCGGGTGGCATGGGTTTTGCCGCGATTTCGGCTTATGTGTTGATAGAACGCAGTCTAAAACAAGACATCGCGTCCAACACGTTTGACCAGTTGCGAATGTCGGCATTGTCGCCATGGCAAATGGCATATTCGCGGATTTTGGTTGCGCCGATTATGTCGTGGATTGCCTTTGCGATTGGCTGGCTCATCACGCTGGCTTATTTAGCCGTAGCAAAAGAAAACTTTGTTTCTATTGAAGGTTTTTCTATGATTATTTGGTTGCCGATGACGGCGTGGGCGTTTGCGTGCGTGGTGTTGATTAACGCGCTGTCGGCAGGTCGCGGCAATAGCCAATGGTCGGGTGCAGCGGTGCAGCTTATTTTGCTGTTTAGCGTGTGTTCGGTGTTTATGGGTTATTTTGCAGACGCGCTCAACGGAGTCCGCAAAGTACATACATGGGCAGACATTGCTTTTTTGTATTTTAACGATGGTATTGCTTCAATCCCTACTTGGGTCAAAACATGGTTTTCCACGTTATTGATTACCGCGTTTGCCAGCGTGGGCGCGTGGGCAGCAATGGCGCAACGCCTGCATTTACGTCTTGTTCGCCATGTGTTTTTGGGCTTATCGCTGGCATCGCCATTGGTTTTGATTTGGGTGATGTTGATTAGTGGCACGGCAGCGGCAATCACTATTGCGTGGTGTTATGCTGTTGCGTCTATTTTGTCTATCGCGTGTCAAAAACAAAGCGTGGAATCGCTGCAACAAGGTTTTGAATATTTGCTTGAAGGGCGCGTGCAGGCTGCTTGCTACACTTTGCCAGCGTGGGTATTTTTATTGCCGATTGGTTTGCTGTTCGCTTTTGGGCTTGATTTACAAGTTGCGCTGGTGTTTGCGCTGCACATTATTTTGTTTGCTGCATTGGTGCTGCTGGCAACCAGTTTGCGTAGCCGTTACAACAGCATTACAGCAGCAATGGTGTGGTATTTGTTGGCGAATATGCTGTGGGCGTTTGCGACTTAAAAAAGCAGCCTGCACTTTTATCATCTATATTGATTGACGATTTTTATTGAAAGGAATCCCCATGACAAAAAATTACCAAGCCCCAGACCAAAACGGTTTTTTTGGCGAACACGGTGGCGTATATGTTGCCGAAACGCTAATCCCAGCTTTGCAAGAATTGGCCGAAGCCTACAATCAAGCGAAAAATGACCCTGAATTTTGGGCAGAATTTCGCCACGATTTAAAACATTATGTCGGTCGTCCTAGCCCTGTTTATCACGCCAAACGCTTGTCGGAACATTTGGGCGGCGCACAGATTTGGTTGAAACGCGAAGATTTAAACCACACAGGCGCACACAAGGTAAACAACACGATTGGTCAAGCCTTGCTCGCCAAACGCATGGGCAAAAAGCGCGTGATTGCGGAAACGGGCGCAGGACAACACGGCGTAGCAAGCGCAACGGTAGCAGCACGTTTTGGTATGGAATGCCACGTTTACATGGGCGCGGACGACATTCAACGCCAAGCCCCCAACGTGTTCCGCATGAAATTATTGGGCGCGAATGTGGTGGGCGTGGATAGTGGCAGCCGCACACTGAAAGACGCGATGAACGAAGCCATGCGCGAATGGGTGGCGCGTGTGGACGATACGTTCTACATCATCGGCACGGCGGCAGGCCCTGCGCCGTATCCTGAAATGGTGCGCGATTTCCAATGCGTGATTGGCAACGAAGCGAAAGAGCAAATGTTGGAAGCGATTGGCAGGCAGCCTGATGTGGCGGTGGCTTGCGTGGGCGGCGGCTCAAATGCGATTGGCTTGTTCTATCCGTATATTGGCGAAGAAAATGTGCGTTTGGTGGGCGTGGAAGCGGGCGGACACGGTGTGGATACGCCTGAACACGCTGCGCCGATTACGTCAAAAGCACCGATTGGCGTGTTGCACGGTTTCCGCAGCTATTTGATGCAAGATGAAAATGGTCAAGTACTGGGGACGCATTCGGTTTCGGCAGGTTTGGATTACCCTGGGATTGGGCCTGAACACAGCCATTTAAACGACATCGGGCGCGTGGAATATCATGCGGCAAATGATGACGCGGCGTTGCAAGCATTTGATTTGTTGTGCCGATATGAAGGGATTATCCCAGCGTTGGAAAGCTCACACGCGCTGGCTTGGGCGGTGGCAAATGCGCCAAAAATGAGCAAAGATGAAGTGATTTTGGTGAATTTGTCGGGGCGCGGCGATAAGGACATCAACACGGTGGCGAAATTGAAAAATATTGAGTTATGATAAAAAGCAGCCTGCACTTTATTTTGTGCAGGCTGCCTTGTCCTATTCCCGATTTTTTGCTACCATGCGCCCTGCATTAAGAGTTGGAACTTCCATGCCAACCTGCTGTTGTACAGTAAGGTGGACGGTTTAACAAACCGATGTGGCTTTGGGTTTTTATCCCAAGCAATCCAAACCCGCTTAATGCGGGCATTTTTTTATCTATACGAATGCCAACATATCAAGCCTAATATAGTGAATTAAATTTAGATTAGTACAGCGTTGCCAACTCCCTTATGTACTAGCTGTACACGGCGATCGTTGTCGCCTTGTCCTAATCTAAATTTAATCCACTATATGGTTTGATATGCCCAAATACTTTTTTTGTAACCATTTCATTTATAGAGAACATCATGAGCGAATATTTATTCACATCAGAATCGGTGTCAGAAGGACACCCAGACAAAGTAGCCGACCAAATTTCAGACGCGATTTTGGACGCAATTTTCGCACAAGACCCCAAAGCGCGTGTGGCTGCCGAAACTTTGGTAGCGACCGATTTATGCGTATTGGCTGGCGAAATCACAACCACCGCAAAAGTGGACTACGAACAAGTGGCGCGTGAAACCGTCCGTAAAATTGGCTACAACGACCCAGCATTGGGCTTTGCTGCCGACACATTCAAGCTGGTGTTGAACTATGGTGAACAATCGCCCGACATCGCACAAGGCGTAAACGAAGGCGAAGGCTTGGATTTGAACCAAGGCGCAGGCGACCAAGGCTTGATGTTTGGCTATGCTTGCGATGAAACGCCCACGCTGATGCCGTTTGCCATCTATTACAGCCACCGTTTAATGCAACGCCAAAGCGAAGTACGCAAAAGCGGTTTGTTGCCGTGGTTGCGCCCCGATGCCAAAGCGCAATTAACGGTGGTATATGACAACGAAACAGGTCGCGTAACGCGCATTGACACAGTGGTTTTATCTACACAACACGATGAAAGCATTAGCCACGAAGATTTGTGCGCGGCGGTTAAAGAACACATCATTTTCCCTGTGTTGCCTGCCGATTTAATCACGCCCGAAACCAAATACTTCATCAACCCGACAGGTCAATTCATCATCGGTGGCCCACAAGGCGACTGTGGTTTAACAGGTCGTAAAATTATTGTGGATACTTATGGCGGTGCAGCTCCGCACGGTGGTGGCGCATTTTCGGGCAAAGACCCAAGCAAGGTGGACCGCTCTGCCGCGTATGCAGGTCGCTATGTGGCGAAAAACATTGTCGCGGCTGGATTGGCATCGCAATGTCAAATCCAAATTTCGTATGCGATTGGCATTGCCGAGCCGACTTCCATTTCTATTGACACGTTTGGCACAGGCAAATTGAACGAAGCCGAATTGATTAAATTGGTGCGCGAACATTTTGATTTGCGCCCCAAAGGCATTATTCAAATGTTGGACTTGTTGCGTCCTATTTATTCTAAATCGGCTGCGTATGGTCATTTTGGCAGAGAAGAGCCTGAATTTACTTGGGAAAAAACCGACAAAGCAGCGGCATTGCGTGCTGCGGCTAAATTGTAATTACGCATTCTAATGGTCTGTAAAGTGCAGGCTGCTTTTTCGCAAGCAGCCTGCACTTTTTCTGTTAAAATGCGCGGATTTTACTTTAACTATTGCGCTGCATTTAGTCGTAGGTGGGGCGCGACCCAACATTGAACTAATTTAACCATTGATAAGTTTTGTTGGGTCATGACCCAGCCTACAAAATGCCATCTTGAATTGAAACGACTAAAAAAAGCAGCCTGCACATTCAATCAACCCTAAACAAACTATGAAAAACATTAGAAATTTCTCCATCATCGCCCACATTGACCATGGCAAATCTACATTGGCTGACCGCTTTATCCAATACTGCGGCGGTTTGGATTTGCGTGAAATGAGTACACAAGTACTTGATTCTATGGATATTGAAAAAGAACGTGGCATCACGATTAAAGCGCAAACGGCTGCCTTAAATTACAAAGCCAAAAACGGCGAAATCTACCAATTAAACTTAATTGACACACCCGGACACGTGGACTTTTCCTATGAAGTGTCGCGTTCGCTGTCCGCTTGTGAAGGCGCGTTGTTGGTGGTGGACGCATCGCAAGGCGTGGAAGCGCAAACGGTGGCGAACTGCTACACGGCGATTGATTTGGGCGTGGAAGTTGTGCCAGTGCTGAATAAAATTGATTTGCCAGCCGCCGACCCCGACCGCGTGTCGCAAGAAATTGAAGACATCATCGGTATTGACGCGGTGGGCGCGGTAACATGTTCGGCAAAATCGGGCTTGGGCGTGGAAGACGTGCTGGAAGAAATCGTGGCGAAAATTCCTGCACCCGAAGGCGACTCCAACGCGCCATTGCAAGCCGTGATTATTGACTCGTGGTTTGACAATTATGTTGGCGTGGTGATGTTGATTCGTGTGAAAAACGGCACGATTAAATTGAAAGACAAAGTTCAATTTATGGCGACCAAAGCAGAAACGCAAGTGGAACAACTGGGCGTATTCACACCGAAATCGGTTCAAAAACAACAATTAAGTGCTGGCGAAGTGGGTTTCCTGATTACGGGCGTAAAAGAACTTGGCTCGGCAAAAGTGGGCGATACGGTTACGCTGGCGAATAATCCAGCCGTCGCGCCGTTGGCAGGATTTAAGGAAGTGCAATCGCAAGTTTTCGCTGGTTTGTATCCTGTGGAAAGCCACGATTACGAGAATTTGCGTGATGCCTTGGAAAAATTGCAACTGAATGATGCTTCGTTGAAATTTGAGCCTGAAGTGTCGCAAGCGTTGGGTTTTGGTTTCCGTTGCGGATTCTTGGGCTTGTTGCAT
Organism: Kingella kingae ATCC 23330; assembly: GCF_900111845.1. Lineage (GTDB taxonomy): Bacteria > Pseudomonadota > Gammaproteobacteria > Burkholderiales > Neisseriaceae > Kingella > Kingella kingae. Next base: position 999 of record NZ_FOJK01000030.1, on the reverse strand, counting down.
TTGGAAATCGTGCAAGAGCGTTTGGAACGCGAATTTGACATGGATTTGATTACGACTGCGCCGACTGTGGTCTATGACGTCGTGTTGAAAAATGGCGAAAAAATTGAAGTGGAAAATCCGTCCAAATTGCCCGATATTGCCACGATTGATACGATTTTAGAGCCGATTATCACGGCGACGATTCTTGTGCCACAAGATTATGTGGGCAATGTGATGACGTTGTGTAATCAAAAACGCGGCGTTCAACGCAATATGCAGTATTTGGGTCGCCAAGTGATGCTGACTTATGATTTGCCGATGAATGAAGTGGTGATGGATTTCTTTGATAAATTGAAATCTACTTCGCGTGGTTATGCGTCGTTAGACTATGAATTTAAAGAGTTTCAGCCGTCTGATTTGGTAAAATTGGACATTATGGTAAATGGCGATAAAGTGGACGCGTTGAGTTTGATTGTGCATCGTCAAACTTCGGTGCAGCGTGGGCGTGAATTGGCAAGCAAAATGCGTGAATTGATTCCGCGCCAAATGTTTGATATTGCGGTTCAGGCAGCGATTGGCGGTCAAATCATCGCGCGTGAAAACGTGAAAGCCTTGCGTAAAAACGTGTTGGCGAAATGTTATGGCGGCGATATTACGCGCAAGAAAAAATTGTTGGAAAAACAAAAAGCTGGTAAAAAACGCATGAAGCAAGTGGGTAATGTGGAAATTCCACAAAGCGCGTTTTTGGCGATTTTGGAGATTGGGGATAAGTAAACAAGTCAAAAAGCAGCCTGCACTTTAGTTAAACACAAAGTGCAGGCTGCTTTTGATTAGGGGCTGTCCTAGATAACTAGGATAAACTCGATTTTAGGGTTAAAAGACAAAATGGTTGTTTTTTACCACACCTAACCTGCCTAATTAGAAAAATAATCTTTAATAAACATAGTTTTATTCTCTAAATTTAGGCCAATATGGTGGTTCAAAGCACTTTTTAAACCAGCAAAACGACTTTCCAATAAA
>NZ_FOJK01000029.1 GCF_900111845.1 Kingella kingae ATCC 23330 | reverse complement strand
AGTTTATGGTATCTAAAAGTTCTGATATGAGATTGGAATTATACAAAGGTGCTTATTATTTTTCCAAATTCTCTCAAAGATACGGATTTATAATTAATTTGTTTTTATATTTATTATTAACTTGCCCTTTTGTCAATTATATTCAATCAGAAAAAAAACATACAGATAGCATATTTAATATATTATTTATATTAAGTTTATTCTTTTTTATAATTCAATTCCGGTTAGTTTTAATTTATTTTAATTTAAAATATAATAAAAGAAAAGAAAGGTAATTTTATTGAGCAGCCGAAATATTATCCAGCAATACATCGGAATGTTCTTTTAGTTCTGGCTTAACCGTATGCCCCAAATGCGCCAAGAAAATCTGCACGCCTTCCATACGCGCCAATTTGATTGCTGGCACAAAATCGCTGTCTGCTGTAACCAGCACAAAATCGCGCCCACTTGCTTTTTTTAAAGCCAAGGTTGCCATGTCCAAACCAATTTTCATGTCCACACCTTTTTGCGTGATGTTGGGTGCAATATCCGCAGCCGTAATCATGATGGAGCCAGTTGCCGTAAAGCTGCCTTGATTTTTAATTTTCCAAGAATCGCCATTGGTGGACACCTGCCCCATACGCAAAGCAAAAAACGGCTGCATTTTCAAGGCTTCCAACAGCCGCTTATTTTCACGCGCAATACTAGAAGCCGACAAATCCAGCTCACTGTTATCCAAAGGGTTTTTGAGTTTACCGTCCGCAGGCGGTGCATCGTAATAAATCATTGAGTTATATACATTTATGTTAAGCAACTGAATAACTACGTTGGATTCCTGCCTACGCAGGAATAACGGCAAGTGCGGTGAATTATGCCCATTTCTTGCGCCAACGTCGCCACAACGAGCCTAAAAAATAGCCCACACACCAGCCAAAATCGACACCAAACCGTGCTTTGGTTTGGGCGCGATAACGCTGAATGTGCTGCAAAAACGCCATATCACGCGTTTTAAGAAAGCGTTTCACGGCATACGCCACCATCAATCGCCACGTTTTGAACTGCAAAATCCGCAATTCGGCTTGATGATTGGGATAGTTAGACATTTTGTCTAACGCCATGGTGAACGCGAAAAACAAATCGTCAATATGTCGTTGCGACACATTGGCGGTGATGCTGCCTGCGTTTTGTCGATAGCCCAACAGCACTTCGGGCAAAGCATAAAACGATTGCGCCGCCAAATACACATAAGGCGTAAACATCATGTCTTCAAACAATTTGCCTGCGACAAATGGGTGCTGATGCAGCAAGGCGCGGCGATAGCAACGCGACCACACATACCAGCGATTTTCTTCAAACGCACGATGCAGGCTGCTTGGCGGATTCAAGTTTTGCGTATCGCGAAAATAATCGCCAAACAAAGTCGGCGCAGCAAAAGTTAAATCGCTGTATTGATGAAACATTTGCGCGTCAAATTCCACAATATCGGGCTGATACTGGTCTAGCACCGCCAAAATTTTGTCCAAAGCAGCCTGCACAAAAATATCATCGCTGTCTAAAAACAACACATAATCGCCTGTCGCGTGCGCCAAACCTGTGTTACGCGCTGCCGATAAGCCTGCATTTTCTTGCGTAATGTATTGATGCGGCACGTTTTTAGCAGTCAAATTTTGCGCGATAAACGACTCAATCACGGCTGGCGTATTATCGCGCGCACCGTCATTGACGATAATCCATTGCACGCGCTGCCGATTTTCTTCGGACAAATTGTCCCAAACCGATTGCAAAGCAGCCTGCACATAATCCTGCACGTTGTAGCACGGAATAATCAAAGAAAGGGTTGCGGGATTCATAGGGTTATATCGTGTATAGGAATATTCAGTTGGCTTTGTATGCGATACAAATTTGTCCACGTTTCGTTGTCAAACAAAGGCAAGTTCGGGCGCAACGCAAACACTTGAACATGGGGAAAGGCACTCACATTCAACGCCGCACTGCTGCCCAAGCTGTATATGGCAAACGAACGTGCAGGCTGCTTTTGAATCTGCTCAATCAAATAATCTTCAAAAATCAAAGGTGTTTGGATATACGCCACATCGGGCAAACGATACGATTCGCGTGGGTGTGGAAAATACGCATCGGCTTGAATATGGCGATTGAGCGCGGTAAACAAAGCCACATTGTCTTGTACCTGTTCAAACAAGGGCTGCCCCAGCAAAATTTTGTAGGACTGTGTATTTTCATTGGACAAAATGTCTAAATTATCGTGCCACAAGCGCAAAGGCGTGGTGTGGGCAACAATATTGGGCAACTGGCGATACAGCGTGTGATGCTGCTGCGACAATTCGCACAAATCTTTGGTTTGATAGCGAATCCCTTGCAGGCAACGGCGAATTTGCTTATTCAGATTAAACGTTTGGGTCTGATAAAAAATGCTGTTGTGATACAAATTGGCTGTGCCGTCATCAAAGGTTTCCAAATGGTTAAACGCGATGTGGCTCAACACATAATGCACCGATTCATTATCCACGCTGGCTAGATACACCGTATCGTATTGCTTGGCAATGTTTTTTCGCAATTTGGGCGACATGAATTTCTTGCGCCATTTGTTTTGCGACAACACCACATAATCGCTGTGTTCGCACAAAGCGGCAGTTTGTTGATAATAGTGGCGGAATTTGTCGTTGTCGGCTTCGGCATAGCAAATCATGAGCAAATGCGCGGGTGCAGGCTGCTTTTGTCGTATCAGTTGTTGGGCAATCCATGCTTGCAGGGGGGTTAGGCAAATGTATAGGTTTGGTTTCATCATGTCATCGCAGTCATTTATCAAAAAACAACAACAAATTATCCAGTTCACGAAAATTACACTTTTGCGTTGCCAGCGATTTGGTCGGCAACACTTCGCGCACATACCGCTTTGCTACATAAGCAAAAGTCAAAACATCGCTCACACGCGTCGCCATTTCCTGCACATTAAATTCGCGCTCCAAATCCGCATATTGCTTCAACGCTTCGTAAAAATCCGCGCCCAATGGCAACCATTTACGTGGTTTTTGGCAAGTGTCATAGTAATAATACACCTTACCATTTTTCATAACCTTTTCACGCAAACGCGCAGGTAACGACCGTTTTTTTGCCATGCTCCCCCCAATTTAGCCAGTTTAACCATCTGTTTGATGACTTTTCCAGCGCATCGATTCAGGCGACTGCGTAGGCACAACCACCGCACCCAACACACGCTCCACCGCCGCACGCGCCACAATCGGACGACCAGCCGCATTAACCAAAAACGGAATACGCAGCTCTGCCAATGCCCGAATTTGCGGTTTGGCACGCACCTTGCCTGTCAAAACCACCATTTCATCTTTATTCAAAAACAAGCTATTCATCATACCTCCAGCCCATTTCATGCCAACCAAAGCAGCCTGCACCGCCTTTTGATATGGCAGATTAAAAATCATTCAACCAATCCACCCATTGCGCTGCCAATTTCTGCTCCAAAGCAGCGGCATCGCGCAACACGCTTTCCAAACTATCGTATTGTTTTGGTTTGATAAATTTTTCAGGGCGCACCGCAGGCGTACGGCTTTGTTCACGCAAAGCAGCCTGCACTTTTTTCTCATAGCGACCAAAGCCCGAAGCGTCCCACGCACTCGTTCCTATGCTTCGCAAAGTCGCCAAATAATCGCGCAATTCTTGCGTTTGCTCGCTTTGCTGTTTAGCGCGATTCGCCTGTTCATGCGCTTGGCGCACCCATTCTTGCTGTTCATCGGCATGATGTTGCACCCAACCCAACCAACGCTCCGCATTCCATTCAGGCAACCGCAAGCTCTCGTCCAAAGCCGACATTTCTTCGCGCCATTGACGTTGTACCGCTGGTGGCACTTCCGAATCTTGCGCCAAAGCAGCCTGTATAAAATCGCGCTGTTTTGCCCAACCTGCACGCGCAGTCGGACCAAATACACGGCGCACACTTTCTGCCACGGTTGGATTTTTTACCAATTTTTGACGCGGTTTTTCATCGTCCAACAAATTCGTAGAGTTATTGACACCAGTCCAAGGGGTGGCTACGCCACCTTTATCGAAACACAACACCCACTCATGAATGCGCGTGAATCGAATTTCGCCTGTTGTTGCACACAAAACCCCACGAATCGCTTTATCGCACGGCTCACCATAACGATTTTTTGCCACTTCGCCCGATTCCATGGGCAATTCTTTATACAGCTGCACAGGACGGTCGGCACGTTTCACATGCACACCGCCCATCACTTGCACAAATTTACCCCAGTCGCCCAAATCCGCCGCACGCGCCGCACGCAAAATTTCGCTGTCTTCATCAGGCTGCTTATCGGCAAACTCACGGCGCAATTCACGCCACACCGACACAGGCGGCCCACCAATTTGCTGAAATTGACGAATGCCCCATAAGCTCGCCCAAGCGTCCACATAAGCCGCCGTTGCCGCCGCACTTTCCCCTATCAAACTCTCGTCATCATCGCCAATTTCCTGCCCCAGCGCATTTTTGCCGTCAATATTCTTGGCAATGTATTTAGCGATGTAGCCAGCAGCCGTGCCACGATTCCAATCAATCGCCTTAAAATCTACTCGCGCTTTCACATCGTGAAACACACGCCAATTTGCCTTGCTCCAAAATTCATCTTCCACCGCAAAACGCGCCGCAATCTCGCTTAAAGATTGCTTCGCTTCGCCGCGGCTCAACAAAGCAGCCTGCACTTCACGCGCGTGCTGCAAACGCTCGTCTTTGCTTGACGTCCTCCCCTTGCTAAAGCAAGGGGATTCCTACTGCGGCTAGCAATGTTTTGCTGACTCGCTTCGGTGGGTTCGTGCTGCTGACAACCTGACTGCATTGTTCACTTCACACGCGCTACGGACACGTCCTGCCCTGATTTTTGTTTTTTCAGGCAGCCTGAATGGCTTGCCCACGTTTTAACACATTGATTGCACCAACAACATCGGCATTGTTTTAATAGCCACACTCTACGCATTCAAAATTCGCCTGCGTTTGGCGGTTGTCTTTTGTCGTATGTCCGCAATTCGGACAACATCGGCTGGTATTTTGTGGCGGAACGGCAAACAAAGAACCACCATTCCAAGCCAATTTATACGCCAACTGTCGCCTAAATTCCGCCCAAGACTGGTCTAAAATCGCCCGATTTAAGCCTGATTTCTGTTTCACATTTTTACCGTGCTGTTCAACATCGCCTTTTGCTGACTTGGACATATTCGCCACTTGCAAATCTTCAACATACACAATCGCGTGGTTTTGGCTGATTTGGTTGCTGATTTGATGCAAGTAGTTTTTACGGATATTGCTGATTTTGTGGTGCAATTTGGCAATTTTGGCTTTTAACTTTTGCCAATTTTTGCTGAATTTAGTTTTGTGTTTGAACTGCTTTTGCAATTTCGCTAGTTTGCCTTTTAAGGCTTTGAAAGCGTTAATCGGCTCAAAGTATTCGCCGTTGGACAAAGTAGCAAAACGAACGATGCCCATATCAATACCGATTTCTCCGCTGTTGGGTTTTGGCGTTTCCGTCTCAAATTCTGTTTGAATGGAAACATACCACTTACCGCATTTTTGGCTGACGGTTACATTTTTCAGGCTGCCTGAAATAGCTCGGCTATTGCGGTAGCGGATAAATCCTATTTTAGGCAAATAGATACGGTTGTTGTGCTGTTCTAATTTGCAACCTTGTGGAAAACGAAAACTGTCTTTTTCGCCTTTACGTTTGAACTTTGGGAAGTCGCCGCGTTTTGCAAAAAAGTTTTTGAATGCACTTTCCAAATCTTTCAAACTCTGCTGCAACACTTGGCTGTGGCAGTCTTTGAGCCAAACTAGCTCACGTTTCCATTTGGGCAACAATGCGGTTAACTTAGTATAGCTAAATTTAAACGATTTATTCGCTTCATATTGTTCATTTTGATATGCCAAAGCCCGATTGAATACGAAACGCGAACAGCCGCAAAACTGTTTCAGTTTGCGGATTTGCTCGCCGTTTGGTATGAGTTCAAATTTGTAGGCTTTGAGAATTTTCATTGGCTAATCAAACAAAAAAGGATTGGCTATATTCTAACATTTTTTAGGACTGCTTCGCAGTCCGTGCCTGATATCCCCGACCTAAAGGACGAGACTTTACGGCACTGGCTGGTAAAATACGGCAAATTCTTTCATTTCACGAATCGAAAATAAAACAGCGTTACATAGGTCAAGAAAGTGAATGGGCTAAATTATTCTCGTTGTTGAGAACAGCCACCTCGGAAATGGTTATGAATGTGCAGCATCATGCGTATCCAACTGATGGTGTTGCGTTTAGTAAAAAGCCTATGAATCAAACTAATTTTTATCAAAATAAAAATTGGTGGTACATGTTTGTAGATGAAGAAGAAACGGATACGTTATTCTTGATTGTTTATGATATGGGCGTGGGCATTTCTGAATCTTATGTTGATTTTGCCCTGGAACCTCGCGCTGCTTTTTATTCTAATTTAGAAGATGCGCATATTGTACAAGAGGCATGGCAAGCTGGTATGTCGCGATTTATTGGCTCTGGGCGAGGAAATGGGCTTGACAATATTGTTAAGCTTGTGGAATATGCGCAAAAATCTGATGTTTTTATTTGTTCTGGCTTGGCAAAAGCAGGAACTAGAAATAAGAAATTAGTTACGTCTCAGTTAAAGGTTCCATTACAAGGAACACTTATTGAATGCTCGTTAAGCCTTTTACCGAAAGAAAACTATGATAAATAATAAAATTACCATTGATGTTTCTCAATTTTCTGAAGACCCTTGGGGGAGAGATGAGCAGGACAATCCTATTAGCAGTGGCGCTGCTTTTCGAAAACAATATTTAATTGAAGCATTTAACCAATATGATAAGGTGATTGTAGATTTTTCTAAATTGCAAGATATGCCTGATTCTGGTTTTTTGGGAGAGTCGTTTGTTGGATTAGTAAAACACGATGGCTTTACTTATGAAGAAGTATTAAAGAAATTAGTTGTGTTACCGCAAGATGAGTTTTACCCAATTACTGTTGAGCAGATTATTACATTGGCACGCGATGAATATAAACGTGTGAATATGCAAGGTAAATAAAATGCCGTCTTTTCCTGATTTATTGGATATTGCGGATAAAAGTTTAAATATTTTTACTGTAATCGCGACTGGTATTGGCTGGTGGATTGGTAAATATCAAGAAAAGCATGCTAGTAAAGAAATTTATTTCCAAAATGAAATAGATAAAATTCATAAGGAAATTAAGGATTTGTTGTTACTGGTGCGCGATGATAAACAATTTCATACTTGTCGTTATCTTGCTAATCATATTCGCCGTTCCGTTCAATCTGTGTGTCAAGAGTATCAAGTAAGGGATACCGAAATAACTCATGAATTAAGTAAACTCTTTATTTATGCAACAGGAAAAGGCGCGTATCAAGACTCTCTTGATATGGCTGAAACTTGTGATAATTTAATTGCTAAATTGGTTCTTCCAAAGAAAAAGTTAATCCGCCATAAATAAAAGCAGCCTGCACCCACATGCAGGCTGCTTTTTTATTCTTCGCCGCCCTTAAAATCCAACATTGCTTCCAGTTTCAGGCTGCATGTGTAGCCGCCGTCGTCCAAATGGTGTTGCACTTCTGTGATGAGCCATTTTTCGCGGTCAATTTCGGGCTTGAAGCCTTGCACAATCACAGGCGTTTCGGGGAATAAATCGGGGCGACCTGCGGCAAGTGTAATGCTAAATTGTGCTGCGCCACGTTGCAGTTTTTTGAATGCGGTTCGCGCTCCGCTCCATGCGTTCGAATTGCTGGCATACAAATGGCGCAGAGTTTTGACTTTTTGCCCTGTGGTGTCAATTTTGCGGTTGGCATTGGCTTGGGGCGGTTTTTGTTTGCCGTTGCGGTTGGTTTTACGCTCGGGCTGCACGTTGGTTTTGTCCACTACCACCTCTTTGCGCTTGCCTGTTCTTTTGTCGGTGTAAAACGCGCGAACGGCGTTGTAGCTGTCGGTGGTGGAATAGGTAAAGCTGTGTCTATCGCCCGATTGCCGTGTAATGGTTAAGGCTGGAATGGGCTTGCCGTTTACGGTTTGCGCTTCGCCCTCGGGCGTGAACAGAAAAATGCCGTGTTTTACGGTGGCTATCGCGCCATATTGCTCGGCTAGTCGGCTTAAAAAACTGGCATCGCTTTCGTTGGTTTGGTCTATGTGGTCAATGCGTGTGTTTTTGTAGCTTTCTGCAATTTTGCATTTTTCGCCTGTGTAGCCGTTTTGCGTGGCAATGGCTTGCACGATTTGATGCAGGGTTTGTTTGTGCCACGATTTTTCTTTTTGCTCGGCTAGGCTTTCGGCGAGGTCGGCGGCGCGTGCGGTAATGCTCAATGTATCGGGGCTGCCTGAATGGGTAAATTCGGAAAATAGGTACTCGCCTTTATCCACTACGCCTGTTTCGGCATAACCCAGCGCGAGTGTGATTTTGTCGCCCATTTTGGGTATGGCGATTGCGCCGTCGTGGTCGTCTAGCTCTATGGTTAATTCGTCCGCTTCAAAGCCGCGTTTGTCGGTTAAATCTAGGCTGATAATGCGCGATAGGGTTTGTGTGCCAAATGTTTTGCCGTTGATTGTGAGTTCTGCGATTGGGGTCAGATGTCGCCCTTGGTCGTCAAATAATTGGTCAAAGATTTTTCGGGTGGCGTTGGCGAGCGTGTCTAAATCAAAAGCCATATCATACCCCTGCGAGTGCGCGTACCATGCCCACAGCTAAACCCAATGCTTCGCCGTCCACACCGAATGCGTGGTCGGATACTTTTTTTTAGAGTCATAGTGAATGAAATTGAGCGCGGTTTGCCGTCCCACATCAGCTCGCTTTGGTCTTCCTGAATGTTGGTAATCACAAAACTACCCATTAGCTTACCTGTTCCCATGATTAAGAGGTGCGCTTGCCCTGTGTTTGCCATTTGGCGCACAAATTCAACAGTGTTTTCGCCGCCTGTGATTTCGGGGCGTAATTCGGCTTTGATGTTGATTTCATCGGGGTCTTTGCCTGTGAATTGGGACGGCGGCATGCTGCCAACGACATTTTGATGTGGGTGTTTCCATGTTTGGCTGCGGCTGATGTTTTGAAAGGGGATTGTGTTCATGTGAAATACGAACAATCCCAAAGTTGCAAGTGCCATTTTTTGGGTTTCCTTATGTTGATGCAGGGTGTGCCGTGCGCACCGTTTTTTTCAGGCTGCCTGAAAGGTTTGGTGCGCGTGGCACACTCTACGGTTTTAGTCTTTATCCATAAAACTGCTGTTGGCGCGGCGGCGTTTGGCTTGGTCGCGTTGCTGCAATTTCTGCAAGACTAAATCTGCGATACTGCGTGGGTCTTGATTGGGCGTGGCGTGAATGTGAATGGTAATGTTGTCGCCACCCATGTGCAGCCTGCTCATTCCTGCTATTTGGGGCGGTGCAAACACGGTCGGGCGTGGCAATACGCTGGGTTTGTTTTCGCTGCCTGAAAATATGCCGCCTAATTTTTCGGCTGCACGAACTGCCATTGCACCCATATTAAGGCTGCTTGAACCGCCCATTTTTGCTAACAGATTCGCGCCGCCTTGTCGCAGACGCTCAACCATTTGCCAGCCGCCAAAACGTGCCACATCGCGCTGACTGAACACCACTTCGCCTTTGTGGACAATGCCTGCGGCTTCGTTCACACCGCCTGCACCTGTGTAGCCACCGCGCGAAAAACCTGCCACGCTTCTTACTTTATTCCAAACGCCTGTTGCTGCTTGTCCAAAGCTGGAATGGGCAATCGCGTGTTTAGCAGCCTGCACTTTGGCAATTAAGCGGTCAAAATTGGCGATTAAGCTGGCAATCATGCTGATTGGACCTGCAAATGCGCCAATCAATGGGTTATCGCGCAAAATACCACGCAACCATGCCCAACCTGCTGCAATGGCGTTTTTGACTTTTTCCCAGTTGAGATACAACGCTGCCAATAAGGACACAGCAAGAATCGCCCAACCAAATGGATTGCTGACTAAAAATGCCTTGGCGACATGCCCAAAGCCGAGCAAGGCGGTGGAAACGATGCGAATGCCGCCGCCAATGGCTGTAAAAATACCTGTGCCACCGCTCATGCTGGTAAATAGACTTGCCCACGCCAATTTCATCGCTGCCATTGGGACAAGTACAGCCGCAATCACAGCAAACAAAGCCGCAAACGCCACCAAGCTAATGCCAATCGCGCCAACAATTTTCAGCAGAGTATTAGCGGTTTCGGGGTTGGCTTTTGCCCAAATGCCTAACTTGGTGCTGATGTCGTCAATCCAGCCAATCACGGTGCGGATTTCTCCCTGCATGGATTCGCCAACTGCCACCATTAAATTGGTAAATGAGCCTGTGGCGGAATCCCAAAGGTTGGTTACTGTGCCTAATGTGGCGTTTACGCGCTGTTGTAAACTGGCTTGCGCTTCCATTTTAGCGGCAAATTCGTTGTAGCCTGCTTGCCCTTTGTCAATCATAGTGTTTAGGGCTTGCAGCGTTTCTGCGTCATCGCCAAAAATAGATTTGAGAATGTCTAGTCGCGTTTCTGTGGTTAGGTTTTTTAGTTTGGCTAATTGCGTGTAGGCATTCTCTAATCCGCCAAACTCGCCCTTGCCGTCTGTAAACGACAAATTAAAATCAGCGGATACTTGCCCCAACTTCTTGGCATCGGAAATGATTTTGTTAATTTTGGCAGTCGCCATCATGGACGAGAATACTTTACGCAGTGCATTACCTGCGCTATCGCCACTCAACCCTGCTTGGTCAAGCATACCAATCAGGGGCGAAAAGGTTTTAATCGCGGCTTCGCCTTTCATTTTGGTAATGTCTAGCGCAGGGGATAACTTGGAAAATGCGCCCAAAATATTACTGTCGTCTGTACCCATGTAATAGAGTTTTTGAACTCTATCCATTAAACCTAACATTTCTTTTTCGCTCGCTCGCGTGGCATCTTGCAGCTTGGCTGCCATTTCTGCTGCTGCTTCGGGCGTTTTTTTCAGCTGCACCGCAAGCAATGCTGCCGCTTCGCCTGTGCCACCTAAAATGGTTTGAGCAGACACGCCTTGACGGATTAACATGGTCATCAGGTTTTTAAAGTCGGCGGTTGTGCCAGGTAATCTGTCGCCTAAACTGGTAGCGAGCGCGTTCACTTTTTCGTATTCAGGCAGCACTTTCCCTGCGCTATTCATCATCGCTACACGCAATTCCATTCCCGCGCTTTCGCTTTCGGCATAGGCTTTGATTGGCACAGACATTGTACCGCCTACGGTAGCCGCACCCATTGCCGCGGTTGTGGCTTTACCTTTCAGGTTGCCTGAAAGTTCCTTTGCTTTGCTGACGGTTTCCTGTGCTTTGCGCAGCCTATCCAAAGCGGCTTTTTGTTTAGTTGCGCTTGCGCTCCTGCTGCATCTCTGGCGGTAATGCCGTAGGTTTTCAGCTTGCTGTTGAGTTCGCTCAATTTATCGCTGCTTTTGCTTTGCGCGTCTTTGAGTTTGTCGGATTGTTGGGCAAGTTCGGCTAATTTTGCAGCTTGTGCTTTGGTTGGCACGCCTGATTTGGCGATTTCATCGCGCAAGGCTTTTACTTCGCGGCGGTTTTCTAAAATGGCGCGGCTGGTCTTTTGCATTTGCGCGTCCAACTGATTGCGTTGCACAATCAATCGTTGCGCTTTATCCAAGCCACTTAATTCTTTTTGCAACCCGCTTAAATTGCCCGTCAAACCACTAGCCGCATGGCGCACGCGCTCAAATGCGCTGCTGGCTTTATCCGTGGCTTGCATAATGATTTTCATCACTAGGTCAGTCATCATCATCTCCGTGCGTTACCAAAACCGCGCGATGCGTCCAACGCAGCAAAGCGAGTAGTGGGTAGTCCCCAAATGCGGCAACGCCACCGCCAAAAGCTGCCGCGCATTGAGCGAGACAATCGGCGATGGCGTTGTAGTATTTCAGCTCTTCTGTGTGAGCGGCTTCCCACACATTGGGCTGCTGGCTGATTATTGCGGCAAATTGGTTGGCTCGGAATCGGATTCCGATAGGTAGCCCAATTCCGTCAAAGCAGCCTGCATTTCCGCTTTCGCATTTGGGGACGCTGAAAAAAAATCAATAGCCGCATTCAATGCCTGCGTTTCGGGCAGCGTGAGTTTGCCATACATTGCGCGTGTGATGGACGGCGTGGCAATGCGCGATAGCAATTTTTGCACGGTGTCGGTGTGTTTAATTTTGATTAAGTCTTGTCCCATGCCGTCCATGTCTTTGCCGATTGGTTCGCGCAAAACAAATATGCCACTGGTCAGGGCTACGGTTACGGTGTTGTCTGGGTTGATTTTAATGGTGGGATTCATGGTGTTTCTTTCTGTTTGGATTGCAGGCTGCATGGTTGTTAGATTACATCAAGCCCAATGCCTGACGCAGTTCTTTACGCTCGTCTACGCCGCCAAAGCTGGCTTTGTTTTGCATAAAATCCAGTTCCAAGATTTATTCGCTGTTTAGCGTTTCTTCCAGTAAGTCAGGGCAACTTTGAACTTGTGTTCGCCACCTTCGCCTTGTTTGTCTGTACCTGGGTCGGCTTCAATAATGCGACCGCGCCCTTCGCCTTTTAAAATGCGATAGCCTGTGCCGTCTTCTTCTTGCAATGCGCCTTGATAGCGAAATAATTTGCCATTAATCGCGCTGGTCATCGTTTTGAGCATATCTGCGTCATAACCTTTGGACGTGATTTCCATTTCTAATTTTTCAAAACCGTGGGCAACGGTTAATTCGCCCATTGCGCCACCGGGGGTGTAGTCTTCGGTTTTGCGCGAAATTTTGGGGCGCGAAATATCGACAATCACGCCGTATTGATTTTCGTCGTCTGTAAACAGGTTGAAACCTTTGAGTTGTTTGGGCATTTTCATTTGTTTTGGTATCCTTAATTTTCTATATTGCAATTCGCTTTACAGTCAATTTTAATGGGGTTACTATTTGGCTTATTCATTCTTTCATCGGTATAGATTGAGAAACGCTGTTAAGTTCCCGCTTAACGGCGTTTTGTTTTGTGCAGGCTGCTTGTTGTTAAACGGTTGCTGCTTTGAAGCTATTGGCAAAGCTAATCACTTTGTCCACCAAGTTTACAAAGAATGTGTCGCTGTTGTATTGCTCAAACACCATGTTTTCCAATGGCGGAACGTATGTCCATTCGTAGCTAAATGTGAACTGTCCTGCTTGCACGGTTTGACTGGTATTTTTGCTCTTGTCCACAAACACACGCGCTCCCAAAATGTAGCCTTTGGCAACGTATTCGGCTAATTTGGCGTTAATCATCATGATGATGTCTTCCATTAAGCTCGGGTGCATGGGTTTGTCCATTGCCCACATAAAGCCGCTGGCAATGGTTTCTTGAATGATTTGCGCGGAACGGGTTGCCACTTCAAACGCCATCATTTTGTCGTTGGAGCAGGTGCGATTGCCCCACACGCGGAAACTGTCTTCACGAATCAGCGTGGTTACATCAGCATTATTCAGGGTGTTGGCATCGCATTTGGAATCTAAAATATCAAAGCTGCGTGAGAATTGCAGGCTGCTTACGCCGTTGATTTCGGTGTTGGAAATGGATTTGTGCCAGCCGATTTGTTTATCCAACTTGGCACGCGCACCTAAAATTCGGGCAACGGTTGCGGCGGTGGTGCTGGTTTGGGTGGCGGTGTTGAATGCCATAAATTCGTTGTCAATCAACATCAATTCGCGGTTGCCAAAGTTTTTGCGGTATTCTGCTACTTTGGTCAATTCGGCTGAACCGCCTGCGCGGCCATATGCAAAGGCGCGTGTGCGCTCGGCAACACTCACCAATTCTTTCAATACGTCCAAGCTATCCAACTCGGGAATACCCAAGATTTTTGGGGTGTAGCCCAATGTGGCTTTGGCGCGTGATAGGGCTTTAATGCCTGTGTGGGTGTCGCCTGTTGATGTGCCGATGATGTTGGCTTTGAGTTCGCTTGCGTTATCGCTATGTGGCACGCGCACAATCACAATTTGCGCGTCTGCTTGGTCAATGATGGCATCGAGCGATTTGGCGAGTGTGCCTGTGTTGCCTGCTTTGCCCAAAACTTCGTTGGCTGATGTGTAAAAAACAGGGCGGTTGAGTGGGAATACGCTGTTATCGGCATCGTCTGCGGTGCAAACCATGCCGATAATGGCGGTAGAAATGTCGTCAATGGCGCGTGCGCCTGTGGTGTATTCTTTGGTGGTAATGCCGTGGTGTCGGGCTGCGTTTGTCATAATGCGTCCTTATCAAAAAGCAACAACAAATGGCGTTTATTATGCCGTTTTGATTCGATTTGGCAGCTAGCAAAGGCGTTTAACCGCGCTTTTAACGCTTTGGGGCAAAAAAGCAGCCTGCACAGGACATAAACCCAAGTGCAGGCTGCTTTTTTTCTTATTTTTGATTAAAAGATTGCGCTAAACCATTTGGGCTAAACCGCGCAGGCTGATGCTACGCGCGAAATTCTCCCCACATTTTGCAAGATAAACCCACTTATTATTTATTTCATACCGTGCAACAAAGTTTCAAATCCTGCTTATTGCAAGCAGGATTTTTTACAACTGTGCAAATTGAGCAATCTCATCGCTGGCTATTACCTATAAAACCGCTGCAACTTTGATACCATAAACGTTTGGATTTGAATTTATAGCATCAAATATAACAACAGCGACGTTGCAGTCGCTTTTGTTGTTGCAGGCTGCTTGAAATCAGTAGTTACAAATAACCAACTCACCACGCTGTATGCGGCTTTCTGCTTTGCGCCCCACAGAATAAGCTAGCTGCAATTCTGTAATATTAAACTCGGCAAACAATGCGCGAATATCGGGGTGGTCATTAATACTCAACATCATCTTACCTTGCATGGTTCGCATCGTTTGAGCAAGCTGTTCGTATTCCGTCCAATCAAATACACGCTCGTAACCTGTGACTTGCCAGTACGGTGGGTCGGCATAAAAGAATGTATGCGGTCGGTCGTAGCGTTTGACACAACGTTGCCACGGTTCGTTTTCAATGAATACCCCACCTAGCCGTTGTCGTGCAGCCTGCAATTTTTCGGCGATTTGCGTTGCATTCCATGCTTTTTCTGTCGTCGCTGTACCAAATGTTTGACCCGTTGTTTTGCCACCAAAGGTATTGCACTGCAAATATAAAAGAACCGTGCTGCACGTTGAATATCAGTCAGTAATTCGGGTGGCGTAGCGTGCAGGCGTGGGAACGGTGCTCGTTACACCGCCACGCAGCCGTTTTTGTTTTGTCTACCCTGTCTGTGTTTCAGACAGGGTTTTTGCTATTTCAGGCTGCCTGAAAGCTGTTTCGCCAACCCATTCGGACTAAACCGCGCAGGCTGGTCATAACCCAAGCAGCCTGCACACCATTCGCTGCAAAACCATTTTTTCACGTTTTGGCGCAAGGCAGGTAAGGCAATCCCCAAACAGCCAGCCCAATCGTACTTCGCACCTTTGGTTTGAGCGTAAAACTCATGTATGCGCTGCTCAGGCAAATCCACGCGGATTAAATCCCACTTGTCAGGCGGCAAGGGCATGACTTTGAAGCGCACACCGCCGTCTCGGATTGAACTGGAATAGCAGCTATATACGCCATTTACCGTTCTGCCAAACGTGCGCGGTACTTGGGCGCGGTACAATTTGCAAATCTTGGGTAATGTACGCGCCTTGATTTAATGCATTTAAAAAGGCTTGGTGCTGCTCGGCAGTAATGGTTTGCGCGGTTTGAGGTACGGTTTCGTGAATGGTGTCGTCAAAAAATGTTTGTACGCCGTAATCAAAATAAATACTCATCGATTATCTCCTTTAAAAACCGATTGCAAACCAGCGCACTCCGCCAGCCTCTGCACCTGTGTACATTTCTCGTACATAGGCTGTGAAATTGTGATTACGCAAAG
>NZ_FOJK01000047.1 GCF_900111845.1 Kingella kingae ATCC 23330 | reverse complement strand
TATTCTGCCCAAACGTTGGATTGTAGAACGAACGTTTGCATGGTTAGGTTGGTCTCGACGTTTAGCAAAAGATTTTGAGCAGACGAATTTATCTGCTGAAAATTTTGTTAAACTAGGGTATATTTCACAAATATTAAAATTTATCAAATAGTTGTTTGTAAATACAGGTTCTTAGATTAGTACAGCGTTGCCAACTCCCTTATGTACTAGATGTACACGGCGGTCGTTGTCGCCTTGTCCTAATCTAAATTTAATCCACTATAAATCTATAGGATTGAATACTATGCGCTTTTTAATTTTGAGTATTGTGATGAGCGTGTCGGTGGCGGTACTGCTGAAAGTGGCACGGCAACGGCAAATGGCGATTGAGCAAATGGTGGCGGTCAATTACGCTGCTGCAACTGCGCTGACGGTGGCGATTTTGCAGCCGAAATTCGGCGGATTTTCGGGGCAGTCGGTGAGCGTGTTTGTGGCGTTGGGCGTGTTGTTGCCGACTATTTTTGTGGCGATGGGGCGGTCGGTGGCGGCGGTTGGCATTATCAAATCGGACGCGGCGCAGCGTTTATCGCTGTTTTTGCCTGTGTTGGTGGCGTTTACGGTGTTTGGCGAAGCGGTGGTAGCGCATCGGGTAGTGGGTTTGGTTTTGGCAGTAGCGGCGTTGGGTTGTTTGTTGTACAAGCCGAATCAACATTCCGCCACGCAAACGGCGCAGGGTGGGGCGGTTTGGTTGTTGGCAGTGTGGTTGGGTTATGGCGTGATTGATATTTTATTCAAGCAGTTATCCAAACAAGGCGCGGCGTTTTCAGGCAGCTTGTTGATTGCATTTGTGTTGGCTGGTGTGTTGATGACGGCATATTTATTCGTGAAAAAAACGCGCTGGCAACGGCAAAATATTTACGCAGGTTTATTACTCGGCTGCCTGAATTTTATGAATATTTTGTTTTACATAAAAGCACATCAGGCATTTAAAGAAAGCCCAACTTTGGTGTTTGCAGGTATGAATATGGGCGTGATTGTATTGGGGACGTTGGCTGGCGCAGTTGGTTTTGGCGAGCGGATTAGCAAATTAAATGCGTTTGGTGTGGTGTTGGCGTTGTTAGCGATTGTTTGCTTATATTTTGGGCAAAATTGGTTTATTTAATTAAAAAAATACTTAAATTGTCAATTTTTTATTTGAAAAATTAATTAAAGGAATGATTATGGCACATCTTGCCCCGATTGCATTGCGTCGAGCAAAACCATTACAAACCCACGCTATGGCAGCGTATTGGCGAAAATGCCAAGTGGAAGAATTGTTTAATTTGCCGTTTTTGGATTTGATTTTTCAGGCAGCCAGCGTTCATCGCGAACATTTTGACGCGCAAAAAATTCAATTATCCACATTATTATCCATTAAAACAGGCGGTTGCCCTGAAGATTGTGAATACTGCCCCCAATCCGCGCATTACCAAACGGGCGTGGAAAAATCAGCCATGTTAGATGTGGAAACCATTGTTGCCAAAGCCAAAATTGCCAAAGAACGCGGCGCAAGTCGTTTTTGTATGGGCGCGGCATGGCGCGGCCCGAAACCTGATGATGTGGTGGTGGTGAGCGACATCATCAAAGCCGTGAAAGATTTGGGTTTGGAAACATGTGGTACATTCGGCTTGTTGGAAGACGGCATGGCGGAAGACTTGAAACAAGCAGGTTTGGACTACTACAACCACAATTTAGACACCGACCCCGACCGCTACAACGACATCATTCACACGCGCCGCCACGAAGACCGCATGGATACCCTCGGCAAGGTGCGTCAGGCAGGTTTGAAGGTGTGTTGCGGTGGCATTGTCGGCATGAATGAAACGCGCCCTGAACGCGCTGGTTTGATTGCGAGTTTGGCAAATTTAGACCCACAGCCTGAAAGTGTGCCGATTAATCAACTGGTTCGTACCGAAGGCACGCCGTTGGAATACGCGGAAGATTTGGATTGGACGGAATTTGTCCGCACGATTGCGGTGGCGCGAATCACGATGCCGCATAGTTTTATTCGTTTGAGTGCAGGGCGGTCGGGCATGAGTGAAGCGGTGCAAGCAATGTGTTTTTTGGCGGGGGCAAATTCTATTTTTTATGGCGATAAATTGCTGACTTCGGGTAATCCTGATGAAGATTTAGACCGTTTATTGATGACGAAATTGGACTTGTCGGCGTTGTGATGACGTGAAAAAGTTCAGGCAGCCTGAAACTGGGAAAATTCGGGTTAAAGGACAAAATGGTTGGTAAAAATCGCTGAAAGCCTTATGCTTAAAGGCTTTCAGATAGGTCAAATGCTTTGAACACAAAAAATGCCCTTTTTGTCACTCAAATTCCGTTCAAAAATACG
>NZ_FOJK01000028.1 GCF_900111845.1 Kingella kingae ATCC 23330 | reverse complement strand
CAACACGTTTTTCTAAACGCTCGCCTTACTTTGTGCCGTAAACGACAGTTATTACCCTCAATGCCAACTGTGTGTTGCTTACCAACTAGATGCCATTCTTCATTTGAAAAGACATTTAAAAATGCAGCCCAGTCATCGGTCGCCATTCTGTCATAGGTTACACGCAACTCTTTCAAACGCCGTTTGAGTGCTCGCGCTGTTGCTAAATCGCGTTTACCCCAAACGTAAGCGACAATTTCGCCACTTTCTCTGTGATAGGCATAGACTAGCCACACTTTATTAGACTTGTTACCGACAAATGTCCAAAACTCGTCTATTTCAAGTGTAGGGTAATGTTTTTGTTTAGGAAATGGCTCAAACTCATGGCGTTTTAAAGCAGCCTGAACTTTGTCTTTGCTGTAACCCGTAATTGCTGCAATATCGCGAATACCACAACCTCTAACGGTCATTCTCCAAACCTGCTCATCAGCTTTGGAATGACAACCCTTATAGGTAAGGTTATGGTCGCCAATAAAATTACGACAAAAATCTTTGCAAAAATATTTTTGTTTACGATTGCAAGAGTAGCCATTTTTCTTTATATTTTGTCCTTGGCAGCGAGGACAAGTTAGAGTTATTTCTGTTTTCACACACTCAAATATACTCTGTTTTTGCTGCTTTTTTATTGCTTATTTTTTTACAGCACACTTTTCTTTCAGGACACCACCCATAATTTGGTGGTGTCCTGAAAAAGGTGCTATAAAAAAAGGGGCTGTATTAGATTAGCAGTTATGTTACCCTTTAAAAATGAAGATAACACACTGTAAACTATCTAAAAAAGTACAAAAGAAATTACTTGAATTTTTTGTACTTGAAGTAACCGCTCGTTCTGCTGCTGTTATTGGATATTAACCCCAATTCAGCAGCACTGTTTTACCGTAAAATCCGCCAAGTCATTGCCTACCATTTAGAACTTCAAGCCGATGAAATTTTTGATGGTTCAGTTGAGCTTGATGAGAGTGTGTTGGCGGACAGCGAAAAGGCAAACGCGGTCGCGGAGCAGCTGGTAAGGTAGCGGTATTTGGTATTTTGAAACGTCGAGGCAAGGTTTACACAGTTATCGTTGAAAACACCAAACAAGATACATTACTACCTGTTATTAAACGAATGTATGCCTGATAGCATTGTTTATACCGACTGTTACAAAAGCTATGATGTGCTAGATGTGAGCGAATTTACGCATCACAGAATCAATCATTCAGAGCTATTTGCTGACCATCAAAACCATATCAATGGTATTGAAAATTTTTGGAATCAGGCAAAGCGCGTTCTACGAAAATATAATGGAATTGACCGAAAATCTTTCCCTTTATTCTTGAAAGAATGCGAATTTCATTTTAACTTTGGTACACCAAAAGAGCAGCTTAAAATCTTGCGAATTTGGTGTGGTATTTAGGGCTAATCTAATACAGCCCCAAGGAAAAAATCATGGAAAAAATCACTGCAAGCGTTTATACCTCACACATTCCAGCCGTTGGCGTGGCATGGGATTTGAAAAAAACCGCCGAACCTTACTGGCAGCCTGTATTCGCAGGTTACGACTATTTATAAAGAGTGGCAAAAAGAAAACCTGCCCGATGTGATTATTTGGGTGTACAACGACCACACCAACAATTTCGATTTTGACTTAATCCCGACCTTTGCTTTGGGCATGAACCACGAATTTCAGCCAAGCGATGAAGGCTGAGGTCGCCGTCCAATTCCTAATGTACCAGGCGACCAAAAATTCGCTTCGCACTTGGCGCATTCTGTGATTGAATAAGGTTTTGACTTGACTTTGTGCTACGAAATGGAAGTGGATCACGGTTTGTCTGTGCCATTGTCAGTAATGTTTGGCGATGTAGAAAAATGGCCGGTTAAAGTGATTCCATTGCATGTAAACGTGGTGCAATATCCTGTGCCAAGCGGTCAGCGTTGTTATGATTTGGGGCGCGCCATTCGCAAAGCGGTGGAATCTATGGACGAAGATTTGAACGTGCATATTTGGGGCACAGGCGGCATAAGCCACCAGTTGCAAGGCTCACGCGCAGGTTTAATCAACAAAGAATGGGACAATCAATTCTTGAACGATTTAATCGCCAATCCAAAAAAGTTGGTAAAAAAACCGCATGTGGAATATGTGCGCGAAGCAGGCTCGGAAGACATTGAATTGGTGATGTGGCTGATTGCGCGCACCGCGATGTGCGAAGAAGGCGAAGAGCCGATTGTGAAACATCCGTTGGCAACACCGTAGCATTGCGATTTCATTTCACTATTTGAAGTGCAGGCTGCTTTTTATCGCGCTATACTTGCACCGTTTTGATTACTAGGACGTATTATGTTATCGCTATCATCACACAAAATCGCGATACCCCTGCTCGCGCTGATTGGCTTGGGCGGCACAAGTGCATCGCTGTTCGCGCAATATGTGCTGGACATGAATCCATGCGTCATGTGCATTCAACAGCGCATGGCATTGGCTGGAATTTTCATCGTATCGCTGCTGTGCTGGTGTTTGCCGCAACGCAAAAAATGGGCAAGAACCGTATCATCGCTGCTGGTTGCCGCGCCTGCCACCTTTGGTTTATACATCGCCAGCCAACAAATTTATTTGCAATCGTTGCCGCTTATGGAACAACCATCTTGCGGCGCACCATGGACATTCCGACTCAAACACGCACCTTTGTTTGACTGGTACGAATGGTTTATCCGTGGCACAGGTGTGTGCGGCGAAGTGTATCAAGTGTTGGGCGTATCGTTGCCTGTTTGGGGCGCGTTGTTTTTCTTGGCGACTTTGATTTTGATTGTGGAACGCTGGTGGCACACTCGCCACGTTCATTAAGGGGATAGATTGATGCAAAACACCGTAAACGTAGATGAAAACGAAATCCAAAAATTCAGCCAACTTGCCGACAAATGGTGGGACAAAACAGGCGAATTCAAACCGCTGCACGACATCAACCCGCTTCGTTTGGACTACATTGACCAATTTGCCCAGCTATCAGGCAAAACCGTGCTAGACGTAGGCTGCGGCGGCGGCATTTTGTCCGAAAGCATGGCGCAACGCGGCGCACAAAGCGTGTTGGGCATCGACATGGCAGAACTGTCGCTGCAAACCGCCAGCGCACACGCCATCGCCAACCAAGTCAGCAACGTGCAATACCGCTGCATTAGCGTGGAAGACTTGGCAGCCGAAATGCCGCACACGTTTGATGTGGTTAGCTGCATGGAAATGCTGGAACACGTCCCCGACCCAGAATCCATTATCCGCGCCTGCGCCAAGCTGGTTAAGCCAAACGGCTGGGTATTTTTTTCCACTATTAACCGCAATCCCACATCGTATATTCACGCGATTTTGGGTGCGGAATATTTACTCAACCTCGTTCCCAAAGGCACGCACGACTGGCAAAAATTCATCACACCAGCCGAATTGGCACGCATGGCACGACACAGCGGCTTGGACATTTGCACCACGCAAGGTATGAGCTACAACGTGCTAACCAAACGCTATTTTTTGGGCGACAACGTAGATGTGAACTATATGATTGCTTGCCGACCTGTGAGCGCGTAAATTTATCAATCCAATAAAAAGCAGCCTGCACTTTTTGTTTACTCAAAGTGCAGGCTGCTTTTTATATAGCGCGATTTACTTCATCTGCGCAAACACCGTTTTCGCCACATCAATCGTTTCATCAATCAATTCAGCCATGTGCGCCGCCGACACAAATCCTGCTTCATACGCCGATGGTCCAAACGCCACGCCTTTATCCAACATTCCGTGGAAAAATTGTTTGAATCCGTCCACGTTAGACGCTGCCATGTCCGCATACGTTTTTGGGAATTGGTTGGCGAAATACAAGCCGAACATACCGCCCACGCTGTCTGCGCTAAACGTAACACCTGCATTTTGCGCAGCTTGGGTTAAACCTTGCGCTAATTGCGCGGTGCGAGCGGACAAATCTTCATAGAAATTCGGGCGTTGGATAATTTCCAGCGTTTTCAAACCTGCGGCAACGGCAACAGGATTGCCCGACAATGTGCCTGCCTGATACACGCCGCCCAATGGCGAAATGCAATCCATAATTTCTTTTTTGCCGCCAACTGCTGCGACTGGCATACCGCCGCCAATCACTTTGCCCATAGTCGTCAAATCGGGCGTGATGCCGTGCAAGGATTGTGCGCCGCCCAACGCTACGCGAAATCCCGTCATCACCTCATCGTAAATCAACACGCTGCCGTGCTGTTCGGTTAATTGGCGCAAGGCTTGGACAAATTCAGGCGTGGCGCGAACCAAATTCATATTGCCTGCAATCGGTTCTAAAATCACGCCTGCGATTTGGTCGGAAAATTCACTAAATGCTTGATTTAATGCTGCTACATCGTTGTATGGCAACACGATGGTGTGTTGCGTTAAATCGCTTGGTACGCCAGCCGAACTCGGATTGCCAAACGTGAGCAAACCCGAACCTGCTTTCACAAGCAAACTGTCTGAATGCCCATGATAGCAGCCTTCAAATTTGACAATTTTGTCGCGCCCCGTGTAGCCACGTGCCAAACGAATGGCGGTCATGGTTGCCTCCGTGCCTGACGATACCAAACGCAAACGCGCCACGCTTGGCACGATTTTGGCGATTTCTTCGGCGATGATGATTTCGGCTTCGGTTGGTGCGCCAAACGACAATCCGCCCAAAGCGGCTTCGCGGACGGCTTCTACGACTTCGGGGTGCGCGTGTCCAACAATGCCTGTTCCCCACGAGCCAACGTAGTCGGTGTATTGTGTGCCGTTTTCGTCCCAAACGAATGCGCCTTGTGCGCGTTTGATAAAACGTGGTGTGCCGCCCACGCTGCCAAAGGCACGGACTGGGGAATTGACACCAGCAGGGATAATTTGCTTGGCGCGTTCAAATAATTGTTCGTTACGGTTCATGATTTTGCTTTCGTGAATGGAAGAAAATGAAATTATAGCGGAAAAGATTGTGCTGTTTTGATTGCCCTATCTATTTAGATAAAAAAGCAGCCTGCACTTTCCATCAAATAAAAGTGCAGGCTGCTTTTTGATATGTTTACCGATTAATTGCAATATTTAGCAATATCAGCGTTATAGCGCGGAATCAACTGGTCTTTGTTACGCGCATTGGTTTTTTCTACCGTTTCCAAGTTCAAACGTGCAGCACGGCAGTTTTCGGCTTTGGTTTCGGCAACCATTTTAGCGTTGGCATCTTCGATTTGTTTGTTTTGATTGGCAACGCGCTGTGCAATCACGGCTTGTTGGTCAGCCAAAGACAAGTTTTCAATAGACGGTTCGCGTGGTGCAGGTGGCGTTACCGTGCCTGTGCGAATGTTCACCACGTTAGATTGACCCATTTTCATGTTGGCTGGGGTGTCAGAATACACGGTTGAGCTGCCGCTTTTCCAGCTAAACACTTCGGTGTCAGCCGCGCCAGCTGTTGCCGCCAATACAGATAACAAAGTCGCTGCGATTACTGATTTCATCATTTTTGGGATTCCTTATTGTTTTGTTGAATAAACAGATAGGCAAATTGTACTGTTTTCTCTTTGTTCTGTCATGAAAAAACACGGTGCAGGCTGCTTTAATCAGACAAATATGCTACAATGCCGTGCATTTTAACCAACCGACACAAAGGTCTGCAAAATGCGTATCGTAGAAAAAGCCTATACATTTGACGATGTTTTACTCGTTCCTGCTCACTCACAAGTTCTGCCACGCGATGTCTCGCTGAAAACACCATTAACCAAAAAAATCACGTTGAATTTGCCGCTGTTGTCTGCCGCGATGGACACAGTAACCGAAGCACGTCTTGCCATTTCTATGGCGCAAGAAGGCGGCATCGGCATCATTCACAAAAATATGACGATTGAACAGCAAGCCCTTGCCGTGCGTAAAGTTAAACGCCACGAAAGCGGCGTAGTCAAAGACCCGATTACCGTGTCGCCCAATAAATTGATTGGCGAATTGCTGCAAGAACGCTCGCAACGCAAACGCAAAATGTCGGGTTTGCCTGTGGTGGAAAATGGCAAAGTGATTGGCATTGTGACCAACCGCGATTTGCGTTTTGAAACACGTTTGGATTTGCCTGTGTCGGCGATTATGACTCCGCGCGAAAAATTGGTATCTGTGTCAGTCGGAACAAGCATTGAAGAAGCGCGTGAATTAATGCACCAACACAAAATTGAACGCGTTTTGGTGTTAAACGAAAAAGATGAATTAAAAGGTTTGATTACCGTTAAAGACATCATCAAAAACACCGAATTCCCCAATGCGAACAAAGACGATGAAGGTCGTTTGCGCGTGGGTGCGGCAGTTGGCACGGGCGGCGAAACCGAAGAGCGCGTAAAAGCGTTGGTGGCGGCTGGCGTGGACGTATTGGTGGTGGACACGGCACACGGACACAGTCAAGGTGTGATTGACCGCGTGCGTTGGGTTAAAACAAACTTCCCAGATGTGCAAGTGATTGGCGGCAATATCGCCACCGCAGCAGCAGCGCGTGATTTGGTGGCGGCTGGCGCGGACGCGGTTAAAGTCGGCATTGGGCCTGGCTCAATCTGTACAACGCGCATTGTGGCTGGCGTGGGCGTTCCGCAATTAACCGCCATTCACAATGTATCGGAAGCCTTGAAAGGCACAGGCGTTTCTGTGATTGCGGACGGCGGTATTCGTTTTTCGGGCGACATTGCCAAAGCATTGGCGGCTGGCGCGGATTGCGTGATGTTGGGCGGTATGTTCGCTGGCACAGACGAAGCACCCGGAGAAATTGAATTGTATCAAGGGCGTGCGTATAAATCGTATCGCGGCATGGGTTCGTTGGGCGCGATGAGTCAAGGTTCTAGCGACCGTTATTTCCAAGACAAAACCGAAAGCACCGATAAATACGTTCCCGAAGGCATTGAAGGACGTGTGCCACACAAAGGCCCAATCATCAACATTATTCATCAGTTGGTGGGCGGTTTGCGTTCTAGCATGGGTTACTTGGGTTGCGCGACCATTGCCGAAATGCACGAGAAAGCGGAATTTGTGGAAATCACGTCTGCTGGTATGAGCGAATCGCATGTTCACGATGTACAAATCACGAAAGAAGCGCCGAATTATCATGTGCGTTGATTGAAGCAATAAATAAAAGCAGCCTGCACTTTTTATCTTTACAAAATCATGGTTATAATATAACATCTTTAACCGTTGTTTCGTTGCTTTTCTACATGGGAGACTTAATCATGAAAAAAATCATTGCTGCTGCATTACTGTGTGCCGCCAGTTTATCGGCGCACGCGCACCGAGTTTGGGTGTCTGCCGACCACACGCATGGCGGAGAAATCTTAAAAGCCGAGCTGGGCTATGGCGAATTTCCAGAATTTGAGCCGATTGCGGAGTCGCGTTTGGACATTTTTAAGCCGTTGATTTTGGTTACAGAATCGGGCAAACAACCGCTGCTGCAAAAAGGTTTGCACAATTATCAATACCAAAGCGCAAAACCTGTGCCAGACGGCAGCTATTTGGTGGTGGGCGAATACAAGCCGACTTTTTGGAGCAAAAACGCGGCTGGTTGGAAGCGCGAAAATATGCAGCAAATGAAAGATGCGAGCTATTGCGAACAAACGCGCATGTATGGCAAACACATCGCTAATGTGGGTCATGAAAGTGCCAGCACCGCGATTATTTCGCGCCCGTTGGGGCATTTGCTGGAAATTGTACCATTGGACAATCCTGCCAATGTTCATGTGGGCGAACCGTTTAAAGTCAAAGTGTTATACAAAGGCGAGCCGTTGCCCAATGTTACCCTAACCGCGACTTTTGACGGCTTTGACACCAGCGACCGCAGTCATTCGCACAAAGTGGAAGCGCAGGCGTTTTCGGACACGACTGGCGATGACGGCACAGTTAGCATTATTCCGTTGCGCCAAGGTTTTTGGAAAGCGAATGTGGAATACAAAACCGATTTTGCCGATGCGTCTGTTTGCCAAAAAGAAGCGACATACAGTACGCTGACATTCCAAATTGGTCATACGCACCATTAAAAACAGTTTTATAGGGGAGAGAGGCGATTTAAATCGCTCATAAAAAATGCAGGCTGCTTTTTCAATATCACAAAGCAGCCTGCACTTATTTTTGTGTGTTTAATGCGCATCGTCCCAATTCGCGCCCACGCCAACTTCTGCCAGCAATGGCACGTTCAACACGCCCACGCCAACTTGCGCCATCAGTTCGGGCAATTTTTCACGTATCAACGCCAGTTCGCTGTCGTGGACTTCCAACACCAATTCATCGTGTACTTGCATGACCAATCGGCTGTGCAGGCTGCTTTGGCGCAAAAAGTCTTGTACGCTTATCATGGCGCGTTTGATTAAATCGCTGGCTGTACCTTGCATCGGTGCGTTAATCGCGGCACGTTCTGCGCCTGCGCGAGTCATCGCATTTTTGGCGTGAATGTCGGGCAAATACAAGCGTCTGCCAAACAAAGTCTCCACATAGCCGAGCTGTTGCGCCTGTTCTTTGGTGCGCTGCATATAATCCGCCACGCCCGTGTATCGCGCAAAATAGCGTTGAATAAACATTTTTGCCGACATCGCGTCAATGCCTAACGATTTTGCCAAACCGTATTCGCTCATGCCATAAATCAAACCAAAGTTAATGGTTTTGGCATAGCGGCGTTGTTCGGACGTGATATGTTCTGGCGCCATGCCAAACACTTCGGCGGCGGTGCGGCGGTGTACGTCTTCGTTGTTGTGAAAGGCAGCCTGCAACGTGGTATCGCCCGACAAATGCGCCATAATCCGCAGTTCAATTTGCGAATAGTCTGCCGACACAATCACGCAATTTTGTGGCGCGGTAAACGCTCGGCGCACGCGGCGACCTTGCTCGGTGCGAATCGGAATGTTTTGCAAATTGGGATTATTGCTCGCCAAACGCCCTGTAATCGCAACGGCTTGGGCATAATTGGTATGCACGCGCCCTGTTTGCGGCAAAATCATCTCGGCCAATTTATCGGTGTAGGTGGATTTGAGTTTGCTCAAACTGCGCGTTTGCAAAATAATTTTGGGCAAAGGGTAATCGTCTGCCAGCTTTTCCAACACGCTTTCATCGGTCGATAAACCGCCTTTTGCCGTTTTTTTCACGCCTTTGGTGGGAATGCCCAATTTATCAAACAAAATTTCTTGCAACTGTTTGGGCGAGTTCAAATTAAATGGCTGCCCTGCCAATTCATACGCCTGCTGCTCCAACTGCAACAATTCCGCGCCCAAAGTCGCGCTTTGTTGCGCCAATTCTGCGCGGTCAATTTGCACACCAGCGCGTTCCATTTCAAACAACACTTGCGCCACAGGCAATTCCATTTGTTGATACAACGCCAACTGCGCCGCGTCCATTTGCGTGCGTAAATGCTGCTCAATGCGTAGGGCAAAATCCGCGTCTTGACAAGCGTATTGCGTGGCAGCCTGCACATCAACATCGGCAAACGAAATCTCTTTTGCGCCTTTACCACACAGGCTTTCGTAAGAAATCGTTTCCAAGCCCAGCCAACGCGCCGCCAAATCGTCCAAATTGTGCGTCAAATGGCTTTCCACAATATACGATGCCAACATCGCATCGCCCACAATACCTTTTAAATCAATGTCCTGATTTTTGAAAATGTGTTGGTCATATTTCAGATTTTGCCCAATTTTGCCCAGCGATTCGCTTTCCAAAAACGGTTGCAGGCTGCTTTTAACCGTTGCCCAATCCAGCTGCGCGTCTGCAAAACGGTGCGCCACAGGAATGTAAAACGCTTCGCCAGCCGCCAACGCCACGCTGATGCCAACCAACTGCGCTTGCATCGGTTCGCGCGATGTCGTTTCCGTATCCAAGCCAATGGGCGAACCGTTTTGCATACAAACGTGCAATCGCGCCACCAAATCCGCCAACTGTTCCGCAGTCGTAACCGATTGATAATTGAACTGTTCAGGTTTGGGCGCGAACGTGATTTCGGGTGCAGGCTGCTTGGGTGGCTCGCTTTCCAGCTGCGCGAACAAATCGCCCGTTTCGCCTGTGGATAACTGCGCTTCAGCTTCTTTTAACCACGTTTTAAAGCCCAATTCACGAAAACGCGGTGCAAGCTGCGCCCAATTTGGTGCCTGACGTTGTAAATCGTCCAAACCACGCGGCAAGTCTGTGGATAAGTCCACATCGGTTTTAATCGTAACCAATTCATACGACAACGGCAGCTGCACCAACGCCGCGCGTAGGTTTTCGCCAATTTTTCCTTTAAATTCATCAGCACGGCGCATGATTTCGTCCAGCGAACCGTATTCCGCCAACCATTTGGCTGCGGTTTTTTCGCCGCATTTTTCCACCCCTGGTACGTTGTCCACCTTGTCGCCCATCAACGCCAAAAAATCGCGGATTTGTTCGGGCTTCACGCCAAATTTCGCCACCACGCCATCGTGGTCAAGCATCTCGTTTTTCATGGTATTGACCAGCGTGATGCGCGGGCTAACCAGCTGCGCCATGTCCTTGTCGCCTGTGGATATAATCACGTTCATGTCTTGCGCAGCGGCGGCAATCGCCAATGTGCCAATCACGTCATCAGCTTCTACACCGCTGATTTTCAACACTTTCCAGCCCATTAAATCCACCAAATCGGGCAACATATCGGCTTGCGGACGCAATTCGTCTGGCATGGGCGGTCGCGTGGCTTTGTAGTCTTCATACAAAGCGTGGCGGAAATTTTTGCCTTTTGCGTCAAACACCACGGCGCAATAATCCGCAGACTGCTCCGCGCGTAGGCGTTTGAGCATATTCAGCACGCCATACACTGCATTGGTTGGCGTGCCATCGGGCGCGGACAGGTGCGTCATCGCATAAAACGCGCGATACAAATAAGACGAGCCGTCCACCAATAGCAAAGTTTTTTGAGTCATGTTTAGTTTCTGTTGATTGAATTAGGCGCGATTATACGCAAAAAGCAGCCTGCACATTGGTAAACAAAATGTGCAGGCTGCTTTTTAATAGTTTGCGCGATTATTTAAACAACGCAGCAAATTGCGCTTTCAAATCCGCTTCGGTGCGCGTCAAGTGAGCGCGAACATCGGTAAATTCCAAGTTTTCCACCGCTTTTTCTGCTGCGGCTTGGTTTGCGCCCAAGCTAACTAATTTGGCTGCCAAGCTCCCCATCAGCATAATTTCCAACGCGCTTTGACCTTCTTTTGAGTTCATGATTTTATCCTTTGAAAACAATAAAGGGCGTTATTATAGCAGCAATTTTTGCAGGCTGCTTTGCCATAAAACAAAGCAGCCTGCACTTTTAAAATTTCAAAGCACAGGCTGCTTTTTGCTGCAATAACCTTTGCAAAGGTGTCACGCTACGCAAAATAGTAATGAAAACCAAAATATCCCTTACTGTAAAATCAAAAAATCCATCACATTTTTAAATCTGCTCATATCATTTTATTTAATATTGAGAATTATTTGTAAAGAATTGTTATTTTTTTGCAACATATTAAACTAATCAATTAAATAAATTTTTCAAATAGTTACGATTTGTTTCCAATAACCCTATTTTTTGAAATGTCAATTTATTTATTCAAATTCAAAACAAAAGCCTATAATTTTTAAACCAGTTTAATACAGTCAATGCTCTAAATACACTGTTTATATACCAAGCATAGCCATCTTGTTCTGATACTCTAATTAACCCATCTTTAACTTCTTTTGAAAACGAGGATTTTTTATGTTATTTCGCAAATCTCTTTTAATTGCTTCTGTGACTGCTTTATTTACTTTGGCTGCCTGTGGTGGCTCTGACAACAACAGCACTGCTAATGGCAATTCACCTACGCCAGCAACTGAGGCTCCTGCGCCATCATCAAACAATCCTGCATCGTCTAGCTTGCCTGAAAATGTCCCCACTGTAACCATTTTAACCAGTACTTCTTTTGCGCCGTTTGCTTATTTAGATGTCAATGTAAAAGAAGTGGATAATATGCGCGGCTTTGACGTAGATGTGATTAAATCGGCTTTGGCAACACAAGGCATCAAAGCCAAAATTGAGCCTACTCTTTGGAAAAACACCAATGAAGTTTTAGAAAACCTAAACACCAAAAAGGCCGACATTATCTTGG
Organism: Kingella kingae ATCC 23330; assembly: GCF_900111845.1. Taxonomy (GTDB): domain Bacteria; phylum Pseudomonadota; class Gammaproteobacteria; order Burkholderiales; family Neisseriaceae; genus Kingella; species Kingella kingae. Next base: position 10,884 of record NZ_FOJK01000028.1, on the reverse strand, counting down.
GTGCAGTGGCCGCAACCGAAGCACGCAAAGCAAAATTTGCGGCAAGTGATATTTATGTGGAAGCGCCAAATGCGATTTTGGTGCTAGAAAATTCGCCTATTCAAACATTGGCAGATTTGAAAGATAAAAAAATTGTTGTACAAGACACTTCAACCGCACTTGATGACTTGGAAAAAGCAGGTTTGACAGAAGCTGTTGCTAGCAAAAAACCAGGGTTTGAAGCGTTGTCTTTGGTAGCTCGTAAGGAAATGGACGCGATTGCAGGCGATGAATTGGCTTTGCGTAACATTAGCAAAAGCTTCCCTGCTGAATCTAAAATGCGTGTAATTAAACTGCCTGAATCGTTTGGCTCGGTAGCATTCTTTGTGAGCAAAGACAATCCTGATTTGCTGAAAAAAATCAATGCTGGTTTGGCTACTATCAAACAAAATGGTACTTACGATAAAATTTACAGAGAATGGTTTAACTAATCCCAGTTAGCGTGTAGTTATAAAACCAAAAGCAGCCTGCACTTTTGAAATTTCAAAGTGCAGGCTGCTTTTTTATGCTCAATCGCGGTTATTTAGCCAATGGCTGCCATTTCCATTCCGCCACTTCGGGAATGTCTGTGCCGTGTTCGCGGATATAGCTGCGGTGGAATGCCACAGTTTCGCCCATTTTTTTCGCAAATTCGCTTGCTTTGTCGCCATAAACGGCTTGCGCTGCGTCTTTGGCAACGTGGAATCGGTCCATTTCCGACAACACGCGCATATCAAATGGCGTGGTAATGTCGCCATTTTCGCGATAACCGTGAATGCGTACATTGTGGTTGGCGCGTGGGAAGAACAAATCGCGAATCATGCCCTCGTAGCCGTGGAAGCAGAACACAACGGGTTTTTCTTGGGTAAACAATGCGTCAAATTGTTCATCGCTCAAACCGCGTGGGTCGATACTTGGGTGGCGCAATTTCAGAATATCTACCACGTTGATGAAACGGATTTTCAATTCTGGGAATTGTTTGTGCAAAATGCTAATCGCGGCCAAGGCTTCCATGTTTGGCTCTGTACCTGCTGCGGCGATGACTACATCTGGTTCACCATCGTGGCAAGTTGATGCCCAATCAATCACTTTGTAACCTTCGCGTACCAATTCTTTCGCTTCTTCAGCATTGAAGAATTGTGGGCGCAAGTGTTTGGACGACACAATCAGGTTAATGCGATCGCGTGAAGTCAAGGCTTCGCTCATTACTGCCATTAAAGTATTGCTATCGGCTGGCAAATATTCGCGCACAAATTCGGGTTTTTTCTCTGCCAAATGGGTCAGCAAGCCTGGGTCTTGGTGCGTATAACCATTGTGGTCTTGTTGGAACACAGTTGATGTAGCAATCAAGTTCAATGATGGGTAATCATTGCGCCAAGCGGCATGGGTTTTGCATTTACGCAACCATTTGAAATGCTGCGTAATCATGGAATCCACCACGCGGAAGAACGATTCGTAGCTGGCGAAGAAACCATGGCGACCTGTCAAAACATAGCCTTCCAAAAAGCCTTCTGCTTGGTGTTCGGACAGTTGCGAGTCAATCACGCGACCTACTGGCGCAATCCATTCGTCATACGCTTCATCGCGGCGACCCAACCATTGACGCTTGGTTACTTGGAACACTTGATTTAAGCGGTTGGATTTGGTTTCGTCTGGGCCAAAAATACGGAAATTGTTGGGGTTTGCCGTTACCACATCTGCCATTAAGCGACCGCATTCCACCATGTCTTGCGCGTCTTGGCTACCAGGTACACCAATTTCCAGCGCGTGTTGCGTCCAATCGGGCATAACCAAGGCTTTGGGGTTAATACCGCCATTGGTAATTGGGTGAACCGACATACGTTTTGCGCCTTTGGGCGAAATATCGCGCCATTTGTCCAAGAAGCAGCCATTGTCATCAAACAATTCTTCTGGACGATAGCTACGCAGCCATTTTTCCAATTCGCCAGCCGTTTCCATATCGTGCGAGCTGGCTGGAATCGGCACTTGGTGTGCGCGAAAACCGCCTTCAATCGGTTCGCCATGCCATGTTTTGGGGCCAGTCCAGCCTTTTGGAATACGCGCCACCAACACAGGCCAATGCGGCATGGTTGCATCTTCCGCTTTTTGTGTACGCGCAGTCTGCCAAATAGACAAAATGTGTTCTACCGCTTCATCTACCTTTTGCGACATAATTTCGTGGTAGTTATCCACATTGTTCACATCAACAAAAATCGGCTCCCAGCCCATGCCATTGAAATATTGCTTCAACTCTTCGTCTGTTTTACGCGCCAAAATGGTTGGATTGTGAATTTTGCCACCGTTCAAGTACAAAATCGGCAAAACTGCACCATCGTTTACAGGGTTGATAAACGTGTTACCAAACCAGCCTGCACACAACGGGCCTGTTTCCGCTTCGCCATCGCCAATCACGGCAGCCGCAATCACGTTTGGATTATCCAACACCGCGCCAAATGCGTGCGACAAGGCATAACCCAATTCGCCACCCTCGTGGATTGAGCCTGGGGTTTCAGGCGCAGCGTGAGACGCAATGCCACCTGGAAACGAGAAAATCTTGCACAATTTTTTCAAACCAGCAGTGTCTTGCGTGATGTCTGGATAGATTTCGGTGTAGCTGCCGTCCAAATACGAATTAGACACCATGACTTGGCCGCCATGCCCTGGTCCTTCAATGTAGAACATATCCACATCGTATTTATTGATGGCGCGATTCAAATGCGCGTAGATAAAGTTTTGACCTGGAACAGTGCCCCAATGTCCGATTGGGTGCGCTTTCACATCGTTCGCCACCAACGGCGTTTTGAGCAATGGATTGTCTTTCAAATACATTTGCGCTACGGAAATATAGTTGGCAGCACGCCACCAAGCATCTACTTTGCCCAAATATTCGGGCGTATCAAATTGCGTTTTGTTTGTCATTACGAACGCTCTACTTTCTTTTCTGTTGTGGTTAATTTAAGTCTCTATCATATGCCTTTTAGGGAGAAATGTTTAGATGTAAATTAGAATGTTGATTATAAAAAAAGCAGCCTGCACTTTTGGTTGATTCAAAATGCAGGCTGCTTTTTATTCATCATGCTGATTTTGTTGCTGCTGCATGATTTGGGCTTGCTGTTGCAAAAGTTTACGCTCTTCGGCGATAACAAACCATGCAACAGAAATGGCTACCATCAAAATAAACGGCATCATAAACCATAAAGGAGCCGTTGGATCGTTGATGTATAAAAGAAACACCAAACCAACACACGTTGCCATAAACGTAACAATCGCCCTTTTGACAATATTGCGCATTTTCTGTTGCATTTTGATTTCGGTAAAATCATCAGGATTGAGCAACTCCTCTTCAATATTTTTGGGGTAATACAGATTAAAAAATGCGCCATAAACCATGATGAATACCACCGCTGGAACACGTGGTTGCCAACCTAATAATTGTATGCTTTTCAATATATAAAAAACAGTATCCAATAAAACGGCAAAAAAAGTTAGCCTCGATGCCAATTTGCCTAGCCTTGCATAAAAAGCGTTAATAAGCTGCTGTTGCCGCTCGTCCAAGCCTTGCTCTTCTTTGCCAATGAGCCAGTTGAAAATTTTATTCAGTAATTTATTCATGTTCATTTCCTTGCCAAAATAGGCTGTTTAAGTCGGTATCAAGCGCGTGTGCTAATTTAATGCACAACAAAAGCGTGGGGTTGTAGCGATTATTTTCAATTAAATTAATGGTTTGTCTTGCAACTTCTACGCGCTGGGCGAGTTCTTGCTGCGACCAACCTTTAATTTGACGATACTGGCGAACTTGGTTTGCATTCATAAATATTGATATTTGTCGTGTATAGATGACATTTTAGAGTAATAAAAATCATTTTGTCAAATATAAATGACAAAATGGATTAAAAAAGCAGCCTGCACTTTTACGATTGAAAAGTGCAGGCTGCTTTTTTAATCATTCAATTACTTACCGTCCCAAGTACGCAACGCCTTGCTACGCGCATCTAATTTACCTTGTGGCGTTAAAGAGTAATAGCCTTTTGCCATGCCGCTTTCCCAGTCGCCATAGCTTGGATTGGGCAACACAATAAATTTTGTGCCAAACAACTGTTTGTTTTGGTCAACAAACTGACGGCGTTGGGCGTTGTCTTTGCGATAGGTTTCATCGCCAAAATCGTTCAAGTTGTCGCCCATAAATGCCACAATCGCGTAACCTTGGTCTTGCACTTGTTGGAAGCGCACACTCTTATTAGAGCGGTCAGTTTTGAGCAGCAACGATTGGTCATCAACGCCTGTAAAGCCCAAACGCTTCATGTTTTCCAAAGTCGCTGCTTGTTCTTCTTTTTCCAAGCGGTTAGACACATAGAACACTTTGCCGCCACGCGAATTAACGTAGTTATTGAATTCCACCGCGCCAGCCATTGCCGTGGTTTGACGCGCATTAACCCAGCGAGTCCAGTCGGCTTGTTTAAACGGAATATTGTTTTTGATGCGCCACGCCGCATAAGCCGAGTTGTCCAACATGGTTTCGTCCAAATCCACCACTACTGCTTTTTTCTGTCCATTTGGTGCGGCTGCATTGTCAAACACAATACGTGCAAAATTAAACGCTTGATAAGACAAGGCTTTAAATTCGCCTGACTCTTGCATCCAGTTCACAGCCAAACCTGCTTGCTGTTCCAACTGTGTATTGGGCGATGCACACGCCGCCAAACCCATGGCTGTTACAACCGATAAAATGATTTTTTTCATACGTTTTTCCTTTACAAAAAATGTTATAAGCTAACATTTATTATTTTAATCAAACAATCGTTAGCCTGCAAACAAAAAGCAGCCTGCACTTTTGCGATTGAAAAGTGCAGGCTGCTTTTACTATTTACTCTACGATTACCGCATCGGCGACAACATCATCAACCGTATCGCCGTCATCATCACTTTCGGCAACACGTTCAATGCTAACCAAAGTCGTGCCTTCGTCCAAATTGATGAGCTTCACGCCAGCCGCCGCACGTCCAGTCTCGCGGATTTGCTCCACTTTCGTGCGAATCAACACGCCGCCGCTCGTAATCAACATCAAATCATCGCTAGGCGACACCAACGCCGCGCCCACCAATTCGCCGTTACGTTCGCCAGTATCAATCGCGATAATCCCTTGACCGCCTTTGCCTTTGCGCGAGTAATCTTCAATCGGCGTGCGTTTGCCGTAGCCGTTTTGCGTAGCGGTCAAAACTTGCAAATCGCTACCCAATTCCGCCACCAACAAACTCACAATGCGACCATTTTCAGGCAGCTTCATACCACGCAAACCGCCCGAACCGCGACCACTTGGGCGAATACCTTTATTCGTCAGCAAATTAAATTCGCTAGAATTATCATCATCAGCTGAATTTTCATCATTCAGGCTGCCTGAAACGTCTTCGCTTTCATCATCGTTGCTCGTTGGATTGTAAAATTCATTAAAACGAATCGCCTTACCCAAATTGCTAAACAACATAATATCAGACGAACCCGACGTTTTCGCCACGCCCACCAAGCTGTCGCCGTCTCTCAACGCAATCGCCTTAATGCCTTTCACGCTCACATTTTTAAACGCAGACAGTTGAACTTTTTTAACCATGCCCAACGTCGTCGCGAAGAACACATATTCATCTTCAGGAAAATCACGAACAGGCAAAATCGCACTCACTTTTTCGTTTTCTTCCAACTGAATCACATTGTTAATCGGACGACCGCGCGAATTGCGCCCACCTTCAGGCAGCCTGTAAACCTTAATCCAATGGCATTTGCCCAAATTCGTGAAACACATTAAATAATCGTGCGTGTTCGCTACAAACAGCGTTTCAATAAAATCTTCATCTTTCGTAGCCGCCGCTTGTTTGCCGCGACCGCCGCGTTTTTGCGCTTGATAATCGCTGGTCGGCTGCGTTTTGATGTAGCCGCCGTGCGTCAGCGTAACCACCATTTCACGCGGCGGAATCAAATCTTCATCGGCAATATCGCCACCGCCCACCGCGTTGATTTCACTCTTGCGCTCATCGCCAAACTGCGTTTGCATCACCACCAATTCATCGTCAATAATTTGGCGCACACGTTCAGGTTTCGCCAAAATATCCAATAAATCCACGATAACCGCCATTAAATCCTTATATTCTTTAACAATTTCGTCTTGGTCTAAACCAGTCAAATTTCGCAAACTCATACGCAAAATCGCACGCGCTTGCTCATCGCTCAACCAATAACCGTCTGCTTGCAAACCGCGATTTTCAGGCAGCCATTCAGGACGCGCCATGCTCAAATCCAAATCCGAGCGCGACAACATTTCGCTCACCAAAGCCGATTGCCAAGCGCGACCGAGCAACGCTTCACGCGCCGTTTCCACGTCCGCCGACTGCTTAATCAGCGCAATCATCTCATCAATATTGGATAGGGCAACCGCTTTACCTTCTGCGATGTGTCCTTCTGCACGCGCTTTTTTCAAGCGAAACAGCGTTCTGCGCGTAACCACTTCACGGCGATGGCGTAAAAATTCGCTCAAAATCTGTTTCAAATTCAACAAACGAGGCTGACCGTCCACCAACGCCACCATATTGATGCCAAACGTGTCTTGCAACTGTGTGAGTTTATATAATTGATTTAAAATGACTTCTGCATTTTCATTACGTTTCAATTCAATCACAATGCGCGTGCCGTCTTTGTCCGACTCATCGCGTAATTCCGCAATGCCTTCAATCGCCTTGTCGCGCACCAAATCGCCAATTTTTTCAACGAGTTTGGATTTATTCACTTGATATGGAATTTCATCAACAATAATCGCTTCACGTTCGCCATTTTTGCCAATCGGTTCAATGTGCGTTTTGGAACGGATTACGACACGACCGCGCCCTGTGTGGTAGCCAGCACGAATGCCTGTCAAGCCGTAAATCGTTGCGCCAGTTGGGAAATCGGGGGCTTTGATGATGTCAATCAATTCGTTGATGTCGGTTTCAGGTTCGCGCAATAATTTCAGGCAGCCTGCAAGCGTGTCGCGCAAATTGTGTGGCGGAATGCTGGTTGCCATACCGACCGCAATCCCTTCCGAGCCGTTCACGAGCAGCGCAGGAAAACGTGTTGGCAAAACAAGCGGTTCGCGTTCGCTGCCGTCGTAGTTGTCGCCAAAATTAACGGTGTCTTCTTCAATGTCGGCGAGCATTTCGTGGGCGATTTTTTCCATGCGGATTTCGGTGTAACGCATTGCCGCCGCCGCGTCGCCATCTACCGAACCGAAGTTACCTTGACCGTCCACCAGCGTGTAGCGCATGGAAAATGGTTGTGCCATGCGCACGATGGTTTGGTAAACCGCGCTGTCGCCGTGTGGGTGGTATTTACCGATGACATCGCCGACCACGCGAGCGGATTTTTTGTACGCGCCGTTCCAGTTATTTTTCAATTCGTGCATGGCGTACAACACGCGGCGGTGGACGGGTTTCAAGCCGTCGCGCACATCGGGCAACGCACGTCCCACAATCACCGACATGGCGTAGTCCAAATAGGACTTTTTCATTTCGTCTTCTAGGCTAACGGCAATGGTTTCTTTGGCAAATTGTTGGTCGTTTGCGCTGCTCATTTTTTCGCATTCCAAAATAAATAAAAACACGCGATTTTAGCATAAATGAATGCTTTTCAGGCAGATAGCGTTTGTAGAAGTGCAGGCTGCTTGTGCTAAAATGCGCGGCAGCCTGCACTTTTTTACGAGAAAGATTTTATGTTAGACAATTTAACTAAACGATTTAGAAAAGTTTTCAAAGACATACACGGTCAAGCCAAATTAAACGAAGACAACATCAAAGAAGCCCTGCGCGAAGTACGCTTGGCTTTGCTGGAAGCCGATGTTGCCTTGCCGATTGTGAAAGACTTTGTCAAACAAGTCAAAGAACGCGCCTTGGGCAAGGAATTTGCCGACAACCTAACGCCAGAACAAGCCTTTTTTGGCATTGTGAACGAAGCCTTAATTGAATTAATGGGCAAGGAAAACAGCGCGTTGAACTTGGCAGCCAATCCGCCAGCCACCGTGTTGATGGCTGGTTTGCAAGGCGCAGGTAAAACCACCACAGTCGGCAAGTTGGCAAAATTGCTCAAAGACCAAAACAAGAAAAAGAAAATCTTGGTGGTGTCGGCAGACGTGTATCGCCCAGCCGCGATTGAACAGCTTAAATTGTTGGCGCAACAAGTTCAGGTGGACTTTTTTCCGTCTGATGTATCGCAAAATCCTGTGGAAATTGCCAAAGCCGCGCAAGATTTCGCCAAAAAGCAATTTTATGATGTGTTGATGGTGGACACGGCGGGTCGTTTGGCGATTGACGCAGAAATGATGAACGAAATCCAAGCGATTCATGCCACGATTAACCCTGTGGAAACGCTGTTTGTGGTGGACGCGATGCTCGGTCAAGACGCGGTAAACACGGCAAAAGCGTTTGACGAAGCCTTACCGCTGACAGGCGTGATTTTGACCAAAATGGATGGCGATTCGCGTGGCGGCGCGGCGTTGTCGGTGCGTCAAACCACTGGCAAACCGATTAAATTTATTGGTATTGGCGAAAAAATCAATGGTTTAGAGCCGTTCCACCCTGACCGCATTGCCAGCCGTATTTTGGGCATGGGCGATGTGATGACTTTGATTGAAGATGTGCAAAAAGGCATTGACGAAGACATCGCCAAAGAAATGGCACAAAAGCTAAATCGCGGCAAAGACTTTGATTTGAACGACTTTAAAGCGCAAATCCAACAAATGCGAAACATGGGCGGCTTTGAGAATTTGCTATCCAAAATGCCTGGGGAATTGGGCGAACTATCCAAACAAATCCCCGAAGGCACGGCAGAAAAAGCGATGGGTCATGTGGAAGCCATTATCAATTCGATGACACCGAAAGAGCGCGCCAACCCAGCGTTGCTCAAAGCCAGCCGCAAACGCCGTATTGCCGCTGGTGCTGGGGTCAGCATTCAAGATGTAAACAAAATGTTGAAGCAATTTGAACAGTCGCAACAAATGATGAAGATGTTTAGCGGCAAAAATATGCAAAAACTGATGCGTATGGCAAAGGGCATGAAAGGGTTGTTCCCAGGTATGCGCTAACACCAGCGATATATATAAAGTGCAGGCTGCTTTGCCCTTTTGTCCAAATCTTTGATTTGGGTATAAAAGGGTATGCCGTAGGCATGAATGCTTAATAAAAAGCAGCCTGCACTTTTTAGGAGCATAGAATATGAGTACACGCACCATTAATGTTCAACAATTTTTGAACGAAAACAAATTTTCGTCCTATCAATGGATGATTTTTGCCGTTTGTTTTTTAGTCGCTTTTTTTGACGGCATGGACACGGCCGCGACTGGCTACATCGCGCCCAGCTTGCTAGACGATTGGGGCTTGGAGAAAAAACAACTCGCCCCTGTGTTGAGCGCAGCGTTATTTGGTTTGGCGATTGGCGCGGTGTCGTTTGGCCCAGTTGCCGACAAAATCGGGCGCAAAGTGGTGCTGACGTTTTCGGTATTTTTGTTTTCGGCAATGTGTGTGGCATCGGCATACGCGCAAGATTTAACGCAATTGACCATTTTGCGTTTCATCACAGGTTTGGGTTTGGGCGCAGCCATGCCCAATGCGGTAACCCTGCTAACTGAATTTTGCCCTGCGCAAAAACGCGCCACGATTGTGAACACCATGTATTGCGGTTTCCCAATTGGTGCGGCGGCTGGCGGTTTTTTCGCATCGTGGTTGATTCCTGAATTTGGCTGGTGCACGGCTTTGTTTTGGTGTGGCGCGTTGCCTTTGATTTTGAGCGTGATTATGTTGTTTATCCTGCCGCGTTCGCCGTCTTATTTGGTGGTGAAAAAGCAGCCTGCGGAACAAATCCGCAAAATTTTGAAACGCATCAACCCTGCTGCCAATTTGGACAACGCAACTTTTGTGGTCAATGAGAAAAAAGGCGCGCAACAATCGAAAAACCCAATGGCAATGGTAATGGGTTCACACTTTCGCGCAGGTTCGATTTTGCTGTGGGCAAGCTATTTCTTGGGCCTAATTATTTTCTACGCGATGATTAACTGGATGCCTGTGATTTTCAAAGAAGCGCAAATGCCAGTCGATTTGGGACCAAAAATTTCGGGTTTGTTTGCCTTGGGCGGCTTGGGCGCGATTGCCAACGGCTATTTAATGGACAAGTTCAACGGCAATAAATTGATTGGGTTTATGTCGTTTATGACGGCGATTTCGGTCGCGTTTATTGGCTGGTCAATCGGTCAAGGTTTGAGCTTGTTGATTGCGGTGGTGCTGATTGCTGGCGTATTCCAAAACACGGCGCAATCGTCTTTGCCTGCACTGGCAGCGAAATTCTATCCAACCGAATGCCGTACAACGGGCGTATCGTGGATGCTGGGCATTGGACGTTTTGGCGCGATTGCTGGCACGTTTTTAACAGGTCAGTTGCTGGCTTGGAAACTGGATTTTGTAACGATTTTCATCATTTTGGCAATTCCGTCTTTGCTGATGACGGCTTGCTTGATGTTAAAACAAAAATGGTATGGCGATAGCTGATACCTATTCATAAAGCCAAGATAAAGCAGCCTGCTCTTTATGTAAGCAAAAACAAAAGTGCAGGCTGAAACCTTATATTGCCTGAAGTTCAAAGGGCAGAGAGCGAATCCAAGCGTGGGTATGGCGGCGCAATGCCATGCACGTACCCCATTCGCAGAAATACAAATCAATCTGTAATTAAAGCCCTTTGAATTGTACAAATGTTCAAATTCAAGGGGCTTTAAACATGAAACCAAGAATCTACAAAATCGTATATCGCGAAGATAAATCAATCTACATATTCCGCACACCGCGCACAGAGAAAGAATTTCAG
>NZ_FOJK01000036.1 GCF_900111845.1 Kingella kingae ATCC 23330 | reverse complement strand
CCATTTTCTCGGTCAGTTTGATGAGCGGGAAGGGAAGTTACAACCTGCAATGAACTGGCATGCTAAACCTTGAAGGTGTAAACGATGTCCTTAGGGAAAAATGTAAACTATGTTTATGTTGCACAGGGAGTGGATTTGCAGTTATCGCATGACTTTGTGCAGGCTGCTTTATAAGGAAAAAATATGAAACCAGAAGATTTATTTGAACTATCCACCCAATATTGGGACAGACTAGACGAGCAGGGCGCAGAATCGCTCAACGATGAACAACACACGCTGCTTGCCCTGTGCTATTTGGACGCGCAAGTGCAAGAAGGCGGCTTTGTGCAGCTAATTGCCACAGGTTTTGGTGAATATGTGCTGCTCAACCCCGTTGCCGACAGCTTACGGCATTGGCGCATTAAAGCCATTCCCAAAGTGCTGGAACAAGCCAAAACGCTGTATCAAAAATATGGCGAACAAATTGAACAACTCGCCAGCGATGGCGCAGAAGTAGAAACCCTACGCCAGCAATTTGCCGATTTTGAAGGGCTAGACGCAGCCTATTACGATTGCGTTGATGACGATTGGCAAATAGCGTGCGAATACGTTGCCACCAATTCAAGTAAATTTATTTTGTAAACCGTAAGCTGGGTCTAGACCCAACAAAAACGTCAATGAATAGGTTACACCATGTTCCAACAAATCGTTTTAGCCAGCAACAACGCAGGCAAAGTGCGCGAATTTAGCGCACTGTTTTCGCAACTGGGTATTCAAATCACACCGCAGGCTGCTTTTGACATTCCCGAATGTCCCGAACCGCATCATACATTTGTAGAAAACGCCCTAGCCAAAGCCCGACACGCCGCGCAACACAGCAAGCAGCCTGCACTGGCAGACGACAGCGGCATTTGCGTGGCAGCGTTAAACGGCGCACCTGGAGTGTTGTCCGCCCGATTTGCTGGCGATAACCCCAAATCCGATGCGGCAAACAATCAAAAAGTGTCCGATTTACTTGCCAATCAAGCCGATAAATCGTGTTACTACGTTTGCGTGCTGGTGTTCGTGCGCCACGCCGATGACCCACAGCCGATTATCGCCGAAGGCATTTGGCACGGACAATGGCAAGCACAAGCCGCTGGCGAACATGGTTTTGGCTATGACCCACATTTTTATTTGCCCGATTTGACTTGCACAGCAGCGCAACTGTCGCCTGAACAAAAAAACGCGATAAGCCACCGCGCACAAGCAATGAGTGAGTTAGTGCGAAAAATGCAGGCTGCTTTGTAATATAGATATAGTGGATTAAATTCAAATCAGAACAAGGCGACAGCAACCGCCGTGCACACCTAGTACATAAAGGCGCTGGCAACGCAGTGCTGGTTCGAATTTAATTCACTATAAAAGTGCAGGCTACTTTGCCCTTTATCCAAATCTCTAATTGAGCGCAACGCCGCCCTGCCCTTTTACGCCGCCAAAAACCCTTCACGGCTGCCCAACCACCGCTCCAAATGTTTCGCCACCACATCAGGGCGATGCGCCACCAAATCCGCCGCCACTTCTCGCGCCGCTTCCAACAACGGCAAATCTTCTTGCAAATCCGCAAACCGCAACATCGGTGCACCGCTTTGTCTCGCGCCCAAAAATTCGCCAGGCCCGCGAATTTCCAAATCTTGTCGCGCAATTTCAAAACCGTCTGTGTTCTCGTAAATCACTTTCAAACGCGCTTTGCTAATCTGTCCAAGCGGTTCAGCAAACAGCAAAACGCAAGTACTCGCCGCCGCACCACGCCCTACCCGTCCGCGCAACTGATGTAACTGCGCCAAACCCATGCGTTCCGCATGTTCAATGACCATCAAACTCGCATTTGGCACGTCCACGCCAACTTCAATCACGGTTGTCGCCACCAAAACATTCAGGCTGCCTGAAATAAATTCCGCCATAACCGCCGCTTTTTCCGCCGCTTTCATGCGCCCATGCACCAAACCAATTTTGAGTTGCGGCAAAGCAGCCTGCAATTCCGCCAGCGTGTCGGTTACGGTTTGTAGCTGCAAAACTTCGCTTTCTTCAATAAGCGGACACACCCAATACGCCTGCTGCCCTTTTTGGCAAGTGTTCAACACAAAACCTTCCACTTCGGAACGGCGTAAATTATTAACTAATTTGGTTTTAATGGGTGTACGATTGGGCGGCAATTCATCAATAGACGACACGTCCAAATCCGCAAAAAAACTCATCGCCAAAGTGCGCGGAATCGGGGTCGCCGACATCATCAACTGATGCACATCACTGCCCTTATTTTTCAATGCCAAACGCTGCGCCACCCCAAAACGGTGCTGTTCATCAACAATCACCAACGCCAAATCATGAAATAAAACATCATCTTGGAATAAAGCGTGTGTCCCGACCGCCACGCGAATGCGTCCGTCCGCCAATGCAGCTTTGGCTTGGTCTTTTTCTTTCTTTTTCAGGCTGCCTGAAAGCCACGCAACGCTGATTCCTAACGGCTCAAACCATTGTTTAAATTTAATAAAATGTTGTTCTGCCAAAATTTCAGTGGGTGCCATAATCGCCACCTGAACGCCGTCTGACTCCAACGCCATCAAAGCCGACAACGCCGCCACAATCGTTTTGCCACTGCCTACATCGCCCTGCAACAAACGGTGCATCGGCACAGGTTTTGCCAAATCTTCGCGGATTTCAGCACAGACTTTTTTCTGCGCCCTGGTCAAATCAAATGGCAGATAACTCAATAATTTTTCGGATAATTTTCCAGTTGATACTAATGCTCGCGCATTGCCAGCACGTCGCCGTTGTCGCGCCAATCGCATGGAAAGCTGTTGCGCCAACAATTCATCAAATTTCAAACGCCGCCACTCAGGCAGCGCACCATTGGTCAGCATACTCAAAGACCAATCGGGCGGCGGATTGTGCAACGTCCGCAAACTTTGCGCCAACGGAATAAGTTGGTATTTTTTCAAATAGTTATCGGGCAAAATTTCTGATAAATCCACCGTTTCCAAAGCGGTTTGCACCACTTTTCGCAATGTGGGTTGATTTAACCCGTTTGTGGTTGGGTAAATAGGCGTAAGTAATTGTGCTAAATCGGATTTTTCGGGCGATTTAATTTTTGGGTGTATCATTTCATCGCCATAATAACCGCGCTTGATTTCGCCCAACGCCCGAACCGTTTGCCCCTGCGCCAATTGTTTTTGATGATTGGGGTAAAAATGAATAAAACGCAAATTCAGCACCGAACCCGATTCGTCTTGAATTTGGACGATGAGCTGTTTGCGCGGTTTGAACTGCACTTCTTGATGCAAAACAACGCCTTCCACTTGGCACGATTCGCCAATGGGCGCGGCGGCAATCGGCACAACTTGGGTTTCGTCTTCGTAGCGCAAGGGCAAATGCAACGCCAAATCCCACGCGGTATGCAAATGCAGTTTGGCGAGCTTGGTGGCGGCGTTGTCGGTTAATTTGAGTTTTTGGCGGATGTCGGCTTGCATGATGGAATGATGGTTTGAATAATGGCGAAATTATAAAGCAGCCTGCATTTTCTGTTGATTTAAAGTGCAGGCTGCTTTTTTGTATTTTGCGATGTTTTAATGGACTTAACCGCCCTCTTGCGCCACCGAATTCATATCAGGTTGCATCACAATCAATGGGTCAACTTTGCCAATCGCTTTCACGTCTTTGTTCGGATAATCCAGCTGGTGCAAGAAATAGCGAATACAGTTCAAGCGAGCGCGTTTTTTGTCGTCTGATTTAATGATAATCCACGGCGCATCTTTGGTATGCGTGTGGAAGAACATCGCGTTTTTCGCTTCGGTGTATGCGTCCCAGCGGTCTAACGATTGCACGTCCACAGGCGACAATTTCCAATGTTTCAGTGGGTCGGAGTAGCGCGATACAAAACGGCGCAACTGTTCTTCACGAGACACAGAAAACCAGAATTTAAACAAATGGATACCGCTTGCCACCAGCATTCGTTCCAATTCGGGTGCTTGGCGCATAAATAGCAAGTATTCGTGCGGTTCGCAAAAACCCATGACACGCTCCACGCCTGCGCGGTTGTACCACGAGCGGTCAAAAAATACGATTTCGCCTGCGGTGGGCAAGTTTTGAATATAGCGTTGGAAATACCATTGTCCGCGTTCGGTTTCGGTGGGTTTTTCCAGCGCGACTACTCGTGCGCCGCGTGGGTTTAGGTGTTCCATATAACGTTTGATTGTGCCACCTTTGCCCGCTGCATCGCGTCCTTCAAACAAGCCGACAATGCGCTGTCCGCTTTCTTTGACCCAGCTTTGCACTTTGAGCAATTCAATTTGTAATTTTTTCTTCTCTTTTTCGTAGGTGCGACGACTCATGCGCTCTTTGTAGGGATAGTCGGCTGGCAAAGGGGCGGAATCGCTGTCTTCTTTGCTCACAGAGCCTTGATATTTCATGACCATTTCTTCAAAGAGTTGCAGGCTGCTTTGTTGCTCGCTCAAATCAATTTTTTCAAAAGGTTGGAGTTGCTTATCGCTCATGCTTGTGTCCTTCTGTTTAGAGTTGAAAAAATTTGTAGGGTTATTTTAGTATTTTTTTACAAATTTGTGTAAAAGATAAACAGTTTATTTACATTAAATCAACAAAAAACAACAAAAAGCAGCCTGCACTTTTTGTTTGATGAACAGTGCAGGCTGCTTTTGTATTTTAGCAATACCGATTCCACTGCGCTTTTGGTACACGACAAGACTTTGAGTGATAGCAATCTCCTGTGCAACATAAACATAGTTTACATTTTTCCCTAAGGACATCGTTTACACC
>NZ_FOJK01000027.1 GCF_900111845.1 Kingella kingae ATCC 23330 | reverse complement strand
AGGTTGGTCTCGACGTTTAGCAAAAGATTTTGAGCAGACGAATTTATCTGCTGAAAATTTTGTTAAACTAGGGTATATTTCACAAATATTAAAATTTATCAAATAGTTGTTTGTGAATACAGGTTCTAAAATCAACAATATCATTTCAAACAGCCTGAAAATGCGTGAAGCTGCTATAATTCGCCGTCATTTTTTGTTACACAAAGAAAAGTTAAAAACCATGCAAGAACAATATCAACCATCGGCAATCGAGCCACAAGCCCAACAAAAATGGGCAGAGCAACGTGCTTTCAATGTTGCCGAAGACACCACGAAACCAAAATTCTACTGCCTGTCCATGTTCCCCTACCCAAGCGGTAAATTGCACATGGGACACGTCCGCAATTACACCATTGGCGATGTGCGTTCACGTTTCAAAAAAATGCAAGGATTCAACGTGTTGCAACCAATGGGCTGGGATGCTTTCGGTATGCCTGCGGAAAACGCGGCGATTGACCGCCAAGTTGCGCCTGCTGCGTGGACATATTCTAATATTGATTATATGAAACAACAGCTTAAATCGTTGGGTTTCGCGTTGGATTGGGAGCGCGAAGTGGCAACGTGTCGCCCTAATTATTATCGCTGGGAACAACTGCTGTTTACCAAATTGTTTAAAAAAGGCATTGTTTACCGCAAGTTAGGCACGGTGAACTGGGACCCTGTGGACAACACGGTTTTGGCAAATGAGCAAGTGATTGACGGATGCGGTTGGCGTTCGGGTGCGTTGGTGGAAAAACGCGAAATTCCGATGTATTACTTCAAAATCACGGATTACGCCGAGCAATTATTGAACGATTTGGACGGCTTGGATTGGCCTGAACAAGTGAAAACCATGCAGCGCAACTGGATTGGTAAATCGCGCGGTATGACGGTGCGTTTCCCATTGGCGGACGGTAGCAAATCGGGTTTGCCGAGAGATTACGCGGATTTTGTGCAAGTTTACACGACGCGCCCTGACACGATTTTTGGTGCGTGTGCGGTTGTTGTTGCGGCGGAACACCCATTAGCAACGGCTGCGGCGGAAAATAATCCTGAACTTCAAGCGTTTATCGCGGAATGTAAGGCTGGTTCGGTTGCGGAAGCGGACATGGCAACGATGGAGAAAAAAGGTTTGCCGACTGGTCGTTACGTTACCAATCCGTTTAATGGCGAGCAGTTGGAAGTTTGGATTGCGAACTATGTGATTTGGGGTTATGGCGATGGCGCGGTCATGGTTGTGCCAGCGCACGATGAACGCGATTTTGCTTTCGCGCAAAAATATTCTTTGCCAATCAAGCAAGTAGTGGATATTACCAACGCGCCAGCTGCTTACAACAATCAGAACTGGCAAGAGTGGTACGGTCAAAAAGATGAGCAAACCGCGTTAATCCATTCAGGCGAATTTAACGGTTTAACTATTTTCCAAGCCTTTGACAAAATGGCAGAATTTTTGCAAGCGAAAAACTTGGGCGAACCAAAAACGCAATACCGTTTGCGCGATTGGGGCATTTCTCGCCAACGCTATTGGGGCTGTCCTGTGCCGATTATTCATTGCGAAAAATGCGGCGATGTGCCTGTTCCTGAACAAGATTTGCCAGTCGTGCTGCCTGAAAATGTTGTGCCTGACGGTTCGGGTTCGCCATTGAGCAAAATGCCTGAATATTACGAAACGACTTGCCCTGAATGTGGTTCGCCAGCACGCCGCGAAACGGACACGATGGACACGTTTATGGAGTCTAGCTGGTATCAATTCCGCTATATGTCGCCAAAATTTGACGGCGGCATGGTTGAGCCAAACGCGGCGGCGTATTGGGGTCAAGCTGACCAATATATTGGCGGTATTGAACACGCGATTTTGCATTTGTTGTATGCGCGTTTCTTCACGAAATTGATGAATGATGAAGGCATTGTGAACGTGCGCGAGCCGTTCAAACAATTATTGACGCAAGGCATGGTGTTGCAAGCGACTTATTATCGTGAAGATGAAAGCGGTAAAAAACATTGGTTTAACCCTGCCGATGTGGACGTGCAAACCGATGATAAAGGTCGCCCTGTTTCGGCGATTTTGAAAGAAGACGGGCAGCCTGTTGTGATTGGTGGCGTGGAAAAAATGTCCAAATCCAAAAACAATGGCGTAGACCCACAGCAAATTATTGACGCTTACGGCGCGGATACGGCGCGTTTGTTTATGATGTTTGCATCGCCGCCTGAACAATCGTTGGAATGGTCGGACGCTGGCGTAGCTGGGGCGCATCGTTTCTTGAGTCGTTTGTGGCGCACGGTGTTTGAGTTTGTGAAAAACAGTGGCGCGAATGTGGCGAAATTCACAGATGGCGAGCTTTCAGGCAGCCTGAAAGATTTGCGCTTTAAATTGCACAGCACGATTGCGAAAGTTACCGATGATTATGACCGCCGTCAGCAATTCAACACGGCGATTGCGGCGGTGATGGAATTGTTGAATCAATACGATAAAACGGATTGCAGCAGCGAACAAGGTCAAGCGGTGGCGCGTGAAGTGTTGGAAGCGGTGATTATTTTGCTGTCGCCAATCGTGCCGCATATTTGCGAAACGCTGTGGGCGGAATTGAACGCTGGTGGCAAGTTGTGGGAAACGAGCTGGTTGGCGGTAGATGAATCGGCTTTGGTGCAAACGGAAATTGAATTGATGGTGCAAGTGAATGGTAAATTGCGCGATAAAATCAATGTAGCCGTTGATACGAGCGAAGACGCGATTAAAGCGGCGGCGTTTGCCACAGCAGGGGCGCAAAAATTCATGGAAGGCAAAGAGCCGAAGAAAGTGATTGTTGTGCCGAAACGGTTGGTTAATATTGTGGTGTAAATAAAATTCAGGCAGCCTGAAAAGTTGGTTTTCAGGCTGCCTGAATTTTTTTGAATCCACTATAATATTCACCATATTTAATTAAACAAACAAAATGATGACTTTTGCCACCCCCATTTCCACACCAACCCAACCCCATTCCGCCGACATTTCCGAAAATCATATGCGAATGCACATTCCTGAAATTTTGGAAATTTTACTGATTGACCGTACTACTTCTACCAGCGAAACCATTAAAAATATTATTTGGGCAAATGAAAATTACATCGCGTATGGCGAACAACATTACGCCGCCACTTCGCCGATTAAAATAGATTTGATTACAGGCGAACACACGCCCCACATCATGCCACGCGCTTTAAAATCGCAAGAATTACAAAAAGAACGCACCAAATCCAAAGCCGAAGTTTTCACGCCAACATGGGTGGTGAAAATACAAAATGACGCGCTTGATGAAAACTATGCCGATGACGATTTGGAAACCTACATCAGACGAAAATGGCTGGAAATCACTTGCGGCGAAGCCCCGTATATGACCACGCGCTACGACATGGAAACAGGCAAACTCATTTCCCTAGCCGAACGTGTCGGCTTTATTGACCGAAAATTGTGCCGAATCAATCAACACATTCAAGACAAAGCAGAATGGCGCAGAATGGCAATGATCGCTTATCAAGCCAGCTATGGTTTTGAATGGAATGGCGATTCACTGTTATTGGCGCGTGAAAATTTACTCTACACTTACCGCGATTTTTACTACGACAAATGGCAAGAAGAGCCACTACACGATTTATTCAAAGACATCGCAGAAATCATCAGCTACAACGTTTTTCAAATGGACGGTTTAAAATACATCATTCCGCTGTCGGAAAAACGCGAAAAAATCATCATTCAGCAGTTATCTTTATTTGATGAAAGACCAGCCAATGAAGAATGGCGCATTCAGGCAGGCAAGCGCGTGAAAATCATGAACTGGAACACCAAAAAAATGGAATATTTTGATAAAGGGCTAAAATTATGAGTAATCCAACTGACATTAAAACCGTTAAACTGATTTACCCGCAAATTTACGCTTACAGGATGCCTGAAATGCCCGACAAAAACGGCTGGATTAAAATCGGCTACACCGAACGCGAAAATGCAGACGAACGCATTAAAGAACAAACCCACACCGCAGCCGTTCGCCTAAATTACGACAAATTATGGGCAGCACCTGCTAAATTCCGCGATTCAGACGAATGGTTCAAAGACAAACAGCTCCACGCCTATTTGCGCAAAATCAAACACATTCAACAAGCAGAAGACAAATCCGAATGGTTTTACTACAACGGCAATCCCGAACACGCCCAACGCCATTTTCAAGATTTTATTCAGCGCGACTACTCCCAAGAATACGCCAAAAATGACGATTACCAACTCCGCGAAGAACAACGCGAAGCTGTTGCTCAAACGCTTGCCTATTTCCAAGAAAACCCAAACGGCAAATTTCTGTGGAATGCCAAACCGCGCTTTGGCAAAACGCTGACCACTTACGATTTGGCTCGCGAACTCAAAACCACCAAAGTGCTTATCGTAACCAACCGCCCAGCCATTGCAAACTCATGGTTTGACGATTTTGAAAAATTCATCGCATGACAAACCGATTTTGCTTTTGTGTCCACCACCGACACGCTGAAAAATCGCTCTATGATGACACGCGATGATTTTTTAAATCAGCACAAAAATGGCAAACAAAATATGCTCGCCTTTATCTCACTACAAGATTTAAAAGGCGCAATTTGCTTTGGCGGACAACACGACAAATTGGATTGGGTTAGCCAAATGAACTGGGATTTACTCGTTATTGACGAAGCCCACGAAGGTGTGGACACCCTAAAAACCGATGTTGCGTTCAACAACATCAAACGCAATTTCACGCTCCATTTATCAGGCACACCATTTAAAGCGATTGCGCGAGACAAATTCCAGCAAGACGAAATTTTCAACTGGACATACGCTGACGAACAACGCAAAAAAGCCGAATGGAATCCCGAAAACGAACAAAACAACCCCTACGCCGCTTTGCCACGCCTAAACCTATTTTCGTATCAAATGAGCCAAATGATTACCGACCAAGTGAATCAAGGCGCAAATATTGACGGCGAAAATATTGATTTCGCATTTGATTTAAATGAATTTTTTGCGACAAACGATAGCGGCAAATTCATTCACGGGTGGTGTCCTGAAAAGTGTGCTGTAAAAAATAAGCAATAAAAAAGCAGCGAAAACAGAGTATATTTGAGTGTGTGAAAACAGAAATAACTCTAACTTGTCCTCGCTGCCAAGGACAAAATATAAAGAAAAATGGCTACTCTTGCAATCGTAAACAAAAATATTTTTGCAAAGATTTTTGTCGTAATTTTATTGGCGACCATAACCTTACCTATAAGGGTTGTCATTCCAAAGCTGATGAGCAGGTTTGGAGAATGACCGTTAGAGGTTGTGGTATTCGCGATATTGCAGCAATTACGGGTTACAGCAAAGACAAAGTTCAGGCTGCTTTAAAACGCCATGAGTTTGAGCCATTTCCTAAACAAAAACATTACTCTACACTTGAAATAGACGAGTTTTGGACATTTTTCGGTAACAAGTCTAATAAAGTGTGGCTAGTCTATGCCTATCACAGAGAAAGTGGCGAAATTGTCGCTTACGTTTGGGGTAAACGCGATTTAGCAACAGCGCGAGCACTCAAACGGCGTTTGAAAGAGTTGCGTGTAACCTATGACAGAATTGCGACCGATGACTGGGCTGCATTTTTAAATGTCTTTTCAAATGAAGAATGGCATCTAGTTGGTAAGCAACACACAGTTGGCATTGAGGGTAATAACTGTCGTTTACGGCACAAAGTAAGGCGAGCGTTTAGAAAAACGTGTTGCTTTTCTAAAAGTATGTTTTATCACAAGAAAGTTTTTGATTTAGCTTTCTTTGATATTCACTTTGGCATTGTTTAGTTTTACAGCACACTTTTCAGGACACCACCTCAAATTGAAATGCTTTGGGCAAACGCACGGCTTACGAGCGTCCTGTGGTAAAGATTTTTGCGGTTTGCATGATGTTGTCTCCGTTGCTATCTATCGATGCAGTATATCATTAGTCTACATACAAAGCAGCCTGCACTTTATGGTAAACAAAAAGTGCAGGCTGCTTTTTCATTTCCCCAACACCTGCGCCACGCCTTTGTTCGCCAACTCATCGGCGCGTTCGTTTTCGGCATGACCTGCATGTCCTTTGACCCATGTCCAGCGCACCGTGTGTTTGGCGACTTCGGCATCGAGCTGTCGCCACAAGTCTTCATTTTTAACGGCTTGTTTGGACGCGGTTTTCCAGCCATTTTTTTTCCAGCCGCGAATCCAGCTTTCCATGCCGTTTTTGACGTATTGCGAATCGGTGCAAATTTCCACCGTGCAAGCGCGATTGAGTGCCTGCAAACCCGATAGCACCGCCATCAATTCCATGCGGTTATTGGTGGTGTTCGCTTCGCCACCAAACAATTCTTTTTCATGTGCGCCATAACGCAGCAAAACGCCCCAGCCGCCTGCGCCAGGGTTGCCTTTGCATGCGCCATCGGTAAACAAATAGACAGTTTGACTCATGATTTGCCTTTCTGCGGCTGTGTCAAAAACCGCTAAAATCGGGTAAACTTCGCGCCTGTTTGGGATTACCTGCGTTCGCGGAAAAACTCGTCCGCCGCATCTTGGAACAAATCGGCATCGTTAGTATTGGTGTAATTCAATTCCGCCAATTCGTCTTCAAAAGCAGCCTGCACCGATTCGGCAACGTCTTGCGCCAAATCTTGTGGTAAGGCGCGTAAAAAGCCTTTTAACGCGGCTGCCAACACGCGGTTTTGCATACGCAACGCCGCAACCGATTCTTCCAAATAATCCAAATTGTTTTCAAAATTTTCCATTTTCTGTGCCTTTGTGGATTAAAAAGCGCACATTGTAACAAAACCTATCTGTACGGACATCATCAACCATGACTCAACTGGATAAACTTTCTGCATCACCCATGATTTTTACTTTGGAAGACGAACACGCTGCTCGTTTGAACACGCAACACGAAGTTGCGCCCGAAACGCCAAGCGAACCACCCAAGCAGCCTGCACGTTTTGGCGATGCGGAATTGGATTTGGCATACCGCGAATACTTGCAACAACGTGAGCGCGAACACAATCAGCGCGTAGAAGTAGAAATGGAGCAAGACATTGGTTTGTTGATTGAAGAAGACTGGTTGGCAGCGCAAACGGCTTTGCAAAGCGAACGCAATCGCCGCTACATTCACGCCACGCAAACCGTGATTATCAATGGCGAGCAGCCAATGCAAAAGGTGGGTTTATCGGGCAATGACGCGCAAGCCTTTGTGGCGCAAAACGCCCTGCCCCCGTTTGCGGTACACGTTTACGACTTGCCCGATTTACCGTCCACGCGCCGCATTCGCGTGATTTCGGAACAAGAGTTGATGCAAAGTATCCAAGAAAAACTGCAAGTGCATTTGAGCAATGCAGTGGCGGGCATGGTGCGCCAAGCGGTGCAGCGCAAATTGGCAACGCTGACGTATGACTTGCAAGTGGTGTTGAATGACGAAACCGCCAAAGTGGTGCACGATGTGTTGCAACACAATTTGGCAGCGGTGTTCCGTAGTGTAAAAGATTCGATGCGTTAAATCGTACAAAAGCAGCCTGCACTTTTTGTTAAAAGGATGTGCCTGCCTGTGGCATACACCTTTTATACCCAAATCAAAGATTTGGACAAAAGGTGCAGGCTGCTTTTCTATTTTCACGCTACTCAATCCGCCACATCACGCGCACGGCTTCGTGCCCAAAGCCATCATCGCGCGGCAATATTTGGGCATACAAACCCGATTGCGCCGCCTGAATCACATCATCACGCAACAAAAGCTGTTCGGGCAGCACACGCGTGGGGGCAAGGTATTCGTGTCGCGCCAAACAATAAAACTGGCTATCGGGCGCAAACGTTTGCCATTGGTCAGGCGTAGTAATCAACAAGCCAGTCCACGCATTTGCCGTGTAGGGCGCAACATCGGGCAGCGTTTGCGAGGGCGTGAATGCCATGCCACGCACCACCGATACGCGCTGCATTTGACTGACATCTATGCCGTGTTGTCGCAAAGCAGCCTGCACATCATCGCGCTGCGATAACGCCAATTGTTCGCTTAATTTACGGACTTTTTTGGGCAGATTGTCATTGGGATTCAAGCCAATCATGGTGCTGGGCTCGCCTGTTCCGCCAAAATATTTGCACGTTAATTCAATGTGATAAATTTGTTGATTCAGTTTTGCAATCAAATCCAATGCGCCATCGTTGCCCACGCACCATTCTCTTGCCAACAAGCGGCTGTGCGGTGCGTTGTCTAGCCACCATGCCAATAAGTTTTCCGCATAATGACCCAGTTGCGCGTGTGCCAAATCGGCAGGCAGCCTGCACGGTTCGGCGTCCAGTTGTAGCAAAAAGCGAAAACCTGTGTCGCCCAATAATTCGCGCACGGGCAATTCGCAGCCTGTTTGCCACAAGGGGGGCGCGGTTAGTAGGCTTGCCAACGCACGGACGTGGGGCGATTGCAGTTTCCACCATAGGGCATCGTTAGCATAATTCATTCGCTTTCTCTCTCTATGATTTCCACATCGGCAATATGCGAAGCAGCCTGCACTTCAATCTCGCCAAAGTGCGTGTCTTGCAATACGCGCACCAAGCCTTCTTTGACCAATTCCAGCAGCGCAATAAAATTGACGACCACATGCGCCGCGCCCAATTCTGGGTTGAATAGCTGCGAAAAGTGCAGGCTGCCTGCGTTGAGTTTACGCAAAATCGCGGTCATGCGTTCGCGCACCGACACGACTTCTTGCACCACGGCATGACTGCGGTTTTGTTGGGCGCGAGACAAAATTGTGAGCCACGCTTGGGTTAAATCGGCAATTTGTACTTCGGGCAAACGGGTTGGCACAGCCAATTCCAGCGGCAAATACACCCACGCAAAATCGCGTCCTGCGCGTGGCAAAGCGTCCAAATCCTGTGCGGCGAGTTTCATTTGTTCGTATGCCAACAGGCGGCGTACCAATTCAGCGCGTGGGTCGGCTTCGTCTTCGGTTGCGTCCAGCACAGGCGTGGGCAACAATAGGCGCGATTTAATTTCTATCAGCACCGCCGCCATGAGCAAATATTCGGCGGCTAAATCAAATTGCTGCGCGTCTATTTGCGCGATGTAGCCCAAATATTGCTGCGTTATCGTTACCATGGGAATATCCAGCACATCAATATTCTGCTTACGAATCAAATACAACAGCAAATCCAACGGACCTTCGAAGCTGTGCAACACCACTTGCAAGGCATCGGGCGGAATAAACAAATCGTGTGGGACATCGGTTACGGCTTGTCCAAAAATATAGGCAACGGCTGGGGTGGACATGGGATTTCAATCGCAAAACAAAATAAAACGCGGATTATAGTGTAAAAAAGCAGCCTGCACCTTTTATCCCCATTTTTGGGTTTGGATACAAAGTGCAGGCTGCTTTCTATGGTTTTTTTAACTCAACAACAACGAATCGTCCGATACCTTTTCGCCGCGTGTTTTTTCAAACATATCCAGCAAATCGCGCATGGTCATGCCTTGGCGCGTGTCGCCGTCCACGTCTAGCACCACTTGTCCTTGGTGCAACATCACGGTTCTGTGTCCGTGTTCCAACGCTTGTTGCATGGAGTGCGTTACCATCATCGCGGTTAATTTATTTTCGTTGATGATTTGGTCGGTCAGTTCCAACACAAATGCGGCGGTTTTTGGGTCTAGCGCGGCGGTGTGTTCGTCTAACAACAGGATTTTGCTTGGCTGCAAACTTGCCATTAACAAGCTCACGGCTTGGCGTTGTCCGCCTGATAATAAGCCCATGCGGTCGGTTAAACGGTTTTCTAAACCCAGTTTTAAGATGGACAATTTTTCGCGGAAAAATTCGCGGTTGGCTTTGTTTAACGCGCCTTTTAAGCCACGCCCTTGTCCGCGTTTAAACGCCAAAGCCATGTTTTCTTCAATGCTCAAATTGGCGCAAGTGCCGGCCATCGGGTCTTGGAACACGCGCGCCACCAAGCCTGCGCGTTTGTAGGCTGGCAAACGGGTTACGTCTGTGCCATCAATGCGAATGCTGCCTGAATCCACCAAAATATCGCCGCTAATCGCGTTTAAAAATGTGGATTTGCCTGCGCCGTTGCTGCCAATCACGGTAACAAATTCGCCGTCTTTGATGTGCAAACTCATGCCGCGCAGGGCTGGATTTTCAATCGGTGTGCCTGCGTTGAACGTGAGTTTTAGGTTGTCTGCTTTCATCATGGCGTTTGTTTCCTTGTTTTCAATTTCGCTTTAATTTGGGGCAACAACATTACGCAAACCACCAAAACCGATGTAATCAAATTCAAATCTTGTGTTTTCAAGCCCAAGCCAGATAGCGTTTCGCTGCCCATTGCCACCATGATAAACAGGCGATAGATGATTGAGCCGATGATGACCGATAACGTGATAACCCACATTTTTTTGCTGGGCAACAAAGCCTCGCCCAAAATCACGGCGGCTAAACCGAAGACGATTGTGCCTAAACCTGCGCTCACGTCTGCACCGCCCACCAGTTGCGCGAACAATGCGCCAGCCAAGGCAATCAAGCCGTTGGACAACGCCATGCCGAGCATAATCATGAAGTTGGTAGAAATGCCTTGTGCGCGTGCCATGCGTGCGTTTGCGCCTGTGGCGCGCATTGCCAAGCCTGTTTCGGTGCTGAAAAACCAGTTCAACGCCCATTTAATCAACAAAGTCAGCAGCAATAAAACGGCGGTGTTTTGCCAAATGCCTGTGCCTAAAATCGGCTTGAATAAGTCAAAAATGGTGTTTGTACCGAGCAAAGGAATATTGGGTGCGCCGCCCACACGCAAGTTTACCGAATACAAGGCGGTCATCACGATAATGCCCGAAAGCAGTTGCAAAATGCCGAGCTTAACGTGCAGCCAAGCAGTGAGCAAGCCCGATACCGCGCCTGTGGCAAAGCCAATCGTCACAGCTAAAATCGGGTTGATGCCTGCAGTCATGCACACAGCGCAAGCGAACGCGCCCAAAGGGAAGCTGCCGTCTGCGGTCAGGTCAGGGAAGTCTAATACACGAAACGAGAGCAATACGCCCAAAGCAACGAGCGCGTACACCAAGCCTGTTTCAAATGTGCCAAATAATGCTAATAAAGACATGGGATTTCTTCTATTTAAATAAAAAACGATGTACAGGCTGCTTTGAATAATCAAGCAGCCTGCAACATCAATCTACGTTTTTGGTTGCCGATTTAACCACTTCATCAGGCAAGGTAATGCCTTGTTCTTGCGCGTGTTTTGGGCTGATGTGCAAGTCAAATTTCGTCATGCGTTGCGATGGGATCGCGCCTGCTGCTTCGCCTTTCAAAATACGCGCAATGATTTTGCCCGATTTCACACCAATGTCATGATAATTCACGCCCAAAGCCACCACCGCACCGCGTGGTACAGAGCCTGTGTCCGATGCCAACAACGGCACTTTGATTTCGTTTGCTGCTTTATACATCGATTCAAACGATGCCACGATGTTGTTGTCCAGCGAAGTATAAATCACTTGCGCTTTGCCACCCAAGCTGCGTGCCGCAGTCAAAACATCGGTGGTGCGTTGTGCAGGTGCAGCAACTAACTCAATGTTTTGTTTACCCAAATCCGCTTTTAGTTGGTCTAATACTACTGTAGAATTGACTTCACCTGGGCTATACACATAACCCACCGTTTTCAAATTCGGCACGATTTTTTTCATCAAATCAATTTGCGGCTCAATCGGCAACTGGTCAGACACGCCTGTTACGTTTGTGCCAGATGCGTCCCATGAACCCACCAATTTTGCTGCCACAGGGTCAGTAACCGCTGCATATACAATCGGTACGTCTTTGGTGGCGGCTGCCATCGCTTGTGCGCTTGGCGTAGCAATTGCCAATACCGCGTCAGGTTTGTCGCCAGCGAATTTTTTGGCGATTTGCGCCGCGGTGGCTGGGTTGCCTTGCGCCGATTGGAAATCAATCGTTAAATTTTTGCCTTCTTCAAAACCTTCGGCTTTGAGCTGCTCAATCACGCCTGCACGAACCGCGTCCAAAGCAGGGTGTTCTACAATCGCGGTAATCGCAACACGTTTGTTGCCTGCTACGGTTGCGGCAGTCGCGCCACTAGCCGATGTGGTAGCGGGGGCAGCCGAAGCAGCCTGCGAATTATTCGCTTGTGGTGCAGATTGATTGCAGGCTGCCAACAAGGTGCTGGCAAGTAGGCTAACTAATACTTTGCGGCGTGTGAACATGATTTTTTCTCCGTTATTTAGGTGGAAAGGAAATAGCGCGTAATCATAAGTTAATTTGTGTGATTTGTGTATGCCAAATCATACAAACGACTACACAAATTTTGGCATTTTATTTCGTGTTAATTGGTTTTGTGGATATTAAATCAACAAAAATAATCATAAATCGTTTTAATCATGCTAACAATTTGTTTTTCTGTGCAGCAATGTTTTTGTTTACAAAACGGCAACGAACCGTTCAAAAATGCCGTCATTCATTTGGTTGTTTAGATTGATTTGTGTCACCTAAATACCACGTTGGATTCCTGCCGTAGTTTACCCTCGCGTAGGCGGGGGCAGGAATCAGACCTGACAAGTTTTAAATTAAAAGTATAATGCACGAAGTTTAAACAACCAAATGGACAACACCATGCACTCACTAGAAGAATATTTCGCTCGCATACCCGATACCAGACGTGGAGCAGGCAAACGCTATAATCTAGCCAAAACACTCACAGTCATTGTCGTTGCCATTTTGGGCGGTGCGAAAGGTAATCGCGAAATAGGTGCATTCCTTTCTAATAATA
>NZ_FOJK01000023.1 GCF_900111845.1 Kingella kingae ATCC 23330 | reverse complement strand
GCTTGTTTTTGATGGATTAAACGTTTTTTTGAACCAATGCCAAAAGAATTCTATCCCATAAGCCTGATTGATTGGCTCTGCGATAGAAACTCCATACGGTTGAATAAGGTGGAAAATCATTGGGCAGCATACGCCATTGGCAACCTGTTTTGGTAATGTAAAAAAACGGCATTCACTAATTGACGTTTATCCCATTTGTAGTGGCGTAGCTGGTTAAAATGTGGCTCAATCGCTTGCCATTGGGCATCTGTTAAGTCTGTTGGGTAGGATTTTCTAGTCATAAAGATATTTTATCATTTTTGTGAATACAGGTTCTAAACTATCTAGGGTTGTGATATTTGAAAATTACGGTACTTTTTACGGTATTTATTATTTTTTAAAATTTAATTTTATTTAAAATCATATTTTTATATATTCTTTTAAAGTCTCGCTGTCAAAAAAACAGCCCCATTTTGGGGCTTTTTTCTTGTCCAATACCGTACAACGCCGTAAACAAAGTAATTGATTTACAAAGAATAATTTTCAAATAGCCCTATTGTGCAGGCTGCTTGTAGTTCAATATCGTACAATTCAATCAAATTGCATCAACATAAAATTTACGGTATTTTTTACAGCATTTCAAAAATTCCCTAAAAAAATACCGCGCCATAAGTATCATACCAATACACATCTCTCAATGCAGGTTTACCCCTATCCGCACACGTTTTATAATCCACGCATCAAAATCATTCTAATCGCACACCATGAACATTTTTCCCACCACCTTGCGCCCAGCCAAATTAAGCGACTGTCCCGACATTTTGCGCGTTCATCGCCATGCCGTCCGTTATACTTGCTTACAAAGCTACACACCCGAAATCATGGACGCATGGTTATCGCTGCTGCACCCCGAAAGCTACCACGAAACCATCAACAGCCCCGACAAAGCCCTGTGGCTGATTGAATACGAAAACACCGTGCAAGGCTTTTTCCAGCTAGACTACCAAGAAGCCCAGCTAGATGCGTTATATGTCCACCCCTTTGTGCATAACCACGGGCTAGGTACAGCCCTATTACAACGCGCCGAAGCCCTTGCCATACAAGCCGATTTAAGTTTATTGAGTTTGTACGCATCACTCAATTCCGTGGCGTTTTATCAGCTTAACCGCTATCAATCCTTGGGCGATGCGATTATGCCGCTCAACCAAAATGTGAGTGCAGGCTGCTGTTTAATGCGAAAATATTTATTGTAAAAACAAACCAATACTTATTTAAAAAAAATAATGATTGACGAATCTCGGTTAGCAAAAATATAATCGCGTCTTTCTGAAACGGAGTAATGGCTGAGAGGCTGAAGGCACACCCCTGCTAAGGGTGCATCTGGGCTATAACCTGGATCGAGGGTTCGAATCCCTCTTACTCCGCCAAATATAAACCCCTTGAATTATTTCAAGGGGCTTTATTTTTATCTATGCACTAACAAAGTGCAGGCTGCTTTTATAGTGGATTAAATTTAGATTAGGACAAGGCGACAACGACCGCCGTGTACAGCTAGTACATAAAAGGGAGTTGGCAACGCTGTACTAATCTAAATTTAATTTAATTCACTATAAATACTCAAAAGCAGCCTGCACTTTTATATATCCGACTAAATCACTCAACAAACTATGTTAAAATCGCGCCACAAAATCAACATCAAGGAATACACATCATGGCTTTACTACAAATTGCAGAACCGAATATGTCCACCGCGCCACACCAACACCGTTTGGCGGTCGGCATAGATTTAGGCACAACCAACAGCTTAGTCGCCACCGTAAGAAGCGGCTCAGCAACCTGCCTGCCCGATGAAAACGGCGCAGTGGTTGTGCCTTCGGTTGTGCGCTATTTGGGCAACGAGCAAACCATTGTCGGCAAAAAAGCACTGGAACAACAAAAGATTGACCCACAAAACACCATTTCGTCAGCTAAACGACTAATCGGGCGCAAATTAGCCGAAATTGATGTTTCACATCTGCCATACCGTTTCGGCAAATCCGAAAAAATCATTGAATTGCAAACAAAAAATGGCGCAAAAACGCCGATTGACGTGTCCGCCGACATTTTGCGCGAACTGAAAACACGCGCCGAAAACAGCTTGGGCGGCGAACTGGTGGGCGCGGTGATTACTGTCCCTGCCTATTTTGATGATGCGCAACGCCAAGCCACGAAAGACGCGGCGCGTTTGGCTGGCTTGAACGTGTTGCGGTTGCTGAACGAGCCGACCGCCGCCGCGATTGCCTACGGTTTGGACAATGGCGCGGAAGGCACGTTTGTGGTGTACGATTTGGGCGGTGGCACGTTTGATGTGTCGGTGTTGGAATTGTCCAAAGGCTTGTTCCAAGTGAAAGCGACTGGCGGCAATTCTGCGCTCGGCGGCGATGATTTTGACCACCGTTTATTTTGCCATATCGTTGAAAATAATCAGCTTTCATTGACCGATGAACGCGATATTCAATTATTGTTTGGCTTGGTTCGTGTGGCAAAAGAAGAATTGAGCAGGCTGCCTGAAACGCGCATTCAGGCAGCATTGAGCAACGGCAAAACGCTGGACACAACGATTACGCGCACGGAATTTCACGCTTTAACACAGCATTTGGTCGCCAAAACGATTGAACCAGTCAAACAAGCATTAAAAGACGCTGGCGCAAGCAAATCCGACATCAAAGGCGTGATTATGGTCGGCGGCGCAACGAGAATGCTGCACGTTCAGCAAGCGGTTGGCGCGTTTTTCGGGCAAACGCCATTGAACAATTTGAACCCTGACCAAGTGGTTGCATTGGGTGCGGCAATGCAGGCGAATGTGTTGGCTGGCAACAAAAATGACGGCGAGTGGCTGCTGTTGGACGTAACGCCTTTGTCTTTGGGATTAGAGACTTACGGCGGTTTGGCGGAAAAAATTATTCCGCGCAATTCCACTTTGCCAACGGCGCGAGCGCAGGAATTTACCACGTTCAAAGACGGTCAAACAGCTATGACGATTCACGTTGTGCAAGGCGAGCGTGAATTGGTGGCGGATTGCCGCAGTTTGGCGAAATTTACCTTGCGCGGTATTCCGCCGATGGTGGCTGGCGCGGCGCGTATTCGTGTTACATTTCAAGTAGATGCGGACGGTTTGTTGTCGGTGTCGGCGCGTGAGCAAACGACTGGCGTTCAAGCGCAAATTGAAGTGAAGCCGTCTTACGGTTTGGACGATGACACGATTACACAGATGTTGCGCGACAGCATGAGCAACGCGAAAGACGATGCCGCTGCCCGTGCGCGTGCCGAAGCGAAAGTGGAAGCGGAAAGTTTGATTGATGCGATTCAGGCAGCGTTAGAATTGGATTCTGATTTATTGAGTGAAGATGAATTGAATAAAATCAATGGCTTGATTGCGCGATTGAATGCGAGTTTAGCCGCGCATACGGCGGAGCAAATTCGCGCACTAGTCCATGAATTAACCCACGCGACTGATGATTTTGCCGCGAAACGCATGGATAGGAATATTCAGCGTGCGTTGGGTGGGGTAAACGTGGCGGATTTATAAACATAAGGGCTATTTTCACAAGCGGAAATGGCCCTTATTTTTGTGCCTCTTTCAATAGCTATATTGTGCAACAATCGCTAAAATGCAGGCTGCTTTTGGCTTATAAACAAGGATAAGCATGGATACATTATTAAGCATGAAAGTATTTTGCCAAGTGGTGCAAAGTGGCAGCTTTACTCGGGCGGCGGATTTGTTGGATATTTCCATTCCTATGGCAAGCAAACACGTTGCCCACTTGGAAAAAAACGTGGGCGCACAGTTGCTGTATCGCAATAATCGCAGCCTAAAACTAACCGAACAAGGCGAGCGTTATTTTCAAGATTGCAGCACCGCGTTGGAATTGCTGGCACAAGCCGCAGAATCGGCGCAGGCTGGCACAAGCAAGCCACAAGGCTTGTTGCGAATTTCCGCACCTGTTTGGTTTGCGTGCGACCATTTTGCCCACTTATTGCACGAATACCAAACGCTGTATCCCGATGTTGAACTGATGCTCACACTCACCAATCAGCGCGTCGATTTAAACAGCGACGGCGAAGACCTTGCCCTGCGTTTAACGCACACATTAGCCGACAACATCATCGCCAAACCCTTGGGCAAGATTCCGTTTTATTTAGCGGCATCGCCCAGCTATATCGCCCAACACGGACAGCCTACACACCCCGATGAATTGTCGCAACATCAAGCCGTATTGCAATCTTATGTTGATTTGTCGCAGCTATCGGGCGAGTACAAAGGGCAAAGAATCAACTTACAGCTCAACGGCAAAATTCGCAGCAACCACACACAAATGCTGGCATCGCTCATTCGTGCAGGGGCAGGCATCGGCTACATTCCAGCGTGGCTTGCCGATGACGATTTACGTGCAGGACGATTAATCCGCCTGCTGCCCGATTGCCAAATGCAAGACCCACCGCTGTATGCCGTGTATGCCAATCGCCAGTTCATGAAAGCCAAAGTGCGTAGTTTTATTGATTTTATGGCGCAGAAATGCCAGTCATAAAAGTGCAGGCTGCTTTTTAATCACGAACATGGCGTATCGCCGCCATACCCACTCTTAAATTAGCAAAAGTTGCACGATTCGCTTTCCAAATCCAATAAAAGCAGCCTGCACTTTTCCCCTTTACATTTTTACTTTTTAAACAAGGAACAAACATCATGCAAGACAACAAAACATGGTCAGGACGCTTCAACGAACCTGTTTCCGAATTAGTCAAACAATACACAGGTTCGATTGATTTTGACAAACGCTTGGCGCATTGGGACATTCAAGGTTCGCTGGCACACGCGCAAATGTTGCACGAAGCGGGCGTATTGTCGGCGCAAGATTTGGCGGAAATTCAACGCGGTATGGCGGAAATCAAGGCAGATATTGATTCAGGCAGCCTGCAATGGTCGCTGGATTTGGAAGACGTGCATATGAATATTGAACGCCGCTTAACCGACAAAATTGGCGACGCTGGCAAACGCTTGCACACAGGACGCAGCCGCAACGACCAAGTGGCAACCGATATTCGCCTGTGGTTGCGCGATGAAATTACCGTGATTCGCAGTTTAATCAAAAACTTGCAAACATCGTTGGTGGAACTCGCCGAGCAAAACGCGGAAACGGTTATGCCAGGTTTTACCCATTTGCAAGTGGCGCAACCTGTGAGCTTTGGGCATCACATGTTGGCATATGTGGAAATGCTGGGGCGCGACGATGAGCGCATGGCGGACTGCCGCAAGCGCGTGAACCGCATGCCATTGGGCGCGGCGGCGTTGGCTGGCACGACTTACCCGATTCAGCGCGA
The DNA here is from genome assembly GCF_900111845.1 of Kingella kingae ATCC 23330. Lineage (GTDB taxonomy): Bacteria > Pseudomonadota > Gammaproteobacteria > Burkholderiales > Neisseriaceae > Kingella > Kingella kingae. The sequence goes on along the minus strand of NZ_FOJK01000023.1, from coordinate 20,610 downwards.
AACAACGGCGCATTTGCTGGGTTTTGAGCAGATTTGCCAAAACTCGTTGGACGCGGTGTCTGACCGTGATTTTGTGATTGAATTTACGGCGGCGGCGAGTTTGCTGATGGTGCATTTAAGCCGTTTGAGCGAAGAATTGATTTTGTGGATGTCGCCGCGTTTTGGTTTTATTGATATTGCCGACCGTTTTTGTACGGGTTCGTCCATCATGCCGCAAAAGAAAAATCCTGATGTGCCTGAATTGGTGCGCGGTAAATCGGGGCGCGTGATTGGACATCTTACTGGTTTGATTATGTTGATGAAATCGCAACCGTTGGCGTACAACAAAGACAATCAAGAAGACAAAGAGCCGCTTTTTGATACGGTGGACACCGTGATTGACACGCTGCGAATTTATGCCGATATGATGCACGGCGTTACCGTGAAACCTGAAAATATGCGCGCTGCCGTCATGCAAGGTTTTGCGACTGCAACCGATTTGGCGGATTATCTGGTGAAAAAAGGCTTGCCGTTCCGCGATTCGCATGAAGTGGTGGCGTTGGCGGTGCGTCATGCGGATTCGCAAAAATGTGATTTGAGTGAATTGCCGTTGGACGTGTTGCGCGGATTTAGCGATTTGATTGCGGACGATGTGTACGCGGTGCTGACCCCCGAAGGCAGCCTGAATGCGCGTAATCATATTGGCGGTACTGCGCCTGAACAAGTGCGTTATCAGGTGGCGCGTTGGAAGGAATTATTAACGGAGAACTAAATGCGCGTTTTCATGTTGCAGGCTGCTTTGCTATTGAGCTTATCGGGCTGTGGTTTGGTCAGCAATACTTCACCTTGGAATGAGCGTTGCTCTGCCCCAAAAACCACGTCCAATGGTATGCTGGCAATTAAAGACGGCGAAACGCTCAAATGCCAAATTCGCGTGTTTACCAGCAATATGGGTTGCAGCGAAAAATTCACCAATGCACAAGGTGATGACGGCTTGGCTTGCACCAATAGCGAAGGCAAAGGCGCAATCTTTTTCTTTGATAACAATGGTGTACTCAAAAGCCATGAATTTTTGAGTAAATAAAAGTGCAGGCTGCTTTTTCCACAGAAATCCGTCAAAAAGCAGCCTGCACTTTTATTCAATGCACCTCAAATTTAACCAAAATCAAAAAAATTAACAAATCTATACACTTTTCATTTGTTATGGTATATTATTTGTAAAAATAATTTCAAACCAATGCGTGTTTACCCAAACAGCGCATTTTTTATTTTATCGTGAATTAAATTCAAACCAGTACCGCGTTGCCAACTCCCTTATGTACTAGATGTACACGGCAGTCGTTGTCGCCTTGTCCTGATTTAAATTTAATCCACTACATACAAAGGGAATAGCACAATGAAATCAAACAAATGGAATTTAAAACCAATCTGGCTAATGTTAATCGCCCTACCCGCTTGGGCAGACAATGTCCAAGATTTGCCCAACACAACTGTTTCTGGCAAACGCTTGCCCATATCAGGCAGTCAATTAGACAGCGGCAGCAAAGCCACGCTTGATGCAGCTACTTTGCAAACCACTCGTGCGCCATCGCTCGGTCAAACGCTGGAACGCATCAGCGGTGTGCATAACAGCAGCTTTGGCGCGAACAATGGTTTGCCACAAATTCGCAGCTTAACAGGCTCGCGGGTTTACATCAGCGAAAATGGCTTGGGAATTGCCGATATGGCAGCAATGTCGGGCAATATGCCCACCGCGGTTGAGCCATTTTTGGCAGATAAAATTAGCGTGCAAAAATCATCGGCTGCGGTTTTGTATGGTGGCAATGCGGTGGGCGGTGCGGTAACAGTGGAAACAGGTTTGATTCCTAACCAGCTACCCGAACAACCAATTGGCGGCAAAGTAGAAATCAGCGGCGGCTACAACACGCCACACAGCGAGCTATTTCGCTTGGACGGCACAGCTGGCAATGTGGCATGGCATATTGACGGTGCAAACAGCCAAATTTCGGGCTACAAAATTCCATCGTACAACAAAATGGCAGCCTGCCGAGACGGCACAGCAATTATGGGCGACCATTCATTAGAATTGAGTTGCCAAGCCTTTCCGCAATATGAAGAATTTTTCAACAAAGCCCATTTTGCTTATGTAGATAACCGATATTTACAAAAAGGGAAAGATTTTTTAGATGACTGGGGCTTGGGGCTGGGCGATGTCTATAAAGAAAAAAAACCAAACTGGTTTGACAACAGTATGTGGATAAAAAATCCACTCTACGACCCAAATGAAACCGAAGGCTATGGCAAACGCCTGACTGAACTAATCCAAAAATCGCCCGATGTCAAAGGCAAAATGCCCAATAGCCACGCCCATCGACAATCGGCATCGGCTGGCATCAGCTATATTGGCGAGCGTGGTTATATCGGCATGGGCATCAGCCGTTATCGTCATGTTTATGGCGTACCGGGGTATGTTGCCACACTATCAAGCGCAGGCGATGAATTGCGAACCGCTCCTGTAAACATAGATACCACGCAAACTCGTTGGCAAATAGACGCGCAATATCACCCAGCCACGCCATGGTTAGACAATATTCGCGCGCAATTTGCCTACACCAACGCACAAAATAAAGAATTATTGGGCGAACATTTGGCAAACAGCTTAAACAGCCATATACGACAAGCACGATTGGAAGCCAATATCCACCCAACCGATTGGTGGAAAGGCACATTGGGCTTGGATTGGCGCAACCGCAGCACCAACGGTCAAGGCAAAGACCGCTATTTGCCCAACACACGCACCCAAGAATATGGCTTATTCGCGCTACAAAAATTCAGCGCAGGACAATGGTCTGGCGATATAGGCGCACGATATGGCAAAGTACATCAACAAGCCTTTTTGCAGGATTACACCCCTTCACGCGGCTTAACCGAGGGCTATATTAAGCAACACAACAACAAAACCTTTCAGTTGCGAAGTTATCAAGCCAATTTAACGTGGCAGCCTGCACTTTTTTGGCAAACAGGCATTCGCTGGACTCATTCGCAACGCGCACCCGATGTAAACGAATTGTTTGCCAGCAACCGTCATCACGCCATTCTGGCAAACGAACATGGCGACCCACGCTTGAAACCAGAAACCGCCAAAACATGGGAATGGCACAATCAATTCAACATTGGAAATAGCCAAATTAACGTAAACCACTACCAAACCCAATTCCACGATTATTTGTATTTGGGTTCATCTGGCACAACCAAAGACGGACACATGCCATACAAAGAATGGCGACAAGGCGATACCAAAATCAGCGGTTGGGAAGTGGATTGGCAACATCAATTTGATTTAGCAAGCTATGGTAAATTGCAGACACGCGTATTTGCCGATTGGGTTAAAAATCGTGCCGTATCGTGTGGTTCGGACAACCCTGCTCATGCCGATTTTGGTAAATATGTTCGCTGCAAAAACGATGGCGCATACATGCCCAAATTGCCAACCACGCGCTATGGCGTCGGTTTAACGTGGCAAAAAAACGCTTGGAATATTGCCACTTCGCTCACGCATTATCGTCCGCAAAAACACTTGGGGCGCAACGTCAATCCCGAGCCTGATTTGGGCGGCTACACACTGTGGGATTTGTACGCCAGCTACACGCACCATATCGCACAAAGCGAATTGGAATGGTTTGTTGATGCGCGAAATTTGAGCAACACCGAAGCGCGTCCACATAATTCCACGCTTAAATACTTGACACCTTTGGCAGGGCGTTCGGTTCGCGTTGGTTTGAAAATGAGCTTCTAGTTGGTTAATAAAAAGTGCAGGCTGCTTTTTCTACGAAAATCCGTAAAAAAGCAGCCTGCATTTTTATCAATCCATCACATTACAAATTTGGGTTCACAATAATTTTAACCGCAGATTCGTTGTTATGAATCAAACGCTCAAAGCCTTCGGAAATCAATTCGTCCAATTTAATGCGTTGAGTAATAAACGGCTCTAAATTGATTTTGCCTTGCTCTACCAATTTAATCGTTTCCGCATGGTCGTTGCAATACGCGATTGTGCCACGCACGTCCAGCTCTTTCATCACCACGCTGTGAATATTGATGCTAGCAGGTTTGCTCCAAATCGACACAATCACCACTTTTGCCGTTGGGCGACACGCAGCCACCATCGTATCCAATACCGCGTTCACGCTCGAACATTCAAACGCCACATCAACGCCTTGGTTGTCGGTCAATTTCATCACTTCTGCCACCACATCAACTTGCGATGGGTCAAGAATATAATCTGCCACGCCCGACTCTTTGGCTTTTTCTTTACGCGCCGTGCTCAATTCGGTGATGATAACTTTTAAACCTTTGGCTTTTAATACCGCTGCCAACAACAAACCAATCGGGCCTGCACCGCCCACCAAAGCCACATCGCCTGCTTTTGCACCACTGCGTACAAACGCATGATGACCCACCGACAATGGCTCAATCAAAGCCGCTTGGTCCAATGGAATATTGTTGGAAATCGGATGCACCCAACGGCGTTTAACGGCAATTTTTTGCGCCAAACCGCCACCGCAGCCACCCAAACCAATAAAGTTCATGTCTTTGGACAGATGATAATTGCTGCCCTCGCCTGTTGGCACGTCATCATGCACAATATAAGGCTCAACCACGACGTGCTGACCCACTTGAATATCGGTCACGCCCTCGCCCACGGCATACACCACGCCCGAAAATTCGTGACCCATTGTCACAGGCACAGATTCGCCCGAAATGGGGTGTGGATGTCCGCAAGGCGGAATAAAAATCGGGCCTTCCATAAATTCATGTAAGTCTGTACCACAAATACCGCACCAAGCGACATCAATACCCACTGTGCCAGGGGCAACAACAGGTTCTGGAATATCTTCAATGCGAATATCGCCACGGTCATAAAAACGTGCTGCTTTCATAGTTACTACTCCATAGTGGTTGGGAAATCGATGAAATTTGATTATATTGTAGCAAAATTTCGCAGGCGGTTTTTGACAAATTGATACATTTTACAATTCGTTATTATATATCATAAGCCATTGTATTCAATAAAAATTTACTATGGTGGATTAAATTTAGATTAGGACAAGGCGACAACGACCGCCGTGTACAGCTAGTACATGAGGGAGTCGGCAACGCTGTACTAATCTAAATTTAATTCACTATATATTTAATGCAAATCAAAGACACAATAAAAAGTGCAGGCTACTTTGCCCATTTTCAGCAAAAAGCAGCCTGCACTTCTTGTTTTATAGTTGATGCAATAATTTTTTAATACAAGGCGACAATGCCCGCCGTGTACGAATAGTACATAAGGGCGTTGGCAACGCAGTATTAAAAGATAAGTGCATTAACTATATTACTTCAACTTTGCCAACAATTTATCATGAATGCCGCCAAATCCGCCATTAGACATCACCAAAATATGGTCGCCCGATTTCGCCGCCGCCACAATCGCATTCACAAATTCATCAAAATCCTTGCCAACGTGCAATTTGTTGCCCAACGGTACAAGCGCGTCCGCCACGTCCCAATCCACGCCGCCAGTATAACAGAAAACTTGGTCGGCATTTTTCAGGCTGCCTGAAAGTGCGGTTTTCATCGTGCCGAGTTTCATTGTGTTGGAACGTGGCTCTAATACGGCAATGATTCGCGCCGCGCCCACTTTGTCGCGCAAACCTGCCACAGTCGTGGTAATCGCGGTCGGGTGATGCGCGAAATCATCGTAAACGGTAACCCCATTTTCCACGCCTTTGATTTCCATGCGGCGTTTCACGTTTTTGAATTGGCTCAACGCTTCGCAGGCTGCCTGAACGCTCACGCCAACGTGTCGCGCTGCCGCAATCACGGCTAATGCGTTCATGCGATTGTGTTCGCCGAGCAATTCCCACGCGATGTGTCCAACGTGTTCGCCTTTGAAATGTACGTCAAAACTGCCGTCCGCACCCACGTTCGCAATTTGCCAGCCAGCCTGATTGCCAAACCATTCAATCGGTGTCCAACAGCCACGCTCAATGGTCTCGTGCAGCGATTCTTCGCGCCCATTTGCCACGATTAAGCCTTGATTGGGAACGGTGCGAACCAAGTGATGAAATTGCGTTTGAATCGCGTGTAAATCGGGGAAAATGTCGGCGTGGTCGTATTCTAAATTGTTCAAAATCGCGGTGCGTGGGCGATAGTGGACAAATTTGCTGCGTTTGTCAAAAAACGCGGTGTCGTATTCGTCCGCTTCAATTACGAAAAACGCGCTGTCGTTTTGCGGCAAACGTGCGGAAACGCTGAAATTTTGCGGTACGCCGCCAATCAAAAAACCTGCGCCATAACCTGCATATTCCAACACCCACGCGAGCATGGAAGCGGTGGTTGTTTTGCCGTGTGTGCCAGCTATGCCCAGCACCCACATTTTGTGCAACACGTTTTCAGCCAGCCATTGCGGTCCTGATGTATAGGGCAGATTTTTGTTCAAAATGCCTTCAATCACGTCCATGCCGCGCTTGGCGACATTGCCAATCACATACATATCGGCTTTAAATTCATCAAGTTGCGCTGCATCAAAGCCTTCATACACGGTTACGCCCAATTCTTCTAATTGCGTACTCATCGGCGGATACATTTTCGCATCGCAGCCTGTAACTTTGAAACCTGCTTCTTTGGCGATTCGCGCCAGTCCGCCCATAAATGTGCCGCCAATGCCGATGATGTGAATATGTTGCATGATGAAATCTCGTGTTAAAAATAAGCGCGATTATACCCCCGACAAGCCAAAAGCAGCCTGCAAATTATCCAACAAATTCTGCAATTCTTTTGGCAAATCCGCCTTTAAATGCAATTTCTCGCCCGTCAAGGGGTGATTCAATTCCAAAACAAAAGCATGTAAAAACATACGTTTCAGCCCCAATTTTTGCAAACGCTTATTCGCCTGATAATCGCCATAACGCTCATCGCCCGCAATCGGGCAATTTTGCGATTGCATGTGTACGCGAATTTGATGCGTCCGCCCTGTCTTCAAAGTCGCTTCAACCAAACTCAACGCCGAAATCCCAACCGAATGCATCAGGCTGCCTGAAAACGTATTCAACACGCGAAAAATCGTGTGCGCCGATTGCCCGTCCGCATCAGAGCCAACGCGCACCATTTTTTCGCCATTCGCGCCCGTGTATTTAATCAATGGCAGTTTCACATGGCGATTTTCAGGCTGCCATGTCCCCACGCCCAACGCCAAATAAATCTTTTTCGGGTGGTCGTTTCGCAGCATTTCATGCAATTTAACCAACGCAGAACGCTTTTTCGCAATCATCAACAAACCGCTTGTGTCGCGGTCAAGCCGATGAACCAATTCCAAATATTTCGCGTCAGGGCGCGATTGGCGAAGCTGCTCAATCACGCCAAAACTCACGCCCGAACCGCCATGCACCGCCACACCGCTCGGCTTGTTAATTACAATCATCGCATCATCTTCAAAAACGATGTCAAATTCACGCGCAGGAATGGGCGCATTTTTCAGGCTGCCTGAAACATCTTTTTCCGCAATGCGAATCGGCGGAATACGCACTAAATCTTTATTTTCAATGCGATAATCGGGTTTCACGCGCCCCTTGTTTACGCGCACTTCGCCAGCGCGAATAATGCGATGAATATGGCTTTTGGGTACGCCTTTTAATATTTTAATCAGATAGTTATCAAGGCGTTGCCCTGCTTCATGTTCTTGAATGGTAATGTGATTGACTATTTCTTTGCTAATTTGGGGCATTTTCTCTATAATCCGAAACTTGTTTTAGCAGCATTTAGGCTGCCTAAAACACGGTGTTTGCAAGTGATACGGCTTTGATTTAATGTGAAAAATGATTTTTAGGCAGCCTGCACACCGATTGATTGCTAAAAAGCCGTATGTCGCCATTTTACAAAAAAAGTAATTTACACGTTTTCCTTTTTGTTGCCACAAGCCTACGGCAGCGAAAATATTGTTTGAAATATAAAAATTAGACGATGGCTTAAACATTATTCATTTAAATAAAATAACTTTCAGGCAGCCTGAAAATACATAACCAAAATATTATTGTAGGATGGGCATTGCCCACCAAAATCAGCGTTAATGTGATACTTAAATGGTGGGCAATGCCCACCCTACGGAATACGTTTTGTATTTAAAGCAGCCTGCAATTTTCAAAAACGCTCTTTATTATCGTCAAAACTGCACACATCGCAGCGCGTATTTTCCGCGCCAACACGCGAGCAGTTATCAAACCGAAAACGTGTTAATCTTTTGAAAATAAAGGTATAACATGAAAAGAATGCTCTTCAATGCCACGCAAGCCGAAGAATTGCGAGTGGCAATCGTTGATGGACAAACCCTATTGGATTTGGACATTGAAACACTCGGCAAAGAACAACGCAAAGGCAATATTTACACAGGCGTGGTAACGCGCATTGAACCGTCTTTGGAAGCGTGTTTTGTGGATTACGGCACAGACCGCCATGGCTTTTTGCCATTTAAAGAAATTTCACGCGCTTATTTCCGCGATTACGAAGGCGGCAAGGCGCGTATTCAGGACGTGTTGAAAGAAGGCACGCAACTGATTGTGCAAGTTGAAAAAGATGAACGCGGCAACAAGGGCGCAGCTTTGACGACTTATATTAGTTTGGCGGGTCGTTATTTGGTGCTGATGCCAAATAATCCGCGTGGCGGTGGTGTGTCGCGCCGTATTGAAGGCGAAGACCGTGCTGAATTGAAAGAAGCGATGGCGCAATTAGATGTGCCAAACGGCATGAGCATTATTGCGCGGACGGCTGGCATTGGTCGTAGCGCGGAAGAATTAAACTGGGATTTCAATTACCTGCTGCAATTATGGCGTGCGATTGAAGACGCGGCAGCCGCGCATAAACAGCCGTATTTGTTGTTTATGGAAAGCTCGCTTGTGATTCGTGCGATTCGCGATTATTACCGCCCTGATATTAGTGAAATTTTGGTAGATAATCCCGAAGTTTACGAGCAAGTGTCTGAATTTATGAGTTATGTGATGCCGAATAATTTGTCGCGGCTGAAACTCTATGAAGACCACACGCCTTTGTTTTCGCGCTTGCAAATTGAGCAGCAGATTGAAACGGCGTTTGCGCGTTCGGTGAATTTGCCAAGCGGCGGTGCGATTGTGATTGACCACACAGAAGCCCTTGTTTCTATTGATGTAAACTCGGCGCGTTCTACTCGTGGCTCGGACATTGAAGAAACGGCTTTCCGCACGAACATGGAAGCGGCGGAAGAAGTGGCGCGTCAAATGCGTTTGCGCGATTTGGGCGGCTTGGTTGTGATTGATTTCATTGACATGGAAGACGCGAAACATCAACGCGATGTGGAAACAACTTTGCGTGATGCGCTGAAAAAAGACCGTGCGCGTGTGCAAATGGGTAAATTATCGCGTTTTGGTTTGTTGGAATTGTCACGCCAACGCTTGCAGCCTGCTTTGGCGGAAAGCAGCCATATTGCGTGTCCGCGTTGTGCTGGCACGGGTGTGATTCGCAGTATTGAATCGACTGCGCTGCACGTTTTGCGCTTGATTCAAGACGCGGCGATGAAGGAAAATACAGGCGAAGTTCACGCGCAAGTGCCTGTTGATGTGGCAACTTTCTTGTTGAATGAGAAACGCGCTGAATTGTTTGGCATGGAAGAGCGTTTGGACGTGTCGGTTATTTTGATTCCTAATCCGAATTTGGAAAATCCGCATTACGAAATTTCGCGTATTAAAGTTGATGATGTAGATGAAAATGCCGACCCAAGCTATAAACGTGTGGCTGAACCTGAAAAATCCGACAGCGTGCCGTTTGCCAACAAAAAAGGCGAAAAAGCGGCACGTCCCGAACCTGCTGTACGCGGTTTGAAACACGCAACCCCTGCGCCTACGGTGAACGAAAATAAATCGTGGTGGTCTAGCTTTAAGGGCTGGCTGAAACGCTTATTTACAGGTAGCGACAGCAAACCTGAAACGGAGAAAAAAGCGGTTTCAGGCAGCAAAAAAGACGGTAATCGTAAACGCAATAACCCTAATCGCCGTGCGCGACCCAAATCAACACGCGATGAAAACGCTGCGCCAAGCGAAAACGGCAATCAACGCACCAATCGCAAAGCGAACAATCGTCAGCGCGATGCGGAAAAAGAACGCCCTGTTGATACCAATGCCACACCAGCGATGCCAGAGCAACGTGTTGAGAAATCGCGCCCCAAAAATGAGCCGAATCCACGCAAGCAGCCTGCAAAATCGCCAGCGGAATTGAATCCAGCAGCAACGGAATCGACTAATCAAGCGGCTGCGAATCCGAAAAATCGCCCACAAAAAGCCAAAAAAGAAAAACCTTTGGTGGTGAACTTGGGTGGCGAAAAACGTAGCAAATACGACCGTCGCAATAACCAAAAACCGCGTGGCATTCCATCGGCAGCCAAAATCGAGCATTACCTGGATTTGAACCATGTGAGCGCGATTGTGGAAGATGGCATCGCACACGTTGTGGCGCAATATCCTGATTTGGCAGCCGATAGCACATTGATTAAACGCCAAACGGTTGCGGTTGATGTGATGAACGAAACGGTTGAGACCGTTGCGCCTGCTGCCATTGCATCAAATTATGCAGATGAAAGCACCGAAGTGGTGCAGGCTGCTTTGTTGGTGCGCGATGCGGTGGAAACGGTGTTGCCTGAAATGGTTGATGCAGACAATTCTGCTTCTGTGCCTGAAACCGAAATCAGCGAAACCGCGCCAACCGCGTTGTTGCAGGCGATTGAAGAAGATTCGGAGCATGAAAAACCCGAAGAAACGGCAATCGAACCTGTTGCCGCAGAACCTGTGGCGCAGGCTGCTTTGGTTGAGCCAGCTACGCCTATTATCAACAAAACTTCACGCGAAGAAGCGGTGCAACTGGCAGCGGCGTCGGGCTTGATTTTGGTGGAGACCAGCGTGGGCGCATTGATTGCGGCTGCGGCACGTCTTGACCCGCCTGCTGCGCCTGTGTTGCACTATGCCGACCGCCCGAAAGTGCAGGCTGCTTCTGCACCGAGCGAGATGATTCAGGTGGAAACGATTAAGTAAATCAACATGCCCATTTGCAGCAGTTAAGCAAATGGGCGTTTCATGCTTGGATAGACGATGAATACCCCCTACCCTACCCCCGATTTTGAACAAAAAATCACGCCGCCCGAGCAACTGGCGCAAAAATTGGCGCAACTGCCGCGCCCTTTGGTGTTTACCAACGGTTGCTTTGACATTGTGCATCGCGGACACGTTAGCTATCTTGCCCAAGCGCGGGCGTTAGGTGCGAGCCTTGTGTTGGCGTTGAATACCGATGAATCGGTCAAGCGACAAGGCAAAGGCGATGACCGCCCGATTAACTCACTTGCCAATCGTTCGGCGGTGATGGCGGCTTTGGCGAGCGTGGACGTGGTAACGTGGTTTGACAGCGACACGCCAGCCGATTTAATCGCGCAAGTGCAGCCCGATGTGCTGGTTAAAGGCGGCGACTGGCAACCCGATGCGATTGTAGGTGCAGCAGAAACCTTGGCGCGTGGCGGACAGGTTCACAGCATTCCGTTTTTGCATCAGACTTCTACGACTAAAATGTTGGCGAAAATTCGTCAGTAATTTAATCACATAAAAAGTGCAGGCTGCTTGTATTCAAAAGCAGCCTGCACTTTTTGTACGCGCTTATTCTGTTTTACGCCAATCGTTTGTTTTAATTTGAAATGCCGACACAAACGCAATCACGGCAACCACAAACGCGCAAGCCATCGCTAGATGAATGCCGTTTAACATGTCTTGCTGCGGATTGGTCGCTTGGCTCATTTTTTCGCCAATGCTGGTCATGCCAACAAAAAACGCTGCGCCCAATGCACCTGCAATCGGGTTGAGTGTGGTTAAAGTACTCGCGCCATGCGGATTGAGTTCACGTGGCAAAGCGTTTAATCCGTGCGTTTCGCCTGTAATACATGCGCTGACGCTGACTGCCATGGCGGTAAACAAAATTGTTAAAACGATGGTGTTGGTTTGTAAATCCAAAAATGTCCACATCGCGCCCAATGAACCGAGCAGCGCAATCGTGGCTGGGATTAACATGAATCGTCCGCCTTTTTTGTCTAGCAATGCGCCAAAAAGTGGGGCAGCAATCGCTTGGGCGATACTGGCTGGCATGAGCATTAAGCCTGTGGCTGTGCCTGTCATCAATAAAACTTGTTGCGTGTACATGGGGAAGAGTAATTCCATGCCCAAAAACAGAAACGAGCCGCACACCAAAATAATGGCGACATAACGGAATTGTTTGAACTCGAACACGCGTAGATTGAGCAATGGCACATCTAGCGTGAGTTGGCGTTTCACGAAAAAGGCGATAATCATCAAAGAAATAATCATCACGGCGACGAATACGGCTAACGGTAAAGATTCAAAATTGCTGCTGGCGTACACCAAACCGCCAAAACCTAGTATTGACGCAATCACTGACGGAATATCTACTTTGGGTTTGGTGATGTCGCTCAGGTTTACGGTTAAGAATTTGCTCACTAATAGCATCGCCAACACCATAAAAGGAATGGTCAGCCAGAACAGGTAACGCCAGCTTAGGTGGTCGATAATCACGCCTGAAATGGTGGGACCCATGGCTGGGGCAGCGGTGAACATCATGGTAATCACGCCCATGGCTTTGCCGCGTTGATTGGGTGGGAAAATGGTTAAGATGCCGTTAAACAAAATGGGGACGAAAAACGCGGCGGCAATCGCTTGAAACACGCGCCCAAACATCAACACGGGAAAATTAGTGGCGAATATGCAAATGAGTGAGCCAACAATGAAAATAGTCTGCGTAATCAAGACCATTTTTCGGGTTTCAAGCCATTGAATGAGGTTGGCGGTGATTGGGGTGAACGCGCCCATAATCAGCAAAAAGCCTGTGGTGAGCCATTGGACTGTGGTTTTATCAACATGAAAATCTGCCATTATTTTGGTTAGCGCGACGTTGAGTAAGGTGTCGTTCAGGTAGCCGAAAAATGCGCCGATGAATAGTGTGAATACGATGATTTTGCTAGGAAAATTGGGATTTTCGCTGAAATAGGTTTGATTGGGGTTGTCTTCTATGTGGTGCATAATTGAATGATTAGAATGAAAAAAGGCGGTATTCTAGCAGATAGGACAAAGCAGCCTGCACATTTAAGTTGCAGGCTGCTTTTTTACAGAATTTCAAATAATCGCGCCAACAGCACGTCTTTTAATATCTGACACGTTGCAGGCTGCTTGAACAGCGCAACCAAATCTGCGTCCAATTCCACATATTCCACGACTTCGCACAAACTGGAAAAGGTTTTCATGCGGTGTTTGTTTTCAAACTCGGATTCGCTATCTGGTTTGAGATGAAATCGCCAAAACGGTTCAGATTTCATGTGATACAAGGGCATGCCGAAGTTCATTTTATGATGCGAATTTTGTACCCACAACACCCATTGTTGTTCAAATTCTTGTTTTAATTCATCGCTTAAAATGATTTTTTCTGTGTGTAGGCTGCTTTTTTCATACAACGCCACAACTGCGAGCATCAGAATAAATTTATGTGGCGATTTGTTGTTTTTGTGCGTGAAATTGGTGTGTAGTTGTCTAAAACCATTCGCGTAATAAAACAATGATTGATGATTCATTCTGCGTCCAATTCTGCTTGTAGCTGCTGCAAAATGTCGGCTGCGTTCAAATCCAGCGCATGACAATATTCCACAAATTCAAATACATCTAATCTTCTGTCGCCTGTTTCCACTTTGCCGATAAACGAATGCACCACGTCTAATTTTTCCGCCAATGCGCGTTGCGACAATCCTAAATCTAGTCGCCGCCGAATAAGGAGTTGTCGCAACTTCATGTGTTCTGTGGAATGTATGGATAAACGTGGGTTTCTCATTGCACCAATTTTAGGTACAATCCGCATTGCACCTGTTTTAGGAGCAAATAAGATTAAAACGATGAAATGAACCACAAAAATGACTGTTATCCCGATTCAAACCCTTTCGCCTTTTGATGAAATCCGACAAAACATTGCTGATGAATATTTAAGCATGGCGCAGCATTACCCTTGGATTGTTACATTTTCGGGTGGCAAAGACAGCACTTTGGTGGCTCATCTTGTTTTTGAAATGCTGTTGTTATTGCCGCCGTCTTTGCGTCAGCGAAACGTGTATTTCGTGTCCAATGACACGCTAGTGGAAAGTCCGCTTGTCGTGCAACACATGCGCAACGCGCTGAATACGATTTTGAACGCAGCAGAAATTTTCAGGCTGCCTGTAACTGGGGAAGTAACTGTTCCAAAATTGCAAGAAACCTTTTGGACATTGTTGATTGGTAAAGGTTATCCCACGCCAAACCGTTCCATGCGTTGGTGTACCGACCGCCTGAAAATTCAACCAACCAGCGGCTACATCAAGCAAAAAGTGGATGAAAACGGCGCAGCAATCATCGTATTGGGCGTGCGAAAAGATGAATCGTCCACACGCAAAGCCAGCATTGAACGCCATCAAAATTTAGAAAATTCCAATCTCACGCCACACAATGATTTGCCCAATGCGTTTGTTTATCGCCCGATTGTGGATTTGAGTACCGATGATGTGTGGGAATTTCTCGCAACGAACAATCCGCCTTGGGGCGGTACGCATGGCGATTTGATTCGTTTGTATCGTGAAGCGGCAGGCGGCGAATGTCCGATTGTGTTATCGCAGGAAGAAGCCCCAGGCTGCGGCACAAATTCCAGTCGTTTTGGCTGCTGGACTTGCACGGTGGTGAATAAAGACCGCAGCCTGCAAGGCTTTGTTGATGTAGGAAAAACGGAATTTTTGCCATTGATTGAGTTTCGGGATTGGTTAGTGGAGATTCGCAATAAGCCCGAATATCGCCAAATGGAACGGCGCAACGGGCGCGTGGAATACAAAAACGGGCAACACATTCCCGGCCCGTTTACCGTTGAAGCGCGAAAAATGATGTTGGATAAATTATTGGAAGTGCAGGCTGCTTTTGGCGCGGAGCTGATTTCTGATAAAGAAATTGAATGGATTAAACAAACTTGGGCAAAAGACGTGATTAACGCCCACTCTCGGAGCAAAAAATGAAAGCAGAAGTACAAGAAAAATTAGAACATTTGATGTTGTGGCAAGATGAAACAGCGCGTTCATTGTTGCGTCAAACCGCTGTTGAATTTCAAGTACCCGAAGATGCGTTAGCCGAATTGCTGGCATGGGAAATGGCGCAACAAGAACGTGGCCGCGCCGACAATCGCCGTGCCACTTTTGATGATGTGCTGGGCAATACAGATTATTGGAAAGAGTAAAACCATGTGGATTAGCAAAATTAAATTACACAATTTCAAATCGTATGCCGATGCAGAATTTACGTTCCCGGAACCGCAAAACGGCAAAAACTTGGTGTTGATTGGCGCAGAAAACGGACACGGCAAAACCACGCTGCTCGAAGCAATTTATTTGGGTTTATATGATGCCGATGCGATTGTGCATTTGAATCGCGCAGGTTTAAATTCGCAAGAACACAGCTATCCACGTTTTATCAATCAAGCCTTATTTCATCAAGCCCAAGCGCGTCGTGGCAATCACACCATGTCGGTGGAATTAGAAATTAGCCTACGCAGTCGTGATGTGGTGCATACACTAAAAATCGCGCGTAAATGGTATTTTGATGCCAACCGCAATTTCTCATATTCTGCCGAAAATTCGCGTGAATATGCGCTTTGGTATATGCGTAACGACCAAAGTGGCAAAAAACTGATTCCTCCTTCACAACAACGCAACTTTTTTAGCCGCTTTGCTCCCCCATCGGATTACGCACCATTTTTCTTTTTTGATGGCGAAAAAATTGTGCAAACCGCCGCACAAAGTGGTGCAGGCATTTGGCTAAAAGATGCGTTGATGGGTTTGCTGGGCATTACATTGCTCAATCAACTTAAAGAAAGTTTAAGTCAATTTCGCACTCAAAATATTTCCGCCAGTGCTTCTGCCAAAGTGCAGGCTGCTTTAAAAGAAGCGGAAAGCAAATTGATTCAAGCAGAAGCCATTTTGCAAGAAGAACGCGAAAAACAAGAAACCCTGCTCAATCAAATCAATGAATACACCCAACGCCGAGATACATTAACGCAAACATTGGGCGGAAGCAGCAGTATTGTGCATACCGAAGACCTTGCCAAAGCGCAAAAAGAAGCCGAAATCATGCAGCAAAAATTCCGCGATACGATGAAAGAAGCGGTATTAGCCATGCCATTGGCGTTTTTACCGCAAGCGCGATTGGATAAATTGGATTTACAACTGGAAAAAGAAGCCAACCGTTTGGGCTACGAAAGCAATAAAGACCAAATTGGCGATAAAGTTGATGATTTTTGGAATAAATTTCAAAACAGCGACAAAGTAAAAGAAGTGCTGGGGCGTTCTGCACAAACCATTTTATCCGATGAACTAATGAAAGACGCGGTGCGAGAATGCTGGAATAGCTTGTTTTATCCGCTGCCTGAAAATTGCGCCGAACAAATTGAACACAATTATTTATCGCCCAGTGCATCGGTAGATATTCGCAATCAAATCCGTCAATTAAGCGCATCGCCCCTGTCTAATATTGGCGAAATTTTGGATAACATCAGCGAACAAGAACGCATTGCACAAGACATGGCAAGCAAAATTGCCATGCTCAAAGGCACAGGCAACGATGAATTAGTGGAAGAATTAGAGCAAGTTCATCACGCATTGGACGATTTAAATGGCAAATTAGGCGGCGCGCGCACCAAATGTGAGCAAGAAGAAAAAAATACCCACCGCTGGCAACTTGAAGTAGAACGACTGCGCCAAGAATCTGCCAATAATTCGCCACAGCACCAAAAATCCGAACGCGCCAAACGCATGGAGCAAATGATTGAAAGTCTCGCCAATAAATTGCTGCAAACCAAAGCCAATGATTTGGGCAACATCGCCACCAAATTGCACAAAAATATTGCACACGACCCACGTATTCAACGCATTGAAGTACAAGCAGGCGGACAACTGGGTTTGTATGGTAGCAATGGCGAAAAAATTCAGGCTGCCCTATCCGCAGGACAAATGCAAATTTTGATTATGTCGCTGGTATCGGCATTGGCACAAGTTGCCCGTTATCACGCACCAATGGTAATTGATACACCGCTTGCACGTTTAGATGCAGGACACCGCCAAGGCTTGTTCAACCATTGGACATGTTTGCCGCAACAAGTGATTTTATTATCGCAAGATACCGAAATCACCACCGAAGTCCGTCAAGAGCTGGCTAAACACATTTGCAGCACCTATTTAGTACGCGCCAAATCGTTGCCAACAGGCGGCGCACAGTCCCATGTACTTGCCAATCAATATTTTAATTAAGGGAAAACAATGTCCTATCAAGTCAATACCGCAACAGGCTGGGATACAGAATGGTTTCACGAATTGATGAAACCCAGAATCAAAGGCAGCCTGAAAAGCCAAGAAGTTCGCAAAGAATTAGCCAATCAAGGCGCATTGCCCGCTTTTGATAATAACTATGACTGGGCGATGTTTTGCATTGCATATTGTTTTGCAAAAGATTTAATACCACATTTAGAAACCGCACCCGATGCCAAAGGCAGCGAAATCCCCAATTTTGAAACCTGTTTTCAAAAAGAAGCGCGATTGTGGCTGGCTTATTTAAGCGATGCCCTATTTGAATTGAAACAAGGCAAACCTTGCACGCGAGATGATTTGTATCAATTTATCCAAGATTTGTGGCACACAGGCGCAGTTGAGCTGGAAAAGCGGTGGTATACCTATCGCAAAAACAACGAGCATTCTGAATTGGACGCACAAAAACAATTTTTGGAAGAATTGGCAAAATTAGCGCAAAAACATTCCAATTCACGCAAAAAAACCGCACCAAGCAGCCTGCAAAATAATGACCATTCAGACCACGAAAACAGCATTGTATTAGATGCCGAAATCGTCAAAAAAGCCTTGGAACGCGCAAAATTAGCTGCCGAAAAAGTAGAACTCATCGCCAATGGCTTGCGCTATGGCTGCTTTCGTGTGCAACTCAAACAAGCCAGCGATTTGGACAGCAACGAAAGTAAACAAAAAACCTTACGCAGCGAACTCAATATTGCCGACCATGCTTTACGCATAGAACGCAATACCAGTTGCGGTACGCTTTATACATTTGATTTGAAAATCTTGCGTCCGCGCAAAGAATGGCGCGATTTTGGCAAAGCCGAATTTCAGGCTGCCTTAACGCAATTTCAGCGCAAAAACGAAAAATTGCCCGTGTGCATTGGCATTGACGAAGCAGGCAACACACAATTTGCCGATTTAACCGATGCGCCGCATTGCGTTGTCGCTGGCGAAACCAAATCAGGCAAATCCGTGTTTATCCGCGCCTTGTTGCACAGTTTGTGTCAATTAAATTCAGAAAAAGACGTGAAATTGTATATTCTCGACCCCAAGCGCGTAGACTATCAAGAATTTAAGCGTTATCCACATTTAGTAGGCGGCAACGTCATCACAGAAATTGATGAAATGGTGCAAACCTTGCATGATTTGGTTGATGAAATGGAAGAGCGATATAGCTTATTGGAAGCACATCACAAAAACAAAGTCAGCGATTTAGCCGACCATGCCAGACCGCCTTATTGCGTGGTTTTAGTAGAAGAAGCAGGCGATTTATTTGATGCCGACAAATCCGCCGAAGAGCCTTTGGTACGATTAGCGCAAAAAGCACGCGCAGCAGGGATTCATCTAATCGTGGCAACACAACGCCCTGATTCTGCAACATTAAGCGGACGATTGCGCGACAATCTCAATTCCAAAGTTGCCTTGCGTGTTGGCAAACACCAATCGTCTAATATCATCTTGGGCGAATCGGGTGCGGAAGGATTAGCAGGCTATGGCGACCATTTAATTAAATGGGACGGCAGCGAAACGCGCTTTTTACACGGCTACAACATATAAAAAAGCAGCCTGCACTTTAATTATGTGCAGGCTGCTTTTTATTATTCCCCATCTTTCAACGCATCAAATTTCGCTTTCATAGTCGGATTTTTGCGCGTCAATTTCTTCACCGTCAAATCTTCCGCCTTATCATTCGCCAAACGCAAATTATTTTCCGCCCCCAGCAAATCCGCTTTTGTCTTTTCCAAATGCTTAATTGTCTCGTCAATATGCTTGATTGCCGACTGAAATTTCTCGCTCGCCAAACGATAATTGCGATCAAACTTCTCACGGAAATCGTCCAGCTCACTTTCAAAGTTTGTAATATCAATATTCTGTGCGCGCATCGTCGCCACTTCCTGCTTGTATTTCAGTGCATTCAGCCCCGAATTACGCAGCAGCGAAATCATCGGCAAGAAAAACTGAGGGCGCACTACATACATTTTCGGGAACAAATACGACACGTCCACAATCCCATCGTTATACAAATCGTTATTGCCCTCCAGCAACGACACCAGCACCGCATATTCACAGCCTTTTTCACGGCGGTCTTTGTCCAATTCTTTCAGGAAATCCACGTTTTTCTTTTTGGTTGCCGTGCCATCGTTTTCATTTTTCATTTCAAACATAATGGAAACGATTTCGCTGCCCTGCCCGTCTGTTTCGCGGAAAATATAATCGCCCTTGCTGCCTGAAGACGCGTCGTTGTCCTTGCCGAACTGCGCCTGCGGAAACGCCATCGCACGCACACGGTTGAACTCGTTTTCACAATGCAATTCCAAGCTCTCGCCGACCATTTTTGTGGACTGCTTCGCCTTGAAATCTCTATAAGCTGCAATCTCTTCATCTTTAATTTTCAAAACCATTTGAAATTTATCTTGCAGCGCACGTTGTTCTGATTCATTTTTTGATTCACTCAATTTCAGTTGAGTCTCTAAATCCAGCACCTCGCGTTCTTTTGCCGCCAATGCTTGGCTAATCGCCAAATCACGCTCCAAATTCATACGCTCAACCAACGCAGCATTTTGTGCGCGCAGTTGCTCAATTTCGCGTTCACGCGTTGCCAAATCCGCTTTCAGGCTGCCTGAAACTTCAGCAACGGCCAATTGTCTGTCTTTTTCATGCGATGCTAATTGGCTGTTTAATTGGGCGATTTCAGCATTTTTTTGCGCTAAGGTTTGTTCAAATTGCGTTTGTGCTTTCGCTTGTTGCAATGCCAATTCGCTTTTGGCTTGGGCTTGGTGTTGCACTAATCGCTCGTGAATTTCGGCTTGAAATTCTTGCGTGCGGACTTGGTTTAAGATGTCGGCATAACTGGCTTCGTTAATCGTGAACGCGGTTTGGCAATGGGGGCATTTGATTTCGTGCATGAAAGTCCTTTTAATTAATAACATATTGGATAAAATTTGGTGGTGTCCTGAAAAGTGTGCTGCAAAACTAAACAATGCCAAAGTGAATATCAAAGAAAGCTAAATCAAAAACTTTCTTGTGATAAAACATACTTTTAGAAAAACAACACGTTTTTCTAAACGCTCGCCTTACTTTGTGCCGTAAACGACAGTTATTACCCTCAATGCCAACTGTGTGTTGCTTACCAACTAGATGTCATTCTTCATTTGAAAAGACATTTAAAAATGCAG
>NZ_FOJK01000001.1 GCF_900111845.1 Kingella kingae ATCC 23330 | reverse complement strand
TTGGTATTTATATAAAATCAGGCACTTGGTAGAAAATGCTTTTGCACGATTAAAGCATTTTCGTGCGCTGGCAACACGGTACGATAAATTAAAACGTAATTATGAAAGTACCGTGTCATTAGCTTGTGCTTTGATTTGGTTGAAATTATAGCTAAAATGTCATTAGCCCCCAGAAAACTATGTGCAGGCTGCTTTCTATGGTTATCGCCGTTTATTGAATTGGGTGGATTTAGCTTGTTGTTCGTTCAACCATTGCAAGGCTTGTTTGGCGCATTCTTGCTCGGCAGCGCGGCGACTGCTGCCCGATGCGTAAGTGATGTGTCCCAGCTCGCCCAAATCGCACGACACATCAAAATGCGAATCACTGCCTTCGCCTGTTTGGCGTTCAATGCGGTATTTGGGCGTGGGTAATCTGTGCGCTTGCAGGGCTTCTTGCAGACGGGTTTTGTGGTCTTTGTCGGGTTGCTGCACCTGAATTTGCTGCACTCGCTCGGCAAATAATTGGCGGATAACGCGCTCGGCAGTCGGCAAATCGGCATCAAAACGAATCGCGGCAAAAATCGCTTCCAGCGCGTCCGCCAAAATAGACGCACGGTCGTATCCGCCGCTTTTAAGTTCGCCCACGCCCAAAATCAAGGCTTTGCCCAAGCCTAATTCTCGCGCCACTTCTGCCAAAGTCGCTTCTTTGACCAAATGTGTCCGCAACACCGACAGCCGCCCTTCGGGCAAATTGGGAAAGGCTTCAAACAGCATTAACGTAATCACATAATCCAAAATCGCGTCGCCCACAAATTCCAAGCGTTCGTAGTTTTGACTGTGTGCGCTGCGGTGCGTTAAAGCCTGTTGCAACCATGTAGGCTGCTTGAATATGTAGCCCAATTTGGTTTGCAGGCTGCTTTTAAATTGTTGATTGACTTTCTGATTCATGGCTTAATCTTTCACATAAACCACTTGCACATCGTAGTCGTCTTCATTCCAATCATCATCGTCATCAAATGTATTGCTCCATTCGGTTTCTTTGGATAGGGACGAATGCAAGCCACTTTCCAAACGCAACACCGACAACAAGTGGTACATATCATCAGGCATAGGGGCTTCAAACGACACCAATTCGCCCGATTTTGGGTGAACAAAACTCAAATGATACGCATGAAGTGCTTGTCGTGCCAAACTTTTTACGACATCTTTCACAGGTTGCGAACACACATGGCGCGGATTGCCGTAAACAGGGTCGCCTGCCAAAGGATGTCGCGCTTCTTTCATGTGAACACGGATTTGATGCGTGCGCCCTGTTTCCAGCGAACACTCAATATAAGAATGTGCGTGATAGCGTTCCAATACTTTGACGTGCGTAACTGCTTCTTTGCCACCAAATTTTACTACCGCCATTTTCAAGCGATTGTGTGGGTCGCGTCCAATTAGTGTTTCAATTTTGCCATCAAACGGCACAATGCCATCGGCAACGGCACGATAAATGCGTTTAACCGTGCGATTTTGTAATTGTTGTACCAACGAATTTTGTGCAGGCAGTGTTTTGGCGACTACCATTAAACCGCTCGTATCCTTGTCCAAACGATGCACAATCCCTGCGCGTGGCACTTGCGACAATTCAGGGCAATGCGCCAATAAGCCATTCAACAATGTGCCTGTCCAATTTCCTGCCGCAGGGTGTACCACCAACCCAGCAGGTTTATTCAATACAATCACGGTATCGTCTTCAAACACAATATTTAAATCCATGTGTTCGGGTTCATAGGCTTGATTTTCATCGCTTTGTTGAATTTGAACGCTCAATTCTTCGCCACCAATCAATTTTTCTTTGGGCGATGCCGTTTTGCCATTGCATTGTACAAAGCCGTCTTTAATCCAAGTCGTGATGCGGCTACGCGAATAATCGGGCAATAATTTTGCCAACGCTGCGTCCAGTCGCATACCTGCCAAATCGTTGGGTACGATTAAATTTATCGCGCTTTGTGCATTTTGGTCTGCCACAAAGTCCAAATCATCGTTATAATCGCCACCATTCTCAAAAGGGATATTATCCATATGAAAAAATTTCTTCTTGTTATTTCGGTTGCGGCGGCTCTTTCGGCTTGTGCCAGCAACGCTTCTACGGTTAGTAAAGACGCGCAATTAACGCAAAATTGGTCAAACGACCAGCTATACAGCGAAGCGCGTCAGGAATTAAATGACGGTAATTATACACGCGCAACGGCGTTATATGAATTGCTACGCGCACGCCAAGCCGATGGTCGCTATACCGAGCAATCTTTGATTGAATCTGCCTATGCCCATTTTAAAAACGAAGAACCTGCCAAAGCCTTGCAAAATTTAGCACGCTTTGAGCAAAACTACCCTGCCAGCGTGGATATGGATTACGCGCTATATTTGAAAGGTTTGGTGTTGTTTGCCGAAGACCAATCGTTCCTACGCCGTTTGGCATCACAAGACTGGTCAGACCGCGACCCAGAAGCCAACCGCCGCGCATTCCGCGTATTTGAACAGCTGGTTAATCGCTATCCAAACAGCAAATATGCCGAAGATGCGCGTAAACGTATGGCGCAGTTGGTTGATGCTTTGGGCGGGCACGAAATCGCGATTGCGCGTTACTATGCCAAACGCACGGCATATTTAGCCGCCAACAATCGCGCTCAACGCATTTTGGAGCAATTCCAAAACACGCGCTATGTGGAAGAAGCGTTGGCGATTATGGTTTATACCTACGAGCAAATGGGTAACGCTGATATGGCAGAAGCCACACGCCGCGTGTTGGCGCAAAACTTGCCCAACAGCCCATATTTGCAGCAGGCGTGGAAACCCGATGAGATGCCTTGGTGGCGTTGGTGGAAATGATTTAAATCACGCATAAACAAAAATAAAAGCAGCCTGCACTTGCATCAAACCATGTGCAGGCTGCTTTTGTAATCATTTGAGCAACAGGAAATCACACAAATGAATAAAATTTGGCAAACCACTCGTTTTACGCTGGATTTGCAGCAACCCAAAATCATGGGAATTGTCAATTTAACGCCCGATTCGTTTTCCGATGGCGGAACATATAGCCAAACGGTCAAAGCAGCCTGCAATCATGCTGAACAGCTTTTGCGCGATGGCGCGGACATTTTGGACATTGGCGGCGAATCCACACGCCCCAACGCCAGCGTGGTTACGCCACAAGAAGAATGGCAACGTGTGCGCGATGTGTTGGCAGAAGTGTCGCGCTGGAATGTGCCGATTAGCTTGGACACGCGCCGAACCGGCGTCATGCAGCAGGCGTTGGAACATGATTTTGTCGACATTATCAACGATGTGCAAGCATTGGAAGACGCAGGCGCGGTGGAATTATTGGCGCAACAGCCGCAAACAGGCATTTGCCTAATGCACATGAAAGGCACGCCCAGCACCATGCAATCGCAGGCTGCTTATCAAAACGTGGTGCAAGAAGTGTACGATTATCTGCAACAACGCCAAGCAGCCTGCACTTTGGCTGGCATTGCGCCCGAGCGCATTGTGTGGGACATGGGTTTTGGCTTTGCAAAAAACTTACAGCATAATCAAGCCATAATGCAAAACTTGCGCCAATTTGACCAACGACCCGTGTTGGTGGGCGTGTCGCGTAAACGCATGATTGGCGAAATCACAGAGCGCGAACAAGCCAGAGAGCGCGTGTCGGGCAGCGTGGTAGCCGCTTTATTTGCCTACACGCAAGGCGCAGCAATTTTGCGCGTTCACGATGTACGCGAAACGGTTGATGCGCTCAAAGTTTGGCGATTTTTGCAATCGGGGCTATAATGCGTCCGATTTTATGCAAAAAACAGGCAAGCAGCCTGCACTTTGCGTAGTCCTAATTTTTTTTGCGATAGAAAGGCTAATCATGAGCTTGGTAGAATTAAAAGTCCCCGATATTGGCGGACACGAAAATGTAGATATTATTGCCGTAGAAATTAAAGTGGGCGATACCGTAGCGTTGGAAGATACGCTGATTACGTTGGAAACCGACAAAGCCACAATGGACGTTCCTGCGGACGCAGCTGGTGTGGTAAAAGAATTGTGCGTCAAAGTAGGCGACAAAATTTCTGAAGGCGGCGTGATTGCTGTGATTGAAGCAGCTGGCGCGGCTGCGGCTGCCCCAGCGCCTGCGGCTGAAGCACCAAAACCAGCAGCCGAAGCACCGAAAGCGGCTGCACCTGTACCACAAGCAGCGAATTTTTCAGGCAGCGCGGACGCTGAATATGATGTTGTAGTATTGGGCGGCGGTCCTGGTGGCTACTCTGCGGCATTTGCAGCAGCAGACGAAGGCTTGAAAGTAGCGATTATTGAACAATACAGCACGTTGGGCGGCGTTTGCTTGAACGTGGGTTGTATTCCGTCAAAAGCCTTGTTGCACAATGCGGCTGTCATTGACGAAGTGAAACATTTGGCGGCGAACGGCATTAAGTATCCTGCGCCTGAAATTGATATTGATATGTTGCGCGGTTACAAAGAAAAAGTCATCGGCAAATTAACAGGCGGTTTGGCTGGCATGGCAAAAGCGCGTAAAGTAGATTTGATTAAAGGCTTTGGTGAATTTGTTGGTGCGAATCACATTGAAGTGAAATTGACTGAGTCTAGCGAATACGAAAAAGCCACTCAAACTGGCGAGAAGAAAACAATTGCATTTAAAAATGCGATTATCGCTGTCGGCAGCTGTGTCGTGAACTTACCATTTATTCCGCAAGACCCACGCATTGTTGATTCAACAGGTGCGTTGGAATTGCGTCAAGTACCTGAAAAAATGTTGATTATCGGTGGTGGTATCATCGGTTTGGAAATGGGTACGGTGTACAGCACGTTGGGCGCACGTTTGGACGTGGTGGAAATGATGGACGGCTTGATGCAAGGCGCAGACCGTGATTTGGTTAAAGTATGGGAAAAAATGAATGCTCATCGCTTTGACAACATCATGATTAACACGAAAACCGTTGGCGTAGAAGCCAAAGAAGACGGCATTTACGTTACTTTTGAAGGCGCAAAAGCACCGAAAGAGCCACAACGCTATGATTTGGTATTGGTGGCAGCAGGTCGCGCACCAAACGGCAAATTGTGTGGCGCGGAAAAAGCAGGCGTTGCTGTTACCGAGCGCGGCTTTATTGAAGTGGACAAACAACAACGCACCAATGTGTCACACATTTATGCGATTGGCGACGTAGTGGGTCAGCCGATGCTGGCGCACAAAGCGGTTCACGAAGGACACGTTGCGGCAGAAAACTGCGCGGGACACAAAGCGTTCTTTGATGCGCGTGTGATTCCAGGCGTTGCTTATACTGACCCTGAAGTGGCTTGGGTAGGCGTTACCGAAGAAATCGCCAAACGCGATGGCATTAAAATCACGAAATCTGTATTCCCATGGGCAGCAAGCGGTCGCGCGATTGCCAATGGTCGCGATGAAGGTTTCACGAAATTGATTTTTGACGCGGAAACAGGTCATGTGATTGGTGGTGGTATTGTCGGCACACACGCTGGCGATATGATTGGCGAAATCTGCTTGGCGATTGAAATGGGTTGCGATGCGGAAGACATCGGCAAAACCATTCACCCACACCCAACTTTGGGCGAATCAATTGGTATGTCTGCGGAAGTGGCTTTGGGTGTTTGTACCGATTTACCACCGCAAAAGAAAAAGAAGTAATTTGATTATTTAGCCAAGCAGCCTGCACTTTGAATCAACAAAATGCAGGCTGCTTTTTAATCATACGAGAGACCAATCATGCAAACACTTCAAATTCATGGCAAAAACGTATTGGCATTTTTGCCCGAACAAAAGCAGCCTGCACTTGGCGTGTTCTACACCTTCCCCGATAGCGAAGCCGAAGCCGAACAACTAGCGCAATCGCTGCCAGCAAACTGCGCTTTAATCGCCATTTTTGAACCCGACTGGGAACAACATTTCACGCCTTGGACTGCGCCACGCTTGTTTAAAAAAGGTACAGATTTTGGCGGCGGTGCAGCAGCGTATCACGATGCCTTAACCCAAGTTTGGATACCCGAAATCGAGCAAGTTTTGTCGTTAGATGTAGCTTGGCGCGGTATTTTAGGTTACTCGTTGGCAGGATTGTTTGCACTGTATAACGCCTATTGTGCGCCTTATTTTGATTACGTTGCCTGCGTGTCGGGCAGCTTATGGTTTGATGGCTGGCTGGATTTTGCGCAAAAAAACACGCCCGCCAAATTGCCCAAAGCGATGTATTTTTCGCTGGGCGACACGGAAGCCAATAGCAAAAATCCACGCATGGCAACGGTGCAGGCTGCTTTGGAGCAAACCGCAGCGCAATGGTAACCATACGCTTGCCCCAGTGTGCTAGAAATCAATCAAGGCGGACATTTTGATGATGTGCCACAACGATTGGCGAAAGCCGAGCAATGGTTGATGCAGGCTGCTTAAAGTATCGTCAAGCCCTACCCATAAACAGCGATTACCTTTACAATATCGTGCTTATACAAACAATTACTCTTTTTCACTTTTTATAACAAAAGGATTAATGCAATGACCACATTAAATAATGAAATCAAAGAATTGATTATTGACAGCTTGGGGCTGGAAGATTTAACCGCCGCCGATATTGACGACAACGCGCCTTTGTTTGGCGATGACGGTTTGGGTTTGGACAGTGTAGATGCGTTGGAATTGGGTTTGGCGGTGCAAAAACATTTTGGTTTTCAACTGGATAAGGAAAACCAAGAATTGCGCGATAGTTTTGCCAATGTCGCTGCTTTGGCGGCGTTTGTTGCCAAAATGAAAGGGTAACCCATGATGACTGAACAAGAAATTCGCCAAGTTTTGTTGGACGCGCTGGAAAATTTGTTTGAAGTGGACATCAGCAAGGTTTCAGGCAGCACCAATTTGTATGAAGATTTGGAAATTGACAGCATTGACGCGATTGATTTGATTGACCACATCAAACGCCAAACAGGACACAAATTGCAAGCGGAAGATTTCCGTAGCGTTCGCACAATTGATGATGTGGTGCAAGCCGTTTTGAAAAAAGCGGAAAATAATCAATAGGCTGAATAATGAAAATAGCGTTAAGCATTGTGCTAGGCGTGGCAAGCGTGGCGTATCCGTTGCTGTGGTATTTTGGGCGCGAGCAGGGCTGGTTTAACTGGCTGGCTGGCGCAATGTTGCTGCTTTGGCTGGTTCGTGCTGCCACGCAAAAAACGGCTTGGCAACGTGGCGTGGCGTGTTTGGTTGCGCTGTTTTTTGTGTGCGTGTTGATTTTCAGGCAGCCTGAAAGTATGTATTGGTATCCTGTTTGGGTAAATGTGCTGATGTTGTTGGCGTTTGGCGGCAGTTTGTTTGCCAAGCAATCGCTGGTTGAGCGTTTGGCGCGTTTACAAACGCCTGATTTGCCGCCGAGCGGTGTCGCCTACACGCGCAAGGTTACGCAAATTTGGTGCGTGTTTTTTGTGCTGAATGGCAGCACGGCGGCGGTGTTAGCGTTGCTGGGTTGGCATGATATTTGGGCGATTTACACAGGCATTGTGGCGTATGGGTTAATGGGGCTGCTGATGGGCGGTGAATTTTTGTATAGAAAATTGATTTTAAAGGTTTAACATGAAATTAGTCGCTCTAATCCCCCATTATCGCCACATTGCTACCTTGCCGACTGTGATTGCCGCATTGCGCGAATACGATTTGCCGATTATCGTGATAGACGACGGTTCAGGCGAACAATATCACGCTGATTTAGAACGAATTTGCCAAAACGTGCAATTATTCAGGCTGCCTGAAAATGGCGGCAAAGGCTATGCTATGAAACACGGTTTGCGCCAAGCCGCTGCGCAAGGCTACACTCACGCGCTACAAATTGACGCAGATGCACAACATCGTTTTGCCGACATTCCGCGCATGATTGCTGCCGCCGAGCAATCGCCCGAAGCCGTGATTTGCGGTCGCCCAATCTACGGCGAAGACGCGCCCAAAGCCCGATTGTACGGACGCAAGATTACCGATTTTTGGAACATCATTCACACATGGTCGCTGCAAATCAAAGACGGCATGTGTGGGTTTCGGATTTATCCTGTTGAATTATCTAATCAAATTATTGACAATGAAGCCATTGGCAACTGCATGGATTTTGACAATGAAATTTTGGTGCGATTGTATTGGCGTGGCGCGAAATTGATTTGGATTGACACGCCTGTACGCTACGAAAGCGGCGGCATTTCCCATTTTCGAGCATGGCAAGACAATGTTTTGATTAGCAAAATGCACACGCGCTTATTTTTTGGCATGTTGGCGAGACGATGTTTAGGCAAAGGACAATCATGAACTGCGCCGACCATTGGGCAAACCAACACGAACGCGGACACGCCCTGTTTCTCAAACTGACCGCGCTTATGGTGCGTTATTTGCCTGTGCCGATTATGCGACTGTGTACGGCTGCCGTTTGCGCGTATTTTTACGCCACGTCCGCCACGCAACGCCGCCACATTCGCGAATACCAAACACGTTTAAAACAAACATTTCCAACGTGCAGGCTGCCTGAAAAATATTCGGTTTATCAACAATTTGCCGCGTTTGGCAATGCGATTACCGACCGTTTTGCCGTGTGGCAGCACAAAATCAGCTACCCCGATTTGGTGCTAGACGACCGCGACAATGTGTACGCCGATATTCGCAACCACAACGCACGCGGACAAATTTTCATCTGCTCGCATTTGGGCAATGTGGAAATTTGTCGCGCCCTTGTTTCGCATCATATTGGCTTTAAAATGAATGTGTTGGTACACAGCCAACACGCGCAAGTATTCAATCAAGCCCTGAAAAACGCAGGCGCAAGCGACATCAATTTAATTCAAGTCAGCGAATTAGACACGGCGAAAATGTTGGAATTGGCGAACCGTTTGGACGCTGGCGAATGGCTGGCGATTGCCGCCGACCGCATTCCGATTCGTGGCGAAAAAACCGTTGCGGTGCAATTTTTGGGCGAAACGGCGCAATTACCGCAAGGCGCGTGGCTGTTGGCGCATTTGCTCAAAGCCAAAATCAACACGTTGTTTGTCTTGAAAAAACAAGGACGTTACCATTTGATTTTGCGTAAATTTTCTGATGTGCCGCAATGGAAACGCGCCAATCGTGAACAAGAAATTCGCCAATTCGCCCAACGCTATGCCGATGAATTGGCGCAACACGCGGTGGAAGTGCCGTTGCAATGGTTTAATTTTTACGATTTTTGGGCGAAATAATTTCAGGCAACATGAAAATAATTCTTATAGAAAAATCAATATCATGAAACCCTCTATTTTCTGCATCCATTCCCTAGAATTAGACGTTCCCTTTTTTGACGTGGACAGTTTATTTATCGTGTGGCATGGGCATTATGTGAAATATTTTGAAATGGCGCGATGTGCGTTTTTGGCGGAAATTCAGCATGATTACAATGTGATGCGTGAAACAGGTTTCGCCTATCCGATTGTGAAATTGGACGTGAAATACATCAAACCAGCCACATTTGGACAAAAAATCCGTGTGGAAATGGCAGTCGTGGAATTTGAAAGCTGCCTGAAAGTGAATTACACCATTACCGATGTGAAAACAGGCACAAAATTAACCAAAGCCAGCACCACGCAAGTCGCCGTCCGCATTGACAATGGCAAAATGCAATTTCAAACGCCTGATGTTTTTCAGGCAGCCATTCGCCAATTTGCAGGATTTAACGCGATTTAATTCATCAGTCAATTATAGTTGATGCAATTATTTTTTAAGACAAGGCGACAACGCCCGCCGTGTACGAATAGTACATAAGGGTGTTAGCAACGCAGTATTAAAAGATAAGTGCATTAATGCAGCGCAATTTTGCGTTCAATGGAAAGAATAATTATATGTTTTATAAAACAATTTTAACTTCTGCATTGGCAATCGCAGCCGCGCCCACTTGGGCTTTGACCGCCGCCGAATTGACCGCGCAACTGCAACAACCCAACACCGTGCAAGGGCAATTTGTGCAACAGCGTTACATGAAATTGCTGCCGAAACCCATGCAAACATCAGGGCAATTTGCGCTGAAAAAACAAGTAGGTCTGTTTTGGCAAGTGCAAAAACCGCTAGATTTGCAACTGCGCGTCCGTTCGCAAGGCATTTCGCAATGGGACAAAAACGCGAAAACGTGGCGCAACAGCAGCCAAAGCGGACAAGCAGCGCAAGTAAAATTGTTTATGGCGGTACTCGGCGGCGACACGACTGAATTGAGCAAACAATTTGATTTGCGCGTTTCAGGCAGCCTGAATAATTGGACGCTGACGCTGCAACCCAAAACCGCTATTATGAAACAAGTTTTTGAAAACATTAGCATTCAAGGCGATAAATTGGTGCGCCAAGTGGAATTGCGCGAAAAGCAGGGCGACAGAACCGTGATGAAATTTATAGATGCTAAAATCAATCAACCCTTATCCAACGAAGCAGAAAGCGCATTGAAATAATGAATTGGCCCAATTCTTTACTCCAAGATACCGCATCGGCAAAACCGCCCATTTGGCATGAATCTATCGCCACGTTGGCAGCGCAGTTCAAAGCGCAGCAAATTCAATCGGTTGCGCTGTGGTTTGAACAAGGTTCGGTGTGGGAATGGGCTTTGCTGGCGGCGTGGCAAGCTGGGGCAGATGTGCTGCTGTTACCCAATCAAAACAATGCAGCAATCGCGTGGGCAAAACAGGCTGACGTATTGCTGTCCGATGTCGTTATGCCACATCAACAAAATTGGTTGCTTGCCGATAAATTGGCGCAAAAGCAGCCTGCACCTTTGATTCAAGCTATCAAAAAGTGCAGGCTGCTTGGCCATGAAAAACTGTTCTTGCAGACTTCGGGTTCAACAGGCGAGCCAAAAATCATCGCCAAAACCGCCGCGCAAATGTGTGCCGAAGCCGATGCCATTGCCGACACGTTTCCTGCATCTTGGCGCGGTGCGCAGGTGCTGACCAGCGTATCGCCCCAACATATGTATGGCTTAACTTTTCGCGTGTTTGCGGCGTTGCGACTAAATTGGCAAGTGCAAGACGACACCTGCATCTATCCCGAAGACTTCATCGCCCAAACCAAGCAACCGTGTTTGTGGCTAACCAGCCCTGCGGTTTTGACTCATTTTCACGATAAGCGCGATTGGCAAACATGGGCGAGCCGTGTGCAAGGCATTATTAGCGCAGGCGGTTTGTTGCCCGATGCGACGATGCAACTGTTCCAACAGCAGGCGCAACTTGCCATTACCAATGTGTATGGCAGCACCGAAACAGGCGTGATTGCCCACCAAAACCACACCTCGCATCATCAACTTTTCCTCAATGTGCAAGCGCGGTTAAACAGTGAACAGCAGTTGTGCATTCAATCGCCATGGACAAACGGCGAACAAACGCTTGCCGACACCGCCACCATTTCGGGCGATACGCTGCTGCTGCACGGTCGTAGTGACCGCATCATTAAGCTGGGCGACAAACGCATCGCGCTGCACCAAATTGAACACGCTTTATTGGCACACGATGCGGTTGCCGATGTGCATTGCGCGGTGCATAAAGGGCGCGTGGCAGCGTGGATTTCACTGTCGGCACAAGGCGTGGCGTGGTTGCGCCAAAACGGACGCGCTGCGTTGCTGGATATTTGGCGGACTTTTTTAATTGGCAAAATAGAAAAAGTTGCCCTGCCTCGTTTTTGGCGATTAACCGCGCAGCCTTTGCCCCGCAATGCCCAAGCCAAAATCCGCGCTGCCGATATGCAACAAGTGTTAGACCACCCGATTGTGCGCCCAGATTGGCAACTGGTGGCACAAACCGAATCCGAATGGCAATTTGCGGGCTGCATTCCTGTGGATTTACGCTATTTTCAAGGGCATTTTGCTACTTTTCCGCTGGTGGCTGGCGTGGTGCAACTGCAATGGGCAATGGAATTGGCAAGCCAGTTTGATTGGGGACGTGCGCCCGTTATCCAAATGGAAAACATCAAATATCAACAATTTATTCGCCCGAATGATGTCGTGAACCTGACTTTGCGCTGGGATAGCGATAAACACAAAATTCATTTCGCGCTATCGGTTGAGGGTAAAACGTGCGCATCAGGTCGTGCCGTGGTGCAGGCTGCTTTGTGATGTGGGATTTTTGTTTATGATGACTTTTTTTTCGCGTGTGTATGCTGTTTGTTGCGTGTTGATGGCGATTTGGTTGGGCGTACAATTTGCGCAACACACGCCGATTCAAACCCAATTAACCGCTCTGCTGCCGCAAGAACAAGTTAGCACGATTTTTCACGCGGCAGACCAATTTCAAGAGCAGCAATTAAATCAACAAATTATTTTGCTGGTGGGTGCAAACGATAGCGAAAAAGCATTTCAAGCCGCCAACGAAGTCGCCCAAACATGGCAAAACAGTGGCTATTTCGCAGGCATAGACGGCAAAATTGAACCCGATTTAACCCAACTGCAACAATCGGTGCGGCAACTGGGTGCGGCGATTTTACCTGCACCGCAAATCCAGCAGCTTTATGACAATCCGCAACAATATTTTGCCGAACGTGCCGAAGCGGCTGCCAATCCATTTGCAGGCAGCCTGCTTTCTTTGGAGCAAGACTGGCTGGGATTTTCGCGCTTTATATTAGAAAAACAAGGCAATAGCCAGCTTCGTTGGCACAGCGAACACGCCATGCTCTATACCGAAGCAGAAGGCAAAACATGGGTGTGGCTACGCGCTCGTTTGCCGCAAACCGCGCCCAATGTGGGTTTGTTGGACTTGTGGCGCAGTAGCAAAACGCAGGCACAAGCGCAGTCTTACACGCTGTTGGCAACAGGTGGCGCATTGTTCGCTGCCGATGCCAAGCAAAACGCCGAACGCGAAAGCAGCATCATGTCGGCAATCGGGCTTACGCTGACTTTTGCCTTGCTGCTGGCGGTGTTTCGCTCGTGGCGCGTGTTGTGGTTGGCGTTGCCGTTGGGCGTGGGCGTGTTGAGTGGCTTAACCGCTTCGTTGCTGGTGTTTGGCGAAATTCACGCGCTTACGTTGGTGGTTGGCACAAGTTTGGTAGGCGTGTTGGTAGATTTTCCGTTGCATTGGCTGGCTTCGTCTTTGTTTGCCAAGCAGCCTGCACTTGCATGGCACGGTGCGCTCACAATGCGCCGTTTGCTGCCCAGTTTTTGGATTAGCTTGCTGATTACGGTATTGGGCTATTTATTACTCTGGTTCACGCCTCTGCCTGTGTTGCGCCAAACTGCGATTTTCTCTGCTGCTGCCTTGCTTGGTGCGTTTGCCGCTACGGTTTTGTTTTTGCCGATTTTATTACGCGCTTATCAAGCCAAAACCACTTTGTTTTCGCATGGCATGACCGCGTTGGCAGGGGCAATTCAGTCGCATCGTTGGCAATACATTTTGGCGGCGATTTGGCTGACGTGTGCGGCAGGCGTAACCCAAACCCAATGGCAAGACGACATTCGTCAATGGGCAAGTATGCGCCCCGATTTGCTTGCCTATGCCCAACAAATCGCCCAAATCAGCGGCATGGGCGCAGGACAAACGGTGTTGATTACCGCCACTTCGCCCGATGATTTATTGCAACAAAGTCAGCAAGTAGAACACGCATTGCAGCAAGCCCATATTGCCCAAGTGCAATCGCTTAACCAATGGATTTTGCCTGTTGCAGAACAAAAACGGCTCAAACAACGGCTCGCCGAGCTTGCCAAGCAGCCTGCACTATTTGCGCCATTGGTGGACTTGGGCATACCTGCCGAAATAGTGCAGGCTGCTTTGAATCAAGCCGCGCAAACCCCAGTTCAACCGCTTGTCAGCAGTTTAAACGCACCACAAGCCGAAGCCTTTCGTTCGCTGTATTTGGGCGAAATAGATGGCAAATGGGTGGGCTTGGCACGATTATCCAGTGTACGCGGCAATGTGCAGGCTGCTTTGCCGCCCAGTGCAACTTTGTTAGACAAACGCATTCACTTAAACGAACAATTTACCGCCACACGCAATCAAGCTGCATGGCTCAAAATTGGCTCGTTTGTGTTGGCTTGGGGCGTGTTGTGTTGGCTATTTGGCGCACGACGCGGCAGCTTGATTTTAGCTGTTCCCTTGCTTGCTGTAGCTGGAACAGTGGGCATATTGGGTTGGCTGAACATGGCGATTGGTCTATTCCCAATGTTTGGTTTATTGCTGGCTTCGGCGATTGGCGTAGATTATGCCGTGTATGTACTCAACGCGCCCGAATCGTTATCTGCCCGATTGGCAGGCATCACACTTGCCGCCTTGACCACCGAAATTTCGTTCGCGCTATTGGCATGGAGCAGCACCCCAGCCGTTGCCGCATTTGGGATAAGTGTATCGGTGGGTGTGTTGCTGAATTGGTTGGGTGGTGTATGTTTGCTGCGCGTGTATAGTGGATTCCATTCAAATTAGGACAAGGCGACAACGACCGCCGTGTGCAAGTAGCACATAAGTGCGTTGGCAACGCGGTACTAGTTTGAATGGAATTGACTATAAAACAATAAAATTCGTAGGGTTGATACACATAGACGACCGCCAGCCAAAATCGTATGATAATTTGAAATAGGCAAACCACTTGCATAAAAAGGACATCTCATGAAAACAGAACAAACCGACATCGCCATTATTGGCGCAGGCCCATCGGGCGCAGTTGCCGCCGCTTTGCTACACAAACAAGGCTTGCGTGTGCGCGTGGTAGAAAAACAGCACTTTCCACGTTTTGTGATTGGCGAAAGCCTATTGCCACATTGCATGGAATTTATTGAAGAAGCAGGATTTTTACCCGCCGTGCAAGCCGAATCATCGTTCCAATTCAAAAACGGCGCAGCATTCACATGGGGCAATCGCTACACCGAAATTGACTTCACCGACAAATTCACCGCAGGACATGGCACAACCTTCCAAGTGCGCCGTGCCGTGTTTGACCAAATCTTAATCAACGAAGCCACCAAACAAGGCGTGGACGTGCGATTTGGCGAAACCGTAACCGCATTCAATCCCGACACGTCCGAATTGACTATTGAAACCGAAAAAGGCGAAACCTATGTTTTACAAAGCCAATTTGTATTGGACGCAAGCGGCTATGGACGCGTATTGCCGCGTTTGTTGGACTTGGAAACGCCATCGCACTTACCCATGCGCGAAGCCCATTTCACCCACATTGACGACAACATTTCCGCGCCCGATTTTGACCGCAACAAAATTTTGATTTCCACTCACCCGACTCATCGCGATGTGTGGCTGTGGCTGATTCCATTTGGCGACAATCGCTGCTCCATTGGCGTAGTGGGCTTGCCAGAACGCTTTGCTGGCTTGGGCGATTCCGAGCAAATTTTGAAAACTTTTGCGCTACAAGTCCCCATGTTGGCACGCATTTTGGCAAACGCAAATTGGGACAACGAATTTCCATTCCGTCAAATCAAAGGCTATTCAGCAAACGTTAAAGTCTTGTATAGCAAGCATTTCGCGCTATTGGGCAACGCTGCCGAATTTCTTGACCCCGTGTTCTCATCGGGCGTAACCATTGCCATGCACTCGGCAAAATTAGCCGCTGATTTGTTGATTAAACAACACCAAGGACAAAGCGTAGATTGGCAAAGCGAATTTGCCGAACCGCTGATGATTGGCGTGAACGCTTTCCGCACCTATGTAAATGGCTGGTACGATTACAGCTTCCAAGACGTGATTTATGCCGACAACCGCTCACCCGACATCACACGCATGATTAGCGCGATTTTGGCTGGCTATGCTTGGGATACCAACAATCCGTATGTAGAAAAATCTGACCGCCGTTTGAATGCACTGGCACAAACCGTTGGCGCGGCGCAATATCGTTAATTGAGAATTGAGTACAAAAAGCAGCCTGCACATTCTTTGCACAAAAAGTGCAGGCTGCTTTTATTGTTTTTATGCAAAAATTCATTCTATTACGCGGACACGAAGGTTCGGGCAAATCCACGTTCGCGCAACAAAAAATCGCCGAATTTCAGCGCGATTTTCCCAATGCCCACATTGTTCACATAGACAACGATTTAGTCTTAACCGATACCAACGGACACTATCATTTTGATTTTGAACGATTTGCCCAAGCACATCGCGACAATATGGCGCGCCAACAAGCTGCTTTGGAACAAGGACAGCGCGAACCCAATCGCCCCATGTTGATTATCAACGCCAATCCCAATCAAAAAAGCAAAACGTGTCAAACGCAAATCCAAGCAGCCTGCACCGCTGGTTTTGTGGTAGAAGTTTATCGTTTGCATAATTTTTTTGATAATATTCATGGCGTTAGTCAAGATGACGTGTTGCGCGGTTATGCTCGGCTGGACAACAATCCTGTACAAGGCGAAATTCATGTGCCTGCAATCCGCCCGATGTCGCCCGAACAAGGTGCAAGATTGGCGAATTTGCGATAAAGTGCAGGCTGCTTTTTGTTGAAAGGAAAACCATGTTAGCCAAACGAATCATTCCCTGTTTAGACGTTGACAACGGTCGCGTGGTCAAAGGCGTGAACTTCTTGGGTTTGCGCGATGCAGGTAATCCTGTTGATGTCGCCAAACGCTACAACGACGAAGGCGCAGACGAAATCACGTTTTTGGACATCACCGCCAGCAGCGACAACCGCGACACGATTTTGCACGTGATTGAAGAAGTCGCCAGCCAAGTGTTTATTCCGCTCACGGTGGGCGGTGGCGTACGCAGCGTGGCGGACATTCGCCGTTTGTTGAATGCAGGCGCGGACAAAGTCAGCATCAACATCGCTGCCGTTACCAACCCTGATTTGGTCAGCGAAGCCAGCGCGTTTTTTGGTTCGCAAGCGATTGTGGTGGCGATTGATGCCAAAGCCATTAACGCCGACAACACGCTCTGGGACGTGTTCACCCACGGCGGTCGCAAAGACACAGGTTTGGACGCGGTGGCGTAGGCGCGCGAAATGCAACAACGTGGCGCAGGCGAAATTTTGCTGACCAGCATGGACAGAGACGGCACAAAAATTGGCTTTAACCTGCCTTTAACTCGGGCGATTTCCGATGCGGTGGATATTCCCGTTATCGCATCGGGTGGCGTGGGCAATGTGCAGCATTTGGTGGACGGCGTATTGCAGGGCAAAGCCGATGCGGTGCTGGCGGCGAGCATTTTCCATTTTGGCGAAGTCAGCATTCGTGAAGCGAAATTGGCGATGCAAGTGGCTGGGATTGAAGTGCGTTTGTGATATAAAAAGCAGCTCGAACTTTGAATCAACCAAAAGTGCAGGCTGCTTTTTTTTGCCTAAATCACAAAAAATGCTTGGTTAAAATCAGTAAAGATAATACAATACCCATTCCTTTTTTTATCACAAAATAACAATAATGGAGTGTTTATGACAACCGCCAAAGGACAATTATTGCAAGACCCTTTCTTGAACGCTTTACGCAAGGAACACGTCCCTGTTTCTATCTACTTGGTAAACGGCATTAAATTGCAAGGACAAGTGGAATCGTTTGACCAATACGTTGTGTTGCTGCGTAATACATCGGTAACGCAAATGGTGTACAAACACGCGATTTCTACCATTGTGCCAGCACGAGCGGTTAGCCTGCAACAAGACGGCAAACCTGTTATGACACGCACTTTGCAACAAGTGGAAACGATTGCACCAACCGAAGCGGAATAATTTCTCACAAATCAAAACCCCTTAATCAGCACGATTAAGGGGTTTTGATTATGGTTTAAGCAGTCTGCACAATCTGTAACGGCACGTCCGACAAAGCCGACCACAAAGCGTGTGTATGCGCCACATGACCGCCCTGCTCTGTACAAACCAAAGCAGCCTGCACCACATCATCTTCGGTGTAGCCATTCAATCGCAAGAAGTTTAGCGCGTTTTGCAAAGGCGGTAATGTGGGGTTGTATGCTGCGTTTTCTGCATAGCCGCCTGCAAAAATCTCGCCGTTTGAGCATTGCAACGCCACGCCTGCATAAGCATGTGAATAAGGCGCGTGGCTGCAATTTGCCGCGTCCAAAGCAGCCTGCACCAATGGCGTGGCAGTGTCATCAACAGACAAAGTTAAACCTTGATTTTGTTTATCCAACAAACGCTCTGGAATATCTAAATCTTTGGGGCTGAAACTGTCGGGCAAGTAATCGTGCAGGCGATTGTCGCGACTGTGTGGCAAGTGAATCAACAAGTTTTCCGCGCCACGCAATTCGTTCAAAAATTGGCGACAATGTCCGCATGGCGTGTAGTTAACCACAATGTGCGCGATTTGGGTTGCACCACGCGCCCAAGCATGTGAAATCGCGCTTTGTTCGGCGTGAACCGTTTGCGCCATTGCCGCGCCAGCACATTCTTGATTCGCACCCAAATAAAAATTACCGTCCACATCAATCGCGATGGCACCAACCTTAAATTGCGATACAGGCACAACCGCACATTCGGCTGCTTGTGACAATAAAGATAGCGCAAAATCAATTATATCCGCCGCATTGCTTTGTTTGGCTAATTCTGCCACTTGGGCAGATGTGTAAAATGTTTGCATATCTGATTATCCTTAGGGGTATAATGGTCGTTAACACGGAATTTTGCTTATTTTAACTCAATTTTTCAGGAGAAAGAACCATGTCATTCATTAATAGTTTATTAGGTATGGCAGCATTGATTGCCATTGCCATTGCGCTTTCTAAACATCGCAAAGCGATTAAGCTGCGAACGGTTGTAACCGCTTTTGCGATTCAATTTTGTTTGGGTGCATTCATCTTGTATGTTGATGCGGGACGTGCATTGTTGCAAAAATTGTCCGATGGCGTGCAACTGGTTTTGAATTACGGTAACAAGGGTTCGGCATTTTTATTTGGCGGATTGGTTGATGGCAAAATGTTTGAATTATTTGGCGGTGGCGGTTTCGTATTTGCATTCCGTGTATTGCCGATGATTATTTTCTTTTCTGCCTTGATTTCGGTGCTGTATTACGTTGGCGTGATGGGCTGGGTGGTACGCATTTTGGGCGGTGCATTGCAAAAAGCATTGGGTACATCTCGCGCAGAATCCATGTCTGCTGCTGCCAATATTTTTGTGGGACAAACCGAAGCCCCATTGGTGGTTAAACCGTTTATTAGCAAAATGACTACGTCTGAATTGTTTGCTGTAATGACAGGCGGTTTGGCGAGTATTGCAGGTTCGGTATTGGGTGGCTATGCACAAATGGGCGTACCTTTACCTTATTTGATTGCCGCATCGTTTATGGCAGCCCCAGGCGGTTTACTGTTTGCCAAATTGATCATTCCAGAAACCCAAACCCCACAAGATAACCCAAATGTAAAACTGAGCTTCACGGCAGAAGGCGAAACACCGCCAACCAACGTGATTGACGCAGCCGCAGCAGGCGCATCAACAGGTTTACAAATTGCCTTGAACGTGGGTGCGATGTTGGTGGCTTTTGTGGGCATTATCGCCTTGCTGAACGGCATGGTGGGTGGCATTGGTAGCATTTTTGGCGTAGAAAATTTATCGTTGGAACAAATCTTGGGTTGGTTGTTTGCCCCATTGGCTTGGTTAATTGGCGCACCTTGGGCAGATGCACAAGCAGCAGGTTCGTTCATCGGACAAAAACTGGTTGTCAATGAATTCGTTGCCTACACCAATTTTATTGAATATACCAAAGATGCAACACACGCAGCATTGTCTGCCAAAACCCAAGCGATTGTTTCTTTTGCATTGTGCGGTTTTGCCAATTTTAGTTCGATTGCAATTTTGGTAGGTGGCTTGTCAATTATGGCACCGAACCGCCGTGGCGACATTGCACGTTTGGGCATTTATGCGCTGATTGCAGGCACGTTATCTAACTTGATGAGTGCGACTATTGCAGGCTTATTTATCGGCTTAATTGGCGGTATGTAATCATCACTCAAAAGCAGCCTGCACTGTAAAAATGCAGGCTGCTTTAATTTTACTTTTTAGGAGAAAGTATTATGCTAACCAATCAACAAATTATTGGCTTAATTGATTTAACCACTTTGAACGACACCGACACCCACGAAATCGTGGCGGTGTTGTGCGATAAAGCGCAAACAGCGCAAGGCAATGTGGCAGCGGTGTGCGTGTATCCACAATTTGTCACAACGGCAAAAAACAAATTGCCAGCTAGCATCGGTTTGGCAACCGTAGTCAATTTCCCAAGTGGTGCGGAAGACGAAAGCCAAGTATTAGCGCAAACTCGCCAAGCCATTGCCGATGGCGCAAACGAAATTGACTTGGTGTTCCCATACCACGAATTTCAAGCAGGCAACACGGCATACGCGCAATCTTTGACCGAGCAAGTGGCGCAAATCTGCCGCGACAATCAAGCCAAATTGAAAGTGATTTTGGAAACAGGCGTATTGTCTGCCGATGAAATCCACGGTGCAGCCAAAATCGCGATTGCAGCAGGCGCAGACTTTTTGAAAACATCAACAGGCAAAATCAGCGTGGGCGCAACACCAGAAGCAGCAGCGATTTTGTTGGCGGAAATCAAAGCCAGTGGCAAACCAGTTGGCATTAAATTGTCAGGCGGCGTGCGTGAATTAGCAGCAGCACAAGGCTATGTACAACAAGGTATTGATGCGTTTGGCGAAAGCTGGGTTAAAGCAGAAAACTTCCGTATTGGCGCATCGGGTTTATTGGATACGCTGTTGAAATAAGGTAAACAAATATAGTGGATTAAATTTAGATTAGGACAAGGCGACAACGACTGCCGTGTACAACCTAGTACATAAGGGAGTTGGCAACGCTGTACTAATCTAAATTTATAGTGAAATGAAATCGCAATAGGACGGTGTTGCCAACGCCCTTATGTATTATTCATACACGGCGGACGTTATCGCCTTGTCCTATTTTTATTTCATTTCACTATAATTCACTATAAAAAAGCAGCCTGCACTTTGTTGGTAAAGTGCAGGCTGCTTTTTTGTGTGTTTATTACAAACTACCGTAAGAATGCAATCCCGTCAAAAACATATTCACGCCCACAAAGGCAAACGCGGTAATGAACAAGCCAATAACTGCCCACCATGCCAGCACTTTGCCGCGCCAGCCAGCCACCAAGCGCATGTGCAGCCAAATCGCATAATTAAGCCACACAATAAACGCCCACGTTTCTTTTGGGTCCCAGCTCCAATATCTGCCCCACGCATCGGCTGCCCACAACGCGCCTAAAATCGTGGCAATGGTAAAAAACAAAAATCCGACCGCAATCGCTTTGTACATCGCTTCTTCGATTTGCGCTGCATCGGGGAAGAATTTGCTGCCACGCAACGCCAGCAGTTCTGCAAAACCAAATGCCGCTGCCATGCAAAACGCGCCATAGCCAATAAAGTTGGCTGGAACGTGAATTTTCATCCACCAAGATTGCAACGCAGGAATCAGTGGTTGAATTTCGTGTGCGCCGCGTTCCATGCTATACCACAAAGTAAACGCCACCAAGCCGCACATCAGCGTGTACACAAACACGCCCAGTTTTTGCATGGCGAATTTGCGTTCATAATACAAATACATCAAACCTGTAATCACCATAAACAAAATAAATACTTCATACAGATTCGACACAGGAATATGTCCAGCATCGGGGCGCAACAAATAGCTTTCGTGCCAGCGCACCAGCAAGCCGACAAAACCTGCAAACGCCGCTGCCCAAGCCAAACCCGATGCCATGCCCAATAAAGTGTTTGGGTTGGACGAATGTGCAGGCTGCTTTTTCTCGTTTTTCCATGCCACCAGCGTTCCCAGCGCATATGACACAAATGCCAGCACGGTCAAAGCTGCTTGCCACATAATTGCCGATTGGCTGCTCAATAAATAGTGCAATAAAAATTTGCCGCCCTGTTCTTTGGCGTTGTTGATGTCGCCTGCATACAAGCCAACCGCCATATACCCAACCAGCACACTGCCCAAAATAAACCAGCGCATCGGCTTGAAAAACCAGTCCAAACCTATGGCAATGGCGGCACTCGTCCACAAAATAGCGGTTTCATACACGTCCATGTGGTGCGGCATTTTGATGTGTACCAAAACGGCAATCGTCATCATGGCGGCGGCAAACAGCCAGTCTGCCAGCGATAAATTTTTGATAAAGGATTTTTCGCGCAACAAATCATGCTGCGGTAAACGTGAATTATCGGAGGTGTTGGTTTGCGTTGTTGTGTGTTCACTCATTGGATTATCTTCACATAAAAATATGGCGCGATTTTAACTCAAATTGAAAATTTAGGGTTGTAGGCAACATAAATATTCCGCGTAAAAAAGCCATCAAAAACACTGAATTTTTGATGACTTTTTTCTGTTTGATTGAATTGTGCGGCTCAAAAAAGCAGCCTGCACATTGTTTACGAACGCTCGCACAAATCGTTTGCCAGCGTTTCCAAATCCGCCAAACGCTGTGGAAATTCCTTGTTCAAATCGCGTTCGTTGCGGCTGGACGACATCGCAAAACGCATTTTGTTGGATTCAAACAGCAGCCAAGCGCGTTTTTCTCGGACGTAAAACATAAACACCACGCCCAACACCAAAAACAGCGAACCCAAGTAAACCAAAGTCGCGCCTGGCGATTTGGTCATTTGCAAGCCCGACATATTCACTTGTTTGAACGTTTCGAGCTGCAACAAAATCGGCGAATTAAATCGAGTCAAAGCCGTGTAGCCGTCCAAGCTGTTCAAAATAAATTGGTTACGCGCATCGCCTGCTGCCATCATCGGCAAACCTGCATCGGTCAATGCCTGCTCCAACGCGATATTCATTGCACCATACAAAATCTGATACATGAACTCGCCTGTTTTTTGCTGTTCCGCTTCGGGAACAGTCTGCTTAATATGCTCGTTAATCGCAATGTAGCCACCTTCGGCAAATTGGCGCAACAAGTTTTCTACTGCCAATTTAAATTGCGGACGCATCGCTTCGTTTATGCCCAAAATG
Organism: Kingella kingae ATCC 23330; assembly: GCF_900111845.1. Taxonomy (GTDB): domain Bacteria; phylum Pseudomonadota; class Gammaproteobacteria; order Burkholderiales; family Neisseriaceae; genus Kingella; species Kingella kingae. Next base: position 44,115 of record NZ_FOJK01000001.1, on the reverse strand, counting down.
GCTTTTTCAACCACTTGGGCGCGTTTTTCGGGCTGCAACAAGGTATCGCGCAATGCCATAAAACTGTCGATTTTGCCTTTTTCATCGGCAGGAATCATCAGCCAACGATACGGGTCATTCACATTCGAACGCTCACCTGTGGCAAAAAACAACGCACCTTCGCGCTGCAACGGCAGCATATAGCTCACATATTCGTGCGCCTGCCCTGCACTATCGCGCAATTTATAGGTAATGGTTGGCCCAACATTTTGGAAACGTTTTTCCTGATTCACGCTGCGAATATCGTGAAGTTTATTGTCGGATTGCTTGTCGTTGTCGTGCAAATTTTCCACATTGAACACGCGCAACTCACCAAATTCCAATTGATACGTGCCTGATTTACCCAAATCCAACGGAAATTGACGTTGCGACACGGCTTTTAAATCCGCAGGTTTGCCCACGCCACGCAAATTCCAGCTTTTTAGCCCAATATCCGAACCGCCATCGCCATAACTAGACTGATAAATGGTCACGCCATTGATGGTTAAAGGGTGGTTCACGCGAATGGTTTTTTCGATGCGCTCGCCTGTTTTTTTGTCGGTTACAACAATATCGCTGGCGAAATCTTTGGGCATGCCTGTGTTATAAAAATTAATGTGGAATTTTTTTAATTCCAGCGTAAACGGTAATTTTTGCAGCAATAAGCCCTTGTTGGCATTCAAAAAAGTTTGGTCGATGGTTTGACCTTCAATCACTTCGGCATTGCCACGATACGACAAATTGTGTTCGCTCAACGTGCTTTCGGGTTTGAAATCACGCGCAAAAACGCTGTTGGTGTCTGGCACAAGCTGCCCTGTGAGCATGCCCAGTTTGAGTAACAAATTGCTGTCAATCAATCCGCCCAAACAAATCACAATCAACGCAACGTGGGCAAAAATATAACCCCATTTGTTCATTACGCCTTTTTTGGCTGCCAAAATCACGCTGCCGTCTTCGCGTTGTTCCAACTTGGTTTTAAACCCTTGAATTTCTAGATATTTTTTGGCGATTTCAGGTTGCAGGCTGCTTGATAATTCTGCTGTGTGCTTCATGTGCGCCAGCGATTTGGCGGTCGCGTTCAGGCGAAACGATTTCATGTCGCGCAGATATTGCGGTGTGTTGCGCCACACGCACAAGCCTGTGCTCAACACCAAAAAAATCATAATCAGCACAAACCACGATGACGCATACACATCATACAAGCCCAAAAAACCGAAAATTTCTGCCCAAAATGGCCCAAATTGCACCACATAATTTTGTGCAGACTGGTTTTGTTGTACCACCGTGCCAATAATGGACGCAATCGCCAAAATGGTCAGCAACGCCACCGCAAAACGCATCGAGCTAATAAAAGCAAACCACGGACGGCGAATAAAAGGAATTTTTTGTGAAGGATTGGGTTTGGTTTGAGACATAACTTTTAACTACATAAATATAAGCAGCCTGCAAAAAAAATGTGCAGGCTGCTTGTTTAGATTAATGACGACATTTTGCACAAATGCCTGTTAGCACCACATGTTCTTCGTTCATGGCAAAACCTGCTTGTTGAGCCGCTTCGCGTAAAGCCTGCCATTCGCGATTGAGACTTTGCTCATCAACCGAGCCGCATTCGGTGCAAACCAAAATAAAGCTACTTTGATGCTGGGCATGGTCGGCATCGCAATGTCCACCGCATTCGTGCCGCGCGTGGCTGCACAACACATAGCCATTGACCGCAGGAATTTTGTGCAACACGCCCTGCTCTGCCCAAAAGTCCAAAGCACGATACGCTGTTGGCGGTGCAACCACACTGCTGCTTTCGCGCTGCATTTGCGCCAAAATCGTGTATGCCTTAATCACGCCATCTAGCTGCAACACCATGTCCAAAACTTGCTCGCGCAATGGGGTGACCTGTGCGCCAGCACGGCGACATTGCATCAAAATATTGTCTTTTACGCTACTCATGTTTACCCTGTTCGCTAAAAAGTGCAGGCTGCTTTATTGGTGATTTTTGATAAACGAAACACCAGCCAATTGCGAAGTCATTACCGCACGCGCCACCGCTTCCAAAGCCTGTGGTCGCACAAAATTACGGCGATATGCCAACACCACGCGGCGGTTCGGTGCAGGCTGCTCGAATGGCACAATCGAAAACAGCATGTGGTCGTTGTCGGTAATCGCGGTGGACGGCAACACGCTAATGCCCAATCCGCTTGCCACCATGTGACGAATCGTGTTCAACGAACTGCCCTGCAAAGTATTGACCAAACCTGCAATGCGTTGTTTGGCAGCCAACTCGGTACACGAACCCAAAACTTGGTCGCGCATACAATTGCCTTCGGTTAGCAGCAACACATCTTCTTCTACCAAATCTGCCGTGGATACCGAATCCAATTCTTCAAAGCGATGCCCTTTTGGCACAATCACAAAAAAGGCTTCATCATACAGCGGAATCGTCTCGATACCTGTTTCCACATAAGGTTCAGCCACCACAATCGCGTCCAATTCGCCTCGTTTGAGCGATTCGGTGAGCAGGGCGGTGTGATTTTCTTCCAAAAACAAGGGCATTTTCGGCGCGATTTGACGCATCGACAAAATCAATTTGGGCAATAAATACGGCGCAACCGTAAAAATCAAGCCCAATTTAAACGAGCCTTCCAATTGATTTTGTTCCGCATTGGCTAAATGCCGAATGATTTCGGTTTCTTCCAACACCCGTCTGGCTTGCAACACAATGCGTTCGCCCGATGCCGTTGTCAGCACCTCGTTGCTGCTGCGGTCAAACAACGGCAAGCCCAATTCTTCTTCCAGCTTTTTAATCGCAATCGACAAAGTTGGCTGACTCACATGACAACGCTGCGCTGCACGTCCAAAGTGCTTTTCCTGTGCCACAGCCACAATATAGCGCAACTCTGTCAAAGTCATGCTGCTGCTTCCTTATTTTCGACTTCGATTGCAGGCTGCTCTTTGTTTTCTGGCAAGGTAATGTTCAAGGCAAGCATATCCACGCCGTCTTGTTTTTCATGCGAAATATTGATGTCTTGCAACTCAATTTTCACATATTTAGACAACACTTCCAGCAGCTCTCTTTGCAAGGTTGGCAAATAATCGGGCGTTGCATTTTCCGCATCGCGATTGGCACGCTCTTGTGCAATGATGATTTGCAAGCGGTCACGCGCCACCGAAGCCGTTTTAGGCTTTTTGCCCAACAGTCTGTCCAATAAAGACATGGCTTACCCTCCAAACAATTTTTGGAAGAAACCTTTTTTCTCGGCTTCCAAGAAACGAATTTCGCGGTTTTCGCCCAACAAACGCGCCACCACGTCTTGATACGCCTGCGCCGCAATCGCATCGGTTTGATGAATCACAGGCGAGCCAGAGTTAGACGCTTGCAACACGTTTTGCGATTCAGGAATCACACCAATCAAAGGAATGCGCAAAATGTCTTGAATATCTTGTACCGACAGCATTTCGCCTTTTTCCACACGTTCAGGCGAATAGCGCGTAATCAACAAATGCTCTTTGACGCTTTGACCCATTTCCGCTTTCAAAGACTTGCTTTGCAAAATGCCCAAAATGCGGTCAGAGTCGCGCACGCTAGACACTTCTGGGTTGGTGGTAACAATCGCTTCATCAGCAAAATACAACGCCATCAACGCGCCTGTTTCAATGCCAGCTGGCGAATCGCACACAATAAAATCAAAGCCCATTTCGCTCAAACCATTCAACACCTGTCCTACGCCTTCTTTGGTTAAAGCGTCTTTATCGCGCGTTTGCGATGCAGGCAAAATAAACAATTTGTCGCAATGTTTGTCTTTGATTAAGGCTTGATTCAAGCTCGCTTCGTTTTGAATCACGTTTACCAAGTCATACACCACGCGGCGTTCGCAACCCATAATCAAATCCAAGTTACGCAAACCCACGTCAAAGTCAATCACACACGTTTTCAAACCGCGCAACGCCAAACCCGTTGCAATGCTGGCAGAAGTCGTGGTTTTGCCCACACCACCTTTGCCCGAAGTTACTACCAAAATTTTTGCCATTTTGTACCCTTGTTCCTTTTAAATTAAAAAATCACGCAAACCGCCCAAAAGCAGCCTGCACCTTTTGTTGATACCTTATTTCGCTACAATCGCCGCCACCGATAAACGGTCATCGTCTTGCAGCTCAATTTTCACCGCCTGTTTATGCAAATGGTCGGGCAAATCCTGTTCAAACACCCGATAAATACCCGCAATAGACACCAATTCCGCCTGCATAGACTGCATAAAAATTCTTACCGATTTATCGCCCGACTCGCCCGCCAACGCACGTCCACGCATCGGCGCGTACACATGAATATTGCCGTCTGCAATAATTTCCGCCCCCTCGCTAACCATGCCCAGCACAATCAAATCCGCCTGCTTGGCATACACTTGCTGCCCCGTGCGAACAGGCGTGGTTACCACTACGGTTGGTCGTGCCGTTAATTCCAATTCGGGCGCAGGTTCAGGTTCGGCTTCATTGTTTTGGGCGACTTCGTTTTCTGTATTTTCTAAATCCGAAGCAGCCTGCACATTTTCCGTATCCGCTTCGTTTTCGTTTTCGGTTGATGTTGTATCCTGCGCTGCATCGTTTGCTTCATTGTCTGCATGACTCAAATCGCCCGATGCAGGCTGCTTTTCCGCCTGATGCACAAAACACAAACCAGCCGTTTTCGCCTTATCCGCCCAATCGCCCGATGCGTGTCGCAACGCCACCACGCGCAAACCCTGTTTGGCAAACAAAGCCAAAACCGCCACCAAATCCAAATTTTCCCAATCGCCGTTACCCAAATCCAACACAAAAGGCAAAGCCGCCAACGACTGATATTTTTCCTGTTTTTGCTGCAAATATTGCTCAATTTGCGTCAAATCATCACTTTGCAAGCATAAAGAAAACGCCTCCAAACGAGACGATTTCACTTCAAACACACGTTCCATGTTGTACGATTGTTTTATTCAATTAAACGCGCGATTTTACCCTTGTTTGGCTATTTATTCAACTGAGCAGCAAGATCAAGATATAGTGGATTAAATTTAGATTAGGACAAGGCGACAACGACCGCCGTGTACAGCTAGTACATAAGGGAGTTGGCAACGCTGTACTAATCTAAATTTAATTCACTATAAACATTGAATTTTATAAACAAAGACTTTACAATGCGCATTCCCTTTTTAACCACCCTAACGAGAAGATAATATAATGAAAAAAACCCTGTTAAGCACATTAGTGTTGATGACATTAGCCGCTTGTGGCGGTCAAGACAAAACCGCGCAAACGCCTGCCACTCCTACTGCTGGCTCAAGTGTCGCATCAGGCGCAACGGTAACTACCGACTTGCCACAAACCGATACGCTCAACATCTACAACTGGTCAAACTATGTTGATGAAAGCACGGTAGAAGACTTCAAAAACGCCAACAACCTAAACTTGACCTACGACCTGTATGAAAACAACGAAACCCTAGAAGCCAAAATGCTCACGGGTAAATCTGGCTACGACTTGGGTGTTCCAGGTATTGCGTTCTTGCCACGCCAAATTCAGGCGGGTGCTTATCAGAAAATCAATCGCGATTTGATTCCTAACTACAAAAACATTGACCCAGCTTTGTTAAAATTGCTGGAACAAGCTGACCCAGGTAATCAATACGCCGTGCCATACTTCTCTGGCGCAAACACTTTGGCAATTACCGCCAAAGGCAAAGAAATTTTGGGCGGACAACTGCCCGAAAACGGTTGGGACTTGTTGTTCAAACCTGAATACACCAATAAATTAAAAGCCTGCGGCATCGCCTTATGGGACACGCCTAGCGAAATGTTCCCAATCGTGTTGAACTACATTGGCAAAGACCCGCGCGGCACAAGCGCGGCGGATATTGACGCAGCAGCAGCCGTGTTGCAAGCGATTCGCCCAGACATCAAACGTTTTAGCGCATCTTACATTGACGAATTGGCTCGCGGCGACATCTGCTTGGTAGCGGGCAATGGCGGCGATTTGAACATGGCAAAAGCCCGTTCGGAAGAAGTCAAAAACAATGTAGGCATCGAAGTCTTAACGCCAAAAGGCATGGGCTTCTGGGTAGAATCTTGGGTGATTCCTGCCGATGCGAAAAACGTTTTAAACGCGCATAAATACATCAACTACACGCTAGACCCTGAAATTGCAGCGAAAAACGGTGCTGCGGTTACATTCGCGCCAGCCAGCTTGCCTGCTCGCGAAAAAATGGACGCTGCGTTGGTGGCAACTCGCTCTATTTTCCCAACGGCTGATGACATGGCAAACGGTTTCGTAATGCCGCAAATGTCAGACGAAGCGAAAAAACAAACCACAACTTTGTGGCAAAAATTGAAAGTCGGTAATTAAGTCGGCATAACGCAAAGCAGCCTGCACTTTTTGAGATTTCAAAGTGCAGGCTGCTTTTTGCTGATATTTTTAGCGCGAAATCGGTTATAATTGTAGCCATTTTTCCAACCATTTTTATTCCATAAAATGACACAAAAAATCCAATCCGTAAAAGGCATGAACGACCTTTTACCCGTAGAACAAAAAGATTTCAAACTCACCGCCGCTTACTGGCAAGCCTTTGAAAATCAAATTCAAAAATGGACGCGCAAATTTGGTTACAGCCAAATCCGCACGCCGATTGTGGAGCAAACAGGCTTATTCGTGCGCTCAATCGGCGAAGAAACAGACGTAATCGGCAAAGAAATGTACACGTTTTCCGACAGCAACGACACATTGAGCTTGACCTTACGTCCCGAAGGCACGGCAAGCTGTTTACGCGCCGTGGTGGAACACAATCTGCTGCACGATGCACCGCGCAAATTGTGGTACATGGGCGCAATGTTCCGCCGCGAACGTCCACAAAAAGGACGTTACCGCCAATTTCATCAAGTCGGCATTGAAGCATTGGGTTTTGCGGATGCGGACATTGACGCGGAAATCATCGCGATGTGTGCCGATTTGTGGCGCGAATTGGGCATTTTGGAACATCTCACGTTGGAATTGAACAGCTTGGGCAACCGCGAAGAACGCGCCGCGCATCGTGCTGCTTTGGTTGAATATTTTTCGCAATACACGGATAAATTGAGCGATGAAGAGAAAGTTCGTTTAGAGAAAAATCCGTTGCGTTTACTAGACACGAAAAATCCTGATTTGCAAGAAATTTGTAACAATGCACCGCGTTTGGTTGATTTTTTGGGCGAAGATTCACAAAAACATTATCAAACGGTTAAATCGTTGTTGGATGGTTTGGGTATTCAATACGTTGAAAATCCGCGTTTGGTGCGTGGTTTGGATTATTACAATCAGACGGTTTTTGAGTGGACAACGGACAAATTGGGCGCACAGGCAACGGTTTGCGGTGGTGGTCGTTACGATGGTTTGATTGAAGAATTGGGCGGCAAACCTGCGGCTTCTATCGGTTTTGCGATGGGGATTGAGCGTTTGTTGCTGTTGGTGCGCGATTATGGCAGCCTGCAAGTGTCTGACGCACCTGATGTTTTTGTGATGCAGCAAGGCGATGGCGCGACTTTGGCGGCGATGAAATTGGCACAAAATTTACGCGAAAATGGTTTCAATGTGGCGCAATTTTCAGGCAGCACGAAATTGAAAAATCAGTTTAAACGTGCTGACCAATCGGGTGCACGTTTTGGCTTGATTATCGCGGAAAGCGAAGCCGCAGAAAATACGGTAACAATCAAAGATTTGCGTGGCGAAAATGGTCAAATTACTGTGCCAGCCGCGCAGATGATTTCACAGATTAAAGAATGGAGCAAATAATGTCTTCACATCACGAAGAATTACAAGAAATTGAAAATGTTAAACATTATTGGAAAAATGGCGGTAAATGGGTCGTGGCGGCTTTGGTGGCGGCGGCTTTGGGCTATTTGGGTAATGTGATTTATCAGGGGCAGGTTCGCAGCAGCAATGAATCGGCTGCCGCGCAAGCGAGCCAAGTGAAAGGTGATGTGGTGAAATTGGCGGCGTTGCAAAAGGATTACGCAAACAGCACGGCAACGGCGGCGGCGACTTTGGAAACGGCTAAATTTTTGTTTGATAGCGGTAAATTGGACGAAGCGGCGGCGGCGTATCGTTGGGTGTTGGACAATCAGAAAACACCTTTGTTCCAAGCGCAAGCGGCGCAAAATTTGGCTAATGTGTTGTTGCAGCAGAAGAAATTTGATGATGCGTTGGCGGTGTTGAATACGCCTGTTGATGACAGTTTCACGCCGATGTTGAATGAGACGAAAGGCGATGTGTTGGCAGCGCAAGGCAAAACGAAGGAAGCGGCGGACGCTTATAAGTTGGCGTTGGACAAGCTGCCTGAAAATTCGCCAAGCCGTGAATTGGTGCAGTTGAAGGCTGGGCAGTTGTAAGGTTTTCAGGCAGCCTGAACGTTTGGGCTGCCTGAAAAAATAAATATTATGATAATTGCATTATATATTCTTTTATTATTATTTATATTTATGACAATATCTTTTGTCTTTTTAGGTATTGCTAGTTTAAAAGAATTTACTCACATTCCAAATGAAAAAATTGCAGTATTACTGCTTATTTTTATTTTATTTATTGGGCAAATTTTATGCTTATTTTCAAATATTAAATTTGAAATGAAGAAAGAAATATCTCTAACCGTACAAATTATATTATCAGTATTGCTTTATATAAATAGTCTTGCTATTTTATTAAATTTTAAGAATTACTGGAAATATGAAAAGAAAAAATACCATTCATTTAATGAATATATTTGTATCTTTGGTATTATGCAAATTGGTTTAGCAATGACGATTGCTTCCCGTGGAGAGAAAAATATACTTTTCTTGGCATTGTTTTCAAATACTATTGCATTTGTATTCCCAGCGTTAGCATTACACATTTTAGGTAAAAATTCTAAATTTAAATATCGTAGATTGAAATAATCATTTCAGGCAGCCTGAAAAAGTGTGCAGGCTGCCTGAAAATATGTAAACACACTTATTTTTATTAACCGTAGTATGTGCAATTTGCACCTGCTCGCTGCCTGAAAATTGTAGGTCAGGCTGGTAGCCCGACAAATCGCGATAAATTGCCAATGTCGGGCAAGCCTGCCCGACCTACTTTTCAGGCAGCCTGAAACAGAAAGACTAAAACATGAAACCCACAATCGCCCTAGTCGGCAGACCCAATGTAGGAAAATCTACCTTATTCAACCGCTTAACCAAAACCAAAGACGCGCTTGTTCACGATTTACCAGGCTTGACACGCGACCGCCATTACGGACATGCCAAAGTCGGCAGCAAACCGTATCTTGTTGTGGATACAGGCGGTTTTGAGCCAGTTGTGGATAGTGGCATTTTGCATGAAATGGCAAAACAAACGCTGCAAGCCGTTGATGAAGCGGACGCGGTGATTTTTTTGGTAGATGCGCGTACTGGCTTGACGCCGCAGGATAAAATCATCGCCGACCGTTTGCGCCAATCGCCGCGCCCTGTGTTTTTGGCGGTGAATAAAGGCGAAGGCGGTAACCGTCCTGTTTTGGCGGCGGAATTTTACGAATTGGCATTGGGCGAGCCGTATGTGATTTCGGGGGCGCATGGCGACGGCGTGTACTATCTGATTGAAGATGTGCTGGAAAATTTCCCTGATGCGAGTGATGAAGAGCCTGAAAACAAACACCCTGTTTTTGCTGTGATTGGTCGTCCGAATGTCGGCAAATCCACGCTGGTCAATGCGATTTTGGGCGAAGAGCGCGTGATTGCGTTTGATATGGCTGGCACGACGCGCGACAGTATTCACATTGATTTTGAACGCGATAATAAGCCGTTTACGATTATTGATACGGCTGGTGTGCGCCGTCGTGGTAAGGTTGATGAAGCGGTAGAAAAATTCTCTGTAATCAAAGCAATGCAAGCGGTGGAAGCGGCGAATGTGGCTGTTTTGGTGTTGGACGCGCAACAGGATATTGCCGACCAAGACGCGACGATTGCGGGTTTTGCATTGGAAGCTGGGCGTGCGCTCGTGATTGCCGTGAACAAATGGGACGGCATTTCCGATGAACGCCGCGAGCAAGTAAAACGCGATATCGCACGGAAATTGTATTTCCTTGATTTTGCGAAACTTCATTTTATTTCTGCGTTGAAAGAAAAGGGTATTGACGGTTTGTTTGACAGTATTCAGGCTGCCTATAATGCGGCGTTTATCAAAATGCCAACGCCGAAAATCACGCGCGTATTGCAAAGTGCAGTGGAACGCCAACAGCCGCCACGCGCTGGTTTGGTGCGCCCGAAAATGCGTTACGCGCACCAAGGCGGCAGCAATCCGCCTGTGATTGTGATTCACGGCAATTCCTTGCACGCGATTGGCGACAGCTACACGCGCTATCTGACGCAGACGTTCCGTAAGGCGTTTAATTTGCAGGGTACGCCGTTGCGGATTCAATATAATGTGTCGGAAAATCCGTATGATGAAGTGGCGGAACAAACGAAGAATAAACCGTTGCGCCGTGTGTCGTTGAGTAATCGGATTGCAAAACGTGAAAATCGGAAAGATGAAAAAGCGCGGAATAATGGCGGTAAAACAAAAAAACGCCAAGTGAGCGCGAAGAAGTCACATAGTAAATAATCAAAAGCAGCCTGCACTTTTTATCAAACAAAAAGTGCAGGCTGCTTTTTATATGGCTTACTGTTCCGCCATTTGCAACGCCTGTTGAATATCCACCGCCACAATCCGCGAAACGCCTTTTTCTTGCATGGTTACGCCAATCAGTTGCTCCGCCATTTCCATAGTTAAACGATTATGCGAAATGTATAAAAATTGCGTTTGCGCCGACATTTCCTTAACTAAATTGCAAAAACGACTGGTGTTGGCATCATCCAATGGCGCATCAACCTCGTCCAACAAACAAAACGGTGCAGGATTCAAACTAAACAGCGCAAATACCAAACTCATTGCCGTCAAAGCCTTTTCGCCACCACTCAACAAATGAATGGTTGAATTTTTCTTACCAGGTGGACGCGCCATAATAGACACGCCAGCCGTGAGCAAATCATCGTCCGACATTTTCAAACTGGCTTCGCCGCCGCCAAACAGCGTAGGGAAAAAGGTTTGCACCTTTTCATTGACCGCATCAAAAGTTTCTTTGAAGCGCGTTTTAGTTTCGCTGTCAATTTGCGCAATCGCTTCTTCCAGCAAATCAATCGCTGCCTGAACATCGCTGCTTTGGCTGCGGTAATACTCATCACGCTCACGCGCTTCTGCCAATTCCTGCAACGCTGCCAAATTGACCGCGCCCAATGATTGAATGGTCTGCGAAGTTTTGGCAATGTCCTGCGACAGATGATGGGCAGACGGCGCATTTTTTGCCGCCGTTTCCAATTCCGCCAAATCCGCGCCGCGTTCATGTAAATTTTCGTGATAGCGTTTCGCGTTGAGCAATGCTTCTTGCTGTTGCAGCAAAGTATTTTGCGCGGCTGCCTGAAATTGTGGCAACTGCGCCGACAAAGTTTGCTGTTGAGCATACAATTCACGCCCCAATGCTTGCGTTTCCGCTAAACGATTTTGCGCCGCTTTCATTTGGTCTTGCAGCGCGAAATCGTGTTCGCTTAATGTATTTAATTGAATACGTTGCGAATTATCAGGGTTTTCGTCCGCTTCGTCTTGCAACACCAATTCCGTTTGACGTTCCTGCCAATCCAATTTCTGCTGCTCCAACGTCTGAATTTGTTGGCGCAAATTATCCAAACGCTGCTGCTGTTTGTGCAACGCAATTTCCGCCAAACCGTACTGACGATTGGCTTCCAACAACCCTAATTGCGCTTGTTTCAACAAAGTTTGTTGCTGTTGATGGCTGCCTGAAAGCGTTTGATGTTGCAATTCCAATTCATGCGCCGACACCGCCAGCGTTTCAATATCATCGTGCAAACTGTCGCGATTTTGCGCTAATTGGCGGTTATCTTCCGCGATTTGTTGCAATTCACGCGCAATGTGTTCGCGGCGCAACTGCCCTTGATTGGTACGCGCAAACAATTCATTCGCCTTACTTTGCGCTTTCTGAACCTGCGCCGCTAATTGACGATTTTGCGCTTGCACATCACGGTAATAATGTTCAAGCGATTGATTTTCTTCGTAACATTGGTCTAACAGCGTTTGCGCGGCGGCTAATTTTGGCGCGAGTTCCGCCAATTCATTCGCCAAATCATCGTGGCGGCTTTTGTGTTCAATCAGTTGCAGGCTGCTTGACGGCTCAAACAGCACCACGCCAAATTTATCTACAATATGACCTTCGGGCGTGAGCCAAATTTGATGATTTTGCAATTCGCCCTGCTGCGACACCGCGTAAGCCAAATTCGGCGCACACAATACACCGTCCAACCAAAACGCTACGGCTGCCTGAAAATCTTTATGTGTGATTTGAATTTGGTTAATCAATGCTTGCGCTGGCTGAGTTTTCTTGTGCAGGCTGCCTGAATGCGAAATCCACGCTGCCGAACCTTGCGGCAAATCGTTAGCTAAATCATTGTTTTCAGGCAGCAAACGCGATTGTAAACGCTGCGCCAACACCACGCTCAAAGCGTGTTGCCAAGCGGCTGGCGCAACAAGGTGCTGCCACAACACAGGCGCATCGGCAAAATGGGTTTGCCCCCAAAAATCATGTGTAGGTTGATTTTGCAACAATTCCGCCAATGCCCCAAATTGCGCTTGTGCTGTCAAATGTTGCTGAAATAATTGATTAAATTGCGTTTCGGCTGCCTGAAAGCGCGTTTTGGCTTGATTCAGATTATTTTCACTTTCCGCCAAACGCATTTCGCTTTCATCATATTGATTTTGCAATAATTCTGCTTGTTCCTGCACTGCCAACAATTCCGTATCAGGCGGCAAATTCAAAGCAGCCTGCTCATCATTCAGACGCGCCAAACGCGCCGTATTGTTGCTCAATGTGCTGCTGGTGTGTTGCAGTTGCTGTTGTTTCAACGCCAATTCACGTTTAATACGGTTAAATTCATCTTGTTGATTTTGATACGCAAATTGCGTTTCTTGTTGCGATTGTTCCAATTCAGGCAGCCGCGTTTCGTGTTCCGCCACCGCCATTGCCAATTCACTCAACGCCACTTGTTTATCCGCAATATCGCCTTCCAAAATATCGCATTCACTACGGATAATAATTTGTTCTTGTTGAATTTTGTGTAATTGAACTTGTGCTGCTGCCTTATCGCGTTCTATGCGTTGCTGTTGCGATTGTCGGGCGCGTAATTGTTCTTCCAAACGCGCAATTTGTTCGCGCAACAAAGCGTGTTCTTGGTTCAACGCATGATGATGTTGTTGCTGCTCTTGCTCGGTTTGGCGCAACGCATTCAATTTTTCATTTAATTCAATATTTTGCTCTTGTGCTTGTTCTTGTTGATATTTTGCCGCGTAATGCGCTTCGCTCAATTTATCCGCGTCCGCCAAAGCCGTTTGCCATTGCACAAAATCCAAAATATTTTGCAAGCGCGTTAATTTTTCTTGTAGTTGCTGATAATTTTCCGCCGTACCTGCTTGTTTTTCCAGCTTTTCAACTTGTCGCGCCAATTCGGTTTGCAAATCTGCCAAGCGTTGCAAATGTTCGCGCGTGTCTTTTAAGCGCGTTTCCGTTTCGCGGCGGCGTTCTTTGTATTTGGATACGCCTGCCGCTTCTTCAATGTAGGCGCGTAATTCTTCGGGACGCGCTTCAATAATTCGCGAAATCATGCCTTGTTCAATCACGGCATAACCACGCGCACCCACACCCGTTCCCAAAAATAAATCGGTAATGTCGCGGCGGCGCACCGCTTGATTGTTGATGAAATACGAAGAATCACCCTGACGAGTGAGCTGGCGTTTAATGGACACTTCCGCATACTGCCCCCACGCGCCTTGCAAACTGTGGTCGCTGTTGTCAAACACCAATTCTACAGACGCACGCGGTGCAGGACGGCGCGTAGCAGCACCGTTGAAAATCACGTCTTGCATACTTTCGCCGCGTAGCTGTTTTGCCGACGCTTCGCCCAATACCCAACGCACCGCGTCAATGACATTGGATTTGCCGCAGCCGTTTGGGCCAATCACGGCAACCAGTTGTCCTGGTACGTGAATGGTGGTGGGGTCGGTGAACGATTTGAAACCTGCTAATTTGATTTGGGTTAAACGCATAAGTAGAACGGCAATAAAAGGAAAAGCGCGGATTATAGCAAAAAGCAGCCTGCACATTCTGTTTACCCAATGTGCAGGTTGCTTTTTTTCAATTCAAAACATTCGCCAGCGCAATCCGTGCTTTCAAGCCCCAATAGCTCGCCAAACCTGTGGTACTGTGAACCACTTTGCCATTGCGAATGAGCACGATTGTGGGCGTTACTTTAATTCCCCATGCTTGCGATAATTCACCATGCTCATCGTTAATCGTGTCAAACGCCAAGTGATTTTGCTGCAAATAATCGCTCACATTGTGCAGGCTGCCTGAACGCAACGCTACACCCAACACAGGCACACCATCAGCGTGTAAATCGTTGATTACAGGCGACGTGTGTTTGCAAATCCCACACCAGCTTCCCCAAAAATACAGCACCAAAGTTTGATTGTCGCTGGATTTCGCCAATGTGGATTGCGTTTGTTGTAGCGTGGTAAATGGCGCGTTGGCTGCGTTCATGGGCGCGGACGGTTTGCGCCAATAATCTATCGCCACGCTGATAATCAGCAGCATAAATAGCGTTTGCGCGATTTGTTTTGCCCAGTAAATCAATTTTGTCTTCATGTGTTTGTTGCGTGAAAAAAGGCGGATTGTAGCAAAAATGTTGTAAGCAGCCTGCACGATTGGTTTTGCGTTACAATAAAAACCATTGTGCAGGCTGCTTTGCCACTTTTTTGCTGATTCAGAAAGGTCAATCCCATGAAAAAAATCGTCATTGCCCCCGATTCGTTTAAAGAAAACCTATCCGCCTTGCAAGTGGCGCAATGTATTGAAAACGGCTTCAAAACAGCCTTCCCCAACGCCGAATACATCAAAATTCCCGTTGCTGATGGCGGCGAAGGCATGGTGGACACATTGTTGGAAGCATCGCACGGTACAAAAATCACGCAAAGCGTTACCAGCGCAACAGGCGAACCGATTGCCGCTTTTTGGGGTTTATCAGGCGACAACCACACCGCAATGATAGAAGTTGCCGCCGCTTGCGGTTTGGCAGACGTATCGCCCGAACAACGCAATCCCAGCATTACCACGACTTTGGGCGTGGGCGAATTGATTGTGTCGGCATGGGACAAAGGTGTGCGCCATTTTATTATTGGCTTGGGTGGTAGCGCGACCAACGATGGCGGTGCAGGCATGTTGCAAGCCTTGGGCGCAAGATTTCTGGATAAAAACGGCAACGAATTGCCACGCGGCGGTTTAGCATTGGCGCAACTGGATAGAATTGACATCGCCCAGTTGGATACGCGCATTGCTCAAAGTCGTTTTGATGTGGCGTGCGATGTCAATAATCCGCTAACAGGCGAACACGGTGCAGCACACGTTTTCGCACCGCAAAAAGGCGCAACGCCCGAACAAGTGGCGCAACTAGACGCGGCATTAAAGCATTTTGCTGATATTGTGCGCCGTGATTTAAACGTGGAAATAGACAATATTGCGGGCGCAGGCGCGGCTGGCGGTTTGGGCGCGGCGTTTGCAGGCTTTTTAAATGGACATTTGCAAAGCGGCATCAAAATGATTACCGATTGGTTGCGTTTTGCCGATGCCATTCAAGGTGCGGACTTGGTTATCACAGGCGAAGGGCGTATTGACGACCAAAGCATCAAAGGCAAAGTGCCCGTTGGCGTGGCACAAATTGCCAAACAACACAACATTCCTGTTATCGCGATTGCAGGCAGTTTGGGCAAAAACGTAGAAGTGGTACACGATTATGGCATTGATGCCGTGTTCAGCGTGTTGCCCAAATGCTGCGATTTGCGCGAAGCTTTATCGATGGCAGAAGCCAATGTAACGCAAACAGCGCGAAATGTGGCAGCAGTTTTGGCGATTTCTGTTAGCCTGAATTTAAAAATCCGCTAAAATCCCCTTTTTTCAACTGTACAAAGCAGCCTGCACATGAACACACTCGCATTAGCCAAACAATTATTAGCCGAACAATCCATCACACCCGATGATAAAAATTGCCAAACCATTCTCGCCGACCGCCTACGCGCCATCGGCTTCACGATTGAAGAAATGCACTTTGGCGAAACCAAAAATTTCTACGCACGTTTGGGCGACACCACGCCTGTGCTGTGTTTCGCAGGGCATACCGATGTCGTGCCAACAGGCGACGTGAGCAAATGGACGTTTGACCCATTCACGCCCACCGAACACGACGGCAAACTCTACGCGCGTGGCGCAGCCGACATGAAAACCGCGATTGCGTGTTTTATTACCGCGTGTGAGCGTTTTGTTGCCGCCAATCCCGATTTTTCAGGCAGCCTAGCCTTGTTAATCACGTCAGACGAAGAAGGCGACGCGCACGATGGCACAACCAAAGTCGTTGATAAATTAAAAGAACGCGGCGAAATGTTGGATTATTGCATTGTTGGCGAACCCACTGCCGTCAATCAATTAGGCGACACGCTGAAAAACGGCAGACGCGGCTCGCTTTCAGGCAGCCTGACCGTGCAAGGCAAACAAGGACACATCGCCTACCCACATTTGGCAAACAATCCCATTCACGCCGCCGCGCCAGCATTAGCCGAACTTGCCGCAACCGAATGGGACAAAGGCAACGCCTATTTTCCAGCCACTAGCTTTCAAATTTCCAACATCAACGGTGGCACAGGCGCAACCAACGTAATCCCAGCCACCGTAAACGTGAAATTCAACTTCCGTTTTTCCACCGAACAAACGGAAAGCAGCCTGAAAAATCGCGTATACGAAATTTTAGATAAACACGACTTAACCTATGATTTAGCGTGGAGTTTGTCGGGCAATCCATTTTTGACCGAAGCAGGAAAATTAACTGAAATCGCCCAAGCAGCCTGCACCGAAATTTGTGGCGTAACGCCTGAATTGTCCACGACTGGCGGCACTTCGGACGGACGTTTCATTAAAGCGATTGCGCGTGAATTGATTGAACTGGGTTTTGTGAATGCGACCATTCATCAAATTGATGAACATATTGAATTGGCGGACATTGATAAATTGTCTGCCGTGTATGAAAAAATGATGATTTCATTGGTTAAATAATAGCAAAGCAGTCTGCACTTTTAAATCAAACAAAAGTGCAGGCTGCTTTTATATTTGCGGATTTGCCTACCACAACCACGCACAAACTTTACGCCCCTCGCTACGCAAAAGCATATAAGTCCGACACGCCGCCGCCGTGGTCATGCATTCCAGCCCAACACCCAACGAAGCAGCCTGCGCCACCAGTTTGGGCGACACAAATCGCTGCTTTTCGCCTGTGCCAATCAGCAAAACATTTGCGCCTTGCTCAAAAGCAGCCTGCACATCGTTTAGCGTGATTTCTTGCTCGGTTTGGTATGCTACTGGGCAAACTTCATCGCCCAAATAAACAGGAAATTCATAGATTTTTCCTGAAATTTCAATTTGTTGTGAATTGTGTGCGTCAATGGTTAGCCCTGTGCTGAGGCGCATTTCTTCAAAATTCATTGGGATTCCTTATTATTTAAAGATGCAAAAATAGGCAAAATCGGGTAATATCTCGCGCATTTTTTAACTGTTTTATTTTACTCTTGTTCAGGAAAAATTATGCAAGCAATTAACATCGGATTATTGGGATTAGGCACAGTGGGCGGTGGCGTGGCGCAAGTATTGCGCGACAATGCTGCCGAAATTTCGCGCCGTTTGGGTCGTGAAGTGAAACTGTCTGCCGTATGCGATTTGAACGCGCAACGTGCAGCAGAACTCGCCCCACAAGCCGCATTCGTGCCAAGCCCATTGGAATTGGTGCAGCGCGATGATGTGGATATTGTGGTGGAATTATTTGGCGGCACAGGCATTGCCAAAGATGTGGTGTTAAAAGCGATTGAAAACGGCAAACACATTGTTACAGCAAACAAAAAATTGCTGGCTGAATACGGCAACGAAATTTTTGCGTTGGCAGAACAAAAAAATGTGATGGTGCAATTTGAAGCGGCGGTGGCTGGCGGTATTCCCATTATCAAAGCCTTGCGCGAAGGTTTGGCAGCCAACCAAATCAAATCTATTGCAGGCATTATCAACGGCACAAGCAATTTTATTTTGACCGAAATGCGCGAAAAAGGCAGCGCGTTTGCCGATGTGTTGGCAGAAGCGCAACGCTTGGGCTATGCCGAAGCCGACCCGACTTTTGATATTAAAGGACACGACGCTGGACACAAAATCACGATTATGTCGGCATTGGCGTTTGGTACGCCTGTGAACTTTGGCGCATGCTATTTGGAAGGCATCAGTAAATTAGACAGCCGCGATATTAAATACGCCGAAGAATTGGGCTATCGCGTGAAATTATTGGGCATTACACGCAAAACCGAAAAAGGCATTGAATTGCGCGTACACCCGACTTTAATCCCAGAAAGCCGTTTGTTGGCGAATGTAAATGGCGTGATGAATGCAGTTCGCGTCAATGCCGATATGGTAGGCGAGACTTTGTATTACGGCGCAGGTGCAGGCGCGTTGCCAACAGCCAGCGCGGTAGTAGCCGATTTGATTGATATTTCGCGCTTGATTACGGCAGACACCGAAAACCGCGTACCACATTTGGCGTTCCAACCAAGCCAAGTGGTTGAGCAAACCTTCGTGCCAATGGACGAAATCAGCAGCAGCTACTATTTGCGCGTGCAAGTGGCGGACAAAGCAGGCGTGTTGGGTGCGATTGCTAGCTTGTTGGCAAAAGAAAATGTGTCGATTGAAGCCTTGATTCAAAAAGCGGTTTTGGACAACAACCAAGCGGAAATCGTGATTTTGACGCACAACACCATTGAGAAAAACGTGAAAGCGGCGATTAAAGCAATTGAAGCGCAAGACACGGTTTCGTCGCCCGTTACTTTAATCCGCATGGAAACCCTAAATGGCTGATTTGGAGCAAGACAAAAAGCAGCCTGCACCTGAAATCCAGCCAGAAAGTGCAGGCTGCTTGGTAGATGAAGCCGAAGCGCAGCGAATAGCCCTATCAGCAAAAAAACGCAAAACGCTGATTAACTGGATGCGCGTGATTGCGCTGATGTTTGCAGGCTTTTTCTTTTTGAGCCAATGCGCGATGAGCAAAGAACAGGCGATTGCCAAAATTGTGGAAAGCTGCATACAAAACGTGCCAGCCGCACCTAAATGGCAGGCAGATTTGCAACAACGCGGCTTGCAAGACAGCGATGGACGCTTGGTGGCGGAATATTGCGTATGCGTGTGGAAAGAGCCGTTACAGCGTTTGGGTGTGAAGCAAATTCAATCGTTTGCCAAAATTAGCTCGGAAGAACGCTTAAAATTGCTGGGTGGCGCAGATGCGTTTACGGCGCGAGACCAGCAATGTGTGGCGAATTTGAAAAATAATTAACGTGAAATGCCGCTTGCAAACCGAGTGGCATTTTTTATAGTGAAGTGAAATCGCAATGGTACGGCGTTGATAACGCTCTTATGTACGATTTGTACACGGCGAGCGTTATCGCCTTGTCCCATTTTTATTTCACTTCACTATATTTGGGATATCAATTAACATGAAAACCGAAAAATCACTCCGCGCCCGAGCGATGGAAATGATGTCGCGCCGTGAAATGAGCCAAGCCGAATTACGCGCTAAATTGTTGCCCCACGCCAACGATAGCGATGAATTGGACGCGGTGTTGGCAGAATTTGCGAAAAACAACTGGCAATCGGACGAGCGATTTGCAGAAGCGTTTGTTCGCAGCAAAAGCAGTAAACACGGCGCAGGACGTTTGCGCCAAGAATTGCGACAACGCGGCGTATCGGCAGAATTGATTCAGCAATATTTGCCCGACCGCGAAACAGAATTGGATAACGCAATAGAAGTCGCCCGCAAAAAATTCAAGCAGCCTGCACAAAATCGGCAGGAATGGGACAAGCAAATGCGTTTTATGTTGTATCGCGGTTTTGCAATGGCAACGGCGCAGGCTGCTTTGAAACGCGCTTGGGCAGACGATGAAGAATAAAAGCAGCCTGCACATTTTGTGGTGTTTATGTGCAGGCTGCTTTGAATATTATATCAGTTAAATGCAAGTAAAAATCATTAGTTTAACATATTGATATTAATCAATAAAAATAAAATTCCCATCAAAAAATGATTGAATAACCTTGTGCAAGGTTCTATCATAATCTCAATGAATTTCGGCATAGAAATATGCGGAATGTTGGTAGCGTTGTTATTGGAATTTAAATTTTCTTAAAGGTGAATACGATGGATTTGAAATTATGGATTGAGCAATATAATGCGGGCAAAGATGTTCCGCTAAATTTAACAACGGCTCAACAGGATTTGCATGGTTTGTATTTATTGGAAGCAATTGCAGCGCACGAGGCTTGGATTGAGAAATTGGAAAGTACGTTGCGTGGTAAAAACCCCGAAGAATACGACCCAGCCGTTGTGGGAGTAGACCATTTGTGTAAATTGGGCAAGTGGCTGTATGGCGATGGTTTGTTTTTGGATAAATATCCAGAATACGAAGTAGTTAAAAATGCTCATGCGCGTTTTCATCAATGTGCTGGCGACATTTTGCAAAATCATCGAAAAGGCTATTTAATGGAAGCGATTAGTGCGCTGCGCCATGAGTTAATTGATTTGTCGAAAGAAGTTAAAGTGGCATTAGTTAGTTTGTTGGATAAAGTCCAAACAAATTAAGCTGTGTGCGTGCATAATTGGATAAAGCTGCCTGAATAATATTAGGCAGCTTTTTACTTGATATATAGTTGATTAAAATTGCAATGATACTGCGTTGCCAACTCCCTTATGTACTAGGTGTACACGGCGGTCGTTGTCGCCTTGTCCTAATCTAAATTTAATCCACTATATTTTAATCAACAGTCCAAATAGTGTATCAAAAAGCAGCCTGCACTTTATTATCCGCATTCCACTTGAAAAACAAGCAGCCTGCACTTATTTAGCCATTCACACTATTTTTTACATTAAGAGAATCTGCAATCATGGCACGAAAAAAATCAACCACAGCTCAATTCCCTACCCTGCCTCTGCGCGACATGGTGGTGTACCCAGGAATGGTGTTGCCGCTCTTTGTGGGTAGACCCAAATCGGTGGCTGCGCTCAATGTCGCTATGGAGCAAAACGAACAGGTCTTTTTGTTGGCGCAACAAAACGGCAGCGAAGAAGAACCCAGCCCCAACGATTTGCACGAAGTCGGCACAGTTGCCAATATTTTGCAAGTACTAAAATTGCCCGATGGCACGGTTAAATTGCTGGTAGAAGGCTCAGAACGCGCCGCCGCCGTGCAAATTAGCGACACAGGCGAATATTTGGTTGCCACGGTAGAAATGTTAAGCGACACCAACGAACAAGCACCCAATGTGGAAGCCTTGCGCCGTACTTTGCTGAATCAGTTTGACCAATACGTCAAAGCCAACAAAAAAATCCCCAACGAAGTAGTAGCAAGCATTCACGAAATTGAAAACAACGGTCGCCTAACCGACACTGTGTCAGCGCATTTGCAACTGAAATTAGAGCAACGTCAAAAATTATTGGCTTTGGCTGATGTCGTTGAGCGCATGGAATTTTTGTTGGCGCAAATTGAAGGCGAGTTGGAAATCTCACAACTGGAAAAACGCATCCGCGGCAAAGTTAAACGCCAAATGGACAAAAACCAGCGCGATTACTATTTAAACGAGCAAATCAAAGTCATTCAAAAAGAATTGGGCGAAGAAGAAGATAGCCGCGATTTTGAAAAATTGGCGCAACAAATCCAAGAGGCTGGCATGAGCAAAGAAGCCGAAGAAAAAGCCATGTCGGAATTGCGTAAATTGAAAATGATGCCGCCGATGTCGTCTGAAAGCACGGTTGTTCGCAATTATATTGAAACGCTGATTGAATTGCCGTGGAAGAAAAAAACGCGTGTCAGCAAAGATTTAGCCAAAGCCGATTTGGTATTGAACGAAGACCACTACGGCTTGGAAAAAGTTAAAGAACGCATTTTGGAATATTTGGCAGTTCAAAAACGCACCGATAAATTGAAAGGTCCGATTTTGTGCTTGGTTGGCCCACCGGGCGTGGGTAAAACTTCGTTGGGCGAATCCATCGCCAAAGCCACAGGGCGCAAATATGTTCGCATGGCGTTGGGCGGCGTGAAAGATGAAAGCGAAATTCGCGGACATCGCCGTACTTACATTGGCTCAATGCCGGGCAAAATCATGCAAAGCATGACGAAAGTGGGCGTGAAAAATCCATTGTTCTTGTTAGACGAAATTGACAAATTGGGCAACGATTTCCGTGGCGACCCTGCGGCCGCATTATTGGAAGTGCTTGACCCTGAACAAAATAGCGCGTTTGCCGACCATTTTGTTGAAGTGGATTTTGATTTGAGCGATGTGATGTTTATTGCTACATCAAACAGTTTCAATATTCCACCTGCGCTACTCGACCGCATGGAAATTATCCGCCTGTCTGGTTACACGGAAGACGAAAAAATCAACATTGCCATGCAATACCTTGTGCCAAAACAAATGAAACGCAATGGTGTAAAAGACAGCGAATTGGCGATTGATGAAACGGCGGTACGCGATATTGTGCGCTATTACACGCGAGAAGCGGGCGTGCGTTCATTAGACCGTGAAATTGCAAAAATTTGTCGTAAAGCCGTGATTAAAAATGAACTTTCAGACAGCCTGAAAGCCAAAAAGCCGAAAGTTTTGCGTGTAGATGAAAAAAATTTGGGCGAATTTTTAGGCGTGCGTCGTTTCGATTATGGCGTAACGGCTGGCGAAAATCGCATTGGTCAAGTAACGGGTTTGGCGTGGACGGAAGTCGGCGGCGAATTGCTGACGATTGAAGCGGTTGCATTGAAAGGCAAAGGCGCGATTGTTCGCACGGGTAAATTGGGCGATGTGATGCAGGAATCCATTTCAGCAGCGTGGTCGGTGGTGCGTTCTCGTGCGGAAAGTTTGGGGATTGCGCCCGATTTCTACGAGAAAAACGATATGCACGTTCACGTTCCCGAAGGCGCGACTCCGAAAGACGGTCCAAGTGCAGGTATTGCGATGACATTGGCAATGGTTTCTGCTTTGACCAATATTCCTGTTCGCGCTGATGTGGCGATGACTGGCGAAATCACGTTGCGCGGCGAAGTATTGCCGATTGGCGGATTGAAAGAGAAACTGTTGGCGGCGTTGCGCGGCGGCATCAAACACGTTCTGATTCCAAAAGACAATGTGAAGGATTTGGAAGAAATTCCGCAAAACGTGAAAGACGGTTTGGAAATTCACGCGGTGCAATGGATTGATGAAGTGTTTGTGCTGGGATTGGAAAAGCAGCCTGCACCTTATGTTGCCGATGAAATCTTGCCCGAAAATGCGATTAAAGTGCAGGCTGCTTCTAAAAAGTCACGCACGCCACGCCAGCATTAACGTGTTGCAATAATGCGAATAAGCAGGGAGTTTGGTGTAAAAAAATCTCTTTTCGATGTTTTACGCTTGACATAGCAACAACTCACTTGCTATAAATCTGCCATAGATTGATATGGCTGCAAATGCCCGATTATCGGGCGTTTGCTGATATTGAACCCTTATCCCCCCCTTTTTTGAGAGGCAAAATTATGAATAAATCTGAATTGATTGATGCGATTGCAACAGAATCTGGTTTGACCAAAACCGATGCAAGCAAAGCATTGGACGCATTTACCGAAGTGGTTAAAAACACCTTGAAAACTGGCGATTCAATCACATTGGTAGGCTTTGGTACATTCAAAGTGGCTGACCGTGCAGAACGTCAAGGCTTGAATCCAAAAACCAAAGAAGCGATTACTATCCCTGCTGCGCGTGTGCCTAAATTCACACCAGGTAAAGCGTTGAAAGATGTTTTGGTTGCAGAACAACCTGCTGCTAAAAAGAAAAAATAAGCAGTTAAACTAAAAAAGCAGCCTGCACATTTGATTTGAATGTGCAGGCTGCTTTTTTATCCATTTAAAGTTCTTGATACTGCTACGGCTACAAACATCGCTTGCAGTATGAATGCCAACCAAAAACCAATATGTAATTGAGTTGCGCTAAAACACGCGGCATCTTGTTTATTCAACCAACTGCGGTGTAGCCAAAAAATGTCCATAATAAACGCGGTAAACGTCCACCACAGCCATGGTGTGCCATACAATTCCAGCAAGGCAGGCGATAAAAATGGCGTGAGCGCATTGGGGTGCCACCACCATACCAAAAACACACATAAGACAAATGCCAAGTGCATGACCAAACTTGCCAATGCCAGCAGGGTTAAAAACGCGCCTGTTTGCCCTTGATAGAGTGGCGTTTGGCGGTGTTCATCGGGCAGCTTGCGAACCGAATTCAGCCAAAAAAAGATGCTGCCAACAAACACATAAAAATGCGCTAAATAAAGATTGGCGGTGTGGGTAATGCCCAATACGCGCGGTAAAAATTGTGCCGAAAACAAGCCTAGCGCAAGCCAAATCGCCACGCTAAACCACAGCCATTGCAGCGCACCGTGCCGTATCGCGTGAAAAGCAAACGCCAGCACCAACACGCCAATCAGCCATATATTCCAATCCATTTTGTTCCTATACAAATTTGCAGGCTGCTTTTTTACGAGTGTTCGTAGTAAAAGCAGCCTGCACTTGTTCAAGTTGATTTAAACCGCAATTTCACCTGTAAATACTGTAACCGCAGGGCCTGTCATCATCACATCGCCGCCGTCTTGCCAGCTAATGTACAAATCGCCACCAGGTAGGCTCACGCGGATTGGCTCGCCTGCTGTCAGCAAGCTCAAACGCACGCCCGACACCACCGCTGCACACGCGCCCGTGCCACAAGCTTGGGTTTCGCCCGAACCGCGTTCAAACACACGCAATTTAATGTGTTGTGCGTCCACAATTTGCATAAAGCCCACATTTACACGCGCAGGAAAGCGAGCGTGATTTTGCAATGCGTTGCCCCAATTTTCCACAGGCGCGGTTGCCACATCGCCCACCAACATCACGGCATGGGGGTTACCCATGCTCACCAGCGACATTTCCGCGCTGTCTATACCATTGACCACAATAAAGGTTTTGTCATCAGCTTTTTCGCCAGAACGCAACACAAACGGCACGTCATCGGGCGCAAAACGCGGCTGACCCATGTTTACGGTTACCAAACCATCATCGTTTAAACGCGGTTTGATGATGCCACGCGCAGTTTCCACCACAATTTCGGGTTTGTCGGTTAAACCTTGCTCGGTAACAAATTTGACGAAGCAACGTGCACCATTGCCACATTGTTCTACTTCGCCGCCGTCTGCGTTGAAAATGCGATAGCGAAAATCTACGTCATCGCTTTGCGCTTTTTCTACCACGAGCAACTGGTCAAAGCCAATGCCTGTGTAGCGGTTTGCCCATTGCGCGATTTGTTCGGCGCGTGGTTCAAAAGTTTGGTTGATGGCATCAATCACCATAAAATCGTTGCCCAAACCATGCATTTTGCTGAATTTTAAGTTTGTCATTGCGATTCCTTTCTATGCGATTGCAGGCTGCTTTGAGTAGAAAAGCAGCCTGCACTTTAAATCATACCAATTAACGCGGACGACCGCGGAATTTGGGCTGATGTTTTGCCATTTCTTGATTGGCGGCTTGCTTACTGACGCGCTCGCTCAATCGTTTTTCGGCTTCCACCACCGAGCATTTCATCGCTTGGCTGGCAATATACAAGGCATCTTTACGCGCTTGTCCGCCTGTAAAATACATACGGCGCAAATCGGCTGGGTGAATTTTGCCGTTTTTCAAGTCAATATTAAACTTGGCGGCGTGTTCCACCAGCTTTTTCTGTTTCCAATACACCGTGCCTGTTGCGCCACCGACAATCGCGGCAACCAGCACAATGCCAATAATGATAGACAGCCACCACGACGCGCCAAATAAATAGGCAATAAAACCAATCACGGTTGCCATGATAACCCAAATCAAAACCATACGTTGTTTATCCATTTGTTTTCCTTATTGTATTACTGAAACATAAATCAAAAAAATTAGTGCGCCAATGTCATGACCAAGTGCCGAAAACTCGCCCATGCATCGCCCGATTCCGCGCCTTTGATTTGGCGGTCAATTTTCGCGCATTCTTGTAAACTGTTGATGAGCTGGGCAACCGATAATCGTGCAGCGGCTTTGGGCATGAGTGTTTGCTTGTCGCCCCACAAACGCAATTCGTTACGAACTTGCTGCGCGGTTTTGCCTTGTTTAAGCGCGGCAGACAAGCGGATTACCGTTCTGATGTCTTCCGCAACTGACCACAATGCCAACACGGGTTCATCGCCTTCTGCTTCCAAACCTTCGAGCAGGCGCACCACGCGTTTAGTGTCGCCGCCCAGCCATGCAGACGATAAATCAAACACATCAAATCGCGCCACGTTGGCAATAGCAGCCTGCACATCGTCCAAGCTCAACACATGACCTTGTGCATACAGCAAACCCAGTTTTTCTATTTCTTGCTTGGCGGCGAGCAGGTTTCCTTCTACGCGTTCGGTAAACAGTTGCAGCGCATCGGCATCAATATCCAAACCTTGCGCGGCTAGGCGTTCGCGTATCCATGCTGGTAAGGAGTTGCCGACAATCGGCTTGGCTTCTAGCACCATGCCATTTTTTGCCAACGCGGTAAACCATTTGGATTGAGTTTGCATTTTGTCTAGCTTGGGCAACACCAGTAACACCACCGTGTCGGCTGGCAACTGTTGCGCCAACTGCTGCAAGGCATCGCCGCCTTGTTTGCCTACTTTGCCGTTTGGGATATGAATTTCCAGCAGTTTTTGACTAGCAAACAAACTGACGCTGTTGGCTTCGGCGAGCAAAGGTTGCCAATCAAAGTTGGCTGAATCTACCGTATAGACTTCGCGGTTGAGATATTGCTGCTGTTTGGCGGCAGCGCGAATAGCATCAACGGCTTCCAAGCGCAACAATTCTTCTTCGCCGTGGATTAGGTATAAAGGCGATAAAGGACGTTGCAGGCTGCTTTCTAGCATTTTCCAGCTTAATTCTGCCATGTTTATTCTTTCGGCAAAAAGCCCAATCGGCGCACGATTTGCGATGCGGCATCGGTACGAATATCGCGCCACAAAGCCAATTCTTCGCTTTCCTTGCCCAAGACTTCGCTGTCGCTGTATGTCATGTTGCGGCTAACGGTTACGGTCATCGGCTCGCCCCACGCTTTGCCGTTGCGATAGGCTTGTGCCACCACGTGCAGCGAGTACAAATATTCGTTCAATTTGGCGGCGCGGGTAATGGTGGCGATGTCGCGTTTACTGTCCACGCTCAACACGTGCACTTCCGCGCTGGCTTGTGGATTGACGCTGGCAGCGGCGCGTTGTAATTCTGCCTGCAATTCGGCTTGAATGCCACCGCCTTGTACGCGCCATTCTTTAACCACCAAGGCATTTTGTGGCAACGTGCCTTTTAGGTGGAAACCGCAAGCTGCCAGCAACAAAGTCGCGCCCATTGCCATAATTTTGCTTTTCATATTGATGCTCATCAGCCGATAAAAATAAGCATCGCATTATAGCTGCACAGTTAAGAAAAGTAAAAAATTGCGCTACAATATTGTTCTTTTTTAGATGCAGGCTGCTTTGCTATGTCCAAACCCAATTATCCGATTACTGCTGCGATTCGTTTTCTTCGCGCTCACAACATCGCGTTTGAACCGCATTTGTATGATTATGTAGAACACGGTGGCACGGCGCATTCGGCGCAATCGCTCCATGTGCCAGAACACGCTATCATTAAAACCATTATTTTAATCAACGAGAAAAAACAAGGCTTAATCTGCCTAATGCATGGCGACAAGCAAATTTCTACGCGCAACTTGGCACGCGAATTGGGCATGAAACACATCGAGCCAGCCCAACCCGAACAAGCAAATAAATGGTCAGGTTACTTGGTGGGCGGCACATCGCCATTTGGCTGCAAAACACCGCTGCCTGTGTATGCCCAACGCAGTATTTTGGATTTGCCACGCATTTACATCAACGGCGGCAAACGCGGTTTTTTAGTGGCAATTACGCCACAAGATTTGCAATCGTTGTCGCCTGTGTGGGTGGACGTGGTTGCCGAATAAATCAAGGAAATGATGATGTTGAAGACTTTTTATGTTGGATTGATGTTTTTGGCGGCTAGCAGCGCGTTCGCACAAAAGCAGCCTGCACCTTCTGCCAACGATGCGATTTACGCCCAAGCCGTTGCCGCTTATCAACGCGAAGACTTTGCCACGGTACACAAATTATTATTGCCGCTTGCCGAACAGGGAGACGCGACCGCACAGCACAATTTAGCAGTATTGTATCAAGACGGTTTAGGCACAAAAGCCGACATCGCCCAAGCCTTGATGTGGTATGAAAAAGCGGCGGCACAAGGCAATGCCGAAGCGCAATTTATGGCGGGTTTGCTGCACAGCGACCAGCAACAATACGAACGCGCCGTGTATTGGTACACGCTGGCGGCAAAGCAAGGACACGCCGAAGCGCAAAATAATTTGGCAGCGCGTTACGCCACAGGCACGGGCGTGGAGCGCAATATTGACACAGCGATTGAATGGTATCGCCAAGCAGCCGAACAGGGGCATGAAAGCGCGGCGCATACTATGCAGCAGCTTAAAGCGGAATTTGACAGGAATAAATAAAGCAGCCTGCACTTTTTTGCGCTACAATTCGCCATTTTGATTATATAGAGAACACACATCATGCCAAAAATAACCATTCTGCCCCACGCAGAACTCTGCCCCGAAGGCAAAATCATTGAAGCCGCGCCACAAGGCGAAACCATTTGCGATGTTTTATTGCAACACGATATTGACATCGACCACGCTTGCGAAAAATCGTGCGCTTGCACCACTTGCCATGTAATTGTGCGACAAGGCTACGACAGCTTGGTTGAACCAACCGAATTGGAAGAAGATTTGCTAGACCAAGCATGGGGCTTGGAAGCTGAATCGCGTTTGAGCTGTCAAGCGGTGGTGGCAGACGAAGATTTGATTGTGGAAATTCCGAAATACACCATTAACCATGCGCGTGAGCATTGATTGATTAAAAAAACGTAAAAAGCAGCCTGCACTTTGTTGATTTAAAGTGCAGGCTGCTTTTTTGTTTACATCAATTACTGAACCACAATCTTCGGAAACTTACCACTAAAATCGCGCCCTTTATCGGCAATCGTCAGCGCAATATCCAATGCGGCTTGCTGATAAATTGCTGCAATTGTATCGTGCTGCTCGTGCAGGCTGCCTGCTTGTCCAGCGTCCATTGCCACGCGAATCGGCAGCGACAAAGGCAGTTGTCCCAACAATGGCACGTTCAATTTGCTTGCCAAATCTTTGCCGCCTTCCGTGCCAAAAATCGGCTCGTGAAAACCGCAGTTGCTGCACACATGAAGCGACATATTTTCCAGCACGCCCATAATCGGGATATTGACTTTTTGGAACATATCAACCGCTTTTCGCGCGTCAATCAGGGCGATGTCTTGCGGCGTGGTCACCACAACCGCGCCTGTTACAGGAATTTTTTGCGACAACGTGAGCTGAATGTCGCCCGTGCCAGGCGGTAAGTCCACAAACAAATAATCCACATCGTCCCACTCGCTTTGGAATAAGAGCTGCTGCAAGGCTTGCGACACCATCGGGCCGCGCCACACAACGGCTTGGTCTGGGTCAATCAAAAAGCCGATAGACATCACTTGAATGTCGTCTGCATTGCGAACAGGGATAAATTTTCCGTTTTCTTGTTTGGGCTGCTGGCTAGGTACGCCCAGCATAGTCGGCTGGCTCGGGCCGTATAAATCGGCATCTAGCACGCCCACTCGTGCGCCCATTTTTGCCATTGCCGTTGCCAAATTGGCGGTGGTGGTGGATTTGCCCACGCCGCCTTTGCCTGATGCCACGGCGATGATGTTTTTCACGCCTTTCATCGTGGCGATACCAGCCTGCACTTTGTGCGCGACAATGTTTTGGCGAATGTTTAGCTCCACACTTTTGCCTGTGGCGGCGGCGATTTGTTGTTGCAATTCCTGCGCCAAATGTTGCGCTGGGAAGCCAAACGACAGCGTAATGTACAGGCTGCTTTCACGCTCTTGTACCGATACCAACGCTTTTTCGCTACCAATCGTGCGCGTGGTGTGCGGAATCACAAAATGGTTAATGAGCTGTTCGTGCATGATGTTTTCCTTTTGTGTGATGTGAAATGCGTGCAGGATAAAGTTATCTGCTTTGTGCAGCAAGCACAAAAAACCTTGTTATTTTTGTTGATTTGGACGATTAAAACGCCACACACCTTTTTCGTTTACAAAATAATCCACTTGAATATCGTGCGATTCGGTGGGCAACTGCGCGACTTGTTGGCAAGCAAAACCAGCCGCAATCAAGTGCGGACGGCGACTGCACGCGGCAATCGTGTAATCATAATAACCGCCGCCCTGCCCCAAGCGCGTGCCGTGTTGGTCTATGCCGACAATCGGGATAACCATGCTGTGCAACCAATTCGCGCGAATTTTGTCGCCCACAAATTGCGGAACGTGCAGGCTGCTTTTGCCGCGTTTGCGTTCGGCGCGTTGATTGGTTTGGGGATACGGCGTAAACCACAAACGCAAACTGTGCGGTTCAATATACGGCAAATACACTTTTGCGCCGCGTTTTTGTGCGCTGCGAACCCAATCGTCCAAACGCAATTCGCTGCCCATTGCCCAATACACGGCAATGCGTTTGCCACGCAGCGCAAAGCGTTTGAGCTGGCGATTGCAGGCTGCTTGGGCGCGCTGGCGTTCGGCTGGCGGAATTTTTTGCCGCGTTTGACGCAGTTGTCGGCGCAGCGTGCGTTTGTCGGTGGCAATCATCAAGCGCGTCCTGTGCTGCCAAAGCCGCCTTCGCCGCGTTCGCTAGCAACGAAGTCGTCCACTAATTCAAAAGCAGCCTGCACCACTGGCACGATAACCATTTGCGCGATGCGTTCAAACGGCTCAATCGTGAACGGATTGCTGCTTCTGTTCCACACCGATACCATCAATTCGCCTTGGTAGTCTGAATCAATCAAACCAACCAAGTTGCCCAACACGATGCCGTGCTTGTGTCCCAAGCCAGAGCGTGGCAACAATATGGCGGCTAAATTCGAGTCATTCAAATAAATGGCGATGCCTGTTGGAATTAGCACCGTTTCGCCTGCTTGCACGATTTTGGGCGCGTCCAAACAAGCGCGTAAATCCAAGCCTGCGCTGCCTGTGGTGGCGTATTCGGGCAACTGGGCGGCGATTTCGTGGCGCACGATTTTAAGTTGTACTTTGGGACGATTGTTCATGATATAAGTCCTTTAAAATCAAACAGGAAAAGGGAATGGATTGCTTGGTGCAGGCTGCTTGGACGTTTTTTCGCGCCACATAAAATAATCGCGCAACGGCGGTGGCGGTGGGTTGATGCAATGAGCGCAAAATGCCGCGCTGTCTTCGTCATCGTCCCAGTCATCGCCCAAATGTCCTGCGTTAGGGTCAAAGCGGTTTTGCTGGATAACGGCTTGCACCAAGGCTTGTTCTTGCATGGGGTCAAACTCAAATTGCTGCAAAATGTCGCACAACAAAGCGTGTTCGGGCGCGGAAAACGATTGGGCAAAACGGGCAATCGTGTCGCGATAATCGGGCATGGTTATTTTGTGGGATAGCAATTGGTGGAGCATAACAAAAGCAGCCTGCAATTTAAAAACGCGCATCATACCGCATTTTGCATGGCTGCTATACGATTTTCGCATCACAGCAGCCTGCATTTTTATAGTACAATCGCCTGCAATTTTTTTGTTAAACCCCATTCAACACCATACAGAGAGTTACTCATGGACGAACATTTAAAAGAAGCGGCATTGCATTTTCACGAATTCCCAATGCCAGGCAAAATCCAAGTTGCACCAACCAAACCTTTGGCAACGCAATACGATTTGTCGTTGGCGTATTCGCCAGGTGTGGCTGCACCGTGCATGGAAATTCATGCCGACCCACTTAAATCATACAAATACACCGCGCGTGGCAATTTGGTTGCGGTGATTTCCAACGGCACAGCAGTTTTGGGTTTGGGCAACATTGGCCCAGAGGCCAGCAAACCTGTGATGGAAGGCAAAGGCGTATTGTTCAAAAAATTCGCCGACATTGATGTGTTTGATATCGAAGTAAACGAAACCGACCCCGATAAATTGGTGGACATCATCGCATCGCTAGAACCGACTTTTGGCGGCATTAACTTGGAAGACATCAAAGCCCCAGAGTGCTTCTATATCGAGAAAAAATTGCGCGAACGCTGCAAAATCCCCGTGTTCCATGACGACCAACACGGCACGGCAATCATTACCGCTGCCGCTGTATTGAACGGCTTGCGCTTTATTGGCAAAGACATTGCCGATGTAAAATTGGTGTGTTCAGGTGCAGGTGCAGCAGCGATTGCTTGCTTGGACTTGCTAGTGGCATTGGGCATGAAACGCGAAAACATGACCGTTTGCGACTCCAAAGGCGTGATTTATCAAACACGCGAAGACCGCGACCGCATGGACGAAAGCAAAGTACGCTATGCGATTGCCGACAACGGTCAGCGCGTGTTGGGCGATGCGGTGGCTGGCAAAGATATTTTCTTGGGCTTGTCTAGCGCAAATGTGTTGAAACCCGAAATGTTGCAACAAATGAACGACAAGCCGTTGGTGTTTGCTTTGGCGAACCCGCAACCCGAAATCTGGCCACCAGAAGCCAAAGCCGCACGTCCTGATGTGATTATTGGCACAGGTCGTTCCGACTTCCCGAACCAAGTCAACAATGTATTGTGCTTCCCATTCATTTTCCGTGGCGCGTTGGACGTGGGTGCAACCACGATTAACGAAGAAATGAAATTGGCAACGGTTCGTGCGATTGCAGACTTGGCATTGGCAGAATCCAATGACGTGGTGGCAGGCGCATACGGTGGCGAAGAATTGAAATTTGGAGCGGAATATTTGATTCCAAAACCATTTGACCCACGTTTGATTGCCAAAATCGCACCCGCAGTCGCGCAGGCTGCTATGGATTCTGGCGTGGCAACGCGCCCGATTACCAACATGGAAGCGTATGTTGAAAAACTCAATCAACAAATCTACAAAACCAATTTGTTTATGCGCCCTGTGTTTGCCCAAGCGAAAAAAGACATCAAGCGCATTGTGTTGGCAGAAGGCGAAGACGAGCGCATTTTGCACGCCGCGCAACAAATCGTATCGCAAAAATTGGCGTATCCTGTGTTGATTGGTCGCCGCGATGTGATTGAGCAACGCTTGGAAGCGCAAGGTTTAACCATTCAAGCAGGCAAAGATTTTGATTTGATTGATTTGGTGGACAATCCGTATTACGAAGAATGCTGGAAAACGTATTACGATTTGCAAAAACGCAAAGGCGTTACCGAAGAAATGGCACGTCGCCGCATGATGGCAAACCAAACTTTGATTGGTGCGACTATGGTTCGCTTGGGTCATGCCGATGGTATGGTGGCTGGCGCAGTGGGTCGTTTCCGCGACCACTTCAAAGTGTATGAAGACGTGATTGGCTACAACAATCCTGAAAACAATGCGTTTGCGATGAATGCGTTGATTTCCAACAAAGGCAATTTCTTTATCGCCGACACTTATGTGATTCACGACCCGACCGCCGAACAACTGGCGCAAGGCACGTTGATGTGCGCGCGTGAAATCAAGCGTTTTGGTATTCAGCCAAAAGTGGCGTTGGTGTCTAATTCTAACTACGGCTCGCACGTAGACAAAGACGCAACCAAAATGCAAGTTACCTTGCAGCTAATCCGCGAACTTGACCCAGAATTGGAAATTGACGGCGAAATGCAAGCTGACGTGGCGTTGGACGAAAAACTGCGCAAGCAAATCTTCCCCGAAACCACTTTGACAGGCACGGCGAATTTGTTGGTGATGCCAAACGTGGAAGCGGCGAACATCAGCTACAATTTAATGCGCGTGAATGCAACCAATGGCATTACAGTTGGTCCAATCTTAATGGGCTTGAACAAACCTGTTCACATGGTGACGTCGATTTCTACCGTGCGCCGTATTGTGAATATGGTGGCGATTGCGGCGGTGGACGCGCAGTCTAAATAAGCGGTAAACCCAAAGTGCAGGCTGCTTTGGATTATTTAAAAGCAACCTGCACATATTACAAATGTTGTTTTTCTTTTAACCTATCGCATAAGGAGTTTTAATATGCACAATCAAATGGATAATTTCACTACCCAATCGGTTGGACAATCACAACAAGAAGTCTTGCTGCAAAAAACCTATGGCTTGCTGGCGTGGTCGTTTTTGCCTACCGCAGCAGGCGCATTTTTGAGCATGGCGGTTAATCTGCTTACTATGTTGGGCAACCAATGGATTATGATTGGCATGATGTTTGCCTTTTTCTATGGCATGTGTTTTTTAATTGAAAAAAACCGCTACAACCAAACAGGCGTGGTATTGCTGATGGTGTTCACTTTTGGCATGGGTGTGTTGCTGGGCCCGTTGTTGACATACAGCGGTATGTTTGCCAATGGCGCGAAATTGGTGGGTGTTGCCGCTGCCATGACCGCAGGCATTTTCTTTACCATGTCGGCTTTGGCGCGTCATGGTAACTTCAATACCAATGCGCTGGGTCGCTTTTTGGCAATGGGTGGCATTGTGTTGATGATTGCCGTGGTGGCAAATCTGTTCTTGCAAATGCCTGTGTTGTCGCTGACGATTTCTGGCGTGTTTGTGGTGTTTAGCTCGTTAATGATTATGTGGCAAATCCGCAATGTATTGGAAGGCGGCGAAGACAGTCACATTAGCGCGGCTTTGACGATTTACATTTCGCTGTACAATTTGTTTACTAGCTTGTTGCGTTTGTTGTTGTCATTCGCTGGCGAAGACTAAATCGCTCAAACAAAGCAGCCTGCACTCGGTTTGATGTGCAGGCTGCTTTTTTTGTGTTATTTTTGTCATCACGACATTATTGGGAGAACCGCCATGTCCGCCACAATCCCCCAAGATTTGCTACTTTGTGAACAACAATGGGCGCAAAAAATCGGCACACAACATCGCGCAGAACGCATCTTGCTAACAGGCGAATCGCATCGTTGCGCCAATTGGCAATTTCAAGCAGCCTGCACGCTTGTGCAAGCCACGCAAGCCCCTGCCGATGTATTAGCCGAACCCAATAGCTTGCCGTGGCGCGAAGCCAGTTTTGACCGCATCATCTCGTTGCACAGCCACACCAGCACCGCCGATTTGGCGTATTGGCTGCAACAATGTTGGCAAGTGGTTGCGCCACAAGGTTCGTTGTTTCTGTTTGGTTGCTGTCCGCATTTTATGTGGCACAAAAAGCAGCCTGCACCCGACAACGCCAATGTGCAGGCTGCTTTGGACGTGCAACGCATCGCCCAAAATATTGGCTGGAATTGTGTTGCCGAATGTTATTTCCATTGCTTGCCTGTGCTGTCGTGGCGATACGATTTGTTTTCGTGGGCGTGGTATGAACACGAAAATCGCATTGCCAGCCCGATTGCTGCGGCTTATGGCTTTCACTTGACCAAACAAACGGTGCAGCGCCCCAATCAAGAGTATGCGGAACAATGGGACGGAGAAATGCCGTATGCGGTTGCCAAACAGATTGCGGATTGAAAAAGCAGCCTGCACTTTTATTCCCTCCCCTTTGTCAAAACAGTCAATTTGCGTTAAGATAGCCTCGTTTTTGCTAACTATTTTTAACGCAACATTGTCCCAACACAAGGAACCACTATGTTCAATTTTGCCCAAATTCAAACCAACCCCTTGCGCCAAGCCATCACCGCTGCTTATCGCCGCGATGAAGTTGAAGCCGTTACCGATATGATTACACGCGCCAATGTGTCCGATGCCGAAAAACAAGCGGCATACCAGTTAGCGCGTTCGCTTGTGTCCAAAGTGCGCGCCGACCGCAGCAAAGCCAGCGGCGTAGATGCGCTCATGCAAGAATTTACGCTGTCTAGCGAAGAAGGCGTGGCGTTGATGTGTCTTGCCGAAGCCCTGCTCCGTATTCCCGACAACGAAACGCGCAACAAGCTGATTCAAGACAAATTATCGGACGGCGACTGGAAAAGCCATTTGGGGCGCAGTCCGTCTATGTTTGTGAACGCGGCGGCTTGGGGCTTGTTGATTACAGGCAAGCTGACCCAAACCGCGCCCAACGAAGAAGCCTTGTCGGGCAGTTTAAGTCGCTTGCTGGGCAAAGGCGGTGCGCCCTTGATTCGTGCTGGTGTCGATGCCGCCATGCGTATGCTGGGCAAACAATTTGTAACAGGTCAAACCATTGAAGAAGCGTTGGCAAACGGCAAAGAGCGCGAAAAAATCGGCTATCGTTTTTCGTTTGATATGCTGGGCGAAGCGGCAATGACCGAAGCGGACGCGCAACGCTATTATCAAGATTATGTCAACGCCATTCACGCGATTGGCAAAGACGCGAACAACGCAGGCATTTATGACGGCAACGGCATTTCGGTTAAGCTGTCTGCCATTCATCCGCGTTATGCGCGCGCCCAACACGAGCGTGTGATGACCGAATTGTTGCCGCGTTTGAAACAGCTCTTTTTGTTGGCAAAGCAATACAACATCGGCTTGAACATTGACGCGGAAGAAGCCAACCGATTGGAATTGTCGTTGGATTTAATGGAAGCTTTGGTGTCCGACCCCGATTTGGCGGGCTATCACGGCATTGGCTTTGTGGTTCAGGCGTATCAAAAACGCTGTCCGTTTGTGATTGATTATTTGGTGGACTTGGCGCGTAGAAACAAGCAAAAATTGATGATTCGCTTGGTAAAAGGCGCGTATTGGGACAGCGAAATCAAATGGGCGCAGGTGGACGGCTTGGACGACTATCCTGTTTACACGCGCAAAGTGCATACCGATGTGAGCTATTTGGCGTGTGCGCGTAAACTGTTGGACGCGCAAGACGCGGTGTATCCGCAGTTCGCCACGCACAATGCCTACACACTGGCGATGATTTATCAATTTGGCGCAAACAAAGAATGGGAGCATCAATGCTTGCACGGCATGGGCGAAACGCTGTACGACCAAGTGGTTGGCGCACAAAATCTGGGTCGCCGTGTGCGCGTGTATGCGCCTGTTGGCACGCACGAAACCTTGTTGGCATACTTGGTTCGCAGGCTGCTTGAAAATGGCGCGAACTCATCGTTTGTGAATCAAATTGTAGACGAAAACATCAGCATTGACAGCTTGTTGCAATGTCCGATTGACGCGGCGCAAAAAACAGGCGGCAAACCGAATGCGGTGTTGCCATTGCCACGCGATTTGTATGGCGAGAGTCGTGCCAATTCGCAAGGCTGGGATTTGTCTAACGAAAATGTGTTGAATGAATTGCAGGCTGCTTTGAATGTTGCCGCCGCGCAAAACTGGCAAGCGCAATCGTTAAGCCCAAGCAGCCTGCAACATCAAGCCGAACAAGCGGTTTTGAATCCAGCCAATCACGATGATGTGGTGGGCAAAGTGGCGTTTGTGCCTGCAACCGAAGTCGGTAAAATCATCGCAACGGCACAACAAGCGCAAACCGACTGGGCAAGCAAGCAGCCTGCACAACGCGCTGCGATTTTGCGTCAAATTGCCGATTTATACGAACAACACACGCCCGAATTGATGATGTTGGCGGTGCGTGAAGCAGGCAAAACGCTCAACAACGCGATTGCCGAAGTGCGCGAAGCAGTGGATTTTTGCCGTTATTATGCCGATGAATGCGAAAGCACTTGCGCCGAACGCGCCGCCATTGGCACGGTGGTGGCGATTAGCCCATGGAACTTCCCATTGGCGATTTTTACAGGCGAAGTGGTGGCAGCGTTGGCGGTGGGCAACACAGTCGTTGCCAAACCAGCCGAGCAAACCAGTTTAATCGCCTATCGCGCTGTGCAGTTGATGCACCAAGCAGGCGTGCCACAAAACGTGTTGCAACTTGTGTTGGGCGCAGGTAATGTGGGCGCGGCTTTAACGCAACACAGCGATATTGCAGGCGTGATTTTTACAGGCTCAACCGAAGTAGCGCGTTTAATCAACCAAACGCTGGCGGCGCGTAATGATTTGCCTGTGTTGATTGCAGAAACAGGCGGACAAAACGCGATGATTGTGGACAGTACCGCGCTTGCCGAACAAGTGTGCGCCGATGTACTCAATTCCGCATTTGACAGCGCAGGTCAGCGTTGTTCGGCATTGCGGATTTTGTGCGTACAAGAAGACGTTGCCGACCACATGGTTAGCATGATTAAAGGCGCAATGGACGAATTGCGCGTGGGCAATCCGCTGGAATTGCACACCGACATCGGGCCTGTGATTGATGCCGAAGCGCAGGCTGCTTTGCAAGCGCACATTGACAAAATGAAAGGTGTGGCAAAACGCTATCACGAAGCGAAGCAGCCTGCACAATCAGGCAACGCCACCTTTATTACGCCGATTTTGTTTGAGTTGGACAACCTAGACCAACTGCAACGCGAAGTGTTTGGGCCTGTGCTACACGTTGTGCGCTATCATGCCAACGAATTGGGCGATTTAATCAAACAAATCAATAACAAAGGCTACGCGCTGACACACGGCATTCACAGCCGCATTGGGCGCACGGTGGAATTTGTGCAAGAAAACATTGAGGCAGGCAATGTGTATGTGAACCGCAATATTGTTGGCGCGGTGGTGGGCGTACAGCCATTTGGCGGACATGGTTTGTCTGGCACAGGCCCGAAAGCAGGCGGTTCGTTCTATCTGCAAAAACTCAGTCGCGGCAAAGCGTGGACGTTGCCCAACGTGCAGCAAGCAGGTAAACCCGATGCAGGCTGCTTGAACACACTGGAAAACATGATTCAATCGCTGTCTATTTCACACGCCGAAAAAGTGAAACTGGGCGGTGTGTTGGGCGAATCGCGTATGCACACGCTCAACAACGCGACCGCGCTGCTCAAAAGCGTAACAGGCGAGCGCAACGAATTGACTTGGCGCGCGCCCAAACAGGTTTATGTGGAAGGCGGCACGCTCAAAAGCGCGTTGGAAGCCTTTGTTCGTATTGCCGCAACAGGCGCACAAGTGGTGGTAGCGCAATCGCACCCATTGAGCCAAATCGCCACGCTGGCAGGCTCGCTCATCAAAGTGAGTGCGTATCCCGAACAAGAGCCACACGTTACCCATTTGGTTGCCTTGGACGTACCCAGCGCCGCACTCAAAGCCGAGTTGGCGCAACGCAATAGCGCGATTATTCGCATCATTGACGCGAGCGCAGGCGTGGACGTGTTGCCTTTGTATGAAGAAATTTCGTGCAGCACCAACACAACCGCAGCAGGCGGCAATGCGAGCTTGATGGCGATGGCAGAAGCGTAGTTTTGAAATAAAAAGCAGCCTGCACTTT
The DNA here is from genome assembly GCF_900111845.1 of Kingella kingae ATCC 23330. Lineage (GTDB taxonomy): Bacteria > Pseudomonadota > Gammaproteobacteria > Burkholderiales > Neisseriaceae > Kingella > Kingella kingae. The sequence goes on along the minus strand of NZ_FOJK01000001.1, from coordinate 4,572 downwards.
GTTGGTAAAGTGCAGGCTGCTTTGTTAAATATAGTGGATTAAATTTAGATTAGGACAAGGCGACAACGACCACCGTGTACACCTAGTACATAAGGGAGTTGGCAACGCTGTACTAATCTAAATTTAATCCACTATAAAGCAGAGTAAAGCAGACAAAGCATAAAAGACAGCATTAGTGTGCGATACAAATGTGCAGGCTGCTTTTTTATTGCTATAATCTGCACCGTTTTTTCCCCTTTAAAACTGTATAGAACAGGAAACAGCGATGGCTTTGATTGTACAAAAATATGGTGGCACATCAGTCGGTTCGGCTGAACGAATTAAAAATGTCGCCAATCGCGTGAAAAAAGCGCGTGATGAAGGACATGATGTGGTAGTGGTCGTGTCAGCAATGAGCGGCGAAACCAACCGTTTGGTGGCGTTGGCGCACGAAATGCAAGAGTTCCCAGACCCACGCGAATTAGACGTGGTGCTGGCGACTGGCGAGCAAGTAACCATCGGTTTGCTGGCAATGGCGTTGAAAAACATCGGCGTAGATGCAAAAAGCTATACAGGCTGGCAAGTAGCGGTAAAAACCGACACGGCGCACACCAAAGCGCGTATTGAAGACATTGACGGCGACAAAATGTTGGCGGATTTGAAAGCAGGTCGCGTCGTGATTGTGGCAGGCTTCCAAGGTATTAGCAGCAATGGCGATATTTCTACGCTGGGTCGTGGCGGTTCGGATACATCGGCAGTGGCATTGGCGGCGGCGTTAAAAGCGGACGAGTGCCAAATCTACACCGACGTGGACGGCGTTTACACCACTGACCCGCGCGTTGTTCCCGAAGCCAAACGCATGGACACGATTACATTTGAAGAAATGTTGGAATTGGCGAGCTTGGGCAGCAAAGTTTTACAAATCCGTTCGGTGGAATTTGCAGGCAAATACAAAGTTCGTTTGCGCGTATTAAGCAGCCTGCAAGAGGGCGGCGACGGCACATTAATCACTTTTGAGGAAGACCAAAACATGGAAAGAGCAGTTGTATCAGGCATCGCCTTTGACAAAAACCAAGCGCGTATCAATGTGCGTGGCGTACCCGACAAACCAGGCATTGCCTACCAAATCTTGGGCGCGGTTGCCGATGCGAACATTGACGTGGACATGATTATCCAAAATGTGGGTAGCGCGGACACAACCGACTTTTCGTTTACCGTACCACGCGGCGACTACAAGCCCACTTTGGAATTGCTGAACAATCTGAAAGACACGATTGGTGCAGCCGAAGTGAGTGGCGATGATACGGTGTGCAAAGTGTCTATCGTGGGCTTGGGTATGCGTTCACACGTTGGCGTAGCTTCGCAAATGTTCCGCGCACTGGCAGCCGACAGCATCAACATTCAGATGATTTCTACTTCTGAAATTAAAGTATCTGTTTTGATTGATGAAAAATACATGGAATTGGCGACTCGTGTGTTGCACAAGGAATTTGGTTTGGATAAATAATCCAAGTTGATAGAGAACACGTTTTAAGCGGTGTAGGCTGCTTGGAACGTGTTTTGCTTTATAACCGCGATATTCAATCAACAAATAATATGAAAATCTATACAAAAATCTGTGGTTTAACCCGAGCGCAAGACGCGATTGCCGCCGCGCAACTAGGCGTTGATGCGATTGGCTTGGTGTTTTTTGCAGGCAGCAAACGCGCGGTTTCGGTGACGCAGGCGCAGGAAATTGTGCGTGCGTTGCCGCCGTTTATGAGTGTGGTGGCGTTGTTTGTCAATGAATCTGCCGAGCAAATTCGGAAGATTTTGGCGCAAGTGCCGATTGATATTTTGCAATTTCATGGCGATGAGTCGCCCGAATTTTGCCGTCAATTTCATCGCCCCTATTTAAAAGCGGTGCGCGTGCAAAGTGTGGCGGATATTGAAGCAGCCTGCACCCAATTTGCCGATGCGCGTGCGGTGTTGTTTGATGCGTTTGTGGAAGGCGCGTATGGTGGGACGGGGCATACGTTTGATTGGGATTTGTTGCCCAAAGATTTGAATCAACATTGGATTTTATCGGGTGGCTTGACGGCGGACAACGTGGACATTGCCGTGCAGCAAACAGGTGCCATCGCGGTTGATGTGTCCAGCGGTGTGGAAAGTGCGGCTGGGGTTAAATCGCTGGAAAAGATGACGCGGTTTATGCAAAAAGTGCAGGCTGCTTTGTAAGCATCAAAAGCAGCCTGCACATTTCATCAAACCAATCAACGAATGCCTTTTGCCAGCAAATCTTGATAACCGCCGTAATTGGTTACATTGGTGTAGCCCATTTTACGCAATTCTTGCAACGCCACTTCAGCACGGCGACCGCTACGGCAATACAAATTCACAGGCGCGTTTTTGTTTGGCTCAACTTTGGCGATTTGCGCGGTAATCGCATCAACAGGAATGTTGTGCGCGCCTTGCAAATGCCCTTGCTGGAATTCTTCTGCCGTGCGGACATCAATCCAAATGCCTTTGGCGCGTGGCGTTTGCACGGTTTGGGTTGCGCTGTTCGGTTGTGCGGCTTGGCTTGCCACTGGGGCTACTAATGCGGCTGCCATCAACAAAGTGCTAACTAATTTTTTCACTATCAAAGTCCTTATAACAAATTATCTCTGTGTTTCAACGGCTTCAAGAGCGCGTAAGGCGTAAGTATACGCCGCCCCCGCGTTAAGTGAAATAGCCGTTGCCAATGCGCCTGCAATTTCGCTTTCGGTTGCGCCTGCTTTAATCGCTTTTTCGGCGTGAACGCTAATGCAGCTTTCGCAGCGCGTGGTAATCGCCACTGCAATCGCAATCAATTCGCGTGTTTTTTCATCCAAGGCTTCGGCAGCCGCAGCGGTTTCCAGCGAGCCATAGGCTTGCAACATTTTGGGGTGATTTTTGCCCAAGTTGCCAAATGATTTTTTAACGTGGGCGGTGTGTTCTTTCCAATCTTTGAACATGGTATTTTTCCTTTGTGTGATAAATAAAACGCGGATTATGTAATCCATAAAAACAAATTACGTTTGCTTTTATGGCGCGTATTATTGCAACTTTTTTTCAGGTATAATGCAATAATCGTATCAAAAAATGGTCAAAAATGGATATTTTAGACAAATGGCTCACGCTGGCGCAATGCTCGGGTAGCGTGAATATTGAATGCCGATTTCAGGGGCGTTGGCATGTGCAGCACCAGCCCAGCGAGCAGCAAATGCAGGCGGTAGCGCATATTGCCACGCAGGGTTCAGGCTATGTTTGGGTTGATGGCGAAACCGAAGCGCGTTATGTGCAAGCAGGCGATGTGCTGTTTTTTCCGCGAGCCACTGCGCATATTTTGAGCCACGATTCCAGTTGCCAAAACGATGGCGATGTGCCCGATTCACAAACAGACGGCGTGTTTTTGCTCAACCAAACGCAGTTTGACGGCAAAAGCAGCCTGCACTTATTTTGCGCGACTTTTGTCTATGACCAGCAAGCCGAAATCATGCAAAGTTTGCCCGATTGCTTGATGCTGTCTATGCCCGATGCGATTTTGCAGCCGATTGTGGCGTTACTGCAACACGAAGTCGCCCAAAAACAACTGGGTTCTATCACAACGGTGAACGCGCTATCGCAAGTGCTGTTGTTGGCGTTGTTGCGACAATATTTGCTGCAAAATGAAGCCGATGCGCCTGTGAGTGGCATCATCAATGCGTGGCGTGATAAGCGGTTACGTGCGGTGGTGCAAGCGGTAAGCCATGCGCCCGAACAAACGTGGTCGGTGGAAGACATGACGCAAATCGCACATGTGTCTCGCGCCCAGTTGATGCGTTTGTTCAAGGCGCAAATGCAAACCAGCCCGCACGCTTTTGTCAATATGATGCGCTTGCAAAAAGGGGCATATTTGTTGCGCCAAAGCCAAGATGCGGTGCTGTCGGTGGCGTTGGCGGTGGGGTTTCAATCGGAAACGCATTTTGGCAAGGCGTTTAAGAAACACTATGGTTGCACGCCTGGGCAATATCGTAAACAGGCGGTGGGCGCACTTTCCTAATTGATTTTGCAGGCTGCTTTTGATGACTTTTTTTACTGCTTTGGTTTTTGCGCTGGGTGTGACTTTGCCGAATATTTTGTTGCTGTGTTTGGGCAAGGTGTTACGCATCAAAAAAACGATTTCTCACGAATTTTGTAGTCAAGCATCGGCTTTGGTGTTTCAGTTTGGTTTGACTTTATTGTTGTTTATCAATTTGTTAGGCAAGCCGTTGGATTTTTCGCAACAAGGGTGATTGGTGGCGGCAGGCTTGCTGTGTACGTTTGCGCTATTTTTGCTTGCCGAATGGTTTGCGCGACGTTTTGTCCCCAATCTTGCCGATAAAGGCGTGTTTGTGCAGGGCGTGTTTCGCAGCAATTTGGGCATTGCAGGCTTGGCGTTGATACAAAATGCTTATGGCGACAACGTGAACCCCACCAATATAAATACCCAAGCAAGATAAACAGGATAAAACGGGACAATTCAAAACAAAGTGGGATTAAAAACTGCAACGCCATTTCACACAGTGAAACAAAAAAACAAAGCGGACAACATCGTCCGCTTTTCGCATTTTT
>NZ_FOJK01000025.1 GCF_900111845.1 Kingella kingae ATCC 23330 | reverse complement strand
TGAGCGTGAAGTATCAGAGCAATTGGGTTTAACTGTTGAGATTTCAAAGAGAATTCAAGATATTTCTTGGCATATTCTGCCCAAACGTTGGATTGTAGAACGAACGTTTGCATGGTTAGGTTGGTCTCGACGTTTAGCAAAAGATTTTGAGCAGACGAATTTATCTGCTGAAAATTTTGTTAAACTAGGGTATATTTCACAAATATTAAAATTTATCAAATAGTTGTTTGTGAATACAGGTTCTAAATTTAATCCACTATAATTTTCAGGCAGCCTGAAAATAAAAAGCCGTGCAAATTGTGATAATTTGCACGGCTTTTTTATGACGCAACTGGCTCTTCGCTCAAATTAATCGTCCGCTCAAACTGCCACGCATTCACGGCTGCCTGAAAATCCACTAACGGCACACGCACCGTCAATCGGCAATCCAGTTGCAAATCCTGCTCGATAATATTCGCGTGATGATTTTTCGCAATCCGCAGCGCGTCATTTAAATGCGGATAATCGCAACGCAAATACAGCGTTTTTTCAATATTTTTTTCCACAATCGCGGCTGCCTGAAACGCCATTTGCGTTGCCATTTTGTACGCATGAATCAGCCCTGACACGCCGAGCAAAGTTCCACCAAAATACCGCACCACCACGACCAACACATCAGTCAATTCAAACGAATCAATCTGCCCCAAAATCGGACGACCTGCGCTGCCTGACGGTTCGCCGTCATCGTTAGCGCGAAATTTATTGCCGTCTGTGCCGAGACGGTAGGCGTAGCACCAATGCCGCGCTTTGTGGTGTTCTTGGCGCAAATCATCAACGTGTTTTTTCACATCATCGGCGGTTAAAACAGGATAGGCATAGGCGATGAAACGGCTGCCTTTGTCTTTAAATTCGACTTGGATTGGCGCGGATAGGGTTTTGTAGGTTGTGATTTCGGTCATGTTTTTCTCGTTTTATTATATTCAAAAGCAGCCTGCACATTAACCAATCGCCGCCCAAGTTGCCGCCACCAACTCATCAACGTGCTGTTCAGTCGTATCAAAACTGCACACAAAACGCACCGTGCCTTGCTCGTCCCAATCATAAAAATATGTCAATTCACGCACCTTATCCGCCACACCGTTTGGCAATTTCGCAAAAACCGCATTCGCCTGTGTCGGGTAAACCAATTCCACGCCGTCCATATTTTGCAGGCTGTCTGAAAGTTTTTGCGCCATTTTATTCGTATTGCTTGCCGATTTCAGCCACAAATCATTTTCTAATAAAGCCACCAACTGCGCCGAAATAAACCGCATTTTAGATGCCAACTGCACATTCATTTTACGCAAATATTTCATGCCGTCCGACACACGTTCAGGATTCAAAATAACCACGCATTCGCCCAACAACAAGCCATTTTTCGTCCCGACAAACGACACAATATCCACGCCCACATCAGTCGTAATCTCGCGCAACGACACGCCCAAAGCCGCCGCCGCATTCGCCAAACGCGCACCGTCCAAATGTACCGCCATGCCATTTTTGTGGCAGAAATCGCAAATAGCGCGCAATTCGTCAGGTGTATACAATGTGCCTAATTCCGTGCTTTGCGTCATACTGACCGCCAACGGCTGAGCGCGATGTTCAAAGCCAAAACCATGTGTTTCTTGTGCAATCAATTCAGGCGACAATTTGCCATCAGGCGTAGCAATCGTCCACAATTTGAAACCGCCTACCCATTGTGGCGCAACGCTTTCATCAACATTGATGTGCGCCGTTTGAGCGCAAACCACCGCACCCCAACGTGGCAGTAACGCTTGCAACGCCAACACATTCGCACCTGATCCATTGAATACAGGAAAACCTTGCTCCTGTTCGCCAAACTGCTGTTTTAAGATTTGCTGCAGTTTTTCCGTGTATGGGTCGTTGCCATACGCGCCAACGTGCCCACCGTTTACCGTTTGTATCACCACCATAATTTCAGGCAGCACACCCGAATAATTATTCGAAGCAAAAGAATGAGACTGAACATTGTGCAACTGCTGCATGATTTTTCCTTATCGTAAATCAGGCTGCCTGAAAACAAATTGATTTATTTTCAGGCAGCCTTTGTTGTGAAATTTGGTTCGTTTCACGTGAAACATCAATTTTATTTTCAAAATTTATAAAACTTGTTTCGCGTGAAACATAATTACTTTTTGCGTTTCACGTGAAACATGATTTAAAAATATTTAATAAAATCAACGGTTTTTCAATTTTTCCGTTAATTGCGGCACGATTTCAAACAAATCACCCACAATCCCAAAATCCGCCACATTGAAAATTTGCGCGTCAGGGTCTTTGTTAATCGCCACAACCGTTTTGCTGTCCTGTATACCTGCAACGTGCTGAATCGCGCCCGAAATCCCCACCGCAATATACAATTCAGGCGCAACAATTTTACCTGTTTGACCGACTTGGCTATCGTTCGGCGCGTATTCCGCATCCACCGCCGCACGGCTCGCGCCAATCGCCGCACCCAACACGTCCGCCAATGGCGTTAAAACCGCGTTGAACTGTTCCGCGCTGCCCAACGCACGTCCACCCGACACCACCACACGCGCTTGCGTCAATTCAGGGCGGTCAGATTGCGTCAATTCGCGTGAAACAAAACGGCTCAAATTTTGCGCTGGCGTTGCCGCAACCGCGTTAATTGGCGCGTTTTGACTGCCTGAAACCGCCGCAGGAAACGCACTCGCACGAATCGTCAGCACCAATTTCGCTTCATCGCTGCTCACAGTCGTGAACACATTGCCAGCGTAAATCGGACGAATAAATGTTTTACTATCAACAATTTCCGTCAAATCCGAAATTTGCGAACAATCCAACAACGCCGCCACACGTGGCAAAATATTCTTACCAAACGCGCTCGCCGTCGCCGCAATGTGAGAATAGGGCGCAGCCAACGACACCATCAACGGCGCAATTTCTTCCGCCAACAAATCCGCAAAATGTAGCGCGTCCGCGTATAAAACTTGCGCCACTCCGTTGATTTTGCTGGCTTGTTCCGCCACATTCAGGCAGCCTGAACCCGCCACCAACACATGAACATCGCCCAATTTTTCCGCAGCCGCAATCGCGTGTAAAGTCGCCGCGTTCAATTCCGCGCCATTGTGTTCCGCCAAAATTAAAACAGTCATCTCATTTCCCCTTAAATTGCTTTTGCCGCAGCCAATTTTTCAACCAATTCAGCCACATTCACCACTTTCACGCCAGCTTGACGCGCTTTTGGCTCGGCAAATTGTTTCACGCTCACACGCGCCGTCAAATCCACGCCCAACGATTCAGGCGATTGTTTTTCCAACGATTTCTTTTTCGCCGCCATCAACGCAGGCAGCTTCACAAAACGTGGCTCATTCAAACGCAAATCCGCGCTAATCACAGCAGGCAATTTCAGCGCAATCGTTTCCAAACCACCGTCAATTTCGCGTGTAACCGCCACTTCGTCCGCGCTCAAATCCACCTTGCTGGCAAACGTGGCTTGCGGCGCATTCATCAACGCCGCCAACATTTGCGCGGTTTGGTTCGCGTCATCGTCAATCGCCTGTTTGCCAAGCAATACGATTTGCGGCTGCTCATTGTCCGCGACTTTTTTCAACAATTTCGCCACCGTCAAAGGCTCTAAAACCGCGTCCGTTTCCACATGAATGGCGCGGTCAGCACCCATCGCCAACGCGGTACGCAACACGTCTTCACATTTTTTCTCGCCCAACGATACCGCCACGATTTCGCTGATTTTGCCCGCTTCTTTCAAGCGCACCGCTTCTTCCACCGCGATTTCGTCAAACGGATTCATGGACATTTTCACGTTGCCAATATCCACGCCCGAACCATCCGCTTTCACGCGCACTTTTACATTGAAATCCACTACACGTTTTACTGCGACTAATGCTTTCATGAAAATTCCTTTATATAAACAATATATTATTAAAAATTAAAGCGCGTATTTTATCGCAAATCGCGCATTTTGAATACCTATATAGAATAGAAACGCTATCTAAAAAGCAGCCTGCACTAATCTTTGACAAGTGTTAATTTGATATGGGGCTTTTGCTGATGTGCAGGCTGCTTTAAACCCAATTCTTCTTGCTGTTTATCGTTGAGCAAATCTGACCAATCGCCCTCTTCGTACCATTTTGCGCCCGATAATTCCACTGGGTGCTGAATGCGTTCGCTACCATTACCGCATTGTAAATCGTCTGCCGAACAATATTTATCGCAACCCCAACAAATCCGCTCTGGGTGTTTGGGCGCGATAGGGAATTTTTTTGCCATCATCGTTTCCTATTATTTGAATGTTTAACGTCTTATACGCCTATTTATCGTACAAAACAACCAAAGCAGCCTGCACTTTATCCCTATTATTTTTACGCTTTTTATTGTAAACGCATTGTCTAATCTGCATTCAATGCGTTAAAGTATCGTGCTTTTGCAAAAAAACTCTCACTCAGATAAGGATATCAAAAATGACGAAAGGTGATATTGGCGTTATCGGTTTAGCGGTTATGGGTCAAAACCTAATCCTAAATATGAATGACAAGGGCTTTAAAGTCGTTGCCTTTAACCGAACAACCAGTAAAGTAGATGAATTTTTGAACGGTGCAGCCAAAGGCACAAACATTATTGGCGCACACAGTTTGCAAGAACTTGTGGATAAACTGGAAAAACCACGCAAAATCATGATGATGGTTCGCGCAGGTTCAGCCGTTGATGAGTTTATTGAACAAATTATCCCATTTTTGGACGAAGGCGATATTCTGATTGACGGCGGCAATGCCAATTATCCCGATACCAATCGCCGTTGCGAATACTTGGCGACAAAAGGTTTACGCTTTATTGGCGCAGGCGTATCGGGTGGCGAAGAAGGGGCGCGTAACGGCCCGTCTATTATGCCAGGCGGACACGCTTCGGCTTGGGAACACGTTAAACCGATTTTCCAAGCGATTGCCGCTAAAACGCCAGAGGGCGAGCCTTGTTGCGATTGGGTGGGCGACAATGGCGCAGGTCATTTTGTGAAAATGGTGCACAACGGCATTGAATACGGCGATATGCAGTTAATCTGCGAAGCCTATCAATTCATGAAAGAAGGCTTGGGCATGAACCACGAAGAAATGCACCAAGCGTTTGAATCGTGGAAAAAAACCGAATTGAGCTCTTATTTGGTGGACATTACTGCCGACATTTTGGCATACAAAGATGGCGACGGCTCGCCATTGGTAGAAAAAATCTTGGATACTGCAGGTCAAAAAGGCACAGGCAAATGGACAGGCATCAACGCTTTGGATATGGGTATTCCTTTGACTTTGATTTCCGAAGCAGTATTTGCACGTTGCGTGTCGGCATTCAAAGACCAGCGTTTGGCAGCAGCGCGATTGTTCCCACACAGCGTGAGCCGCATTGATGGCGACCGCGAAATGTGGTTAGACGCGCTACAAAAAACCTTGCTAGCCAGCAAAATTATTTCTTATGCACAAGGCTTTATGCTCATGCACGAAGCCAGCAAAACCTACGGCTGGAATTTGAATTATGGCAACACCGCTTTGTTGTGGCGCGAAGGTTGCATTATTCGCAGCGTGTTCTTGGGCAATATTCGCGATGCGTATGCAAACAACCCCGATTTGGTTTGGTTGGGACAAGACGATTATTTCCGCGATATTCTCAACAACGCCTTGCCACAATGGCGCAAAGTGGTGGCTAAATCGGTTGAATGCGCGATTCCAATGCCTTGCATGACGGCGGCGATTACATTCTTGGATAGCTACACATCGGTGCGTTTACCAGCTAATTTGTTGCAAGCACAGCGCGATTACTTCGGCGCACACACTTACGAACGCATGGACGCACCACGCGGCGAATTTTTCCACACCAACTGGACAGGAAAAGGCGGCGATACGGCATCTAGCACTTACGAAGTGTAATCAACCAATTTATCCACAACAAAAAGCAGCCTGCACTATTTATCCACAAGTGCAGGCTGCTTTTTTCTATTTTTTTGCGTACTTTTTACGCTGCCATCAATGTATCCACACCAAAAAATGCAGACGGCAAGGCTTCATTGTCTTCATCAAACTCTACCCATTCATACGCGCTTTCGTCTGCCAACACCGCGCGTAGCAAAGCATTGTTAATCGCGTGTCCCGATTTGTAGCCCTCAAACGCGCCAATAATCGGATGTCCAACAATATACAAATCGCCAATCGCGTCCAAAATTTTGTGGCGCACAAATTCATCGGGATAGCGCAAACCTTCTGGATTGAGCACGTCCATATCATCAATCACAATCGCGTTGGTTAAATTGCCGCCCAAACCCAAACCGTGTTGGCGCATCATTTCCACTTCGTGCATAAAACCAAACGTGCGCGCTCGTGCGATTTCTTCAATATACGATTGTCCTGCAAAATCAATCTCAAAACGCGGTGCGCTGCGGTTGAACACAGGGTGGTTAAACTCAATCGTCAAAGCCACTTTAAAACCATCATACGGCGCAAAACGCACCCATTTGCCTGTTTCTTTAATCTCAACCGTTTTCTCGATTTTTAAAAATCGTTTGCGTGCAGGCTGCTCCACAATGCCCGCATCTTGCAGCAAATACACAAACGGCAAGCTGCTGCCGTCCATAATCGGGATTTCAGGCGCATTCAGCTCAATGAGCACGTTATCCACACCGTATGCCGCCAATGCCGACATAATGTGTTCAATCGTACCAATGCGCGCCCCCTGCTCGGTTACAACGGTGGAAGACAGGCGCGTGTCGTTAATCAAATAAGGCGACAATTTCACGATTTCGCCCTGCTCGCCTTGCAAATCGGTACGACGAAAAGCAATGCCACTGTTTTCGGGGGCAGGGTGCAAAGTCAGTCGCACACGTTCACCAGAATGCAAACCCACGCCCGTTGCGCTAACCGATGTTTTTAGTGTTCTTTGTTTCATCTTGATTTTCCTTGTTGATTTGACACGCATCATAAACCATAAAAGCAGCCTGCAAGATTGTTTTTGCTTATTTTTAGGATTGAACGCTAGAATAAGCATTAAGTTATCCACAATTTTGTTATTTTCAGATAAATTATCCACAACGGTTCTATTTTATGCCATTAGGTTTACGCACACCCATTCATTTTCTGTTTATTGATATAAAATAAATGATTGCAGACTTATCCACAAAAGCAGCCTACACTCATAAATATCATCTTTTTATATTTTATTAAAAGATTTTTTTAAGGATAAACAAATTTACTACACAAAAATTTGAGCCAAACTTACCATTTATGGGAAAATAACGCTTTCCCAACCACTCTTTTATATGGAGAACTCAAATGAGCATTAAAGTAGCTATTAACGGTTTTGGTCGCATTGGTCGTTTGGCATTGCGTCAAATTTTGAAAACAGAAGGCGTAGAAGTTGTTGCGGTAAACGATTTAACACCAGCCGATATGTTGGTTCACTTGTTCAAATACGACACTACACAAGGTCGTTTTGACGGCACAGTAGAACTAAACGAAGATTCATTTATCGTAAACGGCAAAGAAATCAAAGTGTTTGCAAAACCCAATCCAGAAGAATTGCCTTGGAAAGATTTGGGCATTGATGTGGTATTGGAATGCACAGGCTTCTTTACCAGCAACGAAAAATGCCAAGCCCACATTCGTGCAGGTGCGCGTAAAGTTGTGATTTCTGCCCCAGGTGGCAACGATGTGAAAACCGTAGTATTCAACGTAAACCACGACATTTTGGACGGCAGCGAAACCGTGATTTCTGCGGCTTCTTGCACGACTAACTGTTTAGCCCCAATGGCAAACGTGTTGCAAAAACAATTTGGCGTGATACAAGGCTTGATGACCACGATTCACGGTTACACAGGAGACCAAAACACTTTGGACGCTCCACACCGCAAAGGCGACAAACGCCGCGCTCGTGCTGCTGCTGCGAATATCGTGCCAAACAGCACAGGCGCAGCCAAAGCCATCGGCTTGGTGATTCCTGAATTGAACGGTAAATTGGACGGTTCTGCACAACGTGTACCAGTTCCAACAGGTTCTTTGACCGAATTGGTGTGCGTGTTGGAGAAAAAAGTAACTAAAGAAGAAGTGAACGCAGCAATGAAAGCGGCGGCAAACGAATCGTTTGGTTACACCGAAGATGAAATCGTGTCATCAGACATCGTAGGCATTAGCTTCGGTTCGTTGTTTGACGCAACCCAAACGCGCGTACAAACCGTAGGTGATAGCCAATTGGTAAAAACCGTGGCATGGTATGACAACGAAATGTCTTACGCATCGCAACTGGTTCGCGTGTTGAAATATTTTGCTGAAAAAATTTAATATTTAGTGCGTCAAAACAAGAGCAGGCTGCTTTGATTATTATTCAAAGCAGCCTGCTCTTGTTTGTATAAACGACAACTTATCCACAAAATCAAATCAAACAGCTATTTTATCCACAATTGTGCTGGATTTTATTTTCGCTTCATCTACACAGTTACGCTATCAAAAAAATTACATTAAATCAAATCACAAACCAACTTATCCACAAAAGCAGCCTGCACTCATAAAAATCATCTATTTAATATTTAAAATTTAATTTTTTTATTTAAAGCACAATTTCAATCACACAAACAAAAAAAGCATTCAGATAAACCGAATGCTTTTTAAATTTCAAAGTGCAGGCTGCTTTTATTTGCCAATACAAAAACGACTAAAAATCACGCCTAGCAAATCATCAGCCGTAAATTCGCCTGTAATTTCATTGCAGGCTACTTGCGCCAAGCGCAAATGCTCTGCCAACAATTCCAGTTGATTGTTGCTGCACAATGCTGCGTTTTCCAATTCCACTTGCGCGGCTTGTAAAGCATGAATGTGTCGGGTTCGCGCCAAAAATAAACCTTCGCTCTCGCCCTGCCAGCCAATCGCGTCCAACAGCGTTTGTTTAAGCAAATCCAGCCCTGCGCCTGTTTTTGCCGATAGCTTAATCAACACGTCCGCGCCCGATAAAAAGCAGCCTGCACTTTCGTTATGCAAACTGGCGGATTCATCGCGCAAATCAATTTTATTATGGACTTCGATTCGCTGTAACGAAGTTGGCAATTTGTCCAAAATCGCCTGCGTGGTTGGGTTGATGCCTTCTGCTGGGTCAATCAAAATCAGCGCGACATCGGCGTTTTGTACCGCTTTTTCGCTGCGTTCTATGCCAATTTTTTCTACCACGTCATCGGTTTGGCGCAAACCTGCGGTGTCGGTAATATGAATTGGCACACCGTCTAGCGTGATTTGTTCGCGCACTGTGTCGCGGGTTGTGCCTGCGATGTTGGTAACAATCGCCACATCGTCGCCCGCCAGCGCGTTGAGCAAACTGGATTTGCCCACATTGGGTGCACCAACCAACACCACGTTCATGCCTTCGCGCAAAATCGCACCTTGCCCTGCTTGCTGCAAGACGGTGGATAACTGTGCTTGCAATCGCGCCAATTTGCCTTTGGCATCTGCGGCTTCCAAAAAATCAATTTCTTCTTCGGGAAAATCCAAAGTCGCTTCTACCAACATTCGCAGCGTGATTAAATCGTCCACTAGGCTGTGGATATGTTGCGAAAACGCGCCTTTGAGCGAACGCACCGCCATTCGTGCCGCCGCTTGGCTGGACGCGTCAATTAAATCCGCTACGCTTTCGGCTTGTGCCAAGTCCAGTTTGTTGTTCAAAAATGCGCGTTTGGTGAACTCGCCTGCTTCGGCGATTCGTGCGCCCAATTCCAAGCAGCGTTGCAACAGCATTTGCAACACGATTTGTCCGCCGTGTCCTTGTAGTTCTATCACGTCTTCGCCCGTGAAGCTGGCTGGTGCGGCAAAATACAACAGCAAGCCGTTGTCGATGGCGTTGCCGTGTTGATCCACAAAATCGGTGTAAAGCGCGGTGCGTGGTTTGGGCGTTTTACCGCCTGTGATGTGTTGCGCGAATGGCAATAAGTCTTTGCCTGAAATTCGTATCACGCCCACGCCACCGCGTCCTGCTGCGGTGGCAATGGCGGCGATGGTGGGAGATTGGTTTAAAAAAGTTTGCATTTGTGGTTCTCGTGTAAAATAAATCGGTTTGAAAAAAATGGTGCTAGAATGCGGGTTCGCAGCACATACTGCGTATTATTGATGATATTTTTAAGTAAAGGAATCAAACGATGAAAAAATTAGTTTTAGCAAGCGTATTGGCAGCTTTGTCTGGCGTGGCAATGGCAAATGGTCAAAACAGCAATTTTGTGGGTGCTGGTGTGGGGATTGATACTGGCGTTACCAACTACACTAATGTTGAAGGTTCAAAAAATTCCAATGCAACCAACTTGGTGGGTTCATATGGTTTTGAATTTCCAGATACGCCATTGGTAGGTCAAGCTGAATTGAAATACAAATTGGGTTCTAGCAAAATTGATGATGCTGGCACAAAATCTAAACACTTGTGGAACGCAAACTATGTACAAGGTTTCCGCGTAACCAATGATTTGATGCCTTATGCCAAAGTGGGTTACGCTACTGGTAAATTCACAGGCACAGACGAAGACGGTGCGTTTTCTGTTCGTGCTCGTGGTATTACTTATGGCGTAGGTGCAAAATATGCGGTTGCACCAAATGTGGAAGTGGGTGCGGAATACGTTCGCTCTAACTTGAAAGTGCGCGATTGCGATAGCGACTGCAAAGTGAAATCTAACAATGTAAACGTAGGTGTAGGCTATCGTTTCTAATTTGTCGTACAATAAGTGCAGGCTGCTTTTAACTTTCAAAAGCAGCTTGCACTTTTATTTTGTTTACACGGATTGCATCATGCAGCATCTTATCCACAGCATTGGCACGGTTACTTCGCCTTATACACAAAAATTCGGCATTCCGCGCCAACCGCAGCTTGTGCCAGCTGCGCAGATTTGTATCACGCTCAACCCCGAATTTTCTGCCGATTGCGTGCGCGGTTTGGACGGTTTTGATTACATTTGGGTACAGTTTTTGTTTCACGATGCCGTGAACGAAGGCTGGGCAGAAATGGTGCGTCCGCCGCGATTGGGCGGCAAAAAGAAAATGGGCGTGTTTGCCACGCGCAGCCCACATCGTCCCAATCACATGGGTTTGTCGCTGTTGCCGTTGTTGCGTGTGGATAACTCGGGCAATCGCGTACAAATTTGGTGCAGCGGCGGCGATTTGTTGGACGGCACGCCTGTGTTAGACATTAAGCCGTATATCCCGTTTGTGGAAGCCAAACCTAATGCACGCGCTGGATTTGTGAGTGGTGAGCCCGAAAAATTGACGATTGCGTGGCAGCCTGCAACCGAAAGTGCAAACTTATCCACAGCTCTGCGCGATTTAATTGAACAAAGTATCGCGCAAGACCCACGCCCAGCCTATCAAGACGTGCCAGAACGAATTTACGGCATGAAAATTGCAGGATTAGATGTTAAATTTCAAATTGTGGATAATTTGGCTATGGTGTTAGACGTACAAAAAGTGCAGGCTGCTTAAAATGTGGAATAGAGTTGTGATTGACTTGTGCATAAGTAATCTAAATCACTCAATCTAAAATAAAAAATTTAGTTGCATAAAAAATAAGCAAATAGCAAAAGAAATAGGGATAAGGCTGTGAATAATTTTGTGGATAAAGAATAAAATGGTTACAGAATCAGAACGCTGTGCATGGATAGAATTGGCTCTAACCCCTTATATTGGCGCGGAAAGTTTTTTGCGCCTGATTGAGCATTGCGGTTCGGCAGCCGAAGCCTTGCGTGCGCCAGTCAATTTGGTGGCGCAGTTGGCACATCATGGCAAACAAGCTGCCGCCGCGTGGACAGACAAAAGTAAGGCAAAAAGTGCGTGTGAAGCGGCTTTGCAATGGGAGCAACAGGAAAATTGTAGGCTGCTTTTGTTGTGCGATGACGATTATCCACAGCTCTTAACCGAAGGTTTAACGCCACCTCCATTGCTGTTTGTGCGTGGACAAATGGCGTGTTTACAGCGCCCTGCAATCGGCATTGTTGGCGGCAGACGCGCCACGCCACAAGCGGTACGAATGGCTGGCGATTTTGGTAAAGCATTGAGTGAAAAAGGCATTGCGGTTATTTCGGGCATGGCAACAGGCATTGACGCGGCAGCACACGAAGGCGCGTTGCAAGGATCGAGCAGCACGATTGCGGTGTGGGGAACGGGCATTGACCGAATTTATCCACAGAGCAACCAAAAATTAGCATATCAAATTGCCGAACGTGGCGCGATTATTTCCGAATTTCCATTGGGAACGCGCCCTGTTGCAGGCAATTTTCCGCGCCGAAATCGGATTATTGCGGCGTTGAGTTGGGCGACTTTGGTGGTGGAAGCGACGGTGGAAAGTGGCTCGCTCATCACAGCGCGATTGGCGGCGGAAATGGGGCGCGAAGTCATGGCGATTCCCAGTTCTATTGACAATATGCTTGCCAAAGGTTGCCATAAACTCATCAAAGAAGGCGCGAAATTAGTGGAATGCGTGGACGATATTGTGCAGGAATGTCCGCTGTTGTTGGGCGAATCGGTGCAGGCTGCTTTGGATTTACCCACAACTTTATCCACAAGAAAGAAACGCGAAAAAACAGCGAAACCAATCGCCCAAATAAGCGAAGTAAACGAACCCGAAACGCCAAGCAGCCTGCACGAAAACAGCGATAATGTGTTGCTCAATGCGATGGGATTTTCGCCTATCCACCCTGATTTATTGGCAGAAAATTTAAATTTGCCTGCTGTGGACGTGTATGCCGAGCTAACCGAGTTGGAATTGGACGGCTGGATTGTGTCTATGGCTGGCGGACGTTTTCAGCGTGTGAAGTAAATGGGTTATTCAGATAGTTATCCACAGAACAATGTGTATAGTAAAGTGAAATCGCAACGGTACGGCGTTGCCAACGCCCTATTATGTTTGGCGGATTAAAGTGCAGGCTGCTTTGGTGCGATTTGCTATAATCCGCTTCTTTTTAATCTGAAAATTTTGTAAAACTCACTACGCCGTCATTCCTGCGTAGGCAGGAATCCAACGTAATATTTAGGTAATTTTAAATAAATCTTGATAACTTAATGGGTTAGTTGGATTCTCGCCTACGCGAGAATGACGGCATAATTAAGATGTTTAGATGAAATTTGAGTTTTGCAAAGCATAAAACAAAGTAAACAAAATGGCACAAACTTTATCCCCAAACAATTTTGAAGATGCCGTAGCGCGGTTGGAAACGATTACGCAAGCCTTGCAAAATCCGATGTTGTCTCTGGAAGATGCGTTGGCGCAATACCAAGAAGGCGTGGAATTGGTGCGTTTTTGCCAAGAAAAATTGGCAGCTGCCGAACAAGTATTGCAAAAGTTAGACGGCGACACACTGCAACCGTTGGAGTTGAACGATGAATGATTTAAAAGTGTGGCAAAATCAAGCAGTTGAACAAGCCGAACGCATTTTGCAAACGGTGTTACCCATTTCGCAAGTCGCGCCCCAAACCTTGCACGAAGCCATGCGATACAGCACGCTAGATGGCGGCAAACGCTTGCGCCCTTTATTGGTGTTGGCAGCATCGGAGCTGGGTAATCAGGTGCAGGCTGCTTGTGAAGCGGCAATGGCAGCGGTGGAGTGCATTCATGTGTATTCTTTGGTACATGACGATATGCCTGCGATGGACAACGATAGCTTGCGCCGTGGTAAACCGACTTGTCATGTGCAATTTGGCGAAGCAACCGCGCTGTTGGTGGGCGATGCCTTGCAAACGCTTGCCTTTGATATTTTATCCACAGAAACCGAGTTATCTACAGTACGACAACTTCGTATGGTCAAAGTGTTGGCGCAGGCATCGGGCAGCTTGGGTATGGCAGGTGGTCAAGCGGTGGATTTGGGTAATGTGGGGCGCGATTTGTCGCAAACCGAATTGGAATTCATGCACAGCCTAAAAACAGGCGCGTTGATTCGAGCAGCGGTGGCGTTGGGCGGATTAAGTTGCCCTGATTTGAACGATGAACAACTGGCGCATTTGGACGTGTATGCCAGTAAATTGGGCTTGGCATTTCAAGTGATTGATGATGTGTTGGACTGCGAAGCCGACACCGCCACTTTGGGCAAAACCGCAGGCAAAGATGCCGATGCCAACAAGCCGACTTATGTTAAATTGATGGGGTTGCAGGCTGCTCGCGCTTATGCCGAACAGCTGGTTGCCCAAGCGATTGATGCATTGCAAACCTTTGATACACGCGCTGACCATTTGCGCACATTGGCGCAGTTTGTGGTGGCGCGAAAAAGTTAAATTTGACAAAAAAATCAAAGCAAGTATAATCTCGCGCTTTCCTATTCTATTCCGCGCAATGCGGAATTTTTTTAAACCAACCAATTTCTCATGGAGTTGAGTATGTACGCGGTCGTAAAAACTGGCGGTAAACAATACAAAGTTACCGTTGGCGAAAAATTAAACGTAGAACAGATACCTGCCGAACTCGACAGCCAAATCGAACTTGAAGTTCTGATGATTGCTGACGGCGAAAAAGTTACAGTGGGTGCGCCTACTGTTGCAGGTGCAAAAGTAGTAGCAAAAGTAGTAGCACATGGTCGTGGCGAAAAAGTTCGCATTTTCAAAATGCGTCGCCGCAAACACTACCAAAAACGTCAAGGTCATCGCCAAAATTTCACGCGCATTGAAATTTTGTCTATCGCCTAATCCAATTTAATCAGGAGTATAAATCATGGCAAGTAAAAAAGCTGGCGGTAGCACCCGCAACGGTCGCGATTCAGAAGCAAAACGCTTGGGCGTGAAAGCCTTTGGTAACGAGTTGATTCCAGCAGGTTCAATCATCGTTCGCCAACGTGGTACGAAATTCCACGCTGGTAACAATGTAGGCATGGGCAAAGACCATACCTTGTTTGCAAAAGTTGATGGCTATGTAGAATTTTCTACAAAAGGCGCATTGAACCGCAAAACCGTTAGCGTTCGTCCATACGAAGGCGCGGAAAACTAATTTTTCGTTATGAAAAATAAACCTGTTGATGTGTATTGCGTCAGCAGGTTTTTTATCGTTTAAATAAGCGAAATAGAGTATAATTCGCGCCTTTTCACAGTTTTGATTTGAGATTGTTATGCTGCACGCTATCCCCTATTTTCAACAAAATTTGGAACACGATTTAAGCCGCGTGAATGTGGTCGTTAATCAAGCGGTGCAATCCGATGTTGCGCTGATTTCGCAAATTGGCACATACATTATTGGCGCAGGTGGCAAGCGTTTGCGCCCTATTTTGACGATTTTATCGGGCAAATGCTTGGGCTACGATGACGACAAATTGTATTCGCTGGCAGCGATGGTGGAATTTATCCACACCTCCACGCTGTTGCACGATGATGTGGTGGACGAAAGCGAATTGCGCCGTGGCAGAAAAACCGCCAATAATTTGTTTGGTAATGCGGCAGCCGTGTTGGTGGGCGACTTTTTGTACACACGTGCTTTTCAGTTGATGGTGGGTTCGGGCAGCTTAAAAATTTTGGAAGTGATGGCAGATGCCACCAATATCATCGCAGAAGGCGAAGTCATGCAGCTGATGAATATTGGCAATGTGGACATTACCGAAGCGCAATATTTGCAAGTGATTCAATATAAAACCGCCAAATTGTTTGAAGCAGCGGCACAAGTGGGCGCGATTTTGGCTGGCGCAACGGCGGAACAAGAGCAGGCTTTGAAAGACTTTGGTATGCACATGGGTACGGCATTTCAAATTATTGATGATGTGCTGGATTATTCGGGCAGCGTGGAACAAATCGGCAAAAATGTGGGCGACGATTTGGCAGAAGGCAAGCCGACGTTGCCGTTGATTTATTTGATGCAGCGCGGCAATGTGCAGGCTGCTTCGGACGTTCGCGCTGCATTACAAAATGCCGACCGCGATTATTTTGATAAAATTCACGCTCACGTTACCCAATCGGACGCGCTGGCGTATTGCATTGAACAAGCCAAAGTGGCGGTGGATAACGCGATTGACTGCTTGAACGCGTTGCCACAAAACGAAGTAACCGCTGCAATGCGTCAAATGGCAGAATTGTCGGTGGCGCGAGCGGCATAAAGCTGGCTCGTCATAGTTCAATGGATAGAACGTATGCCTCCTAAGCGTAAAATACAGGTTCGATTCCTGTTGGCGAGATTTATAGTAAAACAAAAGTGCAGGCTGCTTTTTCTACGGAAATCCCGTGAAAAAAGCAGCCTGCATTTTTATGCATAGCGATTACTTATCGTGATATTCATGATATTCGTAGCGATACGAAATGCCTTGCCCTGATTTGGATTGCACCAAGTAATCTGCATATACGGCTTTGATTTCTTTGCGTAACAAAAACAGCGCGATTAAGTTTGGAATCACCATAAAGCCGTTGAACATATCCGACAAATCCCACACTAAATCTACTCTTCCCAGCGTTCCCAGCACAATCGCCAGCAACACCAATCCGCGATATACGTTTAAAAATTTGTTTTTGAACAAGAATCGAACATTGGATTCGCCAAAATAATACCAGCCGATAATCGTGGTAAACGCGAAAAAGGTTAGGCAAATGGCGAGCAATCCGCCGCCCAATCCGCCAAACGCGCTAATAAAGGCTTGTTGTGTTACGGCTGCGCCTTTTAAGCCCAATGTATGTGCATCGGTCAGCAAAATCACCAATGCGGTGGCAGAACACACCAAAAATGTGTCAATAAAAATGCTGATGAACGCCGCCATGCCTTGCAAAGCTGGGTGAGCGACATTGGCGGTTGCGTGGGCGTGTGGCGTAGAACCCATGCCCGCTTCGTTGGAAAATAAGCCTCGTGCCACACCATAACGAATGGCTTCGCGCACGCCAATGCCTGCTGCCCCGCCCAATCCGGCTTGTGGATTGAATGCAGCGGTAAAAATATCGTGAACCATGCTGCCGATGTGGTTGCTAAACATAAACAAAATAATCACCGCGCAAATGATGTAAATGACCGCCATAAACGGCACGACTAGTTGCGCAAAATTGGCGATGCGGTTGATGCCACCAATAAAAATTGAGCCAGCCGCAATCGCAATCACAATGCCAACGGCAATCGGTGGAATGCTAAATGCCGATGACACCGCGCTTGCAATGGAATTGGCTTGCACGGCGTTGCCAATAAAACCCAGCGCGATAATCAAGGCAATCGAGAAAAAGCCCGATAAAAATCGCGCCGTGCCGCGCCCCAGTTTGTCGCTCAAACCGTGTGTGATGTAAAACGCGGGGCCACCAATGTATTTGCCATGACTGACGATGCGGTATTTTTGCGCCAAAATGGCTTCGGCAAAAATGGTGGGCATACCAAAAAATGCCGATACCCACATCCAAAAAATCGCGCCTGCACCTCCTGCTGTGATAGCGGTTGCTACGCCTGCCACGTTGCCTGTGCCGATTTGTGCGGAAATCGCCACCGCGAGTGCTTGAAATTGCGACAAGGCTTGGTGGTCTTTTTCACCTTTGTTTTTATTGAATAATCCACCGAGTACCGATTTAAAACCTGCGCCAAATTGCATAATTTGCGGTGCGCCCAAGTAAATCGTAAAAAATAAACCAATGCCCACCAGCGCGTAAATTAAAATATAGTCCCATAAAATACCATTGATGCTGGTTACCAGTTTGGCGATTAAATCCATAGATACAGTCCTGATTTGAGTTGAAAATTTGGGGTTGCATCATAGCGAATTTTTAGATTGTAGTGGCGTTTAATTGAAAAGCAGCCTGCACGTTACAATACGCGCCATTGCATAAACAAAGAGATAGTGATGAATTTAGAAACGTGGCTATTGTTTGTCAGTAGCACTTTTTTATTTCTGCCACGCCAGGTTCAAATATGCTGCTTGCCTTTCAATTTGGACTCAATTATGGCTTCAAAAATCTGTTTTTTGCCGCGCTGTTCCCAAAATTTCTGAATCCAGCCGCACCGTTAATGGCGCAATATGGCATTTTAACCGTATCGTTTGTGGTTATTGAGACGTTTTGGCAACTGATTTATACAGGCAGAGGCAGGGCGTTGGCAGCGTGGTTGAGTGTGGGCAAACGCCTGATGTGGCTCAATCGCATTTGCGGTTTGATTTTTATTGGATTGGCAATCGGATTGTTGTGGGATATTGTGCAGGCTGCTTTGTCTCACTAAACTGCCCTTAAACAACGATTTTCCATTAGAATAAACACTTTTGTTTTCCACCACAAAGAAAGTTCCCAAAATGAAATTACTCGTTATCGGCAACGGCGGACGTGAACATGCCTTGGCTTGGAAATTGGCAAATTCGCCCAAAGTCAAAACCGTTTTTGTCGCCCCTGGCAACGCAGGCACGGCAGCCGAACACAAAGTACAAAATATTCCTTTAACCAACCATGCCGATTTGATTCAATTTTGCTGCGACAATCAAATCACATTCACATTGGTTGGGCCAGAAGCACCGCTCGCCGCAGGTATTGTGGACGATTTCCGTGCAGTAGGTTTGCCGATTTTTGGGCCGACCCAAGCCGCCGCGCAGTTGGAATCATCAAAAGATTTCGCCAAGGCATTCATGGCAAAACACAATATTCCCACCGCACAATACCAAACCTTTGAAAATGCCGAGCAAGCACACGATTACGTCAATCAAAAAGGCGCACCGATTGTGATTAAAGCAGATGGTTTGGCAGCAGGCAAAGGCGTGATTGTCGCCATGACATTGGACGAAGCCCACGCCGCGATTGACGATATGCTGTTCGGCAATAAAATGGGCAACGCAGGCAGCCGCGTCGTGATTGAAGACTTTTTAACAGGCGAAGAAGCCAGCTTTATCGTCATGGTAGATGGCGACAACGTATTGCCCATGGCAACCAGCCAAGACCACAAACGCTTACGAGACGGCGACCAAGGGCCTAACACAGGCGGCATGGGCGCATACAGCCCTGCACCCGTAGTCACTCCCGAAGTCTATGAGCGCGCCATGAATGAAATCATCTTGCCAACTGTGCGCGGTATGAAATCAGATGGTATTGAATTTACAGGATTTTTATACGCAGGCTTGATGATTGACAACACAGGTGCACCGTTTACCATAGAATTCAACTGCCGTTTTGGTGACCCAGAAACCCAGCCGATTATGTCGCGTTTGGACAGCGATTTGGTAGATTTAATTCAAGCCGCGTTGGACAAAAAACTGGACAAAGCCACCGCCAAATGGTCAGACAAAGTAGCCGTAGGCGTAGTGCTTGCCGCGCACAACTATCCCGACACACCGCGCAAAGGCGACGTGATTACAGGCATTGATGCCGCAAACAGCATAGGACACGTTTTCCACGCAGGCACAAGCACCAACGAGCAAGGCGAAATCATCACCAACGGCGGACGTGTACTGTGTGTGGTTGGCTTGGGCGACAATGTGCCATGGGCGAAAAACACCGCCTATCGCGCCGTGGACGATATTCAATTTGACGGAATGCAATTCCGCAGCGATATTGCCGGCAAAGCAATCAATCGCTAATTTAGTAGATAGCAAAGTGCAGGCTGCTTTTTCACGGTTTGTTTGTGTAGAAAAGCAGCTTGCACATTGTTATTTTCATTTACATGATTAAGAGAGAGCATAGCGTTGAGTCGCTCTACCTGTGCTGTGTTGAGTTTACCGAATTCCAATTTCCAAGAAGTTGAAAAATAA
>NZ_FOJK01000012.1 GCF_900111845.1 Kingella kingae ATCC 23330 | reverse complement strand
ACCTGTATTCACAAACAACTATTTGATAAATTTTAATATTTGTGAAATATACCCTAGTTTAACAAAATTTTCAGCAGATAAATTCGTCTGCTCAAAATCTTTTGCTAAACGTCGAGACCAACCTAACCATGCAAACGTTCGTTCTACAATCCAACGTTTGGGCAGAATATGCCAAGAAATATCTTGAATTCTCTTTGAAATCTCAACAGTTAAACCCAATTGCTCTGATACTTCACGCTCAAATGTATTCCGATAACCTGCGTCTGCACAGAAACCTTTTAAACTCGGATAGGTCTCAAACGCTTTTTTTGCTACAAAAATACCTGCTTTTGTGTCATGAATATTGGCTGCATGAACCACAACAGACAATAGATTACCCAACGTATCAACAGCTATATGTCGCTTACGACCTTTGATTTTTTTACCTCCATCAAAACCTTTATCATGTGCGCTAGAAGCTGTTTTGACGCTTTGTGAATCAATAATGGCATAAGTTGGCATTGCTTGTTTTTGATGGATTAAACGTTTTTTTGAACCAATGCCAAAAGAATTCTATCCCATAAGCCTGATTGATTGGCTCTGCGATAGAAACTCCATACGGTTGAATAAGGTGGAAAATCATTGGGCAGCATACGCCACTGGCAACCTGTTTTGGTAATATACAAAACGGCATTCACTAATTGACGTTTATCCCATTTGTAGTGGCGTAGCTGGTTAAAATGTGGCTCAATCGCTTGCCATTGGGCATCTGTTAAGTCTGTTGGGTAGGATTTTCTAGTCATAAAGATATTTTATCATTTTTGTGAATACAGGTTCTAAACAAAGTAAAGCCAATATTCCATATAAGAAAAATAGAGAACATCTTAATGTGGACACAGATTGATATTTATATAAAATCAGGCACTTGGTAGAAAACGCTTTTGCACGATTAAAGCATTTTCGTGCGCTAGCAACACGGTACGATAAATTAAAACGTAATTATGAAAGTACCGTGTCATTAGCTTGTGCTTTGATTTGGTTGAAATTATAGCTAAAATGTCATTAGCCCCTAGATAACTGGGAAAATTCAAATTAAGTTAGAATTATCCCTATGCGAAAATGTCGTCTAAGTCAGTACAAACAAAATAAACTCATTGAGCTATTTGTTGCAGGTGTAACTGCAAGAACAGCAGCAGAGTTAGTAGGTGTTAATAAAAATACCGCAGCCTATTATTTTCATCGTTTACGATTACTTATTTATCAAAACAGTCCACATTTAGAAATGTTTGATGGCGAAGTAGAAGCAGATGAAAGTTATTTTGGTGGACAACGAAAAGGTAAACGCGGTCGAGGTGCTGCTGGAAAAGTCGCTGTATTTGGGCTCTTGAAGCGAAATGGTAAGGTTTATGCGGTTACTGTACCGAATACTCAAACCGCTACTTTATTGCCTATTATCCGTGAACAAGTGAAACCTGACAGCATTGTTTATACGGATTGTTATCGTAGCTATGATGTATTAGATGTGAGCGACAAAGCCATTTTAGCTTCGCTGAAACTTCGTTTTCGTATCAATCACAACACACATTTTGCTGAACGACAAAACCATATCAACGGAATTGAGAACTTTTGGAACCAAGCAAAACGTCATTTACGCAAGTTTAACGGCATTCCCAAAGAGCATTTTGAGCTGTATTTAAAGGAGTGCGAATGGCGTTTTAACAGTGAGATAAAAGTTTTTGTTCCATTTTAAAACAGTTAGTAAAATCGAGTTTATCCTAGTTATCTAGGACAGCCCCAAATTAAAAACTACCGAGCTATTGCTACACGGTTTGATAAACTAAAGCGAAATTATGAAAATAATGTCGCTCTAGCCCTTGCGTATCAATGGCTCAAGCTATGAATGTTCAACAAGATCTATACTTTCAGAAAACCGTTAGCCAAGATGTAAAACGTAAATTGAGTTCGTGTTTTGTGGCGGAAAATGAATAAGGCGGGATAGTTGGCTTTTACACGTTGGCAGCGACAGGTATTTGCCTTGACTTGCTGCCTGAAAGCGAAGCCAAAAAATTGCCGAAATATCCGCTTATTCCGTGTGTATTGTTGGGACGATTAGCAGTTGAGGAACGATTTACAGGACAAGGATTAGGGCGCGTATTGTTGGTTGATGCAATTTAGCGCGTGAGCCGTTCTGATATTGCTGCGTTTGCTGTGATGATAGAAGCAAAAGATGAATCAGCTAAATTGTTTTACGAAAAAATGGGTTTTCAAGCATTGATTGATGAACCATTGCGATTGTTTTTCAAATTATGATTTTCAGGCTGCCTGTTACCTGTTCAGGCAGCCTGAAATTATGCTAATTGTCAGGTAAATCAACTCAATGGAAATAACTGGTCAAACTTATCATATTGTTTAGGATTTTTCTCTTTATCAGCAAAAAACGGCAAGCCAATCAAACGATAATGCGGTGTATCTTTTTGCAAAATCCTATTTTTACCGTATTGTGTGGTAATCGCATTTAAGAAATCTTGTTTCCAAGAATCCGTTGCTATCAAATGTTCGCCTTTTGGTTCAATGAAAATTTGATAATGCAATAAATGATCTGTTTGATTAACGGTGGATTGATGTTTATCTTTCAGTAATAAAATAAAATCAGGCATAAAACCATCGCCATTGTCAAAATTAGCCAATTTCAACACTTCTTCATTACGGATTAACTTCACATCGTAATTGGCTTGCAAATTCTTTAACTCATTAACAATATAATTAATTAACTGTTCTTCCAAATTATTGCCAATAAAATTATCCATCACATACCAATCATGATTTTGAATAACTGATTGTTTAATATCTGTTGCATTAACCCATTTTTGTTTTGGCTGACTGAAAATGTCCCACAATTTTTTTGATGTAAATTCAGTTGTACCAACAAATGGCTTATCACTTTGATTTAAATGCGCTTCAACCTTATCCAACACATTCAAACACGCTTGCAATTTATCATCAGGGCTGATTTTTTGATTGTTGTCCAAACCCAAAAATTTAATTTTCCAATCTTTGAGTAAATCCGTTTGCAATTCATCACGACTGGCAATATTCAATTTCGTTTGCAACTGGTTAAAATGAAACAAGGAATTTGCCCTTTTCCCCTTGATATGCAAAGCCTTATTGAAAATATGTTTTTCCATTTTCGCTATGGTAATCTGCTCATGAGACGAACCTGATTTGCCAATTTGTTGCGATTTCTCATCTTTTTCATCGGCTGAAAATTGCGTTTCCTGCACAACCTGACTGCCATGCGTGGTAAAAACAATCGTTTGCGGATTGGCTTTTAAACTATCTGCATTATTGGTTTTTGCATTCAGATTAGCTTGTTTTTCATTTACCCAAATCAAAATATTTTTAAAACTTTCATCTTGGGCAAATTCAGGTTTTAAACCAATTTCAACTAAAACCTTATCCGAGTTTTCAGGCAAAAAACCATCTTTACGCAATTCCGCTTTCAATTCAGAAATATAGCGTGATTGTTCATCATGCGTGTAGTAAAACAATTCTTCCAGCGTACGCAACTCATGCTGTAAATCTTCATCAAATTTGCGTTTATTGGGTAATTTATCGCCAAACACAAACGGAAAATAACGCACACCACGCCCGATTAGCTGTTTTTCTGATACCGTTGCACTTGCCGTTTTGCCTGATTTTTTGTTTGAACCACCGCCATTTTGCCCCTCATATAAACGAACAATATCAAACAAATTCAGCACGTCCCAACCTTCAGTTAATCTATCTACCGTAAAAATGGCACGGATTGGATTATCAGTCGCTTCCAAATTGTTTAGCAATTTTTCGGTTTCGCTGTCGGTTTTTTCTTTTTTGGTTTTATTGGTTTGTGAATTGGTAATAATCACATTGTGCGCCTGATAAGATTAACGAATCCAATCCGCAATATGGCTCGTTTCCAAGCCTTGCTCACGCATAAACGCCAACGCTTGTTCCGTGCGTGTTTTGCCTTGTTCATTTTCATTTTCGTCCGTTTTCAGGTTGCCTGAAAGCCGATTTAAAAATTCAAAATCCGACCCCTGAATATTTTGCGACCATTGCAAAAATTCCCGATAATCCGACCAAGATTCATCAATCGTTTTGCTGCGAAACAACATCACAGGCTTGAAATTGGCAATGCCATGTTTCAACGCAATTTGATGGCGATACCACGCAAACAGCAGCGCGTGTAACACGCGCTCTTTTTTCGTAAATGTAGAAGAAATTAAATTAATCGCTTTCGTATAACCCTTGCTCAAAAAATCTTTCAAATCAAATTTTGCAATGATTTTATCGCGGTATTTTTCCTGCACTTCCGCATTTTCAGGCAGCGTTGCCGTAAATTCCAACAACACATTTTCGCTAGGCTTGCCATTTTTATTCAGCAACAATTCCAAAACCATGTGTTCCCAGCCCTTACGTTCCACTTCATCAGAATTGGTTTTATTGGTAATTTCTGCTTCAAAATCCAACGGTGCTGATTTACCATTTTTCGTTTGTGCGTTCAAATGATGTGCTTCATCGCCCAACATCACAAGATTCAATTCGTGCAAATCCGCCAATGTGGTTTGGTTTTCTCGCTCGGTGTGAATATCGTTATACAGTTTTTGAATGCCGGTAAATTTAATTTCAATGCCGTCTGAATATTGGCTAAATGTCTCCACTTTGCGAATAGGAATTACCGTATCACCTTGCAAAATTTTCTCGGTAAATAAAAATTTCGCGTGCGTTGGGTCAATAAAATTATTTTCTGTTTTATCAACAATATTGTTTTGATTCACAAAAAACAGAAAATGGCGATAACCCTTGTCAAAATAATACAAAATCAACGCAGCCATCATCAGAGTTTTACCTGCGCCTGTTGCCATATTGAACAATAAATGTGTTGGACGATTTTTGATTTCAGGAAAATCTTCCAACTCAGTTTGTGGGTCTTGAAAAATTAAAAAATTCTCCAATGCTTCTCGTTGCCACTCAAATAAATCATATTTCAAATTATGGGTAATAAATTCAGGAATGGCTAATTTTTCAGGCAGCCTTTTACGCAAAAATTTCTTTTCTTCTTCAATGGCATTAACTAAAATTTTATTGCTCATTCTTTTTCTCCGTCTTGATAAAACTGGCGGTTTAATGCTTTATCTTCATCATTTAGGCAGCCTGAAAACTGCGCGTCATTCATTTCTGAATACGATACATACATCTGATTTAAATCCAACATTTCAAGCACCATTTGTTTTTGTTCATCAAGTGGTAAGGTTTGAAATTCAGGCTCGTTAATAATTTGATTAAATTCATTGACGCTTACATTGTATTTTAGGAAATAATGCTCGCATAAATCCTCAAACAACGCTTTCAGGCAGCCTGCACTTTCACACGCCAAAATTTGTTGTTTTGCTGTTTCGTTAAATGGAGCAAGTTCGGCATAAACAAATTCGCCACCACCTTGCCAATTCACGGCTTTGGAAATACCGCCTTGCTCGCCATTAATCACTTTTTTCAAGCGTTCAACGGCAAGCGTTTCAATATAATCCATTTGTTCAATACCGATATATTGGCGGTTCATTTTGTGAGCAACGGCGGCAGTTGTGCCACTGCCTAAATGGTAGTCTAGGACGATGTCGTTTTCGTTGGTTGTTAATTCAATAATTCGTTTAATAAGTTTTTCAGGTTTTTTACCATTTTTTAATTTCACACCACCTTCACTCGCAATACCTGTAAATGAAATATCCGTCCATACATCAATAATGATTGTTGCTGGTATAAAATTTCCATCAATATTTCTATAAGTATTTTCCCAAAAAACCATTTGCTCTCCATTTAATATGTAAAACCCTGTTACATCTTCATTTTCATGTTGAAAAACAATACCTTTATTATTTTTGGAATGATTGATTATTTTTTGTCGTTTTTTTAAAGCGCCACCACTAATTGCAGCAGTTCTAAAAACTCTATCTCTATTTTTATCAGCAAATTCTGATATTTTAAATAATAATTCTTGCTCAGTTATATGAGACTTCATTTCTTTTTCACTTAATTTTAATTCTATGGATAATTGTTCTAATATTGTTGAAAACTTCCAATTAGAGAAATGCTCATCTGGATTAAGTAAAAAATATTTATAGTTTTCATCATATTGTTTAGACAAATATAATTTATTTAACTGAGAATTGACGCGATTTCTAGCATATACAAATATATGATTAGATGTAGAGAATATTGTTTGCCCAGTTGCCTTAAATCCAGATGCAGCATTGGTTGTTATGGTTATATGATTTAGAAAATTATTTCGTATAAATATTTCATCTAATAATACTTGAACATATGCAGCTTCTGTATTGTCAGTATGAACACAAATAATGCCATCATCCGACAATAACTTCTTCGCAATTTCCAAACGATTTTTCATAAAGGTTAGCCATGTGGAATGTGTAAATTTATCGTTATAAACAAAACTGTCATTCTCTGTATTGAACGGAACATCAATATAAATCAGCTTGACTTTGCCTTTAAACTGCTTGGCAAGCGAATGCAGGGCAATCAGATTATTGCCTTTGATAATAAGATTTTCGGCTGGCACACCTTTTAAAAAGCCGTCTGAATGGCGTTTGATTTCGCCAACGGGTTGTTTGCCGTCTGCGGTATAGCGAGAGAATTTTGAGAATGCTTTTGCGTCAAAAAGTCGGTCAATTTCATCAAAAGCAAGTGTTTGATTAAAAAAGATTTCTTGTCTTTTTCGGGTTAATTTAGTGTATAATTGGCTGGCTGGCTGGCTGGCTGGCTGGCTGGCTGGCTGGCTGGCTGTTATTGCGTTTAAAACAAATTTCTTCGCCTTCTTCGGTACTTTGTCCGCCATTTAATACACAATCTTTAAACGGAAAATCCAATACAATATCGGTGCTATCTTTTAAAAAGCGTTGTCCGTCCGTTAAGCCAATACGGTTGGCAAATCGGGTGTAGGAATTGTTTACGCTGTGTTTATCCAAGAAAAAACGGAAATCTTGCGTTTTGAACACAAATACTCCGTTTATTTCAGCAAAAAAATGGCGTTTGAGCGTTTCGTTTTGCAGCAGCAAACCGATAATTGCTGGGTCAGTTTTTTCTGCTAAATCCAACAAAATATTTTTTGCTAAAATTGTTTTTGCTTCGTCTGCCCATACGTTGTTGTGTAATTGTAGAGCTTCGTTTAATTGGTCTTGAATTTTACTATCTATCATTGGATATCCTTACTTGTTAAAGTTAATAATTTGGTAGCGCCCTGAAAAGTGTGCTGTAAAAAAATAAGCAATAAAAAAGCAGCGAGAACAGAGTATATTTGAGTGTGTGAAAACAGAAATAACTCTAATTTGTCCTCGCTGCCAAGGACAAAATATAAAGAAAAATGGCTACTCTGGCAATCGTAAACAAAAATATTTTTGTAAAGATTGCTGCCGTAATTTTATTGGCGACCATAACCTTACCTATAAGGGTTGTCATTCCAAAGCTGATGAGCAGGTTTGGAGAATGACCGTTAGAGGTTGTGGTATTCGAGATATTGCAGCAATTACGGGTTTTGGCATTGAGGGTAATAACTGTCGTTTACGGCACAAAGTAAGGCGAGCGTTTAGAAAAACGTGTTGCTTTTCTAACAATATGTTTTATCACAAGAAAGTTTTTGATTTAGCTTTCTTTGATATTCACTTTGGCATTGTTTAGTTTTACAGCACACTTTTCAGGACACCACCAAATCTTTCTTACATCGGATTTGCATTTTTCGCACCGAAACATTGCGAAATTTTGCCCGACTTTTCGTCCTGCGACCAGCGCCCCTGCGGAATTGGACGAGTTTATGATTGCGCGTTGGAATGAAACGGTGTCCAGCGATGATGTGGTTTACAATTTGGGCGATTTGTCTTTTGCGCATGATTTCAAGCAGATAGAGAATGTGTTGCGCCGTTTGAATGGCACGCACCATTTGATTTACGGTAATCATGACGGACAAGTGGAGCAGCACATTCAGCGTTTGCAAAACACGCCGAAGCATGACGGTTTGCCGATGATTGCCACGGCGCAGGATTATTTAAAATTAAAGCTGCCTGAAATCAATAATACGTTGATTTTATTTCATTATCCGATTGATGAATGGGACGGCTGCCACAAGGGTTGGTATCATTTGCATGGGCATATTCATGACCGCGTGGCGCAGTTGCAGGGGCGGATTTTGAATGTGGGTTGGGATTTGCATGGGCGATTTTTGACGGCGCAAGATGTGGACGATTTTTTGCGTGATTTACCGAAGATTTCGCATTTTGATGATAAATCGCTGAATTTTGTAGATGATATAGCACAAAATGCGGAATTGATTCGGGCGGAATTGCAGCAATTGAATCGATAAGCGCATAGACGTTGCAGCGATAATAAAACCCTTGCATTACAAAGACAAAATCTGTACAATCGCTCGTTTTTCGCAGGCAAAACTTATTTCCTGATAAGCATTTCAACGGGCAATCCGAGATGAAATCCAGCTAGGTTATTGTAAGGATTGCCCTTTTTGCGGTTTTAAACTGCCGCAGTTGTTTAACTATTTTTTATTTTAAGTTTGGAGACCAATCATGGCAAAAGTTTGCAAAATTACTGGCAAACGCCCGATGTCTGGCAACAATGTATCGCATGCCAACAACAAAACCAAACGTCGTTTTTTGCCTAACCTGCAATCACGCCGTTTTTGGGTGGAGAGCGAAAACCGTTGGGTTCGCATTCGTGTATCGAACGCTGCTTTGCGTACTATCGATAAAAACGGCATCGACGCTGTTTTGGCTGATTTGCGCGCTCGTGGCGAAGCTATTTAATCGGGAAGGTTGTTATCATGCGCGATAAAATTAAATTGGAATCGTCTGCTGGTACAGGTCATTTCTATACCACGACTAAAAACAAACGTACTATGCCTGGCAAAATGGAAATCAAAAAATTTGACCCTGTTGCTCGCAAACACGTTATCTATAAAGAAACTAAATTGAAATAATTTGGTGTCGATAAAAATCCCTAGCTATTTTGGCTAGGGATTTTTTTGTGGCTTATTGGGCTTGATTGGCTTCGGCAATGGCGTTTTGCAGGTCGGCGACGACGTTGGGGTGCAGCAAGTCGGCGATGCCCAGCAAAAAGAGTAGGGCGTAAAACACGATTAAATAGATGATTGCGCCTGCGATTATCCACAAAACGACTTTGCCCCATGGTTTGCGTGCGTAGTCGTCGCCTGCTTCTTGGCGTAGGAAGTCTTGCTGTTTTTTGCCGAACGTAAAATACCATGCTAGCGAAATGAGTGAGCCTGCATACAATGGGATTTCTATGCCGCCGATTAAATACAATAGTGCCGATGCTAAACCGAATAATAATACGCCGTAAACCACGCTCATGTTTTGATTGGCGGCTTCGCGGTTGCCTAGTTCGCGCCAGTTAATCGCGCACAACCATGCGCCAATGAGCGGCGATAATAAAATAGCTAGCACAACTATGATGGTGGGGTTGTAGAGTTTGGGCGTGTAGTAGCCTTGTTCGTGGTTGGGTTTGAAAGCAGCCTGCACATTGGGTTGGATTGTGCTGGTTTGACTTTGAAAAAATGCAGGCTGCTTTTGGCGCAGTTGGGCATTGTAGCGGGTGCGTACTTCGGGGACGAGTAGCCATGATTCGACGGCTTGGATTTCTTTGGGATTGAGTCGGTGGCGCGATTGTTCTAATGCTTGTTGAATTTCGGTTGCGCTGGAATCGGGGGCGATTTGGAGTAGTTGATATAGGTTTATCATGTTGATGTTGTGCTTGGGGTTTAAGGAAAGGTGATTATAAGGGAAAAAGCAGCCTGCACGCTTTAAAAATGTGCAGGCTGCTTTTTTAGGATTATTGTTTGTTGGATTCTTCTTTTGGCAAACGCAGCAGCGATAAGATGAGTCCGCCCCAAATAATCACGATTGCCAAAATCATCATCATAATTGCGCTATTACTCATGGTCTTCTTCCTTAAAGTAGTCGCGTCCATACCAGTGGATGCGAGATAACAAGATGGCAATCACAATCAATGCGCCTGCCATGCCCCAGCCAAATGTGTTGATAAACCAATCTGGATAGCCTTCGTAGCCTTTGGTGGCAATGGTGTAGATTTCGCTAATCAGCATATAGCCCAGCACCAATGGGGTCAGAATGCCGACAACCAGCGTCCAGATTTTGCCCACTTTGAATGATGATGTGCGATTGATGTGCGCTGCCAGCATCGGTAAAAACTTGCCAATGGAAATGGCTGCCAGCGAGAAGAATGCTACGGCAACAATGCCAAAATTGTTCACGAATTTGTCTAGCACGTCCAAAATCGGCAAGCCTGTGGTTGTGCCGAACAAAATCACGGAAATCACTGCCATTGGCACGCAAACGACTACGGTGGAAGCGATGCGCGTCCAATGCAATTTGTCTTGTACGGCGGCGATAATCACTTCCAAAATGGAAATGAGCGAGGTAACGCCTGCAAACAGCAGCGAGCTAAAGAACAACACGCCCAACAAGTTGCCCATTGGGGCTTGGTCAATAATGGCTGGGAATGCGATAAACGCCAAGCCAATGCCCGATGTGGCGACTTCGCTGACTTCTTTGCCGCCTGCTTGTGCCATAAAGCCCAATGCGGCGAATACGCCAATGCCTGCCAGCAATTCAAACGCGCTGTTGGCAAAACCGACTACCAAGCCTGTGCTGGTCAAATCGGTGTCGCGTTTCAAGTAAGATGAATAAGTGACCATGATGCCGAAGCAAATGGACAGCGAGAAGAAAATTTGTCCGTATGCCGCAATCCAAACGGTTGGTTCAAGCAATTTGTCCCAGTTGGGCGTGAACAATGCGTCCAAACCTTTGGCTGCACCAGGTAGGAACAGCGAGCTAATCACCAATACGGTAAACATAACGGTGAGCAAGGGCATGAAAAACGCCGATGATTTGCCTACGCCTTTTTGTACGCCCAACGCCAAAACTGCTAAGACAAACAGCCAAACGCCGATTTGTGGCAAGGCAACTGCGCCGACAAAGTCCAAGCCTACGCCTGCGCCGTCTGCCATGTGCAGGTATTCTTTGAAGAAAAAGCCTGCGTGGTCTTTGCCCCATGCTTGGTTGAGCGAAAAATAAGTGTAGCTGGCTGCCCAGCCTAAAATCACGGCGTAGTAAATACCAATGATGACGTTAATTAGCACTTGCCACCAGCCAAATGTTTCAAACTTTTGGCTCAAACGGCGGAACGATAGGGGGGCTGAACCGCGGTATTTGTGTCCCAGTGCGTAATCCAAAAACAGCAATGGAATGCCTGCGGTGAGCAGGGCAACTAAATACGGAATCATGAATGCGCCGCCGCCGTTTTCATAGGTTACATAAGGAAATCGCCAAATATTGCCCAAGCCTACGGCTGAACCAATAGCGGCAAAAATAAAGGCTTTGCGACCCGAGAAGGTTTCGCGTTTGGGTGCTGGTTTTTGTGCCATTTTTTTACCCTTTGTTGAAATAAAAAGTGCAGGCTGCTTACTGCATCTTTAAAATATATAGTGGATTAAATTTAGATTAGGACAAGGCGACAACGACCGCCGTGTACATCTAGTACATAAGGGAGTTGGCAACGCTGTACTAATCTAAATTTAATTCACTATAAATACTGGTTAAACAAAATAACGGATAACAGGATTATCCGTTGCCATGATGTGATTGGTGTTTACTATGCCGAAAATCTAAAAAAAAGTAAAGAAGCGTAAACAAAAATATTGCTGATTAAAAAGCAGCCTGCACCTTTTGTCCAAATCTTTAATTTGGATATAAAAGGTGTATGCCGTAGGCGGCACAACCTTTTAATCAAAAGTGCAGGCTGCTTTTTGAATAAGTGAACTATTTAGGCAAACAAGCGTTTAGCCAATGCGCTACCAGGCTCAATGCCAATGCGCGTCATTTCGTCTTGTCGCGCATGAATGTAGCTTCTGACCTCTTTTAGCCAATCGGTTGAGAGCTGGCGCACTTGGTCATCGACCAAATCCAAGTTAAGCATGCTCGATAGTTTGACCGCTACGCCAATAAATTGATTGAACACTTCTTCGCCATGTGGCACACGCGTAATGTCCAACAACATACTGAAACCTTTATACGGCTGGCTGCTCAACAACGCATCGGTAAAGGCTGTGCCGTCCAATGTGCTGATGGTGTATTGCACGTCGCCCATGGTATTGGTCAAAGTAAACACGCCGTCTTCTTGCAATACGAAGCCAGCTTGTTCTACTGCCAAGCGTAGCTCTGTACCCAAAACGCTGCTGGAACGCGATACCAAATGAATGGCAATGGTTTGGTCAACTCGCGCACACAATTCGTCCAAGGGTTTGGCGTTTGCCAAAAATGGGTTGAGCGGCGGGAATTTGACTTCGCCGTCCATTTTATCGGCAAACAAGCGCACTTGTTGTTGGAAGTGGCGCAGCTCTTCGGCGGTGGTTAAGCCTTTGCGACTAATCGCCTGCAAACCAATCGCAAACGCTTGGTAATGCACACCTGGGATTGGCTCGGCAAGTTGGAAGCGACTGTCCATAGTGCAGCCTGCAATTTGAAAGTGATGTCCGCCCGACAAGCGTGGTAGCGTTTGCAATTCTTTGGGTTGATACAAGGCAACGTGCGCCACATAATCAAATCGAGTGTCGAACCAGGTGAGTGAGTGCTGGGTTAAATCGTCCAATTCAATCAACAAACGGCGCGTAGTCGGGGTGATAATTGGGGCGATGGGTGCAACAGGCGTTTCTGTAAATGGCAATTCTGCTTGTGGTTCGTCATCTAAACGTGCAGGCTGCTTTTTGGTGTGTAGCTCGTCTTCAATCAATGAAAAAGGCGTGGTATTGGGTTGGGTAGATTCAGTATCAACCGCAACAGATGGTGTTGTTTCTTTCACGTTGATTTGCATCGAGATTTCTTGTGTTTTTTCATCAAAATGCAAATTAACAAGTGGTTCGCTATATTGAATATCGGTTGATTCGGGTTCGTGTTCTGCGGAATGGATTTGGTTGTCTGCCACTTTGGAAGCAGCAAAACGCTGCAATTTTTCGCCACCAAAGCTCATGCCATCGCGCACCGATTCAGTTTGGCTGCCCAACAGCGCATCGTGGTCTGAATGACCAAACTGGCTGCGAATTTTGCGGCGATATTGCTTTTCTTGATACATGTTATACAAAATAACCGCAATCAATATAGCCAAAAATGCAATAATCACAACGAGATAAAGTTGATTCATAAGACAAATCTCTGTTAGTCAATAATGATAAGGGCAGTATTATAGCGGATTTGTTGTGCATACTATGACTTATCGCAGAAAAATATGCCAACTAGATGCCCAAGCAGCCTGCATTTTGCGTACAATAGTTTGGCTTATCCCTATTTAAGGAATGTATGATGATTTTGTATCACAATCCCCAATGCAGCAAATCGCGCCAAGCCTTGCAATGGTTGCAAGAAAATGGCTTCAATCCGCATATTCGGCTCTATTTGCGCGAACCTTTATCGGCAAACGAAATTCAAGAAATCGCCCAAAAACTGGGCATTCCAAGCCTGCGCGACATGATGCGAACCCAAGATGCCGCCTATCAAGAGCAAAACCTAGCCCAAGCCAGCGAAGAAACATTGCAGGCTGCTTTGCTTGCCAACGCTAAATTGCTAGAACGTCCTATTTTGCTGACACAACACAAAGCTGCCATTGGACGACCTTTGGATAACATTATCGCTTTGGTGCAGGCTGCTTAATATGATAGCGATGCGAAAATTTGGGCGATATTGGTTACGCGGATTAGGGTTGAGTATCGCGTTGATAAGCAGTCTGCAATTGTGGTGCGTGTGGCAAGTGTATGCCTATTCGCGCCCACAGCCGCTACCCGATGAAGCCGATGCAGCCGTCGTGTTGGGTGCGGCAGCATGGGGTAACAAACCGTCGCCTGTTTTTCGTGAACGCATTAACCACGCGCTGACCTTGTATCAAACAGGGCGCGTCAAAAAAATCATCTTTACAGGCGGCACACCCAAAGCAGGATTCGCCACCGAAGCCGAAGTGGCACGTCAATACGCCATCAAACAAGGCATTGCTGACCAAGATATTGTGTTTGAAACCCGCTCCAAAGACACATTTCAAAATTTAGCAAACACGCGCTTTTTAATGAAAAAACACCATTTGAATAGCGTGATTATTGTGTCCGACCCCTATCACATGGCGCGCGCGATGAATATGGCACAAGATTTGCAACTGAACGCATACGCATCACACACGCCAACCAGTCGCTACAATAATGCCCGATTTTTTGTAGAAGAAAGCTATTCGCTATTTGTGTATGAATTGCTGTCCGCAGGGAAGCGCATCGCCAATGTGTTTGCGTGATGCGAAATGCGAATAAAATAGACAAATAAAAATCCCTGCCAAAAGACAGGGATTTTCAAAAACTGGCACGCCCACGGGGAATCGAACCCCGGTTACCGCCGTGAAAGGGCGATGTCCTAACCGCTAGACGATGGGCGCGGAATAAAGGAGTTTCTTGGCGCACCCGGAGCGATTCGAACGCCCGACCCTTTGGTTCGTAGCCAAATACTCTATCCAACTGAGCTACGGGTGCTTATTTGCGTTGCTGACTGCTTGTGCAAATCAAGAAAGACGCAATCATACGCAGATGGTAGTTTGTTGTAAAGTAAATTCTATCGGAAAAATAATAATGCTTTGTTTTATAAGTAAACAAAATTAAAGCATATTGCTGCCCGATAGCTCACTGGCGGTTTTGGCGGCGTAGTTGTCGGTCATGCCGCCGATAAAATCCAGCACTTTTAGGTATGCGGTATAAAGCGTGTCTTGTGCAGTAATGGGGCTTTTTTCTAGCAAATCCAACGCCAAACTGTGTTGTACATTGTGCAGGCTGCTTTGTGTGATTTTGGCGTGCGCGGCAGGTATCAACAAATCCAACATGGAATTTAAGCACGGAAAGGCGGCAAGTTCGTGTACCAATTTGCTGCGGTGGCGGAAAATTTTGTCGCGAGCTAACTGCTTGGCAGCATTGAGTGTTTCGTGCAATTTGGGTTCGGTTTTGTGCAATAAATCGTGCGCATCAAAGCAGCCTGCACGCAAATCGTTGTGGTGTTGCATAAAGGTTTGCGCGACTTGGTTGATGGCGTAACCAATAGACAAGCCGCGCATCATGGCGATGCGTTGCGG
This sequence comes from Kingella kingae ATCC 23330, assembly GCF_900111845.1. Lineage (GTDB taxonomy): Bacteria > Pseudomonadota > Gammaproteobacteria > Burkholderiales > Neisseriaceae > Kingella > Kingella kingae. Next base: position 40,008 of record NZ_FOJK01000012.1, on the reverse strand, counting down.
CAGGCTGCTGGCGTATTTGAGCCGTTCGGTATCGCACAGGGGCGCGAGCAGTTGTTCGATTTCGTTGGCGTTGATGAGCGATAGGCTAACTGCGTCTTCCAAATCCATGAGCGCGTAGCAGATGTCGTCCGCTGCTTCCATCAGATATGATAGTGGGTGCCTTGCCCATTCGTTTGGCGTGATTTGGGGGAGTTGCAATTCGTGTGCGATGGCTTGAAACAGCGGCATTTCGGCTTGATAGATGTTGAATTTGCGTTGCCCTTTTTGCGGCTGACTGCTGCTCCACGGGTATTTGATGAGCGTACCAATCGCGGCGGCGGTCAGGCGCATTCCGCCTTGTTGGGCATACATTTCCAAACTCAAAATTTGGCGCAGGCTGTGGGCATTGCCTTCGTAGGTTTGAATGTCGTTGCGTTCGGCTGGACTTAAATCCGCCAAATAATGTTGATGTGCAGGTTGCTTGAACCAATGGCGCAGCGCGTCTTCGCCCGTATGCCCAAACGGCGGGTTGCCCAAATCGTGCGCCAAACACGCGACTTGTACGGTGGTGGCGATGTCGTTGGGCGACAGGTGCGCGGGCAAATGCTGGGTTTGTTGCAGCATCACGCCGACTTGGTTGCCCAAACTGCGCCCCACGCTGGCAACTTCTACGCTGTGGGTTAGGCGATTGTGGGTGTGGTCGTTTTTTGCCAAAGGGTGAACCTGCGTTTTGCGCCCCAAACGGCGAAAGGCTTGCGAAAACACCACGCGGTCGTAATCGGTTTGATAGGGGCTACGATAGGGGTCGTTGGCTTGATGTGGCTGCGCGATGATGTCGCCGTTGGGCTGGCGGACAAAGCGTGTGGCAGACATCAGGGTGTTCCAATTCATCATGATGATTTCCTTTGGTTGGAATGGGAAAGTGCAGGCTGCTTTTTTGTTTACGCTAACAACTGCGCTTGCTGCAACAAAAACACTGCCCAAGCTGCGTCATCAGGGCGCGTGAGTTTAAGATTGCGGTTGTCGCCTTCAACCAACTGTGGCGCAAAACCCAAACGTTCCATTGCCGATGCTTCGTCTGTGATGTGTTCTAAATCAGCGGTTTGCAAGGCGCGGTGCAGGCTGCTTGCGACAAAGGCTTGCGGCGTTTGCGCTTGCCACAAACCTGCACGTGGCACGGTATGCACAATGCGTTGGTTGTTGTCTTGGCTTTTGAGTGTGTCGGCAACGGGAATTGCCAAAATCGCGCCGTCTGGGCATTGCGGTAATGCGTCTAGCAAGCGGTTCAAAGCAGCCTGAGGTAAACAGCAGCGAGCGGCATCGTGTACCAAAATCGTGTCGTTGGGCGATATTTTTTGTTGTTGCAACAAAGTCGCCAAGCCGTTGGCAACGCTCTCGGCTCGGCTGCTGCCACCTACGCGATACACGTTGCATTGTGCAGGCTGCTTGATGCAGTTGTCATACCATTCGTCTTCGGGCGAAATGATGACGGCAATTTGTCCGATGCGTGGGTTTTGGGTAAACAAATCAATGGTGTGTTGCAACACAGGGGCGTGGGTGATTTGGGCGTATTGCTTGGGAATGCTTGCACCAAAACGGCTGCCTACGCCTGCGGCTGGGATTAGGACTGGGTATTTCATAAGTGTGATTTTGTTGGATTGTATAGTGAATTAAATTTAATCCACTATAATAATAAAAAGTGCAGGCTGCTTTTTTTGTATTCAAAAGCAGCCTGCACTTTTTGTTTGTATACCATTCCAGAAAAGTAATTTAACAAAGCGACAACGACCGCCGTGTGCAAGTAGCACATAAAGGGAGTTGGTAACGAAGTTAAATTATTTTTATGGAATGGTATTACGCCTTATTCCGCTGCTTTTTTGCGTGTGCGCGTGGTTTTGGGCGCGGCTTTTTCTGTTGTCGCTTCGGTTGCAGCGGCTTTTTTGCTCGCTGTTTTGCGGACGGTTTTGGTCGCAGGTTTTTCGGCTACTGGCTCAACCGCAGCGGCTGGTTTAGATGCGACTTTCGCAGTGGCTTTTTTGGCTGGTTTTGCCATTTTTTCTTGCACTTTTGCCCACAAGATTTGCCCCATTGGTTTTGGGTCGCCCGAAAACAGCATGTTCAAACCGTTGTTTTCAATGATATGGTGGCGCAAGGCAAGGCGTTCTTCGTGGTTTTCTGCCAAACGTACCGCGCAGTTTACATAGTCATCAGCCGTTTGCGTAATCAACCATTCTGGTAAGCCCAAGCGTTTGAATAAGCCTTCGTCGATGTGCTCATGCACTTCTGCGCCTGTTTTGCATATGCCTACCAAGCCTAGCGTGACCATATCAATAATGCCGTTAGTGTTACCAAATGGGAATGGGTTAATCATCATGTCGCATTGGTGCAGCGTGCGTAAATAGTCGGTATACGATTGATGTGGGTAGGCTGTCACCGCTTTGCCTAAATAGTTTTTTAGGAAGCGTTCAATGTAGGCAAAGGTTACGCCCGATGCCTGACCCATGGCAAAGTGAAAATGCACAGGCACTTTGCTTCGCGCTTTGATTTCGGCACAGGCTCTTAGGAAATATGGGTTCAGCTTCATGGTGGTGGAAGCGACGCCAATGTGTACTACGCTTGGGTTTTCGCGCAAATTGTATTCCACCGATGCTGGTGCAAGTGCTGACGGTACATACGGCAAAGCGTCTTTTGGTAGGCGCAACAGGGTTTCGCTAAAACATTCTTCGCTGCCAACGTAGTCGTCTTCCACAATCACATATTCAATGAATTTGGAATGGGTGGTGGCTGGATGTCCCAACGCGATGACTTGGATTGGGGCGATGCGTGTGTTGCTGGCGAAAATGGTGATTAAGTCCATGCCAATGCTCGGCATATAGAACACCGCAGGCTGCTCTTTGGTGGCAATGGCGCGAATGGCTTGCAATTTCTCCATGGTGCTGGCTTTGGCATCTATTTCTACAAATTCGTCAAACACAGCGCGTCCTGCTTCGTCCACCGCTGCACCGCCGATGCCAATTAAATAGAATTGCTCACGCGCCGCAATCATAGAAGTGGAATGCGTGCGATAAATAGAATGCCCTGAATGGAAGTGTTCCAACAGCACCAGCATCACAGGTTTGCCGTGCGCGTTGCCGATTTTGGTTACGTCGCAATCTTGCCAACCGTATTCTTCCAAGATATGACGGCGAATCACTTGGTTTAACGCGCCTTTTACATCGTGTTTATTAGGTTCGATGTCGTAGCTGCAATGCATATACACATCGTGGCTGATGTTGGCTGGCAGCGTGTTTAAATTATTAAACTGCGCCAATTTGGCTGGAAACCATTGCAACACTTGGGCACGGCGATTGAACGCGGCTTCGGTGGCAATAAAGCGCGGCGATTGCCATGCAAAACACAAAGACGCGGTTAAAGACGGATTCACGCTCCACAAGCTGTCTAAATTGACCTGTACGTTGGATTCGGGCAAATACATGACTGCGAATTTGTTGAACGCACTTTGGTTGTTGTCCAAATGAATGTTGTTCCACAAAGAATCGGGTTCGGGATTGGTGTTGTAGGTTGCCAAAACGTGGTCGGCATTGACATAAGGTGAGCTGGCGAAAATCATATTAATCCAGCGTTGCACGGTTAAAAAGCGCGTTCTGCCGTCGTCGGTTAAGCTCCACATTTTGTTGGTAAACAACGTGGTGATGGCGGTTGCCATGCGCGTGCAAAAATGGATGGTTACATCTTGTTGTAGGTTTTGCAACTGGACTGGGTAGGCAAATTCAATGCCGTGGATTTCGCCAAAGTTGCTGTCTAGCTGACCCAGAATGCTGAGTAATTCGGTGCAGGCTGCTTCGTAGTTTTGACTGCTAACCGCTTGTTCAAAACGAGTTAGGCTGGGGATAGATTGCTCGGTTGTTTGAGTCATGGAATGGCTTTCTATTATGGAGTAGGTTGGAGCATGACCCAGCCTACGGTTAAATGATATTCAAATGATAACAAAGCAAGCGAATTCTATACTGTTTTATATGGCGATAAAAGCAGCCTGCACCCAATCCGCAATAAAACGGTAAATTCCGTTATAATCCGCGCCAATTCAATCAACTTAACCGCAGAAAGTTTAAATTAACATTATGGATAAATTAAAAATTACTGCCAATGGCGCATTAAACGGCGAAATCATCGTATCGGGCGCAAAAAATGCCGCCTTGCCGTTGATGTGTGCAGGCTTGCTGTCTAGCGGCACATTGCGCTTAAAAAACGTGCCCATGCTTGCCGATGTCAAAACCACGCAAAAACTGTTGCAAGGCATGGGCGCGCGCGTTTTAACCGACAACATTAGCGAATTTGAAATTAACGGCAGCACGGTAAACAACACTTGTGCGCCATACGATTTGGTGCGAACCATGCGCGCGTCTATTTTGGTACTAGGTCCAACATTAGCGCGATTTGGTAAAGCAGAAGTGAGCTTGCCTGGCGGTTGTGCGATTGGCGCGCGTCCTGTTGACCAGCATTTAAAAGGTTTGGAAGCGATGGGCGCGGAAATTGTGATTGAACATGGTTATGTAAAAGCAACTGCGCCAAAAGGCAAATTGCAAGGTACGCGTGTGGTGATGGATATGGTAACGGTGGGTGGCACAGAAAATCTGCTCATGGCAGCGACTTTGGCGCAAGGCACAACCACGCTAGAAAATTGCGCGGTTGAGCCAGAAGTAGTGGACTTGGCAGAATGCTTGGTCAAAATGGGCGCGAAAATTCAAGGCATCGGCACGCAAACCATGATTATTGAAGGCGTGGACGAATTGCACGGCGCGGAACATAGCGTTGTGCCAGACCGCATTGAAGCAGGCACATTCCTGTGCGCGGTGGCGATGACGGGCGGCAAAGTGGTGTTACGCAACGCCGCGCCCAAAACCATGGAGGTGGTGTTGGACAAATTGGTGGAAGCAGGCGCGATTATTGAAGCGGGCGACGACTGGATTAGCATTGATATGCCACATCGCCCCAAAACCGTGAACATTCGCACCGCCGAACACCCAGCGTTCCCAACCGATATGCAAGCGCAATTTATGGCGATGAATGCCGTAGCCGAAGGCACTTGCAAAGTAACCGAAACCATTTTTGAAAACCGCTTTATGCACGTTCCTGAACTCAACCGCATGGGCGCGAATATTTCTGCCGAGGGCAACACCGCTTTGGTGCAAGGCGTAGAAAAATTGTCGGGCGCAACGGTTATGGCGACGGATTTACGCGCTTCGGCAAGTTTGGTGATGGCAGGTTTGGTTGCCGAGGGCGAAACCATTGTGGAACAAATCTACCATTTAGACCGCGGCTATGAACACATCGAGAAAAAACTCGGTGGCGTGGGTGCGAAAATTGAACGGATTGTGGGGTAAACCATAAAAAGCAGCCTGTACATTCAATCAACCGAATGTGCAGGCTGCTTTTTTATATTATAGTGAAGTGAAATTGCAATGATACTGCGTTGCCAACGCCCTTATGTGCTATTTGCACGCGGCGAGCGTTGTCGCCTTATCCTAATCTAAATTTAATCCACTATACATAACTTACTGCCGCGCCTGATACCAAGCAATAAACTCGTCCGATTTCGCATAGCCCAGCAATGGGTCGCTGCGACTGCCGTCTGCTTTGAGCACAAACAAACCTGGCGGGCCAAACAGCCCATATTGTTTGAGCAAAGCCTGATGTGCGGCGGTGTTTTCGGTTACGTCTATTTGGATTAGCCTAGCCATTGGCACAGCAGCCTGCACTTGCGAATCGCTAAATGTTCGCGCTTCCATTTCTTTGCACGACACGCACCAATCGGCATAAAAGTCCAACAACACAGGTTGATTGGAGTTTTGCGCGTGCAAGGCGGCAATGGCTTGTTCCATTTGTGCGACATCGCTGAATTTTTGTCCGTGCGATTCACCTTGTGGGTGCAGCGTTAAAAAGCGGTGCAGCGCGGTTTCTTGGCTGCGCGCGCTTTGTATGCCAAACCATGCGCCGCCAATCAATAATAATGCACTCGCGGCAATGGAAAATGCGTGCAGGCTGCTTTTTAATCCGCGCAAACGGGTCAGCCAAAACACTGCAGGCGCAATCAACAATAAGGTGTATAAACTGGCGGTGGCGGCATACGGCAAAAACGGTGTCGCCAAATACACGGCAACGGCGAGCAAAATCACGCCAAATGCGTATTTGATGCCGTTCATCCACACACCTGCGCGTGGCATGATGTGTCCGCCAAAGGTGCCGATGATGATGAGCGGTACGCCTGTTCCCAATGCCAACGCATACAGCAATGTGCCGCCCAGCAGTGCATCGCCTGTTTTGCCGATGTAGCCCAACGCTGCTGCCAATGGTGGCGCAACGCAAGGACCAACAATAAGCGCGGAGAGCATACCCATCACAAACACCGATGTGGTTTTGCCGCCCGATAATTTGTTGCTTTTATTTTGGAAATAGGCTTGCAGGCTGCTTGGCAACTGTAAATTAAATAGCCCAAACATAGACAACGCCAACAAAATCATCACGCCTGACATAGACAGCACCACAATTGGCTGTTGCAGCCACACGGTTAGTAATGCACCTGTTAAGCCAGCCAACACGCCCACGCTGGTGTAGGTCAAAGCCAAGCCCTGCACATAGACCAACGACAGCATAAACGCGCGTTTTTTGTTGGGTGTGTTACTTTGGTCGCCCACAATAATGCTGGATACAATTGGCAGCAGCGGATACATACACGCGGTAAAACTCAATCCCAAGCCAAAAATGAAGAACGCCAGAATATTCCAGCCCAATGTGTCGCGCGATAAAGTGTGCAGGCTGCTTTTGAGCTGACCGCTCAATGAATCATCAGCAACTGCGGACGAAGGGGGCGCAACTGGCGCGGTTGGTGCTGCCCCCGCTGGCTTTTTTACAAACAGCGATTTTGCGTCATTGGCTTGATTGATTTCGTTGCCGTATGTGCCATTGCCGTTGATGTCAAACGATGTGTCCACAGGCGGATAGCAAATACCCACATCGGCGCAACCTTGATAGCGCAAGTGGATTTTATAGGGCTGCGACACGGTTTGCGCGTAGTTCCAGCGCACATCGGCGTTGTGGTAATACACCGTTTGTTTGCCAAAAAATTCGTCTTCTTTTTCTTTGCCTGCGCTTAATTGGGGCGCACCGAGCAAGTTTTCGGGTTCGGTTTGCGCTGTGATTTTGCTTTGATACAAGTAATAACCATCGGCAATTTTAAACTGCACTTGCACGCCTTGGTCGGACACCTGCACAGTGGGGGCAAAGGCTTGTTCGGCTGGCAATAAATCGTCTGGGTTCACGGCAGCGTGTGCCAGTTGCACGCTGATTAGGCTTGCGCCTAGTATGGCGATTAGTTTGTTCATAATATCGCTTTCGGATTACACAATGAGCGTGGATTATATAGCGGATTGAATAGGACTAATAGCCGAAAAAGCGCAAAGAAATGATAAAGCAGTCTGCGTTTTGATATAGACCAAAAGTGCAGGCTGCTTTGATTGTTGATTGCTCACTCCCCACCATTGTGAATCAACACAAACAACTCCGTTTTGCTGCGTGGTCGTTTGCCTTGCCACACGATGTTGCCTGCTGGGGCGACTTCGTTGCGCGGATTGTATTGCGCCAAGGTGTAACGACACGATGCGTTTTGGATTGTGTACGCGCCTGTGCCGTATTGTTGCCACGCCAAACGAGCGGTTTTGTCGCGTGGGTCAATATACAAGCAGTTGGCGTGTGCCACATCGGGTACAGCTTGGATTAACTGCTGGATAACGGGGCGATGCGATTTGGCTGCGTCTATCCACGGCAAAAACAGCGTCATCAACAAAGCCCAAACCAGCGTTGTGCCTGCCGCCCAGTTGGTTACGGCTTGTCGTCCGCGTATGCGTTTGCGCGTTATCGCAATCAGCCACATGGGCGTGAACAAGAGCGCAACCAAAATCGGCATGATGTCTAAATCGCGCGTGTAATACGGACTAAAATAAGCAGCGCGTTCGGCAAGTTTGGCTGGAAAACCGTAATTCATCGCCACAAAGCCAATCCACAAAAACACAGCAGCGCAGCCAAATAGCGCAATGCCAAACCAATTCAGAAACACTGCCATACCGCGGCGTAGGTTGTCCAGTTGCGCCGCGCCAGATAGTGCCAATGGCGGCAACAGCAACACCAATAAATCTTGATGCTGTTCGGGATTGAGCAACAAAAATCCGCCAAATACCGCCAACCAAGTCGCCATCAACACGCCTGCTGGTGTGGCGCGAAACGATTGACGTGTGCGCGTCCAAATCGCCAAAAGCAAAGCAGGAAAGGCAAACCACAGCAAATGTTGCAGATAATAATGCAGCGAAAAAGCAGCCTGCACTTGGTTGATGCCACCAAACGAGCCAAAAATATGTTGTTGCCAATAAACCGCAAACGCCGCAGGTTCAACAATCGCCAACGCAATCGGGTACACCGCAAGCAAGGGCAAGCTAATCGCCCACATCGCCACCAAAGCAACCGTATAGCGTTGATTGCGCCAATGCGGACTAAACGGCAACAAACTCGCCACCAACAGCATTGCCAACGCCGCCAACAATCCCAACGATTGTGCCAACAGCATTGTGCCAAGCGCGACCAAAATTGCCGAAAACATCACCTGACGTTGCGCGATAGAAAAGCCCCACATCGCCAATCCCACGCCTGCAAACACAGGCGAATACGCGCCCAAAAAATGAGCAATCGGCAAAATGCCAACCGAGCCGATTAAAATCAACACCACGCTGCGCCCGTGATGTCGCCCCAAAAAACGGTAGCCAGCCATGCCCGAGCCGAGCAAGCCCAAGCTGGTAAACAACACGCTGGCAAATCGCGCCGCCGAAAACGCATCGGCAGCCCAAGGCGAAAGCAACATTTTGAACCACGCCGCAGTTTGCACATACAACGGCGACACATCAAAATACGCCGCGCCAAACACCGTGGGCAACCACGCACCGCGCTGTGCCGCATCGTCAATCGCCAACATCATGTTCGGTTCGCTGGGTGTCCACAAATCGTGCGAGAACACGCCTGGCCACAGCCAGCAAAAAGCCAGCAGCAACAGCAGCCACGGATATTCGTGTGTCGGTTCGGGGCGTTTGGGGCGAGAAGTGTAGGTGAGCATAAGCAATCGCCATAGCAATAAATAAAGATGCGATTATAGCTCAAAGCCGTTTGAGCGCGATTTTTGTGCAGGCTGCTTTTATAGTGAATTAAATTTAGATTAGTACAGCGTTGCCGACTCCCTTATATACTAGGTGTACACGGCGGTCGTTGTCGCCTTGCCCTAATCTAAGAACCTGTATTCACAAAAATGATAAAATATCTTTATGACTAGAAAATCCTACCCAACAGACTTAACAGATGCCCAATGGCAAGCGATTGAGCCATATTTTAACCAGCTACGCCACTACAAATGGGATAAACGTCAATTAGTGAATGCCGTTTTGTACATGACCAAAACAGGTTGCCAGTGGCGTATGCTGCCCAATGATTTTCCACCTTATTCAACCGTATGGAGTTTCTATCGCAGAGCCAATCAATCAGGCTTATGGGATAGAATTCTTTTGGCATTGGTTCAAAAAAACGTTTAATCCATCAAAAACAAGCAAAGCAGGTATTTTTGTAGCAAAAAAAGCGTTTGAGACCTATCCGAGTTTAAAAGGTTTCTGTGCAGACGCAGGTTATCGGAATACATTTGAGCGTGAAGTATCAGAGCAATTGGGTTTAACTGTTGAGATTTCAAAGAGAATTCAAGATATTTCTTGGCATATTCTGCCCAAACGTTGGATTGTAGAACGAACGTTTGCATGGTTAGGTTGGTCTCGACGTTTAGCAAAAGATTTTGAGCAGACGAATTTATCTGCTGAAAATTTTGTTAAACTAGGGTATATTTCACAAATATTAAAATTTATCAAATAGTTGTTTGTGAATACAGGTTCTTTGATTTATGTCACTCCGCGTGCAACACAAACATGGTCGGGCGTTTTTTTAGCACAGGCAGTTCGCGCATTTTGCGCCAATCGACAATGCGTTGGCTGATAATCAACTGGGTTGGCAAAGTCAAATCGCTGGCAATGCACAGGCGTGTGTTGGGGTGCAGGCTGCTTATGGCATCGGCAAACAAAGCATCGTTGCGATACGGCGTTTCTATAAACAACTGCGTTTCGTTGGCTTGGCGTGAACGCTGTTCCAAATCACGCAAGCAGCCTGCACGTTGGTCTTTGTCGGCTGGCAAATAGCCTTTGAACGCGAAACATTGACCATTCGCCCCCGATGCCATGAGTGCGAGCAAAATGCTGGACGCGCCTATCAATGGCTTCACTTCAAAGCCGTGTTCGTGTGCCAGTGCGACTAAATCTGCACCAGGGTCGGCAATGGCTGGGCAACCTGCTTCGCTGATTAAACCTAAATCGCGCCCTTCGTGCAGGGGTTGCAGCAGTTGAGCGACTTCGGTTTTGGGCGTGTGTTCGTTGAGTGGGCGTAGGCTTAATTCACGGATTGGTTTGTGCAAACCCATGTGTTTGAGATGTGAACGCGCGGTTTTTTCGGCTTCTACGACAAAATCGGTGATGTGTTGGATTTGGGCTTGTTCGTGGGGCAGCAGGCTGAGGGTGTCTGCTGCGCCCAATGGTGTGGGGATTAGGTATAGAGTGGGCATGGTGTTACTCTGTTGTGAAAAAAGGAAATTATAGTGCAGGCTGCTTTATATGAACAATTTGCACCTTGATACGATGCAGGCTGCTTGCGTTATAATTTGCACCAATCTCTATCGCACAGGAAAAAATCATGCAATTTTCACAATTTGGACAAAAATTCACGCAAAAAACGGGCATTTTGCAGCTCATGGACGACTTGGGCAACGCACTCAACAGCGATAAACCGATGAATATGCTCGGCGGTGGCAACCCTGCGCGTTTGGACGAAGTGAACGCGGCGTATGAACGTATGTTGCACCACATCGCTACATCTGGCGTAGGCATAGAAAGCGCGGGCAATTATTCCACGCCACAAGGCGATGCGAAGTTGATTGGCGTGCTGGTTCATTTCTTTCGCGAAACATACGGCTGGGACATTTCTGCCGACAACATCGCGCTAACCAACGGTTCGCAAAACGCTTTTTTCTATTTATTTAACTTGTTTGGCGGACGATTTGACGATGGCGACAAATCCATTTTGTTGCCGCTCGCGCCTGAATACATTGGCTATGCCGATGCTCATGTGCAGGGCAAACATTTTGTTGCCGTGCCGCCGCAAATCCAAAATGTGCAACACAATGGCAAAGACGGTTTTTTTAAATATCGTGTGGACTTTGACGCGCTGGAAAATCTGCCGCATTGGCAAAATCAACAAATTGGTGCGATTTGCTGTTCGCGCCCAACCAACCCGACTGGCAATGTGCTAACCGATGACGAAATGGCGCGGTTGGACGCTTTGGCGCAAAAACACGGTATTCCCTTGATTATTGATAATGCGTATGGCATGCCGTTTCCGAATATTATTCACACGCCAGCCACGCTAAATTGGCACGACAACATTATTTTGTGTTTTAGTCTGTCTAAAATTGGTTTGCCTGGGGTGCGGACGGGGATTGTGGTGGCTGCGCCCAAAGTGGTACAGGCGATTAGCAGTTTGAATGCGATTATTAACCTTGCGCCCACGCGATTGGGTGCAGCTTTGGTTGCGCCGTTAATCCGCAATGGCGATTTGAGCTATTTGGCGCAAAATGTGATTAAGCCGTTTTATCAAAAACAAGCGGAGCTGGCGGTGTCGGCTTTGCAAGAACAGTTGCGCGGTTATCCACTCAAAATTCATCAGCCAGAAGGCGCGATTTTCTTGTGGCTGTGGTTTGAAAACTTGCCGATTACATCGCAAGAATTGTATGAAAAATTGAAACAGCGCGGCACGTTGATTATTCCGAGCGAGCATTTTTTTGTGGGCATAGACACGGCAAACTTCCGCCACGCACACGAGTGTATTCGCATGAATATTGCCCAAGACGATGCAACTTTGTTGGCTGGCATTGCGGATATTGCAGCGGTGGTGCGCGACGTGTATGACGCGATGTAAAGCAAATGGGTAAAAAGCAGCCTGCACAATCAATAAATAAGGCGTATAATTCCGTCCCGTTCGAATTTAAATCAATAAAAACAAGGAACACAAACCATGTCCACCGAATCCCCCAAAAAACCGCCCGTAAAAGAACAAACCATACAGCTTTATCAAGGCGCAAAACGCATTCACCCCAAACTTGCCAAAGGTCGCTTTGCCAACATTCGTATTTTTATGATTGTGGCAACGCAGCTATTTTTTTATGGCATGCCGTGGATTAGCTGGGACGGTCGTCAAGCCGTTTGGTTTGATATTTTAGGGCGACATTTCTATATTTTCAGCTTGGTGTTTGAGCCAGCCGATTTGCTGTATTTGACTGGTTTGCTGATTGTGTCGGCGTTTGGTTTGTTTTGGTGGACAACGGTGGCAGGGCGTTTGTGGTGCGGCTATTCTTGCCCACAAACCGTGTACACCGAAATCATGTTGTGGATTGACCACTTGGTGGAAGGCGACCGCAACAAGCGTTTGAAATTGGACAAAGAGCCATGGAACGCCAGAAAAATCCGCATTAAAGCGATTAAATACACGCTGATTTTTGTCGTCGCCGCGTGGACAGGCATCACATTTGCAGGCTGGTTTACGCCAATCCGCGATTTTGTGCCAGCCATTTTCAACGGCACAGCAGGCAGCGTTGCCTTGGGAACAGCCGCGTTCTATGGCATGGTAACGTGGTTGTTTGGACACATTATGCGCGAACAAGTTTGCTTGCACATGTGTCCGTATGCCCGCTTCCAAAGCGCGATGTTTGACCACGACACGCTGGTGATTTCGTATGACGAAGAACGCGGCGAACCACGCGGTGCGCGTAAGAAAAATGCCGAACATAACGACATGGGCGATTGCATTAACTGTACCGCCTGTGTACAAGTTTGCCCAACAGGCATTGATATTCGCAATGGCTTGCAATACCAATGTATTGGCTGTGCAGCCTGCATTGACGCTTGCGATGAAATCATGGACAAAATGGGCTATCCACGCGGTTTGATTCGCTACACCACCGAAGCCGTGTTAAAACACGAATACACCGATGCCGACATCAAAAAACATTTGTTGCGCCCCAAAGTGGTGGGTTATGGCGGTATGCTGCTTGCCGCGATTATCGCCTTGTTGGTTGGCATTGCCACGCGCCAAACCATGCAAATTGACGTGATTAAAGACCGCGGCGTGATGGTGCGCGAAAACAAAGAAGGCATGCTGGAGAATGCCTACAATTTAAGCATTAGCAACGCCAGCGACAAGCCGCAAATCGTTACAGCCGATGTAACAGGTTTCAAAGACATTCGCCTAACAGGTTTGCCCGAAAATGGCGTGCTTGTGCCAGCAGGACAAATCATCACCGTGCCTGTGCAAGTGGCAACGCAACCCGAATACGCCGACAAAGGCAGCCACCCAATCGTGTTCACATTCCACTATCGCACCGAAGGGCAGCCTGCAACCGAAGCACGTGATATTGAAGAACAATCTATCTTTATTGGAGAATAAAACATGGCGCAACCCACGCCCGAAGAACAACGCAACCAGCAGCCTTGGTACAAACAAAAAGTCTTTTGGCTGCTGATGAGCGGCCCGATTATTGTCGTGATTGCCGCGTTCATCACGCTCAAAATCGCCAGCGATAATATTGCCGATTTAGTGAGCGACGATTATTACAAAGACGGCAAACACATCAACCTGCAACTGGAACGCGATGTAGAAGCCGCCAAACGTGGCATAGTCGCACAAGTGCTGTTCAATGCCGATGGCACAGCGGCAAAAGTGTTTGTGTCGGGCGATTTCAAGCGCGAAGCACCGCTTAAATTAACGCTGTTGCACCCAGCGCGCAAAGATGCCGACCACGTTGCACCGCTCAAAGCAGCAAGCAGCCTGCAATCGGGCGACAAAAGCGAATATTTAGCGACTTTTGCCGCGTTGCCCAAAACCGTTCACTGGTATGTGCGCGTGGAAGACGAAGCAGGCACATGGCGCGTAGAAGAAAAATGGCTGCCCAGCCAAGGCGGCGCAGTGGAATTGAAAGCCAAAGACAGTGTGTTGGTGCAGGCTGCCGTAGCAAGTGCCGCAAGTGGAGCGCATTGAATTTAGGTATAACAAAAAAGTGCAGGCTGCTTTTCGTGTTTCAGAAAAAGCAGCCTGCACTTTGTTTATCTATCCAACAAACTTATTCAGCCAATGCGCGGGGGAATAAAATATGGTTTTCCAACTGAATATGCTGTTGCAAATCATCAACCAATTCGCGCAATTCGGCATACAAACGCTGCCAGCTACCACACGCTTGTGCTGGCGGAGTCAGGTTATCGGTCAGGCTCAACACTTGCTCAATGGTTGCAGAATGGTCATCGTGTTCCATCATCATCACGCGAACAGGCATGGCGGCATTGCGTCCCATGCCCTGCTTAATCATAGGGAATAGCACGCGCTCTTCTTTTTGCATGTGCATTTGCAATTCATCACCCAAATGTTGTACCACAGGCACGAGTTCGGCTGGGAACGTGTCGGCATGAACGCTGCTCACTTTGTCCAGCAAAGGCAAAATGCGTTCAATTTGAGCGCGGTGCGTATCGTGAAAACGCGATAAAACATGGTCAACAGTAGCGTGTAAAGGCGCGGTTTTCCATACGGTTTGGTCAGTCATTTTTGTGTTCCTTTTAGGTTAATTTTAGATTTGCAAGCCAAGCAGCCTGCACTTTTTATAAGTTACACATTATACGAAACTTTAAAACTGTGTAGTTTGTTTTAACACAATTTTTATGACCTTGGGTGATGCGTATCCACCACCTGCTTCAATCGCACATTGGCAACGTGGGTATAAATTTCCGTTGTCGTTAAATTGGCGTGTCCGAGCAGCAGTTGTACCACGCGCAAATCCGCACCGTGATTGACCAAATGCGTGGCAAAGGCATGGCGCAAACCGTGCGGTGACAAGCCAACTATGCCGACTTGTTGCGCGTATTTATTGACCGCCATCCATGCCAGTTGGCGCGTAATGCCATTGCATTTTTGCGACACGAACACGACATCGCAGTTTGCCCCTTTGAGCAGCGTATCTCTGGCTTCGTGCAGATAGCGTTCCAGCCAAAAAATCGCTTCTTCGCCCAATGGCACAATGCGCTGTTTGTCGCCCTTGCCAATGATGCTGACCATGCCTTGCAGCAATTTGAGTTCGTGCAAGCGCAAACCAATAGCTTCGCTCACGCGCAAACCTGTGGCGTACATCAATTCCAGCAGGGCTTTATCGCGCAAACCGTGTGGCGTGTCCACATTGGGCGCGGCAAGCAGCGCGTCTATTTGCGCTTCGGTGATGAGCTGTGGCAAGGTGCGCGGCAATTTGGCGGTTTTTAAATCGCGGCACGGATTGTCGGCGCGTTTGCCTTGTTCTATCAACCAAGCATACAGTCGCTTGGCTGCCGACAAGCAACGCGATTGGGTGCGCGGGCTTTCGTCTGCCAAATAAATCGCACTGGCTAATTGCAGGCTGCTTGCGTGCAGAAAATCGGTGTTTTCTTGCTGCAACCGAGTTGCCAGTTTGTTTAAATCACGGCGATAGGCTTGCAAGGTGTTGTCTGCCAAACGCTCTTGCAGCCACAAATGGTCTAGCAGGGATTCTATGATTTCGGTGTTGGTTGGATTCATGTTCAATAGTGTTTTGGGATTATAGTGATTTAAATTTAGATTAGGACACGGCGGCCGTTGTCGCCTTGTCCTAATCTAAATTTAAACCACTATAAAAAGCAGCCTGCATTTTCTATAAACAAAATGTGCAGGCTGATTTTTCATTTAAATGGATACGATTGGGCAACCAAGTAATTTAAATCTCCACATTCCCCAAAGTCGCCACCATCACCGCTTTAATCGTGTGCATACGGTTTTCCGCTTGGTCAAACACAATGCTTGCCGCGCTTTCAAACACGTCTTCGGTAACTTCCACGCCGTCCATGCCAAAGGTTTGGTAAATCCACTCCCCCACTTTGGTGTCGCGGTTGTGGAACGATGGCAAGCAGTGCATAAACTTCGCATTTGGATTGCCAGTCGCGTTCATTAAATTGGCATTCACTTGGAATGGTTTGAGTAAATCAATGCGTTCGCGCCATGCGGCTTCGGGTTCGCCCATGCTAACCCAAATGTCGGTGTGAACAAAATCCGCGCCCTGCACCGCTTGTTGTGGATTGTCGGTAATCGTGATTTTTGCGCCTGTTTTTTGCGCGATTTGCCGTATTTTTGCCACCAATTCGGGTGCAGGCTGCAACGATGTGGGCGCGGCAATGCGAACGTCCATACCCATTAACGCGCCTGCAATCAACAAAGAATTGCCCATATTGAATCGCGCATCGCCCAAATAAGCATAGCTGATTTCGTTCAACGGCTTATCGCTGTGTTCGCGCATGGTCAGCAAATCGGCAAGCATTTGCGTGGGGTGAAATTCGTCTGTTAAACCGTTGTACACAGGCACACCTGAATATTGCGCCAATTCTTCCACCACCAATTGCGAAAAACCGCGGTATTCAATCGCGTCATACATACGCCCCAACACGCGAGCGGTGTCTTTTACGCTTTCTTTGTGTCCGATTTGGCTGCCGCTGGGTTCAAGATAGGTAACATGTGCGCCTTGGTCTCGCGCTGCCACTTCAAACGCACAACGGGTTCGCGTGCTGGTTTTTTCAAAAATCAGCGCGATTTGTTTGCCTTTCATGTGTTGGACTTCGTTGCCGCTTTTTTTATCGGCTTTCAGTTTGGCGGCTAAATCCAGCAAAGCCGTGATTTCAGCAGGCGTAAAGTCCAGCAATTTCAAAAACGAGCGTGAAGTTAAATTCGGCATGGTGTTGTCCTTGTTGAAGCATCAAAATCATTGGTAAACAAAATTAAGACTCACATCATAGCATAGCTTTTTATAGTGAATTAGATTCAAAGGAGAACAAGGCGACAACGCCCGCCGTGTACAACCAGTACATAAGGGCGTTGGCAACGCAGTACTCATTTGAAGATAATTCGCTATGGAGTAAAATGCAGGCTGCTTTTTTACCTAGAAAGAATTTCCTATGCGTTTTACTCGCCGCGTTTTCTTATTATCCGCCGCTATTTTGCTGACTTCGTGTTCAGTCATTCAATCCCAATCCACCGCATCACAAAACACTAACCAACCGCGCTTGGTAGTCGGCTTGGCATTGGGCGGAGGCGCGTCCAAAGGTTTTGCCCACATTGGCGTACTCAAAGTATTGCGCGAAAACAATATCCCTGTTCATGTTGTAACAGGCACAAGTGCAGGCGCATTGGTGGGCAGTTTATACGCTTCGGGCATGCAGCCTGCACGTTTACAAACCGAAGCATCGCTGCTGGAAAAAGGCGATATTGTGGATTTAACGCTTTCAACTCGTGGCTTTATTCGTGGCGAGAAATTGCAAAACTGGGTCAATGACAAGGTAGGCAATCGCACCCTAGAAAAATTGCCGATTAAATTTGCCGCCGTTGCCACCGAATTTGGCACAGGCAAAATGGTGGTGTTCAATCGTGGCAACACAGGGCAAGCGGTTCGCGCCAGTGCCAGCATTCCCAACGTGTTCCAGCCTGTTGAAATTGGCGGCAAGCAATATGTGGACGGCGGACTGTCCGCACCCGTTCCTGTAAGCGCAGCCAAACGCATGGGCGCGAATGTGGTGATTGCGGTGGATATTTCCGCCAAGCCAGCGCGACTAGAGCAATCCAGCGGTTTTTTTGCTTATTTAGACCAAAGTTTAAACATTATGAGCATTTCCGCGCTCAATGCCGAACTGGCGCAAGCGAATGTCGTGATTAAACCAGCCGTACAACAACTGGGCGCGGTAGGCGGTTTTGACCAAAAAGCCCAAGCGATTACGTTGGGCGAACAAGCAGCACGAGCAGCATTGCCCAAGATTAAGGCGGAATTGGCGAAGTATCGTTAAACCGATACAAAAGCAGCCTGCACTTTTTTATTTTTAACCCATTTCAATCAAGCAAACAAACCATGACCCACACCGTACACCTACAATTTGAAGACTACAACCCAGTTGCCCTGCAAAGACTTTGCGGCGCATTAGACGACAATTTGCACACACTCGCGCACAGCCTAGACGTACAAATCAGCCGCCGATTTGACCATTTCACGTTTTCAGGCAGCCTAGCCCACGCCGCACGAAACGCGCTTGTTGCGCTGATGGACATCGCCGAACAGCGCGAATTATCCGATGACGACATCAACCTAGCCGCGATTGAAGCCAAAACATCAGACGCGCAACACGTTCAAAAATCAGACGAAAATCACGCCTACTATTTCCACACCAAACGCGGCAGCATTGGCGGACGCACGCCGCGCCAAAACGGTTACATTCGTGCCTTACTCAATCACGATATTGTTTTCGGGCTGGGGCCTGCTGGCACGGGTAAAACCTATTTGGCAGTAGCGGCGGCGGTGGACGCTATGGACAAACATCAAATTGAACGCATTGTATTGGTACGCCCTGCGGTGGAAGCAGGCGAAAAATTGGGTTTTCTACCAGGCGATTTGGCGCAAAAAGTGGACCCGTATTTGCGCCCATTGTATGACGCGCTTTACGATTTAATGGGTTTTGACCGCGTAACCAAATTGATGGAAAAAGGCTTGATTGAGATTGCGCCGCTTGCTTATATGCGTGGACGCACGTTGAACGGTGCGTATGTGATTTTGGACGAAGCGCAAAACACCACGCCCGAACAGATGAAAATGTTTTTAACGCGCATTGGTTTTGGCACAAAAGCTGTGATTACAGGCGATTTGAGCCAAGTGGATTTGCCGCGCCACATCAAATCAGGTTTGCGTGATGCGCGTGAAAAATTGGACGGCGTGGACGGGCTGTATTTTCATGTGTTTACCAGTGAAGATGTGGTTCGCCACCCATTAGTTCAAAAAATTGTGGAAGCGTATGACGCGGCGGAAGTAGACAACGAGAAATAATAATGTGCAGGCTGCTTTTGTATTCAAATAGGAAGAAATCATAATGAAACAAAATATTATTCCCATAGCCTTATCCGCTGTTTTCATTGCCCTAGCGATTTGAGCAGGCGTTGCACCGTCCGACCGTGCAGTGTGGTGGGCAGAAGCCATGCCGTTGTTTATCGTATTTGGCGCATTGGTTTTGACGTTTCGCAAATTTCGTTTTAGCGACACGGCGTATGTATGGCAATACAATACGCGGTGATTGAAGGCGGCAATGCTGGCGTGGAATTTTTGGGTTCGCAAGGCGATATTTGGGACGCGCAAAAAGATATGTTGGTAGATACGTTGAGGGCAATCACTTCTCTGGTGTTTTATGTGTTTATGCGCCCTGATAAGAAATTTCAATCCGCCTAACAAAGCAGCCTGCAACCCAAACTTATGATTAAAACCCTATCCCTATTTATCCTAACCGCACTTGCCGAAATCATCGGCTGCTGGTTGCCCTATTTGTGGTTGCGACAAGGCAAAAGCGCGTGGCTTATTATGCCAGCAGCGGCAAGTTTAGCCGCGTTTACCTATTTGCTTACCTTGCACCCAGCCGCAAGTGGCAGAATTTACGCAGCTTATGGCGGCGTGTACATTTCCATTGCGCTGTTGTGGTTACGTTTTGTCGATGGCATGGCGTTGCGCCCAGGCGATTACATTGGCGCAGCATTGTGTTTTGCTGGTGTAGCCGTTATCGCGTGGGGCAGTGTGCAGGCTGCTTAATCAAACCTGCACATTTTTTTGCACGATTTTAATTCTTGCCTCTTTCAGGATTGACTAAAATCGCCTATCCTTACGCTTTTTGATTTTGCAAACCGTGTTCGCACGACCCAAAAGCAGCCTGCACTTTGCACGCGCATTTACAGAAAGAACAACATCATGAAACCTGTTTGGAAAAAAATTGCTTTATACACCATGGGTGCAATCACAGGCGCAGCTGTGAGCATTGGCGCACAAAGCCTTGCCGCCAATCCCAAAAATCAAAGTAACGACAATCAACTGCCCTTGCAATCTTTGCGCGTGATGGCAGAAGTCTATGGTCAAATCAAAGCCAATTATGTCCACAACGAAACAGACGAAAAAATCCTAGAAGGCGCAGTCAAAGGCATGGTATCAGGACTTGACCCACATTCAGAATACATGGACAAAAAAGGCTACCAAGATATGCGCGAAGGCACGTCGGGCGAATTTGGTGGCTTGGGCATGGAAATTGGGCAAGAAGACGGCTTTGTCAAAGTAGTTGCGCCGATTGAAGACACGCCAGCCGAGCGCGCAGGCGTAAAAAGTGGCGATTTCATCGTCAAAATTGACAACGAATCCACACGCGGTATGAGCGTGAGCGATGCAGTCAAAAAAATGCGCGGCAAACCAGGCACCAGCATCACGCTAACTTTATCGCGCAAAGACGCACCCAAACCGATTGTGGTGAAATTGACTCGCGCCATTATTAAAGTTCGCAGCGTGCGTCATCATTTGCTGGAAAATGGTTACGGCTATATCCGCATCAGCCAATTCCAAGAGCCAACTGTGCCAGCTATGGCAGACGCAATTGCCGCTTTGACCAAAGAAAATGGCAGCACACTCAAAGGCTTAGTGCTGGATTTGCGCGATGACCCAGGTGGCTTGCTCAATGGCGCAGTGGGCGTGTCGGCAGCATTCTTGGCAAACGACAGCGTGGTAGTCAGCACCAAAGGGCGCGACAATCAACAAGCCATGTTGCTCAAAGCTCGCCCCGAAGATTACTTGCTCACTGCTGGCACAGACCCATTGGCAAACTTGCCAGCCGAAATCAAAACCATACCGATGACGGTGTTGATTAACGCAGGTTCGGCATCGGCATCAGAAATCGTGGCAGGCGCATTGCAAGACCACAAACGCGCCGTGATTGTCGGCACACGCAGCTTTGGCAAAGGCTCGGTGCAATCGGTTATTCCCGTATCCAGCGGTGGCGCGGTTAAATTGACCACCGCTTTGTATTACACACCCAAAGACCGCTCTATCCAAGCGACAGGCATCGTGCCAGATGTGGAAGTGTTGGACAAAAACCGCACGTTCGAAAGCCGTGAAGCCGATTTGAACGGACACATTGGCAACCCATTGGGCGCAGACGATGTAAAAGGCGGCGTGGTGCAGGCTGCTTCCGAAGTGGCAAACGCAGACAAAGTGCAGGCTGCTTCTACACCTGCCAGCAACAAAAAAGACGATGATAAAGACGTTTCATCGCGCCGCAAACCCGACCCAAGCAAAGACGAACAATTACGCAAAGCATTGGATTTAATCAAAAATCCAGCTGAGTGGCAAAAATCGTTGGGAGTAGCAGCCAGCAAACCTGCGCCAGCTAAAAAAAACTAAACCCAATTGAAACACAAAAAAAGCAGCCTGCACTTTGAATCAACAAAAAGTGCAGGCTGCTTTTATAGTGAATTCACTTCAAACTAGTACCGCGTTGCCAATGCCCTTATGTACCACGCGTACACGGCGGACATTGTCGCCTTGTCCTAGTTTGAATTGAATCCACTACGATTGTATCGATTAAATCGCACCAAAATTACGTTGCAACAAAGCGCACGTTCGGCGTTCGCGTCCACGACGGCGAACACTGTTGCGCTCTACTTCAACCATTTTTTCTACTTGTCGTTTGGCTTCACGCTGGTTGGCTCTTTTTTCGCCGCGTTCGGTACGTTGCGTACGCGAAGATGGCGCAGAGGGAGACGACATCGACGGCTGTTCATGCAAAGCAGCCTGCACTTGTTCCCAACGCGGTTCAAAGCCTTCAATGCGCGAAACAGGCAATTGAGCACCAATCAACTCTTGAATGGACGCATACATTTTTTGCTCGGTTTCATCCATCATCGAAATCGCCACGCCTTCCGCGCCTGCGCGCCCTGTCCGCCCAATGCGATGCACATAATCTTCCGCCTGAACAGGCAATTCGTAATTAATCACAAAAGGCAATTCGGCAATATCCAAACCACGCGCCGCCACATCGGTTGCCACCAGAACACGCAATTCGCCCGATTTGAACTGGCTCAACACTTCCAAACGCGTTTGTTGCGATTTATCGCCGTGAATGGCATTTGCCGACAAGCCACGGCGCAACAAATCTCGCGCCACTTGCTCGGCAGATTGCTTAGTTTTGCAGAACACAATCACTTGCGGCATATTCAAATCCACAATCAAACGCTCCAACAATTCTTTTTTGCGATGTGCATCTACCGCAATCACGTGTTGTTCCACATTAGCATTGGTCGTGTTTTGTGCTGCCACTTCAATCGTTTCTGGCAGATGCATAAAATCCTGCGCCAATTTGCGGATATCGGGCGCAAACGTCGCTGAAAACAATAAAGTTTGGCGCGATTTGGGCAACAAACGCATAATCTGACGGATTTCATCAACAAAACCCATGTCGAGCATGCGGTCGGCTTCGTCCAGCACCACAATTTCAACTTTGTTCAGATTGATGTTTTTCTGCTTAACGTGGTCGAGCAAGCGTCCAACCGTTGCCACCACAATTTCGCAGCCTGCACGCAAATCCGCCGTTTGCTTATCCATGCTCACACCACCAAACAAAACAGTGTGGCGCAACGGCAAATTTTTAATGTAGCTTTTCGTATTTTGGTCGATTTGATCAGCCAGTTCGCGCGTGGGTGTCAAAACCAACATACGCATGGGGTGCATGGCTGGCGATGTGCTGGCATTGGCAT
This sequence comes from Kingella kingae ATCC 23330, assembly GCF_900111845.1. Taxonomy (GTDB): domain Bacteria; phylum Pseudomonadota; class Gammaproteobacteria; order Burkholderiales; family Neisseriaceae; genus Kingella; species Kingella kingae. Next base: position 17,214 of record NZ_FOJK01000012.1, on the reverse strand, counting down.
AACGCTTCAAACGCTCCAAACTGGGCAACATAAACGCGGCGGTTTTGCCCGTACCCGTTTGTGCAGCCGCCAATAAATCGTGCCCTGCCAAGGCTTTTGGAATGGCTGCCAACTGAATGGGCGTGGGGGTTTCGTAGCCTTGCTCGGACAATGCCGACACAATTTCTTGCCCCAAGCCCAATTGTGAAAATTGAGTCATATTCCTTCTTTCTTGCATGATATGTAGGATAGGGATTTTAACAGATTCACCCATATATCCACACACAAAAAACCGCTTTCCCATAGTAAGGAAAGCGGTTCAACCAATTATGTTTATTTTTTACGCGAACGCAAATAATCCAATGTTTTCAGCTCTGCAATCGCAGCCGCCAAAGCAGCCTGCGCCTTAGCTTGTGCATTGCCATCTTGCGCTTTTGCCAGATTTTGCTCTGCAACACGTTTTGCTTCTTCAGCACGTGCTTGATCCATTTCTGAACTACGCACTGCCACATCAGCCAAAATGGTAATCGTGTCTGGTCGCACTTCTAGCACGCCGCCAGAAACTGCAACCAATACTTCTTCGGCAGAACCAACCTGAGTCACACGCAATGCACCAGGACGAACCAAGCTCATAATCGGCTCATGGCGAGGGTAAATACCAAGTTCCCCATTTACTGTTGGCACCACGACAAAACTCGCTTCGCCAGAATAAATGTGCTCTTCGTTACTAACCACTTCAACTCGCATGATACTCATGCCGACCTCCTTAGTTTAAGGTTTTCGCTTTCTCAACAGCTTCTTCAATACCGCCTACCATATAGAACGCTTGTTCTGGCAAGTGGTCATATTCGCCGCTCAGAATGGCTTTAAAGCCAGCGATGGTGTCGCGCAATGAAACGTATTTGCCAGGAGAGCCTGTAAATACTTCTGCCACGTGGAATGGTTGAGACAAGAAGCGTTGGATTTTACGCGCACGCATCACGGTCAATTTGTCTTCATCAGACAATTCGTCCATACCCAAAATGGCAATAATATCGCGCAATTCTTTGTATTTTTGCAAAGTTGCTTGAACGCCACGCGCTACGTCATAGTGTTCTTGACCTAATACCATTGGGTCAAGCTGACGAGATGTAGAATCCAATGGGTCTACCGCTGGGTAAATACCCAAAGAAGCAATATCACGGCTCAACACGACTGTTGCGTCCAAGTGAGCAAATGTGGTTGCTGGCGATGGGTCAGTCAAGTCATCGGCGGGAACGTAAACCGCTTGGATAGAAGTAATCGAACCTGTTTGCGTTGAAGTAATACGCTCTTGCAAACGACCCATTTCTTCTGCCAATGTTGGTTGATAACCTACCGCAGAGGGCATACGACCCAGCAATGCCGATACTTCTGTACCTGCCAATGTGTAGCGATAGATGTTGTCCACAAAGAACAATACATCGCGACCTTTGCCATTTTCGTCTTTTTCATCACGGAAGTGTTCTGCCATAGACAAACCAGTCAATGCAACGCGCAAACGGTTGCCAGGAGGTTCATTCATTTGACCATACACCATGGCAACTTTATCCAACACGTTAGAATCTTTCATCTCGTGATAGAAGTCATTACCTTCGCGAGTACGTTCACCCACGCCTGCAAATACAGACAAACCACTGTGCGCTTTGGCAATGTTGTTAATCAACTCCATCATGTTCACAGTTTTGCCCACACCTGCACCACCAAACAAACCTACTTTACCACCTTTTGCAAATGGGCAAAGCAAGTCAATCACTTTGATGCCTGTTTCCAGCAATTCGGTTGCGCTAGACAGTTCATCAAATTTAGGAGCTGGTTGGTGAATAGCACGCGTTTGGTCAGAACCAATTGGACCTGCTTCATCAACAGGATTACCCAATACGTCCATAATACGACCCAATGTTGCTTTACCAACAGGCACTGTAATAGGTGCGCCTGTGTTGTTCACGGCTAAGCCGCGTTTCAAACCATCGGTACTACCCATCGCAATGGTACGCACTACGCCATCGCCCAGTTGTTGTTGCACTTCTAATGTCAAGTCCACATCAACCAGTTTCAACGCATCGTAAACGCGTGGAATAGCATCGCGTGGGAACTCTACGTCCACCACCGCGCCAATAATTTGTACGATTTTGCCTTGGCTCATTATCGTATCCTAACTTTAATTTGGCGAAATGTGCAGGCTGCTTTTTAAACAGCTGCTGCACCTGCCACAATTTCTGACAATTCTGTGGTAATTGCTGCTTGACGTGATTTATTGTAAACCAAGCGCAATTCTTTAATCGCATTACCTGCATTATCGGTTGCAGCTTTCATCGCCACCATACGCGCTGCTTGCTCGGCAGCCATATTTTCGCTTAATGCTTCGTAAACCACAGATTCTAAATAACGGCGAACCAGATATTCCAACACTGCAACAGGACTAGGTTCATAACGATAGTCCCAGTTGTATTTGCTATCCTCTTGCGCATTCAAAGCATTGGCACCAATTGGCAGCAATACTTCCGAGCGTGGCTCTTGTTTCATTGTGTTCACAAAATGTGAATTCACCAAATGGATAACATCAAGCTCTTGCTGTTCATAGCGTTGGAAAATTTCAGTTAATGCGCCCAGTATCAATTCCATTTTTGGGGTATCGCCCAAATTGGTTACACTGGCAATCACATTCAAACCGACACGCTGACACGCTACCAAACCTTTGCTACCCAAGCAAACTACTTCAACTTGAATACCTTGTTCTTGGTATTCTTGAACTTGGGCAAAAAACTTCTTCAAAACATTGGCGTTCAAACCACCACACAAGCCTTTATCGGTTGTAATCAAGATAAAACCTACGCGATTTGAGTTTTTATGTTCTGTTAATAATAATTTAATGCCGTGGTCTGCTTGTGTTTGTGCCAAATGGCTCATTACCAAGCGCACTTTATCCGCATAAGGTCTAGCCAAACGCATACGTTCCTGAGTCTTCCGCATTTTAGAAGTTGACACCATTTGCATCGCTTTGGTAATTTTTTGCGTATTTTGTACGCTGCGAATTTTGGTGAGAATCTCTTTTCCGACTGCCATTTCAAGACTCCTTTCGTTGCTTATGCAGCGTAGTTGTATGAAGCCTTGAACGATTTCATTGCATCGGTCAATACTTGTTCATCATCACCAGACATTGCACCCGAAGCATTAATCGCTTCCAATGTTGCAGGCTGCTGCGTACGAACATAGCTTAAAAACTCAGCTTCAAAAGTCAATGCTTTGGATACTGGCACATCTGAATAAGAACCGTTGTTGATTGCCCATAAGGTCAATGCCATTTCGGCTGTATTCAATGTGTTGAATTGTTTTTGTTTCATCAATTCGGTTACAACCTCACCGTGTTGCAATTGTTTGCGAGTCGCCTCGTCCAAATCTGATGCAAATTGAGAGAACGCTGCCAATTCACGATATTGCGCCAATGCCAAACGAATACCACCGCCCAATTTCTTGATGACTTTGGTTTGCGCCGCACCGCCCACGCGTGATACCGAAATACCAGCGTTAATAGCAGGACGAATACCCGAGTTAAACAAGTCAGTTTCCAAGAAAATTTGACCGTCTGTAATCGAAATTACGTTGGTTGGTACGAACGCCGATACGTCGCCTGCTTGCGTTTCAATAATTGGCAAGGCGGTCAATGAACCCGTTTTGCCTTTTACTTTGCCAGCAGTTAATTTTTCCACTTCATCGGCATTGATACGCGCTGCGCGTTCCAACAAGCGAGAGTGCAAATAGAATACGTCACCAGGGTAGGCTTCACGACCAGGTGGACGGCGCAACAACAAGGAAATTTGACGATACGCAACCGCTTGTTTAGACAAGTCATCGTACACAATCAAAGCATCTTCGCCAATATCGCGGAAGTATTCGCCCATTGTGCAGCCTGCATACGGTGCAATAAATTGTAATGCCGCAGCTTCTGATGCAGTTGCCGCTACCACAATGGTATGTTCCATCGCGCCATGTTCTTCCAATTTACGAACCACGTTCGCAATAGAAGACGCTTTTTGACCAATCGCCACATAAATACAAACAACGCCTGTGCCTTTTTGGTTCACAATCGCGTCCAAAGCCACAGCAGTTTTACCTGTTTGACGGTCACCAATAATCAATTCACGCTGACCACGACCAACAGGAACCATAGAGTCAATAGCTTTCAAACCTGTTTGCATAGGTTGGTCAACAGATTGACGCGCAATCACGCCAGGGGCAATTTTTTCAATCGGTGCGGTTTTAGCTGCATTGATTGGACCTTTGCCATCAATAGGCTGACCCAACGCATTGACTACGCGACCTACCAATTCACGACCAATTGGCACTTCCAAAATGCGACCAGTACATTTCACTTCGTCGCCTTCTTTTATGTGTTCGTATTCACCCAACACAACCGCACCAACAGAATCGCGTTCCAAGTTCATCGCTAAGCCAAATGTATTACCAGGAAACTCTAACATTTCGCCTTGCATTACATCAGACAAGCCATACACACGCACAATGCCATCTGTTACAGAAATCACCGTACCACGAGTACGCGCTTCCTGTTTGGTATTTAAATTTTCAATTTTAGCTTTCAGCAAATCACTGATTTCCGTAGGACTAATTTGCATGAAACCCTCCTAATTCGTCATAGTCGCATACAGTTGCTTTAATTTTCCCTGTACCGACAAGTCTAATATTTGGTCGCCCAACACTACTTTCAAACCGCCAATTAATTCGGGTTCGGTTTCAAAAGCAGCCTGCAAACGAACATTAAATCGCTGTTCTAAATCGCCGACAATTTTGGCTTTTTGACCTTCGCTAGCGACATCATAAGCAGTGTAAATCACAGCACGCTTGGCTTGATTTTTTTGCAAAACCAAATCTTGAAAGGATCGGAAAATAGCTGGTAAAGCTGCCAATCGCTTTTCTTGCGCCACTACGAGAATGAAATTTCTAAACTCATGACTTTTTGCAGCCTTAACACCGTCCAACAAGCGAGTCAATTCTGCTGCTTTTTGTTCAGCATCAGAACTCGATTCACCAATCAACATTGCGATTTTCGGCTGTTCAACTAACCACGCCAACTGAGCCAAACCATTTAGCCAATTTTCCGTTTGCGCTTTTTCTTCTGCCAACTCAAATAAAGCTTTGGCATAAGGTCGAGCAACAGTTGCGAACTCTATCATAGCCTTACAGCTCCTGTTTTAAGGCACTCAACATTTGAGCGTGTTGCGATTCATTTACTTCACGACGCAAAATCGCTTCTGCACCTTTAACTGCTAATGTAGCAACTTGCTCACGCAAAGCTTCACGAGCACGATTAGTTTCTTGCTCTACATCGGCTTTGGCTTGCGCTGCGATACGCGCGGCTTCCGTAGCAGCCTGCACTTTGGCATCTTCTACGATTTGTGCTGCGCGTTTTTCTGCATTAGCAACCATTTCGGCAACCTGAGTACGCCCTTCGGTTAAGAGTTCTGCAACTTTCTTTTCTGCTTGCTCAAAATCGCTTTTACCGCGCTCGGCAGCAGCCAAGCCTTCAGCGATTTTGTCAGCGCGCTCATCCAACGCCTTTGCAATAGGTGGCCATACATATTTCATGGTAAAGCCAACCAAAATGAAAAAGACGATGATTTGCGCAATTAAGGTTGCATTTAAATTCACTTTACTGCCCTCGTATAGGGGTTAATCAAAAATACCGACTGATTAAGAAGCAGCAAATGGATTAACAAAGGCAAACAACAATGCAATCGCCACGCCAATCAAGAATGCCGCATCAATCAAACCAGCAATCAAGAACAATTTAGTTTGCAATGGACCAATCAATTCTGGCTGACGCGCAGAAGATTCTAAATATTTAGAACCTACCATTGCGATACCGATAGATGCACCCAAAGCACCCAAGGCAACAATCAAACCACATGCGATAGCAATCAAACCCATGATAAAACTCCCAGTTAAAGAAAGGTTAAAAAAAGAAAATGAAACTTAGTGATGGTCGTGCGCTTGTCCAATATATACAAACGCCAAAGCCATGAAAATAAACGCTTGCAAGGTAATTACCAAAATATGGAAAATTGCCCATGCCGCACCTGCAATAATATGGAATACAAACATAACTGGGTCTAGCAAACCAACGCTACCCGACGCTGCCCACGCACCGCCCAATAACGCAATCAGCATAAACACCAATTCGCCCGCATACATATTACCAAACAGTCGCATACCATGCGAAACGGTTTTAGAGAAGAACTCCAAAATATTCATTACAAAGTTGATTGGCCCTAATTTTGAACCAAATGGCGCAGAAAACATTTCGTGCATCCAGCCGCCAAAACCTTTAATTTTGATGCTGTAATAAATACAAGTCAGCAAAACGCCAATCGCCAAAGCCAAAGTGGTATTCAAGTCAGCAGTTGGCACAATACGCAACAGTGCATGATGTTCGCCTGTCATACCTTGGAATACGCGCGGCAATAAATCTACTGGCAGCATATCCATGGCATTCATCAAGAAAATCCATACAAACAGCGTCAAACCCAACGGCGCAACCACTTTGCGAGATTGTTCGTTATGGATAATGCTTTTGCACATATCATCAACAAACTCATACAAAATTTCTACGGCCGCCTGGAAACGACCTGGCACGCCTGACGTCGCGGTTTTTGCACCACGCCACAACAAATAGCTGCCTGCAATACCCAATAAAATGGCGAAAAACAGCGCATCTAAGTTAATAAATGAAAAGTCTGCGATGTTACGCAAACCTTGCCCTTCTGTAACATCCGATAAACTGGTCAAGCTCTGCAAATGGTGCTTGATGTAATCGGCTGGCGTTGTTGCTTCACTTGCCATAACGATGAACCTTTAAAAAAAACAAAAAAACCAAATGACTGACTGCTAATAAACCAATAAAGTAAGGGATAAATTGTATGCTTGGATACAAGCAAAATACCGATACCATAAAAATTAAAGCCAGTACTATTTTTAAAATTTCTGCTGCAATAAACGCAGAACCTGCCAGCACAGGATATGGACGCAAAAACTTTAAAATTAATACCGCAATTAAAGTAGGCAAAATATAAGACAAACCACCCAAAACCATTGATAAAGCAGTCTGCACACCAAAAAACAACCACACAAACAAGGTTAATACGGTTATCGTAATCACTTGTAGTCCAACCAATAAAAACACCTTGTTACCCACGTCTTCCGTCTTTCAAGCGGTGCAAATATAATCAAACCGCCTTATATCGTCAAGCAAATTCGTTAATTATTGTGAAATCACGTTTTTTTATTCCATTTACACAACGTCTCGACCACATATTTGTGCAGGCTGCTTGCTTTATACCGCAACCAATACGACTTACCTATGCACTACATACTATTTCAGCTATATGGATATTACGTTAAAACATGATAAAATACGCGACCTTTGTTTTACATTACTTTTGTTTCAGTAAGGATAAATTATGGCTGGACACAGCAAATGGGCGAATATTCAACACAAGAAAGCGCGCCAAGATGCCAAACGTGGTAAAATTTTTACCAAATTAATCAAAGAAATCACGATTGCAGCCAAACAAGGCGGCGGTGACCCCAATGCGAACCCACGTTTGCGCTTGGCGATGGATAAAGCGTGGGACAACAATATGCCCAAAGACAACGTTCAACGCGCCATCGATAAAGGCACAGGCAATTTAGAAGGCGTGGATTACATCGAATTGCGTTACGAAGGCTATGGCATTGGTGGTGCAGCGGTAATGGTTGATTGCATGACCGACAACAAAACGCGCACCGTTGCCGATGTACGCCATGCGTTTACCAAACACGGTGGCAATTTGGGTACAGATGGCTGCGTGGCGTTCAATTTCGAACATCAGGGCTATTTAGTTTACACCAATGCCGACGAAGACGCACTCATGGAAGCCGCTTTGGAAGCAGGTGCGGAAGATGTTTTGACTGATGACGATGGCGTAATTGAAGTGATTACCGCACCAGCCGATTGGGCGCAAATCAAAATCACATTGGAGCAGGCTGGCTTCAAAGCCGAAGATAGCGATGTAACCATGCGCGCGCAAAACACAACCGAATTGAGCGGCGATGACGCAGAAAAAATGCAAAAGCTTATCGATGCCTTGGAAGATTTAGATGATGTGCAAAATGTGTACACTTCTGCCGTGCTGAATTTTGAGTAATAAATACTTGTGCAGGCTGCTTGCATTCACATACAAAGCAGCCTGCACAGTTAATTTTAAAGTATTTAATTATCTTGCACATTTTTACAAATTATTTACAAGAACCGCTTTTCAGATTAATATGCGTTTTCTTGTTTTTGATTTGTTTTTTTGGTTTTTATTAATAGAAAGTGGTCGCATTTTATGAGTACCCCAACCCCAAACAAACCCGCAACAGCTGGCATGTTTACTCGTTACCGAAGCATGATTGTGTTGATTGCCTCATTCTTGGTTGTTTTGTCAGCCGTGATGATTAGCTCTATTTTGCTGTCTCGACAAGTAAACGAGCACAATAAACAATATACCGTTGCCGAATCTATGCACACGGCATACTTGAAAGTGATGCAAAGTTTGCTGTCGCTTAAACTGAACTATGGCGAAGACCCAAACAGTCCACACATTGCTCATACGCTAGCCGCACTCAAAGAGAATCGCATTAGATTTGAAAGCAGTATTAACGCACTACTCAACGGTGGTGAGCACAAAGTAGAAAGTGGTGCAACAATTAATATCTCCGCATTTGACGAGGACCCTGTTGTGGCTCAAGAACTTAACAAAGCCTTGGAATTGTGGAAACCCTTAGTTCAAGATATTGATGAATACCTGAAAACAGCCACCTCCCCTACGGGTACATCTGTAAACTTGGACTTGGCAGTATTGAAAGCACAAGGTTCAGCAGAATTGACAGACGAAAGCATCGTAAAATCATTAAATGCTGTGCAAGCGCACCTTGCAACCAATAACAATGCGTTAACATGGTTGCAAACAACAGGTATCGTGGGTGCATTAGGATTCTTCGTTATCTTCATCTTCTACTCTATCCGTAAATTGTTTGCGTCTGACTTGGCAGCCGAAGCCGCTCGTCAAGAAACGACAGAAATCATGGATACAGTAAGCACAGGTTTGTTCCTGTTAGACAGAGACTTGAACTTGGGTTCGCAATATTCTAAACACTTGGAAAAATTGCTGGGTCAATCCAACCTGGGACAACGCAACTTATTGGATATTTTGGGTGGTATGATTTCTGATGATGATTTGAACACAACCAACGCATTCATCGGACAGCTTTATAACCCGCGTACAAAAGAACGTTTGATTGGTAGCTTAAACCCATTGAATCGTCAACCTGTTATGGTAAAAGGCAGCAATGGCAAACAGGAACTGCGTTATTTGGACTTTGCATTTAACCGCGTATACCACGAAAAAGAAATTGCACGTGTATTGGTGAACGTATCTGATGTAACCGATGCGGTATTGCTGGAACAAAAAATTGAACAAGAACGCGAACAAAATGACGTTCAATTGGAAATGTTAAGTACCATTTTGCAAGCAGACCGTCGCATGATTAACGAGTTTGTACGCAGCATCAAACGACGCAATACCAACATCAATAACACATTGAAATCTCCTGGTGAACGTCAATCTGAGTTGTTGGAAAAAGTACAGACTATTTTCCGTGAAGTACACAGCTTGAAAGGTGAAGCAAGTACGCTGAAACTGCACGGCTTTACCGTGATGGCAGAAAACTTGGAAACCGAATTGAACAAGTTATCCAAAACCAGTAGCTTATCTGGTGAAAACTTCTTGAGCTTGGCGGTTCACTTGGAAGAATTGATGCGTTTGACACAAACCATTGAAGAGTTGGTTCAACGCTTGGGTAATAGCGATATATCTTCACCTAGCGCAGCAGCGCCAGCCAAACAAAATACGGTTGCCGATTTCTACAATCAATTTGTTGGCGATTTGGCAAAACGCAATGGCAAAAATGTCGATTTCAGCTATGTTGGTATTGAAGAAACCAAACATGAAGAAACCGATGCAACGATTCGTGAAATTGCCGTTCAGTTGTTACGCAACGCAGTCGTACATGGTATTGAAACCCCAGAACAACGCACTGCAGCACGCAAATTGGCAGCAGGACACGTTCGCATGGAATTGTTAGACAACGGTTCAGGTGCATACACTTTAACCTTGGAAGACGATGGCAAAGGTATTGACTATGAAGCGATTCGTGCAAAAGCTGTTCGAATTGGTCAATACAGTCAAGAAGATGCGGCTAAACTGGGTCAAAAAGAATTGCTGAGCTTAATTTTCAGCTCTGGCTTCTCTACCTTAGACCAATCTACCGAAGATGCTGGTCGTGGTGTTGGTTTAGATATTATTAAAGACCGCGTAGTCGCTTTGGGTGGTAAAATTGGCGTTGCAACCCACGCTGGTGCATATACAAGATTTAGCTTTACTTTCCCTAAAAAATATTGATAACAGGAAAAACACATTATGGCTTATAAACTCATGATTGTTGATGATTCCAATGTGATTCGTAACCGTATTTCTCGCGGTACTAGTCGTATGGATATTGAAGTAGTTGCCACTGCAACCAACGGCTTGGAAGCAGTTGAACTATTCAAAAAACATCGCCCAGATATCGTAACTATGGACTTGACCATGCCCAAAATGGACGGTTTAGAATGTATTTACGAATTGACCGATATTGACCCTAACGCCAATATCTTGGTAATTTCCGCTTTATCGGATAAAGCAACTGGCATTAAAGCCCTGCAATTAGGCGCACGCGGTTTTATTTGCAAGCCTTTTACTGATGAAGATTTATTTGAAGCACTTGAAGAAATGATGGAGTAAACATTAAATGAAAGAAGATAAATTACAGGTATTTTTGGAAGGCGTACAAAAGTACTTTCATCAAATGATGGACCCAGAAGAATTGGTGGTTGGCACACCTTATTTGGTAGAAAACAGCGTGCCTTCTGCAAAAGATTTTACTGGCGTGATTGCGATTTCTGGCAAAAGCAAAGGCATTGTGTATTTCACCGCACCAAAAGAATTGCTGGAACGTTTGTTGGTTTTGATGGGCGAACGCGATATGAGTGAAGCCTTCATGATTGACTTGGTGGGCGAAGTGGCAAATACCGTTGCAGGTAATGCTCGTAGTGAATTTGGTGAAGAGTTTGAAATTTCTGTGCCTATCGTATTACGCGGTGCACCAGACGAAATCTTATTACCACGCAAAGACCGTTCTTTTGTGATTCCAATCAACTGGAAAAACCGTAGCGCAGCCATTGTGGTATCGTTGCGTAAATCCTAATCGCTAATTGGCAAAGCAGCCTGCACATTTTGTTTGCGGGCTGCTTTTTCTTTTATTTGATATAATGCCGTTTTTTTTGATTTCACATAAGGATAACGATTATATGAAAAAATCTATCACACTCATCATTGCCAGCGCATTAGCATTGGCAGCTTGCGGTCAAGCACCCCAACAAAACGCAGCCAACAACAGCGCATCAGCCACTTCTGCTGCCAGCTCTGCCGAATTGAGCACAGGTGCAGCCCCTGCGGTTGAGCCCACTGTTTTGACCAGCAAAGACAATGCATTCCGTTTCAATCCCGATGCCAGCTTTACCGATAAATCCAGCGAAAGCAGCCTGCAACCACAAGACGTGGCTGCTGACAGCATCACTTTGTTGCAATACGATGAAAACCGCAATTTGACTTTGACTGCGGTACAAAACGGCAAAGCCAAAGGCGAAGTACCTGCATTGTTGGGTAAAATCAAAACCCAGTTGCAAGGCGATAAAGCATTAAGCAATGTAGTCATTGACGACACCGCCGACCGTCGCATCGACTATCGCTTTGTTCGCAAAGACAAAGACCAAAACATTGCCGAAAGCTGCTTTACTGTTGTAGCCAGCGATAATTCGATTGCGACCATTTGCGCCAGCAGCAGCGATATGTCTTTGGACGACGTGCATGACTTTTTGACGCGCACCGTAAAAGTAGGTGCATAATCCACATTGCCCACAACTAGCGAGCAAAAACTGGCTGGTTGTGGGCAATTTTTATCAAAGAAAAATACAATGACGACTCGCACACTTTGTCAAACTGAAACCTTTGTAAAACTACCATGCCGTCATTCCTGCCCCGCCTACGCGAGGGTAAACTACGGCAGGAATGACGAGTAAAAAAGTGCAGGCTGCTTTTTATTTTTCGCGCCGATTTTTACGCGCTTGACGCACACGACGTATCAACCACCATTTCACGCGAATCCGAATATCATAACCCACCGAATTCATACCCAATACAAACAAAACCACCGCCACAGGAATCGTAAAATAATACGCCAATTTTTGATAACCCCACGTCCCAATCACACCACCGAGCAAAAAACTGCCCAACATGCCCAGCAACAAGCGCATTTTGAGCCGATTCACGCGCACATCGGGCAAACGCGGATTGGTATCGATGCGGTAATACAGCACTTTGGATAGCTCAATTCCCAAGTCGGTTGCCGTCCCCGTCATGTGCGTGGAACGAATCACGCTGCCCGATAGCACCGTCAGCACCGTGTTGTGCATGCCCATAATAAAACACAGCAACAACACCGTTGGTTGCAACAACGCCCAGCCTTGCGACAAGCCCACGCCCATTAAGCCAAATCCCATCAAATATGCCGCTTCCAGCCACATGCTCATGCCGTAGCTGCTGCGAAATCGTTGGCGTTTTGCCCACAAAATCAACCAGTTTGCGTGTGCCGCACCCAAAATAAACGCCACCACACCAGCCAAACCTATCAATGCCATTTTCCATTGTCCTGCGTAAATTTGGTCTGCCGAATGCGACAACGCGCCCGAAATGTGTGATGTATATTGGTTTACCGCAAAAAAACCGCCTGCATTAATCGCCCCAGCCAAAGCCGCCATCATATAACCCAGCAAACGAAACCGAAAATCTGAAATTTCGCCGCTGTGTAAATAAGGTTTATCCGCCTGCCAAAACGGGTGCTTTTTCGCATGATGTGTCATGATGAATCGTGCCTTTAACGGGATAATATTAAAGCGATTTTAACGCAACAAAAAGCAGCCTGCACTTTCTGTAAACAGAAAAAGTGCAGGCTGCTCTATTTAAGTTGATTTAGTTTATCGAGCGACTAAGCCGCTGCATCAAACAAACGTTGTGCTTCGTCCCAGTTCACCACATTCCAGAACTCTTTGATGTAGTCTGGACGGCGGTTTTGGAATTTCAAGTAGTACGCATGTTCCCACACGTCCAAAGTAATCAAAGGCGTGCCAGAGCAGCCTGCAAATGCCGCGCCCATCACAGGCGAATCTTGGTTAGCAGTAGAAACCACTTTCAATTTGCCTACTTCCACCACCAGCCAAGCCCAGCCAGAGCCGAAACGAGTTTGCGCCGCTTTTTCAAATTCCGCTTGAAACGCTTCCACGCTGCCAAAATCGCGTTCGATTGCTGCTTTCAAGCTGCCGCCCAAAGTCGTGCCCACTTTCAAGCCTTTCCAGAAGAAAGAATGGTTAGCATGACCACCCACATTGTTGCGTACTGGCGTTTGCTTGTCGGCTGGCAATTCTGCCAAGCGCGTTACCAATTCTTCCGCAGACAAGCTTTGAAACTCAACAGGCAACGTTTCCACAACCGCGTTGGAATTGTTTACATAAGTTTGATGGTGTTTGCTGTGGTGGATTTCCATCGTCATTGCATCAAAATGGGGTTCCAATGCGTCGTATGCGTAGTCTAGTTTAGGTAATGTATAAGCCATGATGTATTCCTTCATATATTGAATGTGTTATGCGAAAGGCTTGAATAATAAACATCTCTATCCAACAAGGCAAGACAAATCATAACCATATGAATATTAAATAAAATATACAAATAAAATCTTGCCAATTTAATCACGAGCAAGTAATCAAATCATCAATTAACCAAAAGTCAAATAATTTTAACAAAATTTAATATTTATTTGATATGAATCAATTTTGTTTAAAAATAGAATTCATTCTATTTTCTTCATAAACTAGAATTATTTTTATTAAAAATATAGGTAGAAATTATCAATTAATCATCATGGCTCAAACCATTCAATTTTCTCCCAAAAAAGCCGCGCCTAACGCCTTCCCTGACCGCAGCACACTGATGCCGATTTGGGGTGGACTCTCTATCCCAAACGACAAATGGCACACCATTTGGGAAAGCAAATTACCCCATTCATTAGACGAAGACGGCTTGGCATACGTCCACATTCCCTTTTGCGCAAATCATTGCGTATTTTGCGGCTTTTATCGCAACGCTTGGAAAGACGACATCAGCGCAGGCTACACCGACCGCGTGATTGCGGAATTGAAACGTGAAGCCGAAATCCGCACAGGTTCGGGCAAAATTCAGGCAGTCTATTTTGGTGGCGGCACACCAACTGCGTTGCACAGCCGTGATTTAGCGCGTTTAGTGGAAGCATGTTACCGCTATTTGCCGCTGGCTGATGATTGTGAATTTACGCTTGAAGGGCGCATGAGCCATTTTGATGACGAGAAAATTCAGGCTGCCATTAGTGCTGGCGTGAATCGTATTTCGATTGGCGTGCAAACGTTTGATACCACCATTCGCCGCCGTTTGGGGCGCAAACATTCGGGCGATGAAGCGCGTGCGTATTTAGAAAAATTGTGCAGTTATGATGTGATTACGGTGGCAGATTTGATTTTTGGGCTGCCAGCACAAACCGATAAAATTTGGCAGAATGATATTGCGATTGCCAGTCAGTTGCCGTTGTCGGGTTTGGATACTTATGCGTTTAATTGTTATCCCTTTTTGCCGATTAACCGCATGATTGAAAAAGGCGCGTTTCCGAAACCGTTGGGATTTGACCAGCAGTCGCAGCAATACGCTTACGCGGTGGCGGAATTGGAACGTTTAGGCTGGAATCAGGTCAGCAATAACCATTTTGCTTATCCCAATCGCGGCGAACGCAATCGTTATAACACGCTGGTTAAATCGAATATGCCGTGTTTGGCGTTTGGTTCGGGGGCTGGCGGTAATTTTGGCGGATTGAGTTATCAGGTGCAAAACGATTTGCAAGCCTATCTTTCAGGCAGCCTGCACGAAAAAAGTTTGTCGTTTTTGAGTAAACACAGTCCACAAAAAGAGATTCTAGGCGTGGTTCAACACGATATTGAGCTGGGCTTTTTGGATACGAAATTATTTTCAGGCAGCGATGAAGCGCAGAAATTGTTGCAGCAATGGCAATCGCTTTCGTTGCTGGAAATCGACGATAAATCGGGCATTGCCCATTTAAACACGAGCGGTCGCTATTGGTCGCCGACTTTAACGCGCAAACTGATGTTTGCACTCAATCCACCTGCTGATAAGGACACAGCTATGAATAAATTAACTCCTGAACAAAAAACCGTTTTACGCAATTCTTTGGCGGACAACGCTGGGCAAATTTTGGAAATGTTGGCAATGCAACATCAATGCACATTTGAAGAAGTGATTGAATGCTTGCCTGTGGATATGGTTAAAAAAACCGAAGGCGGTCGCATTGTGGAATTTTTGCAAGCGATTGCGGCATGGGACGAAGCGGTTACGTTTATCGCGCACACGCCTGACGCGATTGTGGAAGTAACAGGAAAAATCCCAAACGGCAAAGTGGGCGGCGGTTTTTATAATTTTGAACACGCAAAAGAAGGCGGCGTTCACGGTCATATTTATTATGATAACTGTGCGACAATTTATTTGCTGGAACGTCCATTTATGGGAAAAAGCACCGTTTCATTGAATTTTATCAATCGCAACGGCGGCGCGATGTTCAAGATTTTTGTTTCACGCGATGAAAACGGTGAATTGAAAGCGCATCAAATTGAAAAAATGCGCGAATTGATGAATGCAGGGGCTTGATGATGAATGTGATTTTTGGCGCAAATGGCGCGAGTGGACGCGAATTGATTGCGCTGCTCAACCCTAAAACCACGTTGGCAGCGTTGCGCGTTCCTGCAGAAGATGATTTTTTTGCCGCGCGAAATGTGGCGACTGACGTTGCGGACGCATTGGACGCGGAAGCTGTTGCCGCGTTGGTGGCGAAACATCAGCCGCAAATCATTGTGAGCTTTGTCGGTGGCAAAAATGAACAAGGCGTTCGCAGTGATGCGGTGGGCAATATTCATATTATTCAGACAGCCTGCACACACGCGCCAAATGCCCATTTGGTGCTGATTACCAGCATGGGTTGCGGCGAGCAATGGGAACACACCAGCGAGCCAGTTCGCCAATTTCTCGGCGAAGCATTGTTAGCGAAAACAGAAGCGGAAAAGGTGTTGCGTGAGAGCGCGTTGAATTGGACAATTGTCCGTCCGTGTGGTTTGAATAACGATGAGAGCGAGCAATATTGTTTGACGGAAAATCGTTTGGAAATGCCGCAAAATTATATGTCGCGCAATGGTTTGGCTCATGCAGTGGCGCATATTTTGGTAGAACCTGCGGCACATAATCATAAAGTTTATTCGGCGTGTGCGGAATAAAGTACCTCATAAATCTAGAATATTACAATAGCAAAAGCAGCCTGCACATTCAATCTACAAAATGTGCAGACTGCTTTTGTATTTTAGCAATACCGATTCCACTGCGCTTTTGGTACACGACAAGACTTTGAGTGATAGCAATCTCCTGTGCAACATAAACATAGTTTACATTTTTCCCTAAGGACATCGTTTACACCTTCAAGGTTTAGCATGCCAGTTCATTGCAGGTTGTAACTTCCCTTCCCGCTCATCAAACTGACCGAGAAAATGGAAACGATAAAAAATATGCCAAACACCATCAGCATAAGGAACAAAGGCTACTGCCTCATGCGCTAACACTTGGCTTAAATAGTAAGTTTTACCTTGCCATTTAATTTCACCACTGCCTTTTACTTGGCGCAGATGAACACCATCGCCGTAATCATAAGGCTCTATCTTGCCCGTATATAAACGTGTCGAGTGTGTGTAGCATTGCGCAGGTGTTTGACGGTCAATCCCTTCGTGAGAACGTTCATGATTGTATTCGTGAACGCATGTCGCCCATTTTGCTCTGGGTGTGCTGGTTTAATTCGTTCGGGGCGAATACCCAAATCAATCCACCATTTTGATAATCGGCTAATGCCACCCAATGCAGTTGAGGCAAAAGGTGCGCTATTATCAGA